>NZ_JBBOCS010000001.1:910000-1905013 GCF_038002585.1 Solibacillus sp. FSL K6-4121
AGCGATTAGAAGTGAGAATGCCGGTATGAGTAGCGAAACATGGGTGAGAATCCCATGCACCGTATGACTAAGGTTTCCTGAGGAAGGCTCGTCCGCTCAGGGTTAGTCGGGACCTAAGCCGAGGCCGATAGGCGTAGGCGATGGACAACAGGTTGATATTCCTGTACCACCTCCTCACCGTTTGAGAAATGGGGGGACGCAGTAGGATAGGGTAAGCACGCCGTTGGTTGCGCGTGTTCAAGCAGTAAGGCGTGTATGTAGGCAAATCCGCATACTATAACGTTGAGCTGTGATGACGAGCTCTTATGAGCGAAGTTCCTGATTTCACACTGCCAAGAAAAGCCTCTATCGAGGTGAGAGGTGCCCGTACCGCAAACCGACACAGGTAGTCGAGGAGAGAATCCTAAGGTGTGCGAGAGAACTCTCGTTAAGGAACTCGGCAAAATGACCCCGTAACTTCGGGAGAAGGGGTGCTTCTTTGGGTGCATAGCCTAGAGAAGCCGCAGTGAATAGGCCCAGGCGACTGTTTAGCAAAAACACAGGTCTCTGCAAAACCGTAAGGTGACGTATAGGGGCTGACGCCTGCCCGGTGCTGGAAGGTTAAGAGGAGCGGTTAGCGCAAGCGAAGCTGTGAATTGAAGCCCCAGTAAACGGCGGCCGTAACTATAACGGTCCTAAGGTAGCGAAATTCCTTGTCGGGTAAGTTCCGACCCGCACGAAAGGCGTAACGATCTGGGCACTGTCTCAACGAGAGACTCGGTGAAATTATAGTACCTGTGAAGATGCAGGTTACCCGCGACAGGACGGAAAGACCCCGTGGAGCTTTACTGTAGCCTGATATTGAATTTTGGTACAACTTGTACAGGATAGGTAGGAGCCAGAGATCCCGGAGCGCCAGCTTCGGAGGAGGCGTCGGTGGGATACTACCCTGGTTGTATTGAACTTCTAACCCATGCCCCTTAGCGGGGTAGGAGACAGTGTCAGGCGGACAGTTTGACTGGGGCGGTCGCCTCCTAAAGAGTAACGGAGGCGCCCAAAGGTTCCCTCAGAATGGTTGGAAATCATTCGAAGAGTGTAAAGGCATAAGGGAGCTTGACTGCGAGACCTACAAGTCGAGCAGGGTCGAAAGACGGGCTTAGTGATCCGGTGGTTCCGCATGGAAGGGCCATCGCTCAACGGATAAAAGCTACCCCGGGGATAACAGGCTTATCTCCCCCAAGAGTCCACATCGACGGGGAGGTTTGGCACCTCGATGTCGGCTCATCGCATCCTGGGGCTGTAGTCGGTCCCAAGGGTTGGGCTGTTCGCCCATTAAAGCGGTACGCGAGCTGGGTTCAGAACGTCGTGAGACAGTTCGGTCCCTATCCGTCGTGGGCGTAGGAAATTTGAGAGGAGCTGTCCTTAGTACGAGAGGACCGGGATGGACACACCGCTGGTGTACCAGTTGTCTTGCCAAAGGCATCGCTGGGTAGCTATGTGTGGACGGGATAAGTGCTGAAAGCATCTAAGCATGAAGCCCCCCTCAAGATGAGATTTCCCATTACGCAAGTAAGTAAGACCCCTGAAAGACGATCAGGTAGATAGGTTCGAGGTGGAAGTGCGGTGACGCATGTAGCTGACGAATACTAATCGGTCGAGGACTTAACCACATTTTATTGCACAAATTCAATGAACCGTTTATCCAGTTTTGAAAGAATGAAATTCTTTCAATAGTGAAGTGATGATGGCAAAGAGGTCACACCCGTTCCCATACCGAACACGGAAGTTAAGCTCTTTAGCGCCGATGGTAGTTGGGGGCTTCCCCCTGTGAGAGTAGGACGTCGCTTCGCACACGCAAAACCACTGAATTTTCAGTGGTTTTTTTGTTGTTTAATAAGTTAGTACAAATTAATTTTCAAAAAAAAGTAGTTAAAAAAGAATATTAAATATGAAGGACTTTAATTATTGTCAAAGTTAAACTAAAATATCGGAGTTATTTAATAATCTGCGCAATCTGTTGGGATTGTCTTTCGCAGTAGTGAAAGTGAAAATTCACTGAGATATTTCACTAGCTAATGAGGGTTGTTGGCTAGTTTTTTTATTTGCATAATCGTCTTATAATAGAAGGACTATAATAAATGAGGTGACGACGGTGAAAAACAACCGACCAATTGTTCAAGCATTAAAAGAATTTGTAGCGAATGAACCGCAATCCCTTCATGTGCCTGGACATAAAAATGGGTTGCTTTCAAATTTACCAAGTGTGGTTAAGCGCGCATTAACATACGATGTAACCGAGTTGACAGGCTTAGATGACTTCCATCATCCAGAAACAATTATTTTACAAGCAGAACAGTTACTTGCTTCTACATATGGAGCAGACCGCAGTTTCTTTTTAGTTAACGGTTCTACAGTTGGTAACTTGGCGATGATTTATGCAACATGTCAAAGAGGGGATACGGTCCTTGTCCAACGTAATGCGCATAAATCTATTTTTCATGCTCTTGAACTAGTTGGGGTAAACCCAGTATATATTGCTCCTAAATGGCATACTGAAAGTCAAACTCCTGGCTGTATTGAATTGAATACACTGAGTTCTGCATTAGCGAGCTATCCATATGCAAAAGCAGCCATTTTTACATATCCAACTTATTATGGGGTAACAGCTAGTGATTTAGTGGAGCAAATTGACCTTTGCCACTCTTACAATATTCCTGTATTAGTGGATGAAGCACATGGAGCTCATTTGAAAGTGACAGAAAAACTGCCACAATCCGCTTTAGATGCCGGTGCAGACATTGTTGTACAGTCTGCTCATAAAACATTGCCGGCAATGACGATGGCCTCTTTTTTACATATGAAAACATCGCTAATAAGCGAACAAAGGGTAAACCATTATTTACGTATGTTACAATCAAGTAGTCCGTCCTATTTATTGTTAGCTTCACTCGATGATGCGAGAAGCTATGTTGCAAATTATACGGATATTGACTATTCCTATTTAATGGATAAACGTCAGCGATTTATTGAATCTTTAACATCATCGACAGAATTGCAAGTAGTAGAAGTCGATGATACGTTAAAATTATTAATTCGAGCACCTGGCTATTCAGGCTTCCAATTAAAAGAAGCATTAGAAAAAGAACAGGTTTATGTAGAGTTGGCTGATGCGAAACAAGTACTGATTATTTTGCCATTGTTAAAGCAGGGAGATAGTTATTCATTTGCTGATTTACGAATCCGAATGAAAGAAGCACTTATTCATTTGAAGGACTTACCAGGAAAGAAAGAGTATGATAATCAGGCTAATTTTGAAATGACACCTATTATAAAAGCGGAGTATAGCTTTGACGAAATTGAACGGGCTGAGAAAGAGTGGCTCCCGTATATGAGAGCAATCGGACGAGTGGCCGCTTCAACAATAATTCCATATCCACCCGGTATACCGTTATTTGTACCAGGTGAGAAAATCACAGTCGCAAAACTGAGTCAATTGGAAGAGCTTCTTGCGATTGGAGCAGTGTTCCAAGGGGAGCACCGTCTACAAGAGAAATTAATACAAGTCATAAAATAGATGCAGGGAGAATATAAAAATGCAAAGGAATTTATTTATTACATTTGAAGGCGGAGAAGGGGCAGGTAAAACGAGTGTGTTAAAAGCAATAGGTGACCGTCTCAAAGAAAGACAGATTGATGCTTTATTAACACGTGAACCAGGTGGGATTGAAATAGCAGAAAAAATCCGTGCTGTTATTTTAGATCCATCACATACTGAAATGCATGAACGGACAGAAGCATTACTATATGCAGCAGCACGTGCACAGCATTTTTATGAAAAAATAGTACCTGCTTTAGATAAAGGGAAACATGTACTATGTGACCGATTCATCGATTCGTCATTAGCGTATCAGGGCTATGCACGTGAAATCGGTGTTAATGAAGTATTGGCTATTAATGAATTTGCCATAGGAAAACGCCTTCCAGATGTGACTATATTCTTTAATATATCTCCTGAAAAAGGTTTAGCTCGTATTCATACAACCCGTACGGATGAATTAAACCGATTAGATGTAGAGAGTTTAACCTTCCATGAAAAAGTATATGAAGGCTACGAAGAGGCCATGAGACGTTATCCGGAACGCTTTAAAATTATTAATGCAGATCAGGAGTTAGAGCAAGTGATTGAGGATGTATGGATGATTTTAAATCCGTTATTAGGGTAAAAGTAAATGAAGTGTACCTTTTATTTATGATATAATAGAGGAACCAATTCAATGAAGGGGTGAGTACGGATGAAGTTAGTAGTAGCAGTAGTACAGGATCAAGATAGTAACCGTTTATCCAATGCATTAACGAAAAACAACTATCGGGCAACAAAATTAGCGAGTACAGGTGGTTTTTTACGGTCGGGAAATACGACATTTTTAATAGGTACGGATGATTCATTAATTCCAAAGTTGTTAGAAATTATTCGTGAAAACTGTCGTTCACGCGAGCAAATGGTCGCTCCTGTTTCACCAATGGGAGGGAATGCTGATTCCTACATCCCGTACCCTGTAGAAGTTGAAGTTGGTGGAGCGATTGTATTTGTATTGCCAATCGAACAATTCCATCATTTTTAATATCTTTCAACAGAATGAAAGATATTAAGGCCTCTGGTAGATATACGAATTCAGCATGTTCTTTCGAGGGCAAAGCGGATTTCGGATGCAATTATGCCGAGGCATAATTGACTTTTTGGAGGCGAATGATAAATGAAAATTAATCAGGATCTCCGGGTAAATTTGAATGCAAATCGTAATGATTTACGTCCAGCAAACCAAAATGGTAATCGTTTTGGAGATATGGTTGTAAAACAAGGTTCAAAAATGCAATCAGAGCAACTCACGAGACTTTTAGGCGATATATCAACAGCTGGTGATCGTGTAGCCCGTTCTCGAAATTTGAGGGAATTGGCACGTTTTAAAATGCTTATTAAACGCTTTTTACAAGAAGCCGTTGATTATGGTCTTGAAATGAAGCAATCCCATACATGGAATCGCTTTGGTGAAGGACGTCGCCTGAAAATTGTCGAAACAATTGATGAGCGACTTGTCGAATTAACCGAAGATATTTTAAATGAAGAAAAAGAGTCCATTGAGCTATTATCGAAAATTGGCGAAATTAAAGGACTATTAATAAATCTGTATATGTAAAATATGCCCGTGTCTTTGTTGTGCACTAGACACGGGCTTTTTTCCAAGCAGAAGATAAATTGTTTGAATTGTACATAGGACCATTCAAATAAAAAGAAGCAGTAAATGAAAAGGTGAAGGAAATGACACGAACTATTGAAGAGCTTACGAAGCTGCAGCCCGTAGTAATGAAGCAATTACAAACCATTGTAGAAAAAAATCGTTTAGCACATGCCTATATTTTTGAAGGTGAAAAAGGTACGGGCAAACGAGATGTCGTCTCTTTTTTTATGAAACTTCTCCTTTGCGGAAATTTGTCAAAAAATGTTCCATGTGAAACATGTCGAAATTGCAGACGTATTGATTCGGGAAATCATCCGAATATTTGGCAAATAGAGCCAGATGGTCAATTTATTAAAATTGATCAAATACGGGAATTAGTTGCTGAAGTGAAAATGACAGGTGTAGAGGAAGGGAAGAAAATTTATGTTCTGCATCATGCAGACAAATTAAATATTGCCTCTGCCAATATGCTTTTAAAGTTTTTAGAAGAGCCAGATGGACAAGTTGTGGCAATTTTATTAACAGAGCAAATTCAATCTATTATTCCTACAATTCGTTCACGTTGTCAGCAAATTAAATTTGCAAAAGCTCCCCGTATTAATTTAATGGAGCAGCTCATAGAACAAGGGCTTACAAAATCTATGGCATCGACAACAAGTATGGTAACGAATGATATTGATACAGCTTTTGCACTAGCAAATGATGAGCAGTTTGTACTTGCACGGAAAACAGTGTTAAAATTAGTAGAGATTGTTCATCAAAATATTCATGAAGCTTTATTATTCCTTCATGAAGAATGGCTTCCATTATTTAAAGAGAAAGAAGAAATGGAGCGGGCACTGGATTTATTGTTATTTGCGTATCGTGATATTGTTGCGATTAAAGCAAATCAACAAGCTGTGTCTACGTATCCCGATATGTATCAACGATTTAATGAGATGGCTTTAGTATTGACGTATGAAAAGTTATCGAGTCAAATGCAGGCAATATTACAAGCCCGAACAAACTTAAATCGTAATATGAATCGTACGTTATTGATGGAACAGCTTATGCTGAATCTTCAGGAGGGGTATACATTTGTATAATGTAGTCGGAGTTCGCTTTAAAAAAGCGGGTAAAATATATTATTTTGATCCAGCAGCATATATTTTGGATGTTGGAGAATATGTCATCGTAGAAACTGCACGCGGAATTGAATATGGCAAGGTAGTAGTGCCCATGCGACAAGTCGGGGAAAATGACGTTGTTTTACCATTAAAGCAAGTTGTTCGACCTGCAGATGAGCGTGATCGTTTTCAAGTAGAAGAAAATACATTTGAGTCAAAGCGGGCTTTTGATTTAGCGAATACGAAAATAATTGAACATTCGTTAGAAATGAAGCTCGTGGACGTAGAATATACATTTGATCGTAATAAAATTATTTTTTATTTTACAGCAGAGGGACGTGTAGATTTCCGAGAACTAGTAAAAGATTTAGCTAGTGTTTTCCGTACACGTATTGAACTTCGCCAAATAGGTGTTCGTGATGAAGCCAAATTACTTGGCGGAATAGGTCCTTGTGGAAGAATGCTTTGTTGTTCGACATTTTTAGGAGATTTTGAGCCAGTGTCAATTAAAATGGCAAAGGATCAAAATTTATCATTAAATCCGACAAAAATTTCCGGGCTATGCGGACGTTTAATGTGCTGCTTAAAATATGAAAATGATGATTATGAAATTGCAAAAGAAGGTATGCCCGACATTGGTGATCTATCTATGACACCAGAAGGAGAAGGCAAAGTCATCGGATTAAATGTATTAGAGCGACTTATTCAAGTATATTTAACGAAGCAGGAGCGTATGGTTGAATATACGCTTGAAGAGCTCATGCAGTATGAGAAAAATCTGATATAGATAGAATTAATGGGGTGGCTTGAGTGAAGGACCGTAATTTTTTAGATACTGTTATGGAGTTCGAACAACAGCTTGAATCAATGCAACAACAATTTAGCGCACTTAAGCAATTTGTTGCGCATATGATGGAGGAGCATCAGACGCTTCAAACAGAAAACCTTCACCTACGTACGCGTTTAGAGGAACTATTGGCGAATGAAGCGATTGCAAGTAAACAAGTTGAAGAGATAAAAAAGGAACCCGTAGATATTGGCGAAGGTTACGATAATTTAGCAAGGCTTTATAACGAAGGTTTCCACGTATGCCATGTGCATTTTGGTAGCTCGCGTAAAAGTGAAGATTGTTTGTTCTGTCTATCATTTTTAAATAAACAAAATGGTTAAAAAAAAAAGGCTGAATCTGCAAAAGTAGATATCAGTCTTTTGTTTAGGTAAGAATTTATAAATAGTAGTTATGTGGAGGATTGTGATTTGGAACAATGGTTAAAGAATGATGAACGACTGGACTATTTGCTTGCTGAAGATTTAAGAATTATTCAAAGTCCATCAGTCTTTTCGTTTTCATTAGATGCAGTATTATTAGCACGCTTTGTGCAAATCCCAAAAAGTAAAGGTCATATAATTGACCTTTGTTCGGGAAATGGAGTAATTCCGCTATTTTTGAGTGCTCGAACAAAGGCAAAGATTACAGGAGTAGAACTGCAACCTAGATTACATGACATGGCAACTCGCAGCATTGCCTATAATGATTTATCACATCAAATAGATATGCAATTGGGAGATGTAAAGGAAACACCACAAACATTGGGAATCGAAAAATACGATGTAGTTACATGTAATCCGCCGTATTTTTTAGCACACGAACTAAGTGAAAAAAATACGAGTGAACATTATGCGATTGCGAGGCATGAAATCCATTTAACACTAGACGAGGCAGTAGAAGCGGCAAGCCGTTTATTAAAGCAAGGTGGCAAGGCGGCTTTTGTGCACAGACCAGGTAGACTTTTGGATATTGTGACAGCAATGCGGGCAAATCGTTTAGAGCCGAAGCGAATTCAATTTGTCTATCCGAAACATGGGAAAGAAGCCAATACGCTATTAATCGAAGCGATAAAAGATGGTAAGCCTGATTTGAAAATTCTTCCTCCATTATACGTATATAAGGATGATAACGAATATACGGCAGAAGTGAGGGCACTTTTATATGGAGAAGGAAAATAAACATTATTTTTATGTGTTAGAGTGCAAAGATACATCATTCTATGCAGGTTATACAAACAATCTAGAGAAGCGTATTGCTGCCCATAATGCAGGTAAAGGTGCTAAATATACGCGCGCACGAGGTCCTGTAAAATGTATTTACTATGAAACCTTTACAACAAAGGAACAAGCGATGTCGGCTGAATATGCATTCAAACAACTTAAACGTTCTCAAAAAATTGATTATATTAGGAGGGCTTCAGATGAAATCACAGAAAAGTAGTCAACATGAGCAAGGAAGCTGCCTGTACTTAGTAGCCACACCAATTGGCAATTTAGAAGATATGACTATGCGAGCATTACGAATTCTAAAAGAAGTGGATATTATTGCTGCAGAAGATACGCGAAATACGAAAAAGCTATGTAATTACTATGATATACAAACACCGCTTATCAGTTATCATGAGCATAATATAGAAGTAGGTGGGGAGAAGTTATTGGGCTATTTGCGTGAAGGGAAATCCATCGCATTAGTAAGTGATGCGGGTCTACCGTGCATTTCAGATCCTGGTGCAGATATTGTAGTGAAAGCAATTGCCGAAGATTTTGCTGTCGTACCTATCCCAGGGGCAAATGCAGCATTGACCGCCTTGATTGCATCAGGCTTATCCCCTCAGCCCTTTTATTTCTTTGGTTTTTTAAAACGGAATAAAAAGGAACGTCGAGAGCAACTGGATAAATTATCGAAACGACAAGAAACGCTAATTTTTTATGAAGCACCTCATCGTTTAAAGGAAACTTTGAAAGATTTACAGCTTGTTTTAGGAAATCGTCAAATTACATTGGCACGTGAACTAACAAAGAAATTTGAAGAGTTTTTACGTGGGACTATAGAGGAAGCGATAGTGTGGGCAAGCGAAAATGAAATTCGAGGGGAATTTTGTATTGTTTTGGAAGGTAACACTGCTGATGAAATAGAAGATGAGGAAGAAAGCTATTGGACAAACATGTCTTTAGAAGAACATGTCTTTTATATAATAGAGGAAACGAAAGTTTCTTCAAAAGAAGCAATTAAAGAAGTAGCTAAATTACGCAATTTACCTAAACGCGATGTATATCAAGCATATCATCAATAAAAAAAGCATTGAAAAGTCATCTTACTTTTCAATGCTTTTTTCGTTTGGTAAAATAATACTTTATATTAGAAAAGTATCATTTACTTAGAAAATTTTTATTCACTTACTTTTTTAGGTTTGATTGGATTTCTTTCATTAATGCTTCTGCACCTTCAGAAGACAAGATTAATTTACCGCCTACTAAGCGCATGTTTTCATCAGAAACTTCACCAGTTACTGCACATGTCATGTTAGGCATATATTTTTTTAAGATAATTTTGTCGTCGTCTACGTAGATTTCTAAAGCATCCTTTTCTGCAATACCTAATGTACGGCGCAATTCAATTGGAATTACCACACGACCTAATTCGTCTACTTTACGTACGATACCTGTTGATTTCATAATTAATATTTCCTCCTATATTCTTAATTAACTTATTTAAATTTCGTCAAAATTCGACATTTACCTTGTCTATTTAGAATCATACCAACTAATACCATAAACGTCAATTAATTAGCATTCATAATTTCTTCGTTTGAGAAACTTTTTTGTCATATTTGTACTATAATGTGCAGATATGAAAAATATTTACCAAAAATTTTTTGCAATAGTCAAAAAGCTTTAAGAAATTCCCAATTTTGTGTGTTGATTTTTCGACATGTTGGGATTCCGATAAACTTTCATTGAAACAAGTTTCGTACTTGGTTAGAATAAAGATTATACTTAACAAACAAATGGAGGCACTTTCGTGAGTGAACAACAAACATTTTATATAACAACCCCAATTTATTATCCAAGCGGTAAGTTTCACATCGGTACCGCCTATACAACGGTTGCATCAGATGCAATAGCGCGGTATAAGCGTTTAAAAGGTTTTGATGTACGCTTTTTAACAGGTATGGACGAACACGGTCAAAAAATACAGGAAAAAGCGCAAGAGTCTGGTATGCACCCACAAGATTACGTAAACGAAATTGCAGAGAGTGCAAAGAAATTATGGGATACTATGGATATTTCCTATAATGACTTTATTCAAACTACTGAAAAGCGCCATGTTGATGCAGTCGAAAAGATTTTCCAAAAGTTTTTGGATAATGGCGATATTTATATAGGTGAATACGAAGGGTTATATTGTGTGCCTTGTGAATCTTACTATACTGAGACGCAATTAATGGACGGAAAGTGCCCGGATTGTGGTCGGGGTGTTCAAAAGGTAAATGAAGAATCTTACTTCTTTAATATGAAAAAGTATGCAGATCGATTACTTGCTTATTATGAGGATAATTTAGAATTTATAGAACCTGAATCTCGAAAAAATGAAATGATTAATAACTTCATTAAACCGGGATTGGAAGATTTATCGGTTTCTCGAACATCATTCGACTGGGGTATTAAAGTACCAGGAAATCCGAAACATGTTATTTATGTTTGGGTAGATGCTTTATCGAACTACATTACTTCATTAGGGTATGGTTCTGACAATGAAGAGTTGTTCAATAAATACTGGCCAGCCGATGTCCATGTAGTAGGTAAAGATATCGTGCGATTCCATACGATTTATTGGCCGATCTTCCTAATGGCCTTGGAGTTGCCTTTACCGAAAAAGATTTTTGCACACGGTTTCATTATGATGAAGGATGGCAAGATGTCGAAATCTAAAGGAAACGTTGTCTATCCAGAAATGTTAATCGAGCGATATGGTCTAGATGCGACACGCTATTTCTTATTACGTGAATTGCCATTTGGTCAAGATGGTGTCTTCTCACCAGAATCATTTGTGGAACGTACAAACTTTGATTTAGCAAATGACTTAGGAAATCTTTTAAATCGAACTGTTTCAATGATGAACAAGTATTTTGATGGAGAAATTCCTACTGAAAACTTACAGGAAACGGAATTTGATGCAGCTTTAAAATCACATGCTGAAAGTGTACGTATTAGATATGAAGAAAGTATGGAAAAAATGCAATTTAGTGTCGTACTTTCGGAGATTTGGTCACTTGTATCACGTACAAATAAGTATATTGATGAAACATCTCCTTGGGTATTGGCAAAAGACGAGGCGGATAGAAATAAGTTAGCTGCTGTAATGAATAATTTAGCAGAAAGTTTACGTCATATTGCAGTGCTGATTCAACCGTTTATGACAAATGCACCAAAGCAAATTATGGAGCAATTAGGACTAGATGATAAATTATTAGCATGGGACACAATTGAAACATTCGGCAATGTTATTCCAGGAAACATTAAAGTGGTAGAAAAAGGAACACCAATTTTCCCACGTTTAGATGCGGAAATTGAAGTGGCCTATATTCGTGAACAAATGCAAGGCTCTGTAAAAACAACAGAACAAGAAGAATCTACAAGTGTAGAAGCACCTAATACAGAAGAAATTTCAATAGACGATTTCATGAAAATTGATTTAAGAGTTGCGACAGTATTAGCTTGTGAACCGGTTGCAAAAGCGAAGAAGCTGTTAAAGTTACAAGTGGACTTAGGTTATGAGCAACGTCAAGTTGTTTCAGGTATTGCTGAGCATTATAAACCAGAAGAATTAGTTGGTAAAAAAGTAATTGTAGTAGCAAATTTAAAACCGGTTACATTGCGTGGAGAATTATCTCAAGGTATGATTTTAGCGGGCTCGCACGATGGCATATTAACATTGGCAACTGTCGATCCTAAATTGGCAAACGGTGCACAAGTGAAGTGATTTAAATGGAGTCTGTTGGACGAATGATGTTCAACAGGCTTTTGTATTTTAATCCGCTATAAAGTATATTGATATAATATTTTGTTGAGAGAAATAGTTAATTCTATAGTTATTTGGAATTATAATTACTATTTTTGAACAGGTAATATAACAAGGGGTTTTATTTTTGTAATTTGAATGTAATAATACTGAAAACTAAGAAATATGTTCACTGAGTACAATACACGATAGGAGAAATGATGATGAGCACATATATCGATACACATGTCCATTTAAACGCAGATCAGTATGAGGAAGATTTACATGAGGTAATTGACCGAGCAATTGCTGCAAAAATAGAAAAAATGGTTGTTATCGGCTTTGATAAAAAAACAATAGAACGAGCGATGCAACTTATAGAAGAGTTTGATTTTATTTATGCCGTGATTGGTTGGCATCCAGTAGATGCAATAGATTGTACAGATGAATACTTAAATTGGATTGAACAACTTGCAAAACATCCTAAAGTAGTTGGGATTGGTGAAACAGGACTGGATTATTATTGGGATAAATCACCGAAAGATATCCAACAGTACTGGTTCCGAAAGCAAATCCAACTAGCAAAAAAACTTAATTTGCCAATTATTATTCATAACCGTGATGCAACAGGAGATGTTGTTCGCATTTTACATGAAGAAGATGCAGCAGCTGTGGGTGGTATTATGCATTGTTTTGGTGGGAGTGTTGAAACTGCCCGTGAATGCATAGACATGAACTTTATGATTAGTTTAGGAGGACCTGTAACATTTAAAAATGCGCGTCAGCCAAAAGAAGTAGCCACTGAAATACCATTGGAACACCTATTAATAGAAACAGATGCTCCGTATTTAGCACCTCATCCTTACAGAGGGAAACGAAACGAACCTGCGTACGTTACTTTAGTCGCGGAGGAAATTGCACGACTTAAGGAATTACCAGTGGAAGAAGTTGCCTTAAAAACGACTGAAAATGCAAAGCGCTTTTTTAAAATTGATTAATAACCATGAAGTAAAATTGCAAAATAAATAATCCAAAAAAATATTTATCAAATTGATGGAATACTTATTTGGATTATTTTTTATTTGGAATTGATTAAAGTTTTAATACGTCTCCAATACTAGTTGTGTCACGAGTTTAAATAAAACACCCAATTTTACAAAAATTCATTTCTATTGACAGTACGAAAAGTAGTCGCGTATAATCCAACTTTGTATTAAGGAGGCGTTATTTTCATGTCAAATCAATCCATGAAAAGCCAGTTCTTAGGATCATTGAGGAGTAAGCAAACAGGAATTCGGGTTTTATCGGTAGTCCTGTTTGTATCTGTAATTGCATTCGTTCTTTATCATGGAACGAAAACTCCCGTTACGCTTATTGCAAACGGTGAGACATCAAAATTATACACACACGCAACTACGGTTGATGAGCTACTTACAGCTCAAAATATAGATTTAACTAATTATGATAAAGTATCACCCTCACTGAGCACCAAGATTGATAGTGGAATGTCAATCGAATGGGAACAGGCAAAAGAAATAGTAATTTCAGTTGATGGAAATCAGTCAAAAGTTTGGACAACTGAAAAAGTAGTGAAGAACATTTTGGAAGAAGCAAATATTGAAGTAACAGAGCAGGATCTTGTATCACAAAGCTTAGATACAGAAGTAGGAGCCGATAACAAAATCGATATTCAAAAGGCGTTTCAGTTAACGCTTGTCGATGGCACAAAAGAGAGACAAGTATGGTCCACTTCGACTACGGTCGCTAACTTTTTAAAACAACAAGAGATTCAACTAGGTGAATCGGATCGTGTCGATAAAAATTTGGAGGACGTTATCACTCCGAATGATAAAATCGCAGTTGTTCGCGTAGAAAAGGTTACCGATGTAGTGGAGGAATCAGTAGATTTCCCAATTGAAAGAAAAAACGATTCTTCGTTATTGAAGGGTAAAGAGAAAGTTGTAACAGAAGGTAAAAAAGGTAAAGTCGAGCGTACGTATAATATCGTGAAAGAAAACGGTAAAGTTGTATCTAAAAAGGTAGCTTCTGAAAAAATAATTGACCAACCGAAAACAAAGGTTTTATCAGTAGGTACAAAAGTTGTAACTGCAAAAGTATCACGTTCTAGTGAACCGAAGTCAGGAAAAGAGTTTTATGTTGAAGCAACTGCATATACACCACACTGCACAGGCTGCTCAGGTATATCAGCAGCTGGTCTTAACCTGCGCGCAAATCCAGATATGAAGGTTATTGCGGTGGATCCTCGTATTATCCCATTAGGCACAAAAGTTTGGGTTGAGGGCTATGGTAACGCGGTAGCTGCAGATACAGGTGGAGCTATTAAAGGTAATAAGATTGACGTTTTAGTACCAACAAAATCTGAGGCATATAACTGGGGACGTAAAAAAGTACGTCTTAAAGTATTAAAATAATATCCCGTAAATTAAACAAATAGAAATGTGTTTGTTAAAGAATATTCTTATCATCTGTTAGTCGCCACAGCTCTTGGCTTTTTGGAAGTTTTACAGTAATTTTCAATATAGGGGTTTGGATTAGTAGAGATAAAGTATATTCTATAAAATATTATTCCAAAATGTATAGTAGCTTTCTCGCTTTTTGACTGATAGCGAGGAAGCTTTTTTCGCTGTATTGGAAATAATCAAATGTAGGATTCAGAGTTGTACGGGGGATATGTGCTTTAGCTCAAATAGTAAGTACAGAAGTAACAAAACGCATTCTATGGTAAAATAGCGAAAGACTATGTTAGAAAAGAGGAACATTTCTTGGATATTCAAGAGATTATTGTTGTCGAAGGAAAAGATGATACAACTGCAATTAAGCGTGCGACAGGTGCAGATACAATTGAAACAAATGGCTCAGCAATTTCGGATGAAGTATTACGTAGAATTGCACATGCGCAAAAGAAACGAGGCGTCATCGTTTTTACTGACCCGGATTACCCTGGACGCCGAATTCGTGCCATTATTGAAGAGCGTATCCCCGGAGTAAAACATGCATTTTTAGCAAAGGCAAAAACCATTGCAAAAAACGGCAAAGGTTTAGGGGTTGAGCATGCGAGTGATGAAGATATTCGTGAAGCATTAAGTAATGTATATACATTAGCTGAATCACAAATTGATGAGAAAATTACATTGGAAGATTTAATGATAGCCAAACTGATAGGTCACCCCCAATCGAAAAAGCGACGTGAACAGTTAGGGGAAATTTTAAATATAGGAATGACAAACGGGAAGCAATTGCATAAACGATTAATGATGTTTCAGATTTCAATCGAGCAATTCGCAGAAGCCATTTTGCAATTAGATCAGGAGGATATGCATGTATAAAGACATTGCCACACCGGTACGTACTAAGGAAATTTTAGAGAAGTACGGATTTTCATTTAAAAAAAGTTTAGGACAGAACTTTTTAATAGATCCCAATATTTTACGAAACATTGTTAGCCATGCGAATTTAACAGAAAATAGTGGGGCGATTGAAGTCGGTCCTGGTATTGGTGCATTAACAGAGCATTTAGCGCGGGAAGCCAAGAAGGTTGTATCGTTTGAGATTGACCAACGACTGTTGCCAGTATTGGAAGATACGCTCAGCCCTTATAATAATGTAAAAATTGTTCATTCAGACATTTTAAAAGCAGATGTAGAACAAGTAATTGCTGAGGAAATGCCGGGCATTGAAGATATAATGGTTGTAGCAAATTTACCTTATTACGTTACAACACCAATTTTAATGAAACTTTTGAATGATCGTTTACCTATTCGTGGCTTTGTGGTCATGATGCAGAAGGAAGTAGCGGACCGTATTACCGCAAAACCAGGTACGAAAGCGTATGGTTCATTATCCATTGCAATTCAATATTACGTAACTGCAGAAATTGCCATGATTGTACCGAAGACGGTATTCATGCCACAGCCTAATGTAGATTCTGCGGTTATTCGACTTATAAAACATGAAACACCGCCAGTTAAAGTCATTGATGAAGACTTTTTATTCGAAGTTTCTCGTGCATCGTTTGCACAACGTCGCAAAACGATTTTAAATAATTTACAAAACGGACTTGTAAATGGGAAACAAAATAAAGAGCTCATTATTCAAGCTCTAGCAGAAGCGGGGATTGATCCAAGTCGCCGTGGCGAAACGTTGAGTATTCAAGAATTTGGAAAATTATCAGATTGCTTACATCCAGCCTTTTGTGTTCGACAATAATGTGAATGTAGAGTTGAAAAAACTTCAGAAAAACTTCAGAAAAAAGTTGACGGCTTCGAATAGCGGTGATAAAATATTATATTTTATTGACATTTAAAATACACTGTGTTAAACTGGTTTATAGTGAGGTGTATGCAAAAATGCCAAAAACGTTAGCAGACATTAAAAAATCATTAGATAGTCACTTGGGTAAACGTTTGCAATTAAAAGCAAATGGAGGCCGCAAGAAAACGATTGAATGTGAGGGTGTCTTAAGTGATACTTATCACGCAGTGTTCGTTATCGAACTAAAGCAAGAGGATAATGCGAATAAACGCGTCTCTTACAGTTACACAGATATACTTACTGAAGCAGTAGAGATTACTTTTTTAGATGATGCTGTTGCTACCATCAAATAGTTTTTCTAGTACTTATTTTAATATTTTTTAAAAAAGCGCTCATTTTATATGAGTGTTTTTTTATTTTTTACACATGCTAAGTGCGTCAACGAAAAGGGAGGTTTTTTGCATGGCGAAACAAAAAATCATGTCTAGCCGTCTAAAGGAAGAGATTGCAAAAGAACTTGGATTTTATGACGTAGTGGAACGTGAGGGTTGGGGCGGTATTAAATCCCGTGATGCAGGAAACATGGTAAAGCGTGCAATTGAAATGGCCGAGAATAACTTAGCCAAACAGAACTCGCAGAACAACCAAAAGTAAGTTGACGAAAAGTGACACCCTTAAGCAAGGTAATCCTTGCGAGGGTGTTCTTTTTATAAGTTGAAATATGCGTAAAAAGTATCTACTTTAGTACATTGCTCAAGCACGTCGTATGTTAAAATAGGTATATTAATAAATTGATTACGTAATTAAAATTGCGTGCCTTATCTAGTAGGAGGAATTTTCAATGTTGTATGTAAAAGCACCCGCTAAAATTAATTTAACACTCGATGTGCTTTATAAGCGTCCAGATAATTATCATGAAGTAGAGATGGTTATGACTACGGTTGATTTAGCTGACCGGATTGGACTCGAGACGCGTAAAGACGGACAAATTAAAATTATCTCGGCCGATAATTTTGTGCCGGATGACCAACGTAATTTCGCTTATCAAGCGGCTGAGCTAATTAAAAGTACATACGATATTAAAGAAGGCGTCGACATTTCAATTGAAAAACAAATTCCAATTGCGGCAGGTTTAGCTGGCGGAAGTAGCGATGCAGCTGCTACGTTGCGCGGTTTAAATGAGCTTTGGAATTTAAATTTATCTTTAGACGAGCTAGCTGAACTAGGTTCGAAAATTGGTTCCGATGTATCGTTCTGTGTATACGGTGGTACGGCCCTAGCAACTGGGCGCGGAGAAAAAATTCAGGAACTAACAGCACCCCCAACTTGTTGGGTTGTATTAGCAAAGCCGAAAATTGGCGTTTCTACTGCAGATGTATATGGTGGATTAAATATTGAAGGTTTAAATCATCCAAATACAAAACAAATGATAAAAGCTATTGAGACGGATGATTATGAATTAATGTGCCAGTCGCTTGGAAATGTTTTGGAAACTGTAACATTTAAATTACATCCAGAAGTAATTACGATTAAAGAGCAGATGCAACGCTTTGGTGCTGATGCCGTACTGATGAGTGGCAGTGGTCCGACAGTGTTTGGCCTAGTCGAAAATGAAGCACGTGTTAGTCGCATTTACAATGGATTAAGAGGTTTTTGTGAGGAAGTATATGTAGTTCGTATGTTAGGGGAACGTAATCCACTTGCATAAATACGTATAATTATGGTAATTTGACTATTAAATATTCGTATTTTAATTATTAATGTTTAGGAGAGGGTCGCATGAAATGGAAGCGTAGTGAACGCCTTGTAGATATGACTTATTATTTACTTGAGCATCCACATCAGTTGATCCCGCTAACTTATTTTTCTGAGCTTTACAGTTCTGCAAAGTCTTCGATTAGTGAAGATTTAACAATTGTAAAGGAAACATTTGAAGAAAAAGGAATCGGGTTATTGACAACCGTACCTGGCGCAGCAGGTGGTGTTAAATATATTCCTAGAATGGCGGAACATGAAGTTCGTCAAATTACTAGGGAATTAATTGCTGAATTAAGCCAATCAGATCGTCTACTTCCTGGTGGGTATTTGTTTATGACGGATTTATTGGGAAATCCTGAGTTGATGAATCGTGTAGGGAAAGTATTTGCGAGTGCATTTGGTGACCAAAAAATTGATGTCATCATGACAGTTGCAACAAAGGGTATTTCAATTGCCCATGCGATTGCAAGACATTTAAATGTGCCTGTAGTCGTAGTCCGTCGTGACAGCAAAGTAACAGAGGGTTCAACTGTAAGTATAAATTATGTATCAGGATCTTCCCGTCGTATTCAAACGATGGTTTTATCTAAGCGTAGTATGAAAAGCGGCCAGCGCGTATTAATTACCGATGATTTTATGAAAGTCGGAGGTACGATGAATGGAATGAAAAACTTACTAGAAGAATTTGATTGTGAACTTGCAGGTATTGCTGTCTTAGTCGAAGCAGAACATGCAGATGAAACACTAGTAGGAGACTATTATTCATTAGTAAAGCTACAAGAAGTAAATGAGAAAGATCGCACTATTGCATTAAGTGAAGGTAATTTTTTTCAAAAGGGGAGAAATTAGTATGAAAACAGTATCAACAACAAATGCACCTGCAGCAATCGGACCATATGCACAAGGGATCGTCGTAAATAATATGTTTTACTCTTCAGGTCAAATCCCACTTACAGCATCAGGGGAACTAGTAGAAGGCGATATTGAAGTACAGACACATCAAGTATTTGAAAACTTAAAGGCAGTTTTGGCTGCTGCAGGTTCGTCTTTAAATCAGGTTGTAAAAACAACAGTATTTATGAAAGACATGAATGATTTTGCTGCAATGAATGAAGTGTATGCAAGTCATTTTGGCGATCATAAACCAGCACGGTCGGCAGTAGAAGTTGCGCGGCTTCCGAAAGATGTACAAGTTGAAATTGAAGTTATAGCGTTAGTTAAATAATAATACAGCCTACACCTTTACTATAGAAAAGGGTGTAGGTTTTTCTATTTTATAAATGTTATTATAGATTTTTTCGTTGAATTATTACAAAATAATAAATAAAACGCAGAATATTTTGTTTATTTTAACAATTATAAAAATTGTAGATAGAAAAAAATTACATTCTATTGTATTCTATGATAAAAGGTGCAATTTAAGTGATTAAATGAATGGAAGAGAAGAAATTCCCTTTTTTTCAGTATTACAAAATGAAGCACCTAAGTATAGGGGGAGAATTCATAATGGAAATAACAGACGTAAGATTACGACGTGTTCAAACAGATGGACGTATGCGCGCAATTGCATCAATTACACTAGATGATGAATTTGTTATTCATGATATTCGTGTAATTGATGGAAATACTGGTTTATTTGTAGCGATGCCAAGTAAAAGAACACCAGATGGTGAATTCCGGGATATCGCACACCCAATCAATTCGAATACACGTAATAAAATCCAGGACATCGTTTTAGAGGCATTCCATGCTTCGGCTGATGAAAATCAGGGCGATGCTATGGAATTGGAAGAAGCAAATGTTTAATAATAAAACTAAGGGGTCACTCATTTGAGGAGGCTCTTTTTTTATTTTTTTGATAAAAATGTTCTATAACAGAAAAAAAGGGAATAATGTCGAAAAAGCCATAATAATTATATATTTTAATCGCATTTAAATATGTGATTTCAAACTTTTGTCAAGTCTGAATACCTTGAAAAGATTGTGAATTTACTATATAGTCATAAGAGAAAATGAGCTGAAAATGGAGGACTTGTAATATGACAAATATTTATGCAGTTGTCTTGGCTGCTGGTCAAGGTACACGAATGAAGTCCAAATTATATAAAGTGCTTCACCCAGTATGTGGAAAACCAATGGTAGAACATGTAATCGACCATATTGGTTCTCTCGATGTTGAACGCGTCGTGACTGTTGTAGGACATGGTGCAGAGCTTGTTCAAGAAACACTTGGAAATAAAAGTGAGTATGTTTTACAAGCAGAGCAACTTGGTACTGCACACGCTGTTCAGCAAGCAGAGCCTATTTTAAAAGGACTTACTGGAACTACACTTGTAGTATGTGGAGATACGCCTTTAATTCGTCCTGAAACAATGCAAGCATTACTAGATCACCATGCTTCAGAAAATGCAAAAGCTACTATTTTGACAGCGGTTACAGATAACCCTACCGGCTACGGACGTATTTTACGTAACGAAGATGGTCAGGTTTCTCAAATTGTTGAGCAAAAAGATGCAACACAGGAGCAACAGCTTGTAAAAGAAATAAATACAGGTACTTACTGCTTTGATAATGAAGCGTTATTTGAGGCCCTAAAGCAAGTGAAAAATGAAAATGCACAGGGTGAATACTATTTACCGGATGTCATTGAAATCCTTCAAAAGCAAGGTGAAATTGTTGCAGCACATGTGACAGATAGCTTTGATGAAACGCTGGGTGTTAATGATCGCTTTGCGCTGTCTCAAGCTGAAGAGTTAATGCGAGCTCGTATTAATGAACGTCATATGAGAAATGGTGTAACGATTATTAATCCGGCAACTACACATATTAGTGCAGATGCGATTATTGGCAGTGACTCTGTTATTTTACCTGGTGTAATTATTGAAGGTAAAACGGTAATTGGGGAAGACTGCAAAATTGGTCCGAACAGCCACATCGTTGATAGCCAAATTGGAAATAAAACTACGATTCACAGTTCAGTTGTGCTAAATAGCCAAGTGGGTGATGAAACGGCAGTTGGTCCATTTGCGCATTTACGTCCGGAATCGTCATTAGGAAACCATGTAAAAATTGGTAACTTTGTGGAAGTTAAGAAAAGCACGCTAGGTGATGATACAAAAGTGTCCCACTTAAGTTATATTGGTGATGCAGAAGTAGGCAGCAATGTAAATATTGGTTGTGGTTCTATTACTGTGAACTATGATGGTAAAAATAAATATAAGACAATTATTGAAGACGATGTATTTATTGGATGCAATTCAAATTTAGTTGCCCCGGTAACTTTGAAAAAAGGGTCATTTATTGCAGCTGGCTCAACAATTACAAAAGAAGTTCCAGAAGATGCATTAGCGATTGCACGTGCTCGTCAGGAAAATAAGCTAGGCTATATGAGTAAATTAAATTCAAAATAAAATTATTTAAAATACAGGAGGCCATCATGCCGTATCAATACGCTGACTCAAAATTAAAAATCTTCTCATTAAATTCAAACAATCCCCTTGCAAAAGAGATTGCTGATGAAATGGGTGTAGAACTAGGGAAATCATCTGTAAAACACTTCAGTGATGGAGAAGTCCAAATTAGCATTGAAGAAAGTATTCGAGGAATGGATGTATTTATCGTTCAATCTACTTCTGCTCCTGTTAATGAACATTTAATGGAACTTTTAATTATGATTGATGCTGTTAAACGTGCATCTGCTCGCACGGTAAACGTTGTTATGCCTTACTATGGCTATGCACGTCAAGACCGTAAAGCAAAAGCGCGTGAACCAATTACTGCTAAATTAGTAGCAAATCTTCTCGAGACTGCCGGTGCAACTCGTGTAATCGTATTAGATTTACACGCACCTCAAATTCAAGGTTTCTTCGATATTTTAATTGACCATTTAGTGGCAGTACCACTACTTGCTGAACATTTCGGTTCTAAAGGATTTAAAGAAGAGGAATTAGTAATCGTTTCTCCAGACCATGGTGGAGTAACACGTGCTCGTAAAATGGCTGAGCGCTTAAAAGCTCCAATTGCCATTATTGATAAACGTCGTCCAAAGCCGAATGTAGCGGAAGTTATGAACATTGTTGGTAATGTAGAAGGTAAAGTATGTATTTTAATCGATGATATTATTGATACGGCAGGTACAATTACGATTGGTGCAGAGGCATTAATTAAGAGTGGTGCAAAAGAAGTTTATGCTTGCTGTTCTCACCCAGTATTATCTGGTCCAGCAATTGAGCGTATTGAAAATTCTTCAATTAAAGAGTTGGTTGTAACAAATACCATTCAATTAAGCGAAGATAAAATTTCTCCAAAAGTTAAGCAATTATCTGTTGCTAAATTAATGGCAGATGCAATCTCTCGTGTTTATGAAAATAAATCAGTTAGTACATTATTTGATTAATAAAATTTGGACAGCTCAGGGATATTATTCCCTGGGCTGTTTTTCTTTTTTGATTGAGATATAACTATTAATTTTTTAAAAAGTCAGATTATTAATATGTTTAATTTCTACAAATGCAGGGTAAATAAACTATTGTATAACTACTTAAGGGGGACGATGGAATATGACTGCAGTTTTAAAAGCAAAAAAGCGCAATACTGGGAAACGTTCGACATTAACCCAACTTAGAAAAGATGGTCAGTTAGCAGGTGTGCTATATGGCTACGAAACAAATACAACGCCGATTTCGTTAGATTATAGAGAAACGGCAAAGGTAGTTCAAACATATGGTACAGCAAGCGTGTTTAAAATTGAAGTAGACGGGAAAAGAGTAAATGCAGTACTTACTGATATCCAACGTGATGCAATTAAAGGTCTTGTAAAACACGTTGACTTCCTTGCTATCAATATGAAAGAAGAGCTTGAAGTAGATGTTCCTGTAGCATTTATAGGAACTTCAGTTGGTGTGAAGGAAGGTGGAGTGTTAACTCAACCGAATCATACATTAAAAGTGAAAGTAAATCCAAGCGATATTCCAGATACTGTAGAAATTGATGTATCCGGATTAGAAGTTGGTGATACGTTATCTGTGGGTAATGTTCGTGATCAGTTTACAGGATTTTCAATAGTACAAGATGACGATTATACATTAGCAACGGTAACACCACCAGCGGCACCAGTTGAAGATGTTAATGCAGATGCAGAAAATGTTACAGCCGATGATGTTGAAGCAACGGGAGAAAAATTAACACCTGAAAAACCAGGTAGAGAAGATTAGCATTTAAAAAAGTCGCCCTATAGGGTGGCTTTTTTTTTGCTTCAAAAAAGCTTCGACATCCGAAAGAAAATCAGTATAATAATATGAAGATGCGTAAATATTAAGAAAAATCAGAGGGATTTATGAGAACACATAATGAAAAGATGAGTATTTATCATGGAATGGCTTCTGCCGTTGCACAAAATACTTCAAATAGCTATATTCCAATATTTGCTATGACCATTCTCGGTGCAACAAATTATCAGGTGGGGTTAATTAGTTCTTTACCACCACTCATTACATTACTAATGACATTACCTGCCGCCATTTTACTGAATCGGTCTATTGAACAAAAAAGGCTTGTTGCTTTTTCTGTATTAGCCGCGCGCTTTGTATTTTTGCTAATTGCATTTGTTAGTTATGTGCCTGGAAGCTTTGGTTCATGGCTGCTTTTAGCATTAATTGCTGCGATGAGTGTACCGAATACGATGGCTAATATGGGGTGGCAATCTTTTATCGGGAATATTATCGAGGAAACACGCAGGGCACAGTTTTTCAGTGATCGTAACAGATTGTTAACAATTGTAGGCTTAATTGTCACACTCACTATTGGCGTTGTTATGAAAGATATGACGGCTAATCAAATAGCTTATCAAATCTTATTTATGTTTACTTTTGTTGTTGGGATTGTAGAGCTCTATTTTTTATTAAAACACAATGAGCCTGTACGAGAACTAAGTTTGGAAAAGAAGCGTGCGATGGATTGGTCCATTTTTAAAAATAATAAGTATGTATTGTTTTTAATTGTTGCCCTTATTTTTAACTTTGGTTGGCAAATGGCATGGGGACTTTTTAATATTTATAATGTACGTTATGCAGGAGCAACTATTTTTTGGATTAGTATGTTCAATGTAGCGAATATGTCGGCACAAATATTCTCCTTTTCATTATGGCGGAAGTGGTCTCAAAAATATGGCAATATGTATGTATTCGTCTGGGTAGCCTTTGGCATGTCGACAGCACCTTTACTAATGGTTTTATCGACAAACCTTTATTATTTAGTAGTAATGTCATTGATTTCAGGGTTATTCGTTTCAGGAACTGTATTAATATTGTTTAATTTATTGCTGGAAAACTCACCACAGGAAGTGCGTACTTATTGTATTACGACTTATAATGTGTTACTTGCCACTATAGCATTTACTTCCCCTCAAATCGGCATTTGGCTCCTCGAAGCATATACGATGGAAGTAGCAATGTATTTATCGACAGTTGTACGTTTTCTAGCAGCGGTAGGCTTTTTCGTGCTGTATATGGTGAGGAAAAAAAGAGATAGTTCGTTAGCGCCATACTAATCGGTGATGCATACGTTCTAAGAGAATGTGTGATAAAATAAAGGCGATTAGAGAAAAAGGATGCGATTACTAGTGAAATTAATTATTGGATTAGGGAATCCAGGGAAACCATATGAACATACACGTCATAATATAGGTTTTGATGTGATTGATGAATTAGCAAATCGGTGGAATGCACCATTAAACCAGACAAAATTTAATGGCATGTATGCAACGGTTCATCGTCCTGAAGGAAAAGTCATTTTATTGAAGCCATTAACATATATGAATTTATCAGGAGAAAGTGTAAGACCTTTAATGGATTATTTTGATATAGAAATTGAAGATATTATTGTTATTTATGATGATTTAGATTTAGAAACGGGTAAACTAAGATTACGCAGCAAGGGAAGCGCTGGTGGTCATAATGGGATTAAATCTTTAATACAGCATTTAGGTACACAAGAATTTAATCGAATCCGTGTCGGTGTGAATCGTCCTCCTGCAGGCATGAAAGTGGCTGATTATGTATTATCGAAGTTTTCAAAAGATGATCAGCCTATAGTAAAAGATGCTATTGATAAGAGTTGTGATGCAATTGAAACAGCATTAACAAAGCCATTTTTGGAAGTGATGAACAAATTCAACGGCGCATAAATTAATTAAATGATGGCTATACTTTAACATACATAAGTGTTTTAAAGGAGGCCATGGGAGATGCCTGTACGCTACCTATGTAGACATTGTAAGGTAGAGATTGGTACTTTACCTTTTGAGGCGGAAGAGACAATTCAAAAACTTCATTTATTTGAAATAGGTGAAATAGATGATTATCTTGAAAAAAACGAGCGTGGAGAAACGACAATTCATAGTATTTGTGAGCACTGTGAAGATTCCTTGCGTCAGTTCCCAGATTATTATGCGCTTAAAAAATGGTTACAGTAAAGGAGTTGCTTTGGTCGCATACAGTGCGCCAAGGCTTTTTCCGTTTCTATATCCACTTACTTAAAATAGAGGAAGGGGACTATACGTGGATACGATTCATCAGTTATTAAAAAAAGATAAACAGATTGATAATGTTATAGAGCAAATAGCCAAGAATTTAGCGAATGACTACCTCATAACAGGGTTGACCGGTAGTGCGAGGCCGGCTTTAATTCATACGATTTACCAGGAAACGAACAAATCCATTTATATCGTATCCTCCAATTTGCTGCAGGCACAGAAATTGGTCGATGATTTAAGTGCATTAGTCGGTGAGGAACATGTTCATTATTATCCTGCGGAAGAATTTATCGCAGCGAATATGACAATTTCTTCTCCAGAGCTTCGTGCACAGCGTATTGCGACTTTAGGAAGATTAGTAAATAAAGAGCGCGGTATTTATATCATTCCAGCCGCAGGAATGCGCAGGATGTTAAATGCCCCGCAAGACTGGCTTGGACACGAGCTTTCAACATCTTTAGGTGAGGATGTCGACATTAGTCAGTGGTTAAATAAACTTGTGGAAATGGGCTATACGAGAAGTGAAATGGTAACTACCCCTGGGGAGTTTGCCATGCGCGGAGGGATTTTGGACATCTACCCACCATATGCGCAAAATCCAATTCGAATTGAATTATTTGATACAGAAGTAGATTCAATCCGTACATTTTCGGCTGACAATCAGCGTTCTATTGAGAAATTAAATGATATTAAAATCTTGCCTGCAACGGAATTAATTCTTACAAAAGACGAACGAATCATTCTTGCAGATCGCCTAGAAGTATCTCTGGCAGCAAGCTTAAAGAAGGTTCGTAAGCAAGAAACACAGGAACTACTTATGCAAAATATCACACAGGATATTGAAATGCTTCGTCATGGTCATTTACCGGATCATATTGCAAAATATGGCTCGTTACTATTTGAGAAGCCTCATTTTCTAGGTGATTACTTCATGCAAGATGGCCTCGTTCTTTTTGATGAACTAGGACGAATACAAGAAGTAATGGAAGCATGGGAACGTGAGGAGAGTGGCTGGTTTATTTCGTTAATCGAAGAAGGGAAAATGCTTCATGAAGTAAAGCCTTCCCATTCGATGAAAGAACTACTTGCCATGTTAAATCAGCAAAAGGTGTATTTTGCGTTATTTACACGTACATTTGCAGGTGTCACGCTTAAGAAGACGATTAATTTTTCATGCAAGCCAATGCAACAATTCCATGGACAGATTGCATTATTACAAAATGAGATTGAACGTTGGACCCATGAAAAATTTGTTGTTCTGTTTACGGCTAATTCCGAAAATCGCATAAAAGCTATGCAAAATTTATTGGACGACTATCATATAGCATCAACAATTGGTTACTCAGATGCACCGGGTATTTATTTAGTGAACACAGCATTGTCATCAGGCTTTGAGCTCCCACTACAAAAAATAGCAGTTGTTACAGATGATGAACTGTTTAAACAACAGGCAAAGAAAAAATCACGTCCGCAGCAAATGACAAATGCGGAGAGAATTAAATCCTATACCGAAATTAAACCTGGAGACTATGTTGTCCATGTACATCACGGAATCGGGAAATATATCGGTATTGAAACACTCGTTGTAAATGGGACTCATCAGGATTATTTACATGTTCGCTACCGTGAAGATGATAAATTATATGTGCCTGTTGATCAAATTGAACTCATTCAGCGTTATGTGCCATCAGGTGAAAAGGAGCCTAAGCTTCATAAACTGGGCGGGACTGAATGGAAAAAGACGCGCACTAAAGTTTCGAATGCTGTACAAGATATAGCAGACGACTTAATTAAGCTTTATGCAAAGCGTGAAGCAGAAAAAGGTTTTGCATTTTCACCTGATTCCGATGAACAGCGTGGTTTTGAGGCAGCCTTCCCTTATGAAGAAACAGAAGATCAACTGCGTACAATCGCTGAAGTGAAAAAAGATATGGAACGTGAACGCCCGATGGACCGCCTTGTTTGTGGAGATGTAGGTTATGGGAAAACTGAAGTTGCGATTCGCGCTGCATTTAAAGCAATTTTAGATGGCAAACAGGTAGCCTTTTTAGTGCCAACAACGATTTTGGCACAGCAACATTATGAAACAATATCGAAGCGCTTTGAGGAATATGCAATTAATGTTGGGCTATTAAGTCGATTCCGTACTAAAAAGCAACAAACGGACACATTAAAAGGTTTACGGGAAGGAATCGTTGATATAGTTATAGGTACACATCGTATCTTATCGAAAGATGTAGTGTATCAGGATCTTGGTTTACTTATTGTCGATGAGGAGCAGCGTTTTGGTGTTACTCATAAAGAGAAAATTAAACAGCTACGGACTAATGTCGATGTGTTGACACTTACGGCTACACCGATTCCACGTACACTCCATATGTCCATGGTTGGGGTTCGTGACTTATCCGTAATTGAAACACCGCCGCAAAACCGTTTCCCTGTACAGACCTATGTAATGGAGCATAATGGTGCGCTCATTCGCGAAGCAATTGAGCGTGAAATGGCGCGTGGAGGGCAAGTCTTTTATTTATACAATCGAGTAGAAGATATTACAAGACGTGTAGAGGAGATTCAAATGCTTGTTCCTGATGCGCGGGTTGCTTTTGCACATGGGCAAATGACGGAAGCAAAGCTTGAATCCGTTATTTTAGCGTTTATTGAAGGGGAATTTGATGTTTTAGTAACGACAACAATTATCGAAACAGGCGTTGATATTCCAAACGTAAATACATTAATTGTACATGATGCAGATCGAATGGGTCTTTCTCAGCTATATCAGCTGCGTGGACGTGTTGGTCGATCGAATCGTATTGCCTATGCCTACTTTATGTATGAACACGATAAAGTACTGACAGAGGTAGCAGAGCAGCGTTTACAGGCAGTTAAGGAATTCACGGAACTTGGTTCAGGTTTTAAAATAGCAATGCGTGATTTATCAATTCGTGGGGCAGGAAATTTACTCGGTGCGCAGCAGCATGGGTTCATTGATTCCATCGGTTTTGATCTGTACTCACAAATGCTGGAAGAAGCGGTGGAAGAACGTCGCAGTGGTGTGAAAAAAGAAGAGAAGCAGGAAATTGAAATTATGCTGCACATTGATGCGTATATACCAGACGCATATATTCCGGATGGCTTTCAAAAAATCCAGATGTATAAACGAATTAAAGCAATGGAGCGCATTGAGGATTATTTAGAAATAATTGATGAATTACAGGACCGTTTTGGGGATCTACCAGTAGAAACGGAGCGACTCATGCGCATTGCACGTATGAAGGTATGGGCAATGGAGGCAGGTGTGCTGTCAATTAAAGAAAAGCAGCAAACCGTATCGATTATCCTCTCGGAGGAAGGCACAGCCAATACAAATGGCGCGCAAATTGTAGAGCAATCGATGGAATTTGGTCGAGCAGTAGGCTTCGGAATGGAAGGCGCACAGCTAGTAGTAACAGTAGATTATCATAAATGTGGAAACCACTTGCCATTCGATGTAGTTGAAAAAGTGATAAAAATTATTGCATCAGCAAAAAAATAATCATAAAAAGAGAGGGAATCTTAAAAGTTTTTAACTTTTAACATTTCCTCTCTTTTTTAATGCTAAATGAATTACAGGAAGTTTGGTTGCACACTATAATGAACACCACTCGCATAATTCAGACGTTGAAGTAATTCTTCACGATTTCGATGTTCTTCACGCAACTCCAATAATTGCTTTTCTCTTGTCGTCGAAAATGAAACTAATTCGCGCTGACCATTCTGTTTTTCCAAATAACGTTTAAAAATGCCGTTTTCAAACTTTGTAATAGTTGTAGCACGTTCTTTGGATAAATCAGGATAATAAGCTAAATGTGTTCCTGCATAATATTGCTGTTGACGATATGCATCAGGTGTTGTAGTAGTACGGTCTACTTTTAGCATGTAAAGCACCTCCCAAAAAGTTATCTATCATTTGTAAATATCCCTTTCTTTTTAAAACAAAACCATTTTTAAATTAAAGCGTTGTAATTTCCTATGCCTCTTATTGAAAATCGGGCCATAAAGCCCAGTTATTCAAAGGGACTTAAGGTAATTTTTTGTTTTTTTACTGTTACATTTATGCATAGTTTCAAGTTTTTCATACCATACTAGTTGCATCATGCTGTTAAATGATGTGAAAGTGAGGGAACATAAACGATGAAAGCAACAGGAATAGTTCGCCGCATCGATGATTTAGGTCGTGTTGTTATCCCAAAAGAAATTAGAAGAACTCTTCGTATTCGTGAGGGCGACCCTTTGGAAATTTATACGGATCGTGAAGGTGAAGTCATTTTAAAAAAATACTCACCAATTAATGATCTAGGTGAATTTGCACAACAATATGCGGAATCACTATTTGAAACATTAGGTACGCCAACATTAATAAGTGACCGAGATGAGGTAATTGCCGTTGCGGGCGTTTCCAAAAAGGATTATGTCGCAAGACGGTTAACGGTTTTTGCAGAAGATATTATTAAAAATCGGTCAATTGCTAGTGAAAAGTTAGAAATGTCGATTGAACTTGTAGCAGGACAGTATGAACAAGTGAAATCGTATTGCATCGTTCCTATTATTGCGAATGGAGATCCGATTGGTGCGATCTATTTAATATCAAGAGCACACTTTATCGGTGAAACCGAGCAAAAGACAGCTGAAACGGCAGCAAACTTCCTAGCAAAACAAATGGAAAACTAAAATTACTTAAAAACGTCCATAAAGATGGGCGTTTTTTTATTTGTTTGCCAAACGCTAAAAGTAGTGATTACCTTTAACGTCTAAAAATATGAGTGGTTTTTCATGATATAATTAGTACATTGTATGAAATAGAGGAAGGAAATAGAATGACTTCGCAAAGATTTGGTATGAAAAATTATATGAAGGGTGCTCTTCTCTTAACAGTTGCAGCACTCATAGTAAAAGTATTAAGTGCTGTATACCGTGTTCCTTATCAAAACTTAGTAGGGGATCAAGGATTTTACGTCTATCAGCAAGTGTATCCATTTATCTCATTTTTTGTTGTTTGGACATCTAGTGGATTTGCCGTTGCAATCTCAAAAATGCTTGCGGATATTGAAGGAAATGGGGGTACCTCTGAATATAAAAGATCAGTGTCACGGGTTATCTTTTATTACTTAACAGCGTTATCCCTGCTATTTTTTTGTCTATTGTTTTTTGGAGCGCAACCATTGGCAAATTTAATGGAGGATCCGCAGTTAGCAGGATTACTGAAGGTCGGTTCATTTATTACATTATGCATGCCGCTTCTGGCCATTTTAAAAGGTAACTTTCAAGCTAATAGCCATATGCAGCCGGTAGCCTATGCACAAGTTTTTGAACAGACGATTCGAGTATCGATTATTTTAATTGGTACGATTATTTTAATACAATATACTCAATCGGTTTATTCAGCGGGAAAAATCGCGATGCTCGGAACAGTCATTGGGGAAGTTGCCGGTATTGTGCTCCTCTTATATTTTTTAAAACGGTCATATAAGCCTTTAGGCAAAACCGCTATAAAAATAAAGATTTGGCCAATTTTAAAAGAAGTAACGCTATATAGCATCGCGATCAGCATGAGTGCCCTGTTATTATTATGCTTCCAACTTGTCGACTCCTTTACAATCTTTAAAATGCTCATCCAATCAGGGGTGGCTTCAGAACAAGCTATGGAAATAAAAGGGATATACGATCGAGGACAACCACTTGTTCAACTTGGTATCGTTATTGCTACCTCATTATCGTTAGCCATTGTGCCGCTTGTAGCATTGAAGGCGCACAAGTCGAACGGCCGTGGTGAAAAGCCATTCATTCAGTTGACATATCGAAGTTCATTATTATTCGGAGTGGCATCAGCACTTGGATTAATATTAGTCATGCCATATATCAACCAAATGCTGTTTATGACAGATGCATATTCGGAAGTACTAAAGCTTTATTCGTTTCAAATTGTGCCACTATCAATTATTTTGACATTTACGGCAATCCTTCAAGGATATAGTAAATTAAAATTTCCGGCGATCTGTTTAGGAATGGGCATTATACTGAAGTATTTAGGGAATGCCTATTTCGTTCCGAAACTTGGAATTTTAGGAGCAGCAATGGCAAGCAACATCGGACTGATTTTTACTGCCATTGCCTTAATTGTTTATTTAAAAAAACTGACGTCAATTCGTTTCGCCGGTTTTCAGTTTTATAAAAGGTTGGCACTGGCCTCCATCATTATGGCTATTGTTGTAAATGGTACTATTTTTGGCTTGGATTTCGTGTTTCCAACTATGCTGAGTCGGGTTGATGCACTCATTTATAGTGTGCTGCTCGTGGGGTTGGGTGCTTTTAGTTTTATAACAGCAGTGGCGAAAATGCGTGTATTAACGGAAAAGGATTGGTTTTTAATCCCGCTCGGTAGAAGAATGGCCGCATATCAGCTATTGTTAAATCGAAAGAAGTAGGTGTTTATATTGAATCAATTAACAGTCATCGGTTTAGGTGCGGCCGATTTTGAACAAATGCAAATGGGTGTTTATAAAAAAATTAAATCTGCTAAAAAGTTATATGTTCGCACAGAGGACCATCCTGTTTTACAGGATTTAAAGCGAGAAGGAATTGAATTTACGAGCTTTGATGAAGTGTACGTCAAGCATGGTTCGTTTGGTCCGGTTTATGAGGAAATTGCAGAGCGTTTAATTGAAGCGGCTGCACAGGAAGATATTATGTATGCGGTTCCTGGTCATCCCCTTGTAGCGGAACAGACAGTGCAGCATTTAATTGAAGCTGACCGTGAAGGGCGTATTCAGCTGATTATTGAAGGTGGGCAAAGCTTTTTAGATCCTATCTTTGGAGCTTTAAAGATTGACCCTATTGAAGGGTTTCAGTTATTGGATGGGACGAGCATGTCGCAACATGATATCAATATGCGACAACATATTTTAATTGCGCAAGTATACGATTCATTCAGCGCTTCTGAGGTGAAGTTGACGTTAATGGAGAAATACCGAGATGACTACCCAGTAACGATTGTAACGGCAGCTGGATCATCACAGGAGCAGCTGCGCACAGTTCCACTGTATGAGCTCGATCAGGCGGCTGAAATTAATAACTTAACGACAGTTTATGTACCACCTGTTACCTCCGATGAAGATGCACTGCGCGATTGGACGACATTCCGTCAAATCATTGCGACATTGCGCGGTCCAAATGGCTGCCCTTGGGATCAAAAACAAACACATGAATCTTTAAAAAAATACTTATTGGAAGAAGCACATGAGTTTTTGGCGGCAGTGGATGCAGAAGATGATTTTGCGATGGTAGAAGAGTTGGGAGATGTACTTTTACAAGTATTTTTACATGCACAGATTGGTGAAGATAATGGTTATTTTACATTGGAGGAAGTACTGGCAACGGTCAGTGAAAAAATGATCCGTCGTCATCCTCATGTATTTGGTGATGGCATAGCAGAAGATGCCGAGACGGTTATGGTCAATTGGCAAGAGATAAAAAAACAAGAAAAGGCCGATACAGCACATGAGTCCCTTTTAGAAAATGAATATAGTCCTTATTCATCACTCCAGACATCATACAACTATCAGAAAAAAGCAGCTACAGTCGGATTTGATTGGCCGAATGCCGAATTTGCGTGGGAGAAGTTTACCGAAGAATGGCAAGAATTCCGCGATGAAATTAAACAAGGTTCAGCAATTAGTCGAACAGATGAGTTTGGAGATGTATTGTTCACACTTGTTAATATCGCCCGTTTCTATAAAATTTCACCGGAAGAAGCAATGCTTCATGCAAATGAGAAGTTCGCCCGTCGTTTTCATTTTGTTGAACAAAGTGTGAAAAATAGTGGAAAAGCATTTAATGACTTTACTTTAGAACAATTAGATGCGTTTTGGAATGAAGCCAAACAATTAGAAAAAGGGGAGTAATTTTATGCGTTTAGACAAATTTTTAAAAGTTTCGCGATTAATTAAACGTCGTACATTAGCAAAAGAAGTTGCAGTACAAGGTCGTATTATGATTAATGGTAAAGTAGCCAAGGCAAGCAGCACAGTAAAAGTTGGCGATGAGCTAGCGATACGTTTCGGTCAAAAAATTGTAACCGCACGTGTTGAGGAATTGCGTGAAAATGTAAAAAAAGAAGATGCTTTAAAAATGTTTACTATTGTAAAAGAAGAGCGTCTTGAGCAGGTTGAACCAGAATTTATTGATGATGAAGAATAATGAAGAGAGCATGACCATCTTTTTGAGTCATGCTTTTTTTAATTGTTGCATATAGTGTACAACTATAAGCTCAAAGGGGGACTTGCATTGACTATTCATCAAGAAAGTAGTCGTTATACCATTTCATCTGGGGATCACTTAGTGACGGTACGCAATAGAAAGCGTATGGACATGACTTCTGTAAAAAGTATTGAACGGTTTGATCAGGAAGAATTCTACGTAAATACATCACAAGGCCACTTACTAATACGTGGAGAAGAGCTGCGCATCGTACATTTGGATGTCGATAAAGGATTGCTAACGTTGGAAGGGGAAGTAAAGGCATTCCAATACGATGAAAGCGAGAATGGTTTGTCAAAAAGTTTCCTTCATAAATTGTTTGGATGATGATGAGTGCGCAACTTGTAAGCATCCTCGTCATGTTTATAAGTGGACTAGCTGTAGGTGCCATCATTGACTGTATAAGAATTAATTTAAATCGTATCCCCCTTAAAAATATTAGACGGATCACATGGCTTTTAGAATGGCACGTTTGGTTGATATTAGGGGTTAGTACGTTTTATCTGTTATTTTTAGTAAAAGGAGGGCAATGGAGATTTGTGGACCCACTTGCCCAAATAGCTGGAATTGCAGCTTATGAAGTCGTTTTTCAAAATAGCATACGTTTCCTCGGAAGGGTATTCATCAATATATTTATCAGGCCCATTTTATTTATAGGACATGTAGTTGCCAAAGTCATAGTAAGTATTATAAGGTTATTAAAAACAATAATTATTTTTCTATGTAATCCATTTATCAAATTATTTAGGAAATATTTGTTAAAAAACTTTAAAACGCAGTAGGGAATTTGTATAATTAGAACGAATAGTTATAGTGAGGGAGGCGACGGGAATGGGAAGAAGAAATGTGCAAGAAGAGCTACATAATCAGAATGTACAGCCGTTAAATAACGACTATGTCCGATCAAATCCGCAAGCTCGAGCTCAAATTAAAGCAAAAATAGCTGTTAGACGTCGAAGAAGAATCGCTGTATTTTTCATTCTTGCAACGGTAGCAATTGTTTTATTAGTTAAGGCAAATATGGTTCAACATGAACGTCTCGCTGCGAAAGAGGAAGCAAAAGTTGCTGCTACTGCACTACTAGATGAAGCATTACACAAACAAGAGCTTTTAAACTTGCAAATAGCAAAACTGGAAGACGATGAATATATTGCTAAGTTGGCACGGAAAGAGTTTTTCCTTTCCGATGAAGGCGAAATTATTTTTACTATCCCTAACAAATCCGAAAAAGCTAATGATGAAGAAGATGATGATTAGAAAGCGTTTTAACGGTTGTTGGTTACAATTGTTTAAGAAGGACTGCTACTTTGAAAATTAAATAAAAAAACCAATCATTATGTTCATTTTGTCATAAAATACTTGGTATTATTTGCCTCTAGTTAGAGTGTCTTGTTGACACTCTTTTTATGTTAGCTATAATTAGAGAAGAAGCTATTGAACAAAAGTTTCATTATAATTGATAAATGGCTTTTCAATCGAAGAGTCTCTTAAAATTTAAGGAGGAGCATTTTTTTTATGTCAATTGAAGTAGGCAGCAAAGTACAAGGTAAGGTAACAGGCATCACAAATTTTGGCGCATTCGTTGAGCTTCCAGATGGGAAAACAGGTTTAGTTCACATTAGTGAAGTGGCAGATAACTACGTAAAAGATATTAACGAGCATCTTAAAGTAGGCGATGAAGTTAAAGTGATGAATGTTGAAGCGGATGGAAAGATTGGTCTTTCTATTCGTAAAGCAAAGCCTCAAGCTGAGCGACCAGAGCGTCCACAGCGTCCTCGTCGCGAAAACAACCGTTCTAACGATCGTAATGATCGTCAACCAAAAGAGAACTTTGAACAGAAGATGGCGCGTTTCTTAAAAGATAGCGATGAGCGTTTAACTACACTAAAGCGTGCAACTGAGTCTAAACGCGGTGGCCGTGGAGCTCGCAGAGGATAATTTTGCTGGCTGTTTGAACGTAGAAAAAGTGTCGAATAGATGAAAGATAAGGCAGTGTTAAAAGTCAAATTGACTTTTAACACTGCCTTTCTTTGTATAAATATTCCGGCTCCGCAGTAAACTCAACGCAAAGCTATGCTACCGCGTAAAGCCCTATACGTATAAGCTATTCTCTTTCTGCATTATGTTTTATTAGCAAGCGGATGAGTGTAATAAAACAGAAGATCCCTCCAACAAGACCAACTGCAATCATTATAATTTGTAGAGGGAGAGGCAAGTTGGTTAAAATAACGCCTCCAACAACTAAAAGCATGCTCACACCACAAAGAAAAGCCAAGTATGTAAAGTTTTGTACCAAAGAAAACGCCTCCTCTTACTTCAACATTATAAAGTATAAAGCAAAAAGATTGTTATGAAATCCCAAAATAGAAAAAAGCCGCCTAGGAAATAATGTTTTCCTAAACAGCCCTTAAGATGACCCGTACGGGATTCGAACCCGTGTTACCGCCGTGAAAGGGCGGTGTCTTAACCACTTGACCAACGGGCCTAAAAATGGTGGCGGCAGAGGGAGTCGAACCCACGACCTTTCGGGTATGAACCGAGTGCTCTAGCCAACTGAGCTACACCGCCAAAATTAACAACAGAACTAATAATACAATGCGTTGTAATAAGTGTCAACAACAATTTCCGCTAAATTTTGAGGCCTTTATGGATGGGAAAATGGGTAATAATTATTTTTTTGTATTTTGATTAGAAATTAAGTTAAAAACGTGCATATTCCCTTAAAAAATCCGTCGAACAATTTTTTATAAGCAGTCCTACAAACAGACAAAATTCACTTTTCAAGCATTTGTATAATAGCGATAAAAAGAAAAGGTGATAGTAAAAATGGTGACATTAAACAATCAAAATGAGTTTCAAACATTTAATTTAAGCCTATTATTATATAAAGAAAAATCAAAAATGATAATATCAAGTGCTATAGTCTTTCTAGCCTTTTGTTTTGCTCAGGCTGTTTTTTTTGAAGCAGTTGTTCCATTGTTTCTACCTTTCTGGCTTATTATACGGACCCGGTTTGCTGCTTTTCAAAAGAGTGTATTACTAGGAGGGATAATCGGAACTTGCTTCCTTGGTTTTGGGCAAGTTGCTATTGTTTTAGTACAATTGCTTTTCATGGAATGTCTCGTAAGATTTAAGTTTTTGAAACTATCTCCATATATTTTGCTGGCAAGCAGCATTGTCATCGTACAATTATTGTGGCAAATGATGCTGCATAGTGGTACACCGTCTATCATGGTATTATTCTATATTATTTATGAATGCTTTTTCTCCGTTTCCATGTTATTTTTTATTCGACTTCTGACATTACAGACTAACGAAGCAGGTCATATTGAATGGACAAGGGACAAAATCACGGCAATCATGATCATTTTGGCGGGGGTAATGGTAGGTATGCAAAGCATGACTCTACTTTACTTTTCATTACCGCTTATTTTACTTCACTTTCTAATTTGCCTCGTTGCCTATACTTCGACAGTAGGGGCTACTGTAATCTTTTCGTTATCTCTTGGGTTCTTTATGGGACTCGCCAATTTATCCTTCACGGGTATGATGATTTTGTATGCTTGTACAGGTTTGGTGGCAGCATTAGTACAAAATCAAGGGCGTTATATTGTAGCATTGTTTAGCTTGCTCCCAAGTATCTTTTTCTTTTTCTATGATGCGACATTACCGATAGACAGTGTTTATTTTTTATCGATGTTAACAGGAGCAATTGGATTTTTATTAGTACCGAAAAATGTGCTCTCCTACTGTCAAATGTATTATAAGCAGCAAACGGTCAGTATCGTTCAAGTGAATCGCAATGAAGTAGTGGAAGTCCAGCTCAAGCAATTTCAGCACTTTGTGTCATTCATGAAGGAACTTGTTTTTGAGCGTTTTACACAACCATCAACAAAAAATGAAAAGAAAGTAGAGCCGTTTTTAATTTGCTCTAGCTGTTTTAAATATGAACAATGCTGGGGGAAAAATAGAGAAATGGAAGAGACGATCAATGCTTGGAGATTAGCAAAAAGGAGTCCAAAACCTGTTGCATGGATGCGTGTTGAGGAGCAACTTAAAGGAAAGTGTATAAAGTCTTCTAAGCTGCTAGAAGAGTTGGAGTCGGCTATGCAAAAAGAACATATGGAACGTGAGTATTATCATGGTAAAAAGATGATTGCTTTACAGCTGCGTGACTTAAGCAGTCATTTTGAAAAACTTTTAAGCAGTCACCAGTTAGATGTCGGCTCAACAGAAGTAGACGGTGATATTCAGCAATATTTAAATGAACGTGATATCCATTGTCTGCACATCCAGTGGTTAAAAACAGAAATAGGGGATCGTGAATTTATTTGTTATATTGCAGACCAGCGAGATGCACACGTTGTGATTCAGCAGCTAGAACAGCAATTGTTCGATTTGCTTCATGAACCACTGAAAGGCGAATCGATTTATGAACAACAATCGCCTATTTTTTATAGACAAATAAAGTTTCGCTCGGCAATCCGTTATCAATTGGAGTATGATATATATACGTATTCACATGCGCACCATACGATTTCCGGAGATTCCTACCGGGTATTTCCGATTCACCCGGGATTAATGGCAGTTATGCTATCAGATGGTATGGGAACGAATGTGAGGGCACACGAAGAAAGTGAACGTTTAATTCAAATGATGCAAGATTGTATAACGTATAACATGGATCCTGAAACGGCTATGCATACGATGCATTACGTTATGTCATTAAAAAATGATTCGGATATGTATGCTACGATGGATTTTGCCTTGGTTGATTTACAGTTCGGTCATTTATGGTGCTGGAAAGCAGGCGGCATGACAACTTACGTGTTGAGAGGACCAGATTTATTTAAAATAGAGAGTACAAGTGCACCAATTGGCTTTTTACCGAATTTCGCGATCGACACTGAAATGACCCCATTATTATCAGAGGATGTTATTTTAATGATTTCGGATGGATTGTTTTCACCATCCGCACAATGGGATGCTCAAGAACAATTATTTATCCGTTTGATTCGTCAAGGAATCGAAAAAGGAGCCTCTATCCAAGTTGTACTATATGATGTAATGACTCAATTCAAACAAATGTACCCAATTGCGGACGACTGTACGGTTATGCTGTTCCGTCTGCAACATGTAACAAAGCCATGGCAAGTATTTCGACCAACAATCAAACATTGAACGGGTTATGAGGTGAAAAAATGCACAGTTTAGAACATCGTGTTTTAGCTTTTATAAAAGAGCATCAGCTTATAGAAGATGGTGAAAAACTATTAATTGCTTGTTCAGGAGGCGTTGATTCGATGGCGCTTCTTTCTTTTTTTCACCATTTTCAAAGCTACTTTCAAATCGAGCTCGCCGTAGCCCATGTCGATCATATGTTACGCGGCGAGCAATCGGCTGAGGATTGCAAATTTGTGGAACAGACGTGTAAAACTTGGGGAATCCCTTTTTACAGCTGTGCTATTCCTATTGCAGAAATTCAGCAAAGAGACGGAGGTAATATGCAGGTAATTTGCCGTCAAGAGCGCTATCGTTATTTTGAAGAGGTCATGGATGCACACAAATGCACAAAACTAGTAACGGCCCATCATGCAGACGATCAATTGGAATCCATGTTAATGGCCCTGACGAAAGCGAGTTCATTAAATGGATTAAAAGGAATTTTACCGCTTCGAAAATTTTATGATTATACGGTAATTCGTCCGTTTTTAATGGTTACAAAACATGAAATTGGGGAATATTTACATAGTAAAAGCATTTTATACCGTGAAGATCCAAGCAACGCAAAGAATGATTATACCCGCAATCGATTTCGTCATCATGTCGTGCCAATTTTAAAAGAAGAAAATCCCCTCGTGTCCCAACATGCCGTACAAATCGCACAACAACTTACAGAAGATGATTCGTATTTAATGGACCTTGCAAAAGTGCGTTTTTCTGAGCTTTTTAATAAATTTGACAAAAATTATTACAAAGTGAATGTTTCCGCATTTCAAAAAGAACCACTTGCTTTACAAAGAAGGCTCGTTTTAATACTATTAAGTTATCTTTATAACGATTCAAAAACGTTTCAAAGCTATGTACTTTGTACGACGGTTTTGGCGTTGTTTTCAACGTCTGAAGGAAGTCGTACACTTGATTTACCTGAGAATTTTATTGCCCGGCGACAATACGATGAAGTTGTATTTGAAACTAAAAAGAAGAGCTTTTTGATGGAAAAACAACAAATCGTTTTGAATGAGTGGTACATGCTTGGGACGATGCGCATTTATATCGGAGAACTTGCGTTATGTGATGATACTCTATTACAACAATATCATCCACATTTTTTCGAAGCGTCATCTGTATCATTTCCATTATTCATAAGGTCTCCAAAACAAGGGGATCGTATTGCGCTACATGGCATGCAGCACCAGAAAAAAGTATCTCGCATTTTTATTGATGACAAGATTCCTTTCTTAAAAAGAGCTAGTTGGCCGTTGTTAGTAGATGCTAATGATGAGTTGCTCTCCATATTAGCTGTGCGCGTAAACAATAAATTTTCTAATGTAAAATCGACAGTGCATTCAATGGTGCTTCTTGTCGACAGCAATGAACGTCTTTAGAAAGTTTAATTAATTAAAGGAGGAATCTACTCATGATTCAAAATGATATTGAAAAAATTATGATTACAGAAGAACAAATTCAAGAGCGTATTAAAGAACTTGGTGCAGAACTGACAGAGGAATATAAAGAACTTTTCCCATTGGCAGTTGGTGTATTAAAAGGTGCTATGCCTTTTATGACAGATTTAATGAAGCGTTTTGATTCGTATGTTGAGTTGGATTTTATGGACGTTACTTCATACGGTAATGCAACAGTTTCATCAGGGGAAGTAAAAATTGTCAAAGACTTAAATACGAGTGTAGAAGGTCGCGATGTCATTATTATTGAAGACATCATCGACAGCGGATTAACTTTGAGCTATTTAGTCGATTTATTTAAGTACCGTAAAGCAAAATCAATAAAAATTGTTACATTGCTAGATAAGCCATCTGGACGCAAAGTAAATTTAGAAGCAGATGTTGTTGGCTTCGAAGTTCCAGACGGATTTGTAGTTGGTTACGGTTTAGATTATGCGGAAAAATATCGTAACTTACCATATATCGGAATTTTAAAACGTGAAGTTTATTCATTTTAATGGGTATTAAAGTCGATACAAATGCTGTTTTTTATTGGCATAATCGATAAAAAGAGCGGGTTTTGTCATAATTCGTTTGAACATTTAAAATTAGAGTGCTTTTCGTTGTATGAAAATTTCAACGTATGTTAAGATTTTACTTATAGTTTTTCTGTAACGTTGTGAGGAGGCTGGGGATGAATCGAATATTTCGATACACCATATTTTATTTACTAATTTTTCTCGTAATTATCGGGATTTTTGGAACATTTAATGGTGGAAAACAGACAACTGAAAATCTTGATTATCACGCATTTTTTGAGGCTTTAGAAAGTAATGAGGTTGCCTCTATTACAATACAGCCTGAGCGAGGCGTGTACAAAATCGTAGGTCAAATGAACGGTGCTGAAGAAGGCGAGACTTTCACAGTAAACGTTTTACAAAATGACCAAACTTCTGTAGACCGTATTATGCAGATGCAAGATCAAGTTGCAAACGGTGAATATCCAGGAGTGGAAATTTTAGAACAACCGCAAACAAGCGGGTTCGTAACATTCCTTACGAGCATTATTCCATTTGTTATCATTATCATTTTATTCTTCTTCTTATTAAGCCAATCTCAAGGTGGCGGTAATAAGGTGATGAACTTTGGTAAATCTAAAGCTAAGCTTTATGATGACCAAAAGAAAAAAGTTCGCTTCAACGACGTAGCAGGTGCCGATGAAGAGAAACAAGAGCTTGTCGAAGTAGTCGACTTCCTAAAAGATCACCGTAAATTTACTGATATCGGTGCACGTATTCCTAAAGGGATTCTACTTGTAGGTCCTCCAGGTACGGGTAAAACATTACTTGCACGTGCGGTAGCAGGTGAAGCTGGTGTACCATTCTTCTCGATTTCAGGTTCTGACTTCGTAGAAATGTTCGTCGGTGTCGGTGCATCTCGTGTTCGTGACTTGTTCGAAAACGCGAAGAAAAATGCACCATGTATCATTTTCATTGATGAGATTGATGCAGTAGGTCGTCAACGTGGTGCGGGTCTTGGTGGCGGTCACGATGAGCGTGAACAAACATTAAACCAATTATTAGTTGAAATGGATGGTTTCGGTGCAAACGAAGGGATTATCATTATCGCTGCGACAAACCGCCCAGACATCCTAGATAAAGCATTATTACGTCCTGGTCGTTTTGACCGTCAAATTACGGTTGGTCACCCAGACGTAAAAGGCCGTGAAGCAATTCTAAAAGTACATGCACGCAATAAGCCATTAGCGGATACAGTTGATTTAGCGGCCGTTGCACAGCGTACACCAGGATTCTCAGGTGCTGATTTAGAAAACTTATTAAACGAAGGTGCCCTTGTTGCAGCTCGTAAAAACAGAAAAACAATCACGATGGCTGATATTGATGAAGCATCGGACCGCGTTATCGCTGGTCCGGCAAAAGCAAGCCGCGTTTATTCTCCAAAAGAGAAAAAGCTTGTTGCCTTCCATGAAGCGGGTCACGTTGTTGTTGGGTTAGAATTAGATGAAGCAGATACTGTTCATAAAGTAACAATTGTTCCACGCGGTCAAGCGGGTGGTTATGCAATTATGTTACCGAAAGAAGAGCGCTTCTTTACGACAAAGCAAGAGTTACTTGACCGTATTGCTGGTCTTTTAGGTGGACGTGTTGCGGAAGAAATCGTACTTGGTGAAGTATCAACAGGTGCACATAATGACTTCCAAAAAGTAACGAGCATTGCACGTGCGATGGTAACAGAGTATGGGATGAGCAATAGTTTAGGTGCTGTTCAGTATGGCTCAAACCAAGGTGGTAATCCGTTCTTAGGACGTGATTTCGGCTCAGACCAAAACTACTCAGATACAGTAGCATATGAAATTGATAAAGAAGTTCAACGTATTGTCGATGAGCAATATGCTCGTACAAAACGTATTTTAACAGAGCGTCGTGACTTGCTTGATTTAATTGCAAATACGTTAATTAAAATTGAAACGTTAAATGCACAGCAAATCGAACATTTACGTGACCATGGTGTACTGCCTCCTGAAGAAGAGGTAGTAGAATCAGAGCCTCAAACAGAAAAAGAAGTAACGCCAACAATTGAAACGGCAGGCAATGCTTCAATTAATGAAGAGGTACAAGGTGATAAAACGCCTCCAACTGTAGAAGATTTACCGAAAGATGTGTCGGATGATCGCCCACAAGGCATTGATGAAGACCGTCCAAAGTAATATAAGCAAACTGACTATTTCCTAGGAAAAGGAGATAGTCAGTTTTTTCTTCCGGTTTTTTATGATTAAACTAATAAAGGAAAAAACGGAATACTGTATAGTGAATGACCAAATATGGTATGATTTTTTTCAGAACATGAAAAGTAGGTGTCGCTTTTGATTTTAGTGATGAATGCAGGAAACTCCAATATTACTTTAGGTATTTATCATCATGATAAACTCATACATCATTGGCGGACAGAAACAAATATACGGAAGACAGAAGATGAATATGCGATGCAATTTAAGGCGTTTTTTGCTCATGAAGGCATTTCATTTGAACAAATAAAGGGGATTATTATATCCTCAGTTGTGCCGCCTATAATGTTTGCACTTGAATTAATGTGCAAAAAATATTTCCATACCCAGCCTTTAATTGTTGGACCAGGTGTAAAAACCGGCTTGAATATAAAGTATGAAAATCCACGTGAAGTGGGGGCTGACCGTATTGTTAATGCTGTTGCGGCCTTAGAGCAATATGGTGGCAGACCTTTAATTATTATCGATTTTGGAACAGCTATCACGTACTGCTTTATAAATGAGCGTGGGGATTATTTAGGAGGCGCCATTGCACCCGGAATTGCGATTTCTGTAGAAGCGTTAAATGTACGGGCAGCAAAATTACCCCGCTTTGAAATTGCCCGAGCATCGCAGGTTGTGGGGAAGAATACGATTGCCGCAATGCAAGCAGGTGTATTTTACGGTTTTATCGGACAAGTGGAGGGCATTGTAAGTCGTATGAAGGATCAAAGTAAAGAGGAGCCAATGGTTATTGCCACAGGTGGACTAGCAAAACTAATTGCCGATGAAACACAAATGATTGATATTGTCGATTCATTCCTTACCTTAAAGGGATTAGCGATTATTTATAAAAGAAATCAGTAGAAAAGAGGAATTTCAATATGAAAGACTACTTAGTAAGAGCAATTGCTTTTGACGGACAGGTTCGTGCATTTGCAACTAATACAACAGAGACTGTAGGAGAAGCACAACGTCGTCATAATACATGGCCAATCGTATCTGCTGCTTTAGGTCGTTCGATGACAGCATCAGTAATGATGGGGGCGATGTTAAAAGGTGATGATAAAGTTACGATAAAAATCGAAGGTAACGGTCCAATTGGTCCAATGGTAATTGATGCAGATGCAAAAGGAGATGTGCGAGGGTTTGTTACGAATCCGCATGTTCATTTTGAATTAAATGAACATGGGAAACTAGATGTTCGTGCAGGTGTCGGTACAGAAGGTGCACTAACAGTCGTAAAAGATTTAGGTTTACGTGATATGTTCTCAGGTCAAACACCAATTGTTTCCGGCGAAATCGCTGAAGACTTCACATACTATTTCGCTTCATCTGAACAGGTACCTTCATCAGTAGGTTTAGGCGTATTAGTAAATCCGGATAATACAATTTTAGCTGCAGGTGGCTTTATCATTCAATTAATGCCAGGCTGTAATGAGGAAACAATCGAAGAGATTGAACGACGTTTGTCATCCATTGAGCCTGTTTCAAAAATGATTGAAAAAGGCTATTCACCTGAGCAGATTTTAGATGCGGTATTAGGTGAGGGGAATGTTCAAATTCTTACATCAATGCCTGTGCAGTTTCAATGTCAATGTTCAAAAGAGCGTTTTGGTGCGGCAATTATCAGTCTAGGTGTCGGTGAGATTCAAGAAATGATTGACGAAGATGGTGGAGCAGAAGCGCAATGTCATTTCTGTTTAGAGAAATATCAATTCGACAAAAATGAACTTGAAGGCTTTGTGAATGAAATCCAATCGTAATCGTAATTTACACCAAACACCACAAAACACACCAAATAATTTACCGTACACACAACGACGCTTAAAAACAAAACCAACGTTACTTTTATTGCTTATTTTGTTAATCGGAAATTTATTTTGGCTAGTATTATGGCTACTCCCTTCAGATGATGCGACATCTCCAGCATCTCAAGACGGCAGCGAGGAAATTGCTGCCGTTGACGGAGAGCCTATTACAAGCCAACAATGGTTATCCGCGATGGAAAATCGTTATGGAAAAGAAACTTTACAAGGTTTAGTGAATGAAGCGGTGATGGAGAAGGCCGCTAAAAAATATAAAATCGATGTCAAAGACGAAGAAATCGATTTAGAAATCGCTTTATTGCGTTCGGCACAAGATTCAAATGATACAACTCTACATAGCCTCTCCCCAGAGCAACTCCGTCAAAAAGTGCGTGCTCAGCTCATCTTAGATAAAGTATTAACAAATGATGTTGTTGTAGAAGAGGAAGAGGCAAAAAAATATTACGACGATAACAAGTCACTCTATAATATTCCGACGACCTATCGAACTAGTATGATTATCGTGAACTCTAAGGAAGATGCGGAGCGAGTGGAAAAAGAGCTGAAAAGTGGCTCTGATTTTACGGTTTTAGCACGTGAGCATTCAGTGGATGCAGCCTCGGCGAGTTTAGGCGGCGATATTGGTTTTATTACATCCAGTCAATCGACACTCGACCCAGCCGTTTTACAAGAAGTGGAGAAACTTAAGGAAAAAGAGACTTCTAAGCCTTTTGTGTTAAGTGATGGCCGATATGCGATTGCTACGGTTACAGAAAAGATGGAAGGGCAGTCCTTTAGCTTTGATCAGGTGACAGGGCATGTGAAGCGTCAGCTGGCATTGGAACAACTACCACCTTCGATTACACCGGAAACCTTCTGGAAAGAGTTTAATGCTACTTGGATTTATGGAGAATCGAAAAAATAAAATAAAACATAATAAATGGTTGTATTAGTATGCGCTGCTTCTAATACAGCCATTTTTAAACTAAACGAAAAATTCAGTAAAATAGTCAGAAATTTTCCAAAAATTACGATCCAAGCAATTGACAAGTAGTATAAAAAATTGATAAGATACGATTAAGTAAAACCTATTGACTTTGTAGGGATTGAGAGAGGGATGGATTAGATGAGTAAATTAGCAAATTCGGTGGCAGATTTAGTAGGACGTACACCAATCGTAAAGTTAAATAATGCTACAGGTGAAAATGACGGAACGGTATACGTAAAATTAGAATACTTTAACCCGGGATCTTCAGTAAAAGACCGTTTAGCTTTAGCGATGATTGAAGCGGCTGAAAAGGATGGCTCTTTAAAGCCAGGCGGTACAATTATTGAACCAACTTCAGGTAATACAGGTATTGGTTTAGCAATGATTGCAGCAGCAAAAGGTTATAAGTCAATTTTAGTAATGCCAGAGACAATGTCTTTAGAGCGTCGTAACCTATTACGTGCATATGGAGCTGATCTAGTATTAACACCTGGTCCAGAAGGAATGAAAGGTGCAATTGCAAAGGCGGAGGAGTTATCAAAATCAGAAGGCTACTTCTTACCACAACAATTTAAAAACGAAGCTAACGCAGAAATTCACCGTTTAACAACAGGTCCTGAAATTGCAGAAGCATTTGAGCAAGATGGCTTAAAGCTGGATGCCTTTGTCGCTGGTGTAGGTACTGGTGGTACAATTACGGGTGCAGGCGAAGTATTGAAAAATAAATTCCCAGATATCGAAATTATTGCTGTTGAGCCTAAAGATTCACCAGTTCTTTCAGGTGGTAACCCTGGACCACATAAAATTCAAGGTATTGGTGCAGGTTTCGTTCCGGACGTATTAAATACAGAAATATATGATTCAGTATTCCCGGTAGAAAATGAAATTGCATTTGAAAATGCACGTAAAGTAGCGCGTGAAGAAGGTATTTTAGCAGGTATTTCTTCAGGTGCAGCTATTTATGCAGCGATAGAAACAGCAAAACGTTTAGGTAAAGGCAAAAACGTATTAGCAATCATCCCATCAAATGGTGAGCGCTATTTATCAACACCTTTATATCAATTTGAAGACTAATTAAAACCAATAAGTCATTCTCTAAAGCTATTTTATGGGCTAACACTCGTAAAATAGCTTTTTCTTAGTTTACTCTAAGATAAAATTGGATTTTTAGAGTGTTTTCGAGTTTAATTAAGGAAAAGAATAAAGCGGGTGTAAATAGATGCAACAACTAGAATATCATACATTTCAAATGACTAAAGATGAATTTTTCTATAGTTTTCAAGAGCAGTCAATGGCTGAAAAGCAACGTGTATTTTTAGAAAGTGGACGTGGAGGGCATTATTCGATTGCAGCATGGCATCCAATTGCTAGTGCCAAATCTGTAGAACAAGGACTTGAACTGACTTGGGCAAATGGAAATATTGAGTTGAAGACAGGGGAAGCACTAGCCGAATTAGAACAAGTAATTTCTGAATACAAGCTTGAAGTGAATTCGCAATTGCCAGATTTCCAAGGTGGCGCAATTGGGTTTATTTCCTATGACTACGCTCGTACCATTGAAGTGCTTCCACTTGAGGCAGAAGATGATCTACAAATACCAGACATTTATTTTTATTTATTTGATCATTGGGCTGTACATAACGTAAAAACTAATGAAGTGACACTTATGAAGTTTTCTACATGTGAATTAGATTTACAGGCATGGCAGACAAATTGGCAGGAAAAAGCTGTAGTTGGGCTAGAGAAACGCCATTTCAATCAGGAAACAGCAAAAAACATCCAGCAAGATGAAACGGAATTACAAGTATCATTTAAGGGAGCGGCTTTTGAAGCAGCCGTACGTAAAATTCAACATTATATTAGTCAGGGTGATGTATTCCAAGTGAATTTGTCTGTACGTCAGGCAAAAAAACTTTCTGCTGCACCGATCACAATGTATGAGGCGGTTCGTTCATTTAACCCTTCTCCCTATATGGCGTATATTGAAAGTGAGCATTTTACGATTGTAAGCGGTTCGCCTGAATTGCTTGTGAAGCGTAAAGGCAATGAATTATCAACAAGACCTATTGCAGGGACGCGTCCGCGTGGAGAATCAGAAGAACAGGATTTGGCGTTGGCTAACGAATTGATTCAACATGAAAAAGAACGTGCCGAACATGTGATGCTTGTCGATTTAGAACGTAATGATCTAGGACGGGTAAGCAAGTATGGAACGGTGGAAGTTAATGAATTTATGGTTATTGAGCATTACTCCCATGTAATGCATATTGTGTCGAATGTACGTGGAGAAATTGCTGAGGGGAAAACGAATGCAGATGTCATTCGCGCAATGTTCCCAGGTGGGACGATAACGGGTGCACCTAAAATTCGAACGATGGAAATTATTGAAGAGCTTGAGCCTGTTCGCCGCGGCCTTTATACTGGATCAATTGGCTGGATTGGCTATACAGGTGATTTAGAATTAAATATTGTGATTCGTACAGCTTATATACAAGATGGAATTGTGTACATACAAGCAGGGGCGGGAATTGTCATCGACTCGATTCCAGAAAATGAATTTATCGAATCGATGAATAAAGCAAAAGCGATGTGGCAAGCAAAGGCAATGGCAGAAGAGGTGAGCAAATGATTTTAATGATTGATAACTATGATTCATTTACGTATAACTTAGTGCAATATTTTGGGGAGTTCGGGCATGAGTTAGTAGTAAAGCGTAATGATGACATAACGATAGAGGAAATTGAAGAGCTTCAGCCGATGATGGTAGTTATATCACCAGGGCCATGTACACCAAATGAAGCTGGTCAAAGCCTTCGTATTATTGAACATTTTGCTGGAAAGCTTCCGATTTTAGGAGTGTGCTTAGGCCATCAAGCAATTGCCCAGGTTTTTGGTGGAGATATCGTTCGGGCAGAGCGACTGATGCACGGGAAAACATCTCCTGTACTTCATAAAGGCATTGGTCTACATAGGAAAAACACCAATCCATTTGCTGCGACACGCTATCATTCATTGATTGTGGAGCCGACAACTTTACCAGATTGTTTAGAAGTGACAGCTTGGACAGAAGAAGGCGAAATAATGGGGCTGCGTCATAAAACGTATCCAATTGAAGGGGTTCAATATCATCCGGAATCCATTATGACTGAAGATGGTAAACAACTTTTACGTACATTTATCGAAACATATTGTTAGAAGGAGTGGGGATCAATGCTTTGTTGGATGAATGGACATTATATCGATGAACATGAATTGAAAATTTCTCCTTTTGATCACGGTTTTTTGTATGGCCTTGGATTTTTCGAGACGTTTCGTACATATGAGGGAAAGGCTGTATACTTACAGCAACATTTCAACCGCTTAATAGAAGCATTGAAAGAATACCGTATTCATTTTCCATATACTATTCAAGATATAGAGGAAGTAATCGAAAACCTTAATGCTCAGGACGGTAACGAAGGGTATTTTCGCTTAAATGTATCAGCAGGTGTACATCCAATTGGTCTTGCTCCGTCCGAATATACGGAGCCGACAATCATTCTGTTTCGCAAAGAACTGCCTAAAATGATGCGCGGGACTGAAAAAGAGGCAGTTTGGCTGAAAACTGCGCGTAATTCTCCCGAACAACAAACACGCTATAAAAGTCACCATTATGGTAATAATGTCCGTGCACGTCTGGAATTAGCTAGTCTAGCCAACCAAGAAGGCTTTTTTACCGATAAAAACGGGGTAGTAGCAGAGGGCATTACATCGAATATATTCTGGATTAAAGATGATATACTGTATACGCCTTCCACAAGGTTGGGTATTTTGCCAGGCATCACACGAGCAATTGTTATCCGTCTTGCTAAAGAGCTTGCGATTCCGGTTAGGGAAGGCAGTTTTATGGCATGGGAATTAGAGCAGGCGGACGAATGTTTTGTTACGACAGCGGTGCAGGAGCTTGTACCGATTTCACATATTGGAAAGATTCGTTTTGCTGGAAGTGAAGGCAGGCTTTATAAAAAGCTTCATACGGCTTATTTACAAAAAATTGTTATGCACTTAGGAGAAAGTCATGTTAGAAAATTATAAAACACTTACACTAAATGGAATTGAATTGGATTTTACGAAAGAAACATTCGTTATGGGAATATTAAATGTGACACCAGACTCTTTTTCGGATGGCGGGAAGTTTAATTCGGTTGAAAAAGCAGTTGCGCAAGCGAAAAAGATGGTAGCAGATGGTGCGAAAATTATTGATGTTGGTGGAGAATCCACACGTCCCGGCTATACACGGATATCCGATGAAGAAGAAATTGCGCGTGTTGTCCCAGTAATCCAGGCGCTGTTAAAAGAAGTACAAGCGATCATTTCGATTGATACGTATAAATCGAATGTTGCACGTGCAGCAATTGAAGCAGGCGCCCATATCATTAATGATATTTGGGGAGCAAAAGCAGACCCGGAAATGGCGAAAGTGGCGGCAGAGCTAAATGTACCGATTATTTTAATGCATAATAGAGAAAATAATCAGTATAATAACTTTTTCAATGATTATATGGCAGATATGCATGAAAGTATTGAAATTGCCAAAGAAGCCGGTGTTCGCGATGAACATATTTTTCTTGATCCAGGTATAGGGTTTGTGAAAAGCTTAAGTGAAAGTATCGAGACAATGCAGCGTTTAGATGAGCTTGTTGCATTGGGTTATCCCGTGTTACTGGCGACTTCCCGAAAGCGTATGATCGGTTCGGTATTGGATTTACCTGTTGATGAACGTGTAGAAGGAACAGCCGCAACTTGTGCATTCGGTGTACAGAAGGGTTGTCATATTATGCGGGTACATGATGTAAAAGAAGTGGCGCGGACTGTGAAAATGATGGATGCGCTTGTTGGAAAGTTTGAAGTACAAGGTGAATTAGCACCGAGACATTAAGGAGATTGTAATGGATTATATTCATTTAAGAGAGATGCAGTTTTTTGGTTATCATGGTGTGTTGCCGGAAGAAAACGTATTAGGTCAACGCTTTCGTGCTAATGTATCGCTTGCTGTTGATATGAAGCGTGCCGGTGAAACAGATGAGCTGGATGACACTGTAAGCTATGTAGGAGTTTATGATATATGTAAAGAAGTATTGGAAGGTAAACCGTATAAATTAATTGAGGCGGTTGCCGAAACGATTGCTACACGCATTTTAACACAATACGAAGGACAAATTTTCGGTTGTCGTGTGGAAGTGATTAAGCCTGATCCTCCAATTCCAGGTCATTATAAAGAAGTCGCAGTTGAAATTGTGCGAGGACAATTTATATGACAACAGCCTATTTATCCATTGGAACAAATATCGGGGAACGGGAGCAAAACCTGCAAGACGCAGTAAAGCTGCTCCTTTCACATAAGGAAATAACAGTTACAGCCATTTCTTCAATCTTTGAGACAGCAGCGGTCGGATTTACGGAACAGGCAGATTTTTTAAATATTGCGGTCGCCGTTGAAACAAGCCTAAATGCTTTTGAGCTGCTTGCACAATGTCAAAAGATCGAGAATGATTTAGGGCGTGTACGCGAATTCCGATGGGGTCCACGAATTATAGATCTTGATATTTTGTTATACAATAATGAAAAATATGAAACAGAAAATTTAATTGTCCCACATCCTCGCATGTTCGAACGTGCGTTTGTATTAGTGCCGCTTGAGGAGATTATGACGCAAAAATGTGGTATGCTAGTATCCGTGCAAAAAGCACTACTAGCACTCGACATAGAGAAAGAGGGCGTCAAGCTGTGGAAGAAAATCGCTACGGTCGAAGAATTCGTGCCTTTCGAAAGCTAAAACGTATTCAGCAAACCGAATTTGCAAAACAGATTAGTATGTCTGTTACGATTTTGGGACGTATTGAACGAGGCGAAAAAATCCCCTCTGAAGAACAGTTCCAAAAAATCGCGGATGTATTACAAATAGATATTCAAGAATTAAAAGGTGAATAACCTAGTGCGGGGGGAACAACAGGTGTCAAACATTGACCAAAAGCCTTTCCAAATTGGTGATATTATAATGGATAATCGTGTCGTACTTGCCCCGATGGCAGGGATTTGTAACTCGGCTTTCCGTTTAACAGTGAAAGAGTTTGGTGCAGGTTTAGTATATGCGGAAATGATTAGTGACAAAGCATTAAATATTCGCAATAAAAAAACGTTGGATATGCTTTATATTGATGAACGCGAAAATCCAATGACACTACAAATTTTTGGTGGAGACAAAGAAAATTTAGTAGAAGCAGCAAAATTCGTAGATAAAAATACAACAGCGGATATTATCGATATTAATATGGGCTGCCCCGTTAATAAAATTATTAAATGCGAAGCTGGCGCGAAATGGTTGCTAGATCCGAATAAAATTTATGAAATGGTTTCGGCTGTAGTGGATGCAGTTGATAAGCCAGTTTCAGTAAAAATGCGTATTGGATGGGACGATGAGCGTGTATTTGCTGTTGAAAATGCACAAGCAGCAGAACGTGCAGGAGCAGCAGCGATTGCAATGCATGGGCGGACTCGTGTTCAAATGTATGAAGGTAAAGCAAACTGGGACGTCTTGGCAGAAGTGAAGAAAAATATTAATATCCCATTCATTGCTAATGGAGACGTGGAAACACCAGCAGATGCAAAACGGATTCTGGATCATACGAAGGCCGATGCAGTCATGATTGGTCGCGCAGCATTAGGAAATCCATGGATGATGTACCAAACGGTAAAATATTTAGAATCGGGTGAATTAATGCCGGAACCGTCTGTGCGTGAGAAAATGGATGTATGTCTGTTGCACTTTGAACGACTTAAAGCATTAAAAGGTGAAAAAGTTGCTGTTCGTGAAATGAGAAAACATGCTTCGTGGTATTTAAAAGGAATTCGCGGTAACGGAAAAATCCGTAACGCCATTAATTTAGCGGAGACTGAGCAAGAGCTACGTGCACTTCTTAATAATGTTGTAGAAGAACGCGATGAAGATGAATTAGTGTTAGCTTAAGTCAGAGATCCATAATATTATTAATAGGTGGGGCTATGTTAAAAGTGAATAAACTTTTAACATAGCCTTTCTTTTTTATAAGTAAGTACTATGTAATCTATTCTAGTGTTACGCTGCGCAAGGGACTAGCTTTGGAATGACTTTCCAGTATCTCGCTATCTAGATACTGCCATTCACTTAACAGAATTATTAAACATTTCTAATTAATTCGAAACAGGTGAATCACAAAACGAAATACTGTACAATAGAAACATTATGGACTATTGTGCCGTTTTGGAGCGCAAAAACATTAAGGAGTGAAATACGTGTCAAATATCGAAGAATTAAACGACCAACTTTTGGTGAGACGCCAGAAGATGACTGATATTCGCGAAAACGGTATGGACCCATTCGGTAGCCGTTTTGAGCGCACACATTTATCAAATGAAGTAGTTGCAGAAAACGATCAATTTGATAAAGAACAATTAGAAGAAAACCCTCGCGAAGTTGTAATCGCAGGACGTATCATGACTAAGCGCGGTAAAGGTAAAGCTGGTTTTGCGCATATCCAAGACTTAGCAGGTCAAATCCAAATTTATGTACGTAAAGATGCAATCGGTGAAGAAGCTTACGAATTATTTAATAAAGCAGACCTTGGTGATATTGTAGGGGTAAAAGGAAACGTATTCCGCACACAAGTAGGAGAACTTTCTGTTAAAGCAACGGAATTCACGTTCCTAACTAAAGCATTACGCCCACTACCTGATAAATTCCACGGGTTAACAGATGTAGAACAACGTTACCGTCAACGTTATGTAGACTTAATGACGAATGAAGAGTCAAAGGCAACTTTCATTTTACGTTCTAAAATTATCCGTGCAATCCGTAACTACTTAGATAACAACGGTTATTTAGAAGTAGAAACACCAATGTTGCACACAATTGCTGGTGGAGCAGCGGCTCGTCCGTTCATTACACACCACAACGCATTAGATATGGAACTTTATATGCGTATTGCAATTGAGCTACATTTAAAACGTTTAATTGTTGGTGGTTTAGAAAAAGTATATGAAATCGGTCGTGTATTCCGTAACGAAGGAATTTCAACTCGTCACAACCCAGAATTTACGATGATTGAATTATATGAAGCATATGCAGATTACAATGATATTATGGACTTAACGGAAAACCTTATCGCACACGTAGCTAAGGAAGTTCTAGGTTCTACGTCTGTACAATACGGCGAAGATACAATTGAACTAGGTGTTGGCTGGAAACGTGTTCACATGGTAGATGCAGTTAAAGAGGCAACAGGTGTAGACTTCTGGGCTCCAATGACTGTCGAAGAGGCACGCAAACATGCTGCTGAACACGGTGTAGAAATTAAAGATTCCCACGAAGTAGGGCATATTATTAATGAATTCTTCGAGCAAAAAATCGAAGAAACATTAGTTCAACCAACATTTGTTACGGGTCACCCTGTGGAAATTTCTCCATTAGCGAAGAAAAACTCTGAAGACCCACGCTTTACAGATCGTTTTGAGTTATTCATCGTTCGTCGTGAACATGCAAATGCCTTCACGGAATTGAATGATCCTATCGATCAACGTGAGCGTTTTGAAGCACAAATGGCAGAAAAAGAAGCGGGTAATGACGAAGCGCACGAAATGGATAACGACTTCATTGAAGCATTAGAATTCGGTATGCCGCCAACTGGTGGTTTAGGTATCGGTATCGACCGTTTAGTTATGTTATTAACAAACTCTCCATCTATCCGTGACGTACTATTATTCCCAACAATGCGCCACACAACGAAATAAGCCTTTAAAGAGTCATGCAATATTATTTGCATGGCTCTTTACTTCTATATAAGTAGGAACAACAATTACCTCTCTCTTATTGAAAAGGGTAGGAGGACCATGTATATTTAACGAATTAAAAACTTTGAAAATAAATTTCGAAAAACTATTGCAATATAGTTTGCAAGGTGATATATTATTACTTGTCGCTGAAACGCGTCACACACTTTTAAAAAAACTTCTTTACTTATCAACTTCAGAGTGATAAAGTATAAAAGTTGCCGATTTGAAAGATTGAATGTTTCTTAAAACTTTTTTAAAAAAGTTATTGACATTCAAAACGAAAGTTGGTAAGATATAAGAGTTGTCATAAAGGGCAGCGCAATGAACCTTGAAAACTGAACAAGCAACGTTAATGAAACAAGCTTCTTAAATGAAGCAAACAATAGATTTTAACTTTTAATTAAGTTGAATCGCTAGCAAAGCAAATGAGCTTTCAAACTACTTTTATGGAGAGTTTGATCCTGGCTCAGGACGAACGCTGGCGGCGTGCCTAATACATGCAAGTCGAGCGGACGATGAGAGAAGCTTGCTTCTCTCTGATTTAGCGGCGGACGGGTGAGTAACACGTGGGTAACCTACCTTATAGATTGGGATAACTCCGGGAAACCGGGGCTAATACCGAATAACACTTTTAAACACATGTTTGAAAGTTGAAAGACGGTTTCGGCTGTCACTATAAGATGGACCCGCGGCGCATTAGCTAGTTGGTGAGGTAACGGCTCACCAAGGCAACGATGCGTAGCCGACCTGAGAGGGTGATCGGCCACACTGGGACTGAGACACGGCCCAGACTCCTACGGGAGGCAGCAGTAGGGAATCTTCCACAATGGACGAAAGTCTGATGGAGCAACGCCGCGTGAGTGAAGAAGGATTTCGGTTCGTAAAACTCTGTTGCAAGGGAAGAACAAGTAGCGTAGTAACTGGCGCTACCTTGACGGTACCTTGTTAGAAAGCCACGGCTAACTACGTGCCAGCAGCCGCGGTAATACGTAGGTGGCAAGCGTTGTCCGGAATTATTGGGCGTAAAGCGCGCGCAGGTGGTTCCTTAAGTCTGATGTGAAAGCCCCCGGCTCAACCGGGGAGGGTCATTGGAAACTGGGGAACTTGAGTGCAGAAGAGGATAGTGGAATTCCAAGTGTAGCGGTGAAATGCGTAGAGATTTGGAGGAACACCAGTGGCGAAGGCGACTGTCTGGTCTGTAACTGACACTGAGGCGCGAAAGCGTGGGGAGCAAACAGGATTAGATACCCTGGTAGTCCACGCCGTAAACGATGAGTGCTAAGTGTTGGGGGGTTTCCGCCCCTCAGTGCTGCAGCTAACGCATTAAGCACTCCGCCTGGGGAGTACGGTCGCAAGACTGAAACTCAAAGGAATTGACGGGGGCCCGCACAAGCGGTGGAGCATGTGGTTTAATTCGAAGCAACGCGAAGAACCTTACCAGGTCTTGACATCCCGGTGACCACTATGGAGACATAGTTTCCCCTTCGGGGGCAACGGTGACAGGTGGTGCATGGTTGTCGTCAGCTCGTGTCGTGAGATGTTGGGTTAAGTCCCGCAACGAGCGCAACCCTTATTCTTAGTTGCCATCATTCAGTTGGGCACTCTAAGGAGACTGCCGGTGATAAACCGGAGGAAGGTGGGGATGACGTCAAATCATCATGCCCCTTATGACCTGGGCTACACACGTGCTACAATGGACGATACAAACGGTTGCCAACCCGCGAGGGGGAGCTAATCCGATAAAATCGTTCTCAGTTCGGATTGTAGGCTGCAACTCGCCTACATGAAGCCGGAATCGCTAGTAATCGCGGATCAGCATGCCGCGGTGAATACGTTCCCGGGCCTTGTACACACCGCCCGTCACACCACGAGAGTTTGTAACACCCGAAGTCGGTGAGGTAACCTTTATGGAGCCAGCCGCCGAAGGTGGGATAGATGATTGGGGTGAAGTCGTAACAAGGTAGCCGTATCGGAAGGTGCGGCTGGATCACCTCCTTTCTAAGGATTATTTCGGAATCATTCTCATGGAGAATGAAACATTAACGTTTGCTGTTCAGTTTTGAAGGTTCATTCTTAATTGAATGAGATACTTCAAAACTTCGTTCTTTGAAAACTGGATAAAACGACATTGAAAGCAATAAAACAAATTTCTATTTTATAGAAATGTAACAAGTCAAGCAATTGACGTGTAAACTTAAATCTTGGATTTTATCCAAGTGTTAACTTTTGGTTAAGTTAATAAGGGCGCACGGTGGATGCCTTGGCACTAGGAGTCGATGAAGGACGGCACTAACACCGATATGCCTCGGGGAGCTGTAAGTAAGCTTTGATCCGGGGATTTCCGAATGGGGGAACCCACTATCTTTAATCGGATAGTATCTACACGTGAATACATAGCGTGATGAGGACAGACGCAGGGAACTGAAACATCTAAGTACCTGCAGGAACAGAAAGAAAATTCGATTCCCTGAGTAGCGGCGAGCGAAACGGGAAGAGCCCAAACCAAAGAGCTTGCTCTTTGGGGTTGTAGGACACTCTATACGGAGTTACAAAAGAATGAGTTAGACGAAGCGACTTGGAAAGGTCCGCGAAACAAGGTAAAAGCCCTGTAGTCAAAAGTTCATTCCCTCCAGAGTGTATCCTGAGTACGGCGGAACACGTGAAATTCCGTCGGAATCCGGGAGGACCATCTCCCAAGGCTAAATACTACCTAGTGACCGATAGTGAACCAGTACCGTGAGGGAAAGGTGAAAAGCACCCCGGAAGGGGAGTGAAATAGATCCTGAAACCGTGTGCCTACAAGTAGTTAGAGCCCGTTAATGGGTGATAGCGTGCCTTTTGTAGAATGAACCGGCGAGTTACGATTACGTGCGAGGTTAAGTTGAGAAGACGGAGCCGCAGCGAAAGCGAGTCTGAATAGGGCGAATTAGTACGTGGTCGTAGACCCGAAACCAGGTGATCTACCCATGTCCAGGGTGAAGGTGAGGTAACACTCACTGGAGGCCCGAACCCACGCACGTTGAAAAGTGCGGGGATGAGGTGTGGGTAGCGGAGAAATTCCAATCGAACCTGGAGATAGCTGGTTCTCTCCGAAATAGCTTTAGGGCTAGCCTCGTGATTGAGAATACCGGAGGTAGAGCACTGTTTGGACTAGGGGGGCATCTCGCTTTACCGAATTCAGACAAACTCCGAATGCCGGATATTTATACACGGGAGTCAGACTGCGAGTGATAAGATCCGTAGTCAAGAGGGAAACAGCCCAGACCACCAGCTAAGGTCCCCAAGTAATCGTTAAGTGGAAAAGGATGTGGCGTTGCTTAGACAACCAGGATGTTGGCTTAGAAGCAGCCATCATTTAAAGAGTGCGTAATAGCTCACTGGTCGAGTGACGCTGCGCCGAAAATGTATCGGGGCTAAACGATTCACCGAAGCTGTGGATGCATACTTTGAGTATGCGTGGTAGGAGAGCGTTCTAATAGCGTTGAAGTCAGACCGGAAGGACTGGTGGAGCGATTAGAAGTGAGAATGCCGGTATGAGTAGCGAAACATGGGTGAGAATCCCATGCACCGTATGACTAAGGTTTCCTGAGGAAGGCTCGTCCGCTCAGGGTTAGTCGGGACCTAAGCCGAGGCCGATAGGCGTAGGCGATGGACAACAGGTTGATATTCCTGTACCACCTCCTCACCGTTTGAGAAATGGGGGGACGCAGTAGGATAGGGTAAGCACGCCGTTGGTTGCGCGTGTTCAAGCAGTAAGGCGTGTATGTAGGCAAATCCGCATACTATAACGTTGAGCTGTGATGACGAGCTCTTTAGAGCGAAGTTCCTGATTTCACACTGCCAAGAAAAGCCTCTATCGAGGTGAGAGGTGCCCGTACCGCAAACCGACACAGGTAGTCGAGGAGAGAATCCTAAGGTGTGCGAGAGAACTCTCGTTAAGGAACTCGGCAAAATGACCCCGTAACTTCGGGAGAAGGGGTGCTTCTTTGGGTGCATAGCCTAGAGAAGCCGCAGTGAATAGGCCCAGGCGACTGTTTAGCAAAAACACAGGTCTCTGCAAAACCGTAAGGTGACGTATAGGGGCTGACGCCTGCCCGGTGCTGGAAGGTTAAGAGGAGCGGTTAGCGCAAGCGAAGCTGTGAATTGAAGCCCCAGTAAACGGCGGCCGTAACTATAACGGTCCTAAGGTAGCGAAATTCCTTGTCGGGTAAGTTCCGACCCGCACGAAAGGCGTAACGATCTGGGCACTGTCTCAACGAGAGACTCGGTGAAATTATAGTACCTGTGAAGATGCAGGTTACCCGCGACAGGACGGAAAGACCCCGTGGAGCTTTACTGTAGCCTGATATTGAATTTTGGTACAACTTGTACAGGATAGGTAGGAGCCAGAGATCCCGGAGCGCCAGCTTCGGAGGAGGCGTCGGTGGGATACTACCCTGGTTGTATTGAACTTCTAACCCATGCCCCTTAGCGGGGTAGGAGACAGTGTCAGGCGGACAGTTTGACTGGGGCGGTCGCCTCCTAAAGAGTAACGGAGGCGCCCAAAGGTTCCCTCAGAATGGTTGGAAATCATTCGAAGAGTGTAAAGGCATAAGGGAGCTTGACTGCGAGACCTACAAGTCGAGCAGGGTCGAAAGACGGGCTTAGTGATCCGGTGGTTCCGCATGGAAGGGCCATCGCTCAACGGATAAAAGCTACCCCGGGGATAACAGGCTTATCTCCCCCAAGAGTCCACATCGACGGGGAGGTTTGGCACCTCGATGTCGGCTCATCGCATCCTGGGGCTGTAGTCGGTCCCAAGGGTTGGGCTGTTCGCCCATTAAAGCGGTACGCGAGCTGGGTTCAGAACGTCGTGAGACAGTTCGGTCCCTATCCGTCGTGGGCGTAGGAAATTTGAGAGGAGCTGTCCTTAGTACGAGAGGACCGGGATGGACACACCGCTGGTGTACCAGTTGTCTTGCCAAAGGCATCGCTGGGTAGCTATGTGTGGACGGGATAAGTGCTGAAAGCATCTAAGCATGAAGCCCCCCTCAAGATGAGATTTCCCATTACGCAAGTAAGTAAGACCCCTGAAAGACGATCAGGTAGATAGGTTCGAGGTGGAAGTGCGGTGACGCATGTAGCTGACGAATACTAATCGGTCGAGGACTTAACCACATTTTATTGCACAATTCAATGAAACGTTTATCCAGTTTTGAAAGAACGATAAATTATAAAAAATGCTTGACCTTCGAGTAAAGTATGATATAATGAATCTTGTCTTTTTAAAAAAATAGTCTAGTGATGATGGCAAAGAGGTCACACCCGTTCCCATACCGAACACGGAAGTTAAGCTCTTTAGCGCCGATGGTAGTTGGGGGCTTCCCCCTGTGAGAGTAGGACGTCGCTAGGCTTTTATACCCAGGAGGATTAGCTCAGCTGGGAGAGCACCTGCCTTACAAGCAGGGGGTCGGCGGTTCGAGCCCGTCATCCTCCACCATTTCTAAATGCCGGTGTAGCTCAGTTGGTAGAGCAACTGACTTGTAATCAGTAGGTCGAGGGTTCGACTCCTTTCGCCGGCACCATTTAGAGAGCCATTAGCTCAGTTGGTAGAGCATCTGACTTTTAATCAGAGGGTCGAAGGTTCGAGTCCTTCATGGCTCACCAGTTTTATATTGTCTGCTGCGGGTGTGGCGGAATTGGCAGACGCACTAGACTTAGGATCTAGCGCCGCAAGGCGTGGGGGTTCGACTCCCTTCACCCGCACCATTTTAATTTTATATACTGTCAGAGTAAAAAATATCTTATGCATTTTGCGGAAGTAGTTCAGTGGTAGAACACCACCTTGCCAAGGTGGGGGTCGCGAGTTCGAACCTCGTCTTCCGCTCCAAAAATGCCGGGGTGGCGGAACTGGCAGACGCACAGGACTTAAAATCCTGCGGTGAGTGATCACCGTGCCGGTTCGATTCCGGCCCTCGGCACCATCTTTACTTTATATTTTGCGCCCGTAGCTCAATTGGATAGAGCGTCTGACTACGGATCAGAAGGTTGTGGGTTCGACTCCTGCCGGGCGCGCCATATTTCGGAATGTAGCTCAGCTTGGTAGAGCACTTGGTTTGGGACCAAGGGGTCGTAGGTTCGAATCCTGTCATTCCGACCATTATTTAGGGGCCTTAGCTCAGCTGGGAGAGCGCCTGCCTTGCACGCAGGAGGTCAGCGGTTCGATCCCGCTAGGCTCCACCATGAACCTTGAAAACTGAACAAGCAACGTTAATGAAACAAGCTTCTTAAATGAAGCAAACAATAGATTTCAACTTTTAATTAAGTTGAATCGCTAGCAGAGCAAATGAGCTTTCAAACTACTTTTATGGAGAGTTTGATCCTGGCTCAGGACGAACGCTGGCGGCGTGCCTAATACATGCAAGTCGAGCGGATGATGAGAGAAGCTTGCTTCTCTCTGATTTAGCGGCGGACGGGTGAGTAACACGTGGGTAACCTACCTTATAGATTGGGATAACTCCGGGAAACCGGGGCTAATACCGAATAATACTTTTAAACACATGTTTGAAAGTTGAAAGACGGTTTCGGCTGTCACTATAAGATGGACCCGCGGCGCATTAGCTAGTTGGTGAGGTAACGGCTCACCAAGGCAACGATGCGTAGCCGACCTGAGAGGGTGATCGGCCACACTGGGACTGAGACACGGCCCAGACTCCTACGGGAGGCAGCAGTAGGGAATCTTCCACAATGGACGAAAGTCTGATGGAGCAACGCCGCGTGAGTGAAGAAGGATTTCGGTTCGTAAAACTCTGTTGCAAGGGAAGAACAAGTAGCGTAGTAACTGGCGCTACCTTGACGGTACCTTGTTAGAAAGCCACGGCTAACTACGTGCCAGCAGCCGCGGTAATACGTAGGTGGCAAGCGTTGTCCGGAATTATTGGGCGTAAAGCGCGCGCAGGTGGTTCCTTAAGTCTGATGTGAAAGCCCCCGGCTCAACCGGGGAGGGTCATTGGAAACTGGGGAACTTGAGTGCAGAAGAGGATAGTGGAATTCCAAGTGTAGCGGTGAAATGCGTAGAGATTTGGAGGAACACCAGTGGCGAAGGCGACTGTCTGGTCTGTAACTGACACTGAGGCGCGAAAGCGTGGGGAGCAAACAGGATTAGATACCCTGGTAGTCCACGCCGTAAACGATGAGTGCTAAGTGTTGGGGGGTTTCCGCCCCTCAGTGCTGCAGCTAACGCATTAAGCACTCCGCCTGGGGAGTACGGTCGCAAGACTGAAACTCAAAGGAATTGACGGGGGCCCGCACAAGCGGTGGAGCATGTGGTTTAATTCGAAGCAACGCGAAGAACCTTACCAGGTCTTGACATCCCGGTGACCACTATGGAGACATAGTTTCCCCTTCGGGGGCAACGGTGACAGGTGGTGCATGGTTGTCGTCAGCTCGTGTCGTGAGATGTTGGGTTAAGTCCCGCAACGAGCGCAACCCTTATTCTTAGTTGCCATCATTCAGTTGGGCACTCTAAGGAGACTGCCGGTGATAAACCGGAGGAAGGTGGGGATGACGTCAAATCATCATGCCCCTTATGACCTGGGCTACACACGTGCTACAATGGACGATACAAACGGTTGCCAACCCGCGAGGGGGAGCTAATCCGATAAAATCGTTCTCAGTTCGGATTGTAGGCTGCAACTCGCCTACATGAAGCCGGAATCGCTAGTAATCGCGGATCAGCATGCCGCGGTGAATACGTTCCCGGGCCTTGTACACACCGCCCGTCACACCACGAGAGTTTGTAACACCCGAAGTCGGTGAGGTAACCTTTATGGAGCCAGCCGCCGAAGGTGGGATAGATGATTGGGGTGAAGTCGTAACAAGGTAGCCGTATCGGAAGGTGCGGCTGGATCACCTCCTTTCTAAGGATTATTTCGGAATCATTCTCATGGAGAATGAAACATTAACGGTTGCTGTTCAGTTTTGAAGGTTTATGAATGAATTTTATAACTTCTAAGAGGGCCTATAGCTCAGCTGGTTAGAGCGCACGCCTGATAAGCGTGAGGTCGATGGTTCGAGTCCATTTAGGCCCACCATATAAATTCTTTATATACCTCTTAATAAAACATTGGGGCCTTAGCTCAGCTGGGAGAGCGCCTGCCTTGCACGCAGGAGGTCAGCGGTTCGATCCCGCTAGGCTCCACCAATTTTATTTTTTCGTTCTTTGAAAACTGGATAAAACGACATTGATAGCAATAAAACAAATTTCTATTTTATAGAAATGTAACAAGTCAAGCAATTGACGTGTAAACTTAAATCTTGGATTTTATCCAAGTGTTAACTTTTGGTTAAGTTAATAAGGGCGCACGGTGGATGCCTTGGCACTAGGAGTCGATGAAGGACGGCACTAACACCGATATGCCTCGGGGAGCTGTAAGTAAGCTTTGATCCGGGGATTTCCGAATGGGGGAACCCACTATCTTTAATCGGATAGTATCTACACGTGAATACATAGCGTGATGAGGACAGACGCAGGGAACTGAAACATCTAAGTACCTGCAGGAACAGAAAGAAAATTCGATTCCCTGAGTAGCGGCGAGCGAAACGGGAAGAGCCCAAACCAAAGAGCTTGCTCTTTGGGGTTGTAGGACACTCTATACGGAGTTACAAAAGAATGAGTTAGACGAAGCGACTTGGAAAGGTCCGCGAAACAAGGTAAAAGCCCTGTAGTCAAAAGTTCATTCCCTCCAGAGTGTATCCTGAGTACGGCGGAACACGTGAAATTCCGTCGGAATCCGGGAGGACCATCTCCCAAGGCTAAATACTACCTAGTGACCGATAGTGAACCAGTACCGTGAGGGAAAGGTGAAAAGCACCCCGGAAGGGGAGTGAAATAGATCCTGAAACCGTGTGCCTACAAGTAGTTAGAGCCCGTTAATGGGTGATAGCGTGCCTTTTGTAGAATGAACCGGCGAGTTACGATTACGTGCGAGGTTAAGTTGAGAAGACGGAGCCGCAGCGAAAGCGAGTCTGAATAGGGCGAATTAGTACGTGGTCGTAGACCCGAAACCAGGTGATCTACCCATGTCCAGGGTGAAGGTGAGGTAACACTCACTGGAGGCCCGAACCCACGCACGTTGAAAAGTGCGGGGATGAGGTGTGGGTAGCGGAGAAATTCCAATCGAACCTGGAGATAGCTGGTTCTCTCCGAAATAGCTTTAGGGCTAGCCTCGTGATTGAGAATACCGGAGGTAGAGCACTGTTTGGACTAGGGGGGCATCTCGCTTTACCGAATTCAGACAAACTCCGAATGCCGGATATTTATACACGGGAGTCAGACTGCGAGTGATAAGATCCGTAGTCAAGAGGGAAACAGCCCAGACCACCAGCTAAGGTCCCCAAGTAATCGTTAAGTGGAAAAGGATGTGGCGTTGCTTAGACAACCAGGATGTTGGCTTAGAAGCAGCCATCATTTAAAGAGTGCGTAATAGCTCACTGGTCGAGTGACGCTGCGCCGAAAATGTATCGGGGCTAAACGATTCACCGAAGCTGTGGATGCATACTTTGAGTATGCGTGGTAGGAGAGCGTTCTAATAGCGTTGAAGTCAGACCGGAAGGACTGGTGGAGCGATTAGAAGTGAGAATGCCGGTATGAGTAGCGAAACATGGGTGAGAATCCCATGCACCGTATGACTAAGGTTTCCTGAGGAAGGCTCGTCCGCTCAGGGTTAGTCGGGACCTAAGCCGAGGCCGATAGGCGTAGGCGATGGACAACAGGTTGATATTCCTGTACCACCTCCTCACCGTTTGAGAAATGGGGGGACGCAGTAGGATAGGGTAAGCACGCCGTTGGTTGCGCGTGTTCAAGCAGTAAGGCGTGTATGTAGGCAAATCCGCATACTATAACGTTGAGCTGTGATGACGAGCTCTTTAGAGCGAAGTTCCTGATTTCACACTGCCAAGAAAAGCCTCTATCGAGGTGAGAGGTGCCCGTACCGCAAACCGACACAGGTAGTCGAGGAGAGAATCCTAAGGTGTGCGAGAGAACTCTCGTTAAGGAACTCGGCAAAATGACCCCGTAACTTCGGGAGAAGGGGTGCTTCTTTGGGTGCATAGCCTAGAGAAGCCGCAGTGAATAGGCCCAGGCGACTGTTTAGCAAAAACACAGGTCTCTGCAAAACCGTAAGGTGACGTATAGGGGCTGACGCCTGCCCGGTGCTGGAAGGTTAAGAGGAGCGGTTAGCGCAAGCGAAGCTGTGAATTGAAGCCCCAGTAAACGGCGGCCGTAACTATAACGGTCCTAAGGTAGCGAAATTCCTTGTCGGGTAAGTTCCGACCCGCACGAAAGGCGTAACGATCTGGGCACTGTCTCAACGAGAGACTCGGTGAAATTATAGTACCTGTGAAGATGCAGGTTACCCGCGACAGGACGGAAAGACCCCGTGGAGCTTTACTGTAGCCTGATATTGAATTTTGGTACAACTTGTACAGGATAGGTAGGAGCCAGAGATCCCGGAGCGCCAGCTTCGGAGGAGGCGTCGGTGGGATACTACCCTGGTTGTATTGAACTTCTAACCCATGCCCCTTAGCGGGGTAGGAGACAGTGTCAGGCGGACAGTTTGACTGGGGCGGTCGCCTCCTAAAGAGTAACGGAGGCGCCCAAAGGTTCCCTCAGAATGGTTGGAAATCATTCGAAGAGTGTAAAGGCATAAGGGAGCTTGACTGCGAGACCTACAAGTCGAGCAGGGTCGAAAGACGGGCTTAGTGATCCGGTGGTTCCGCATGGAAGGGCCATCGCTCAACGGATAAAAGCTACCCCGGGGATAACAGGCTTATCTCCCCCAAGAGTCCACATCGACGGGGAGGTTTGGCACCTCGATGTCGGCTCATCGCATCCTGGGGCTGTAGTCGGTCCCAAGGGTTGGGCTGTTCGCCCATTAAAGCGGTACGCGAGCTGGGTTCAGAACGTCGTGAGACAGTTCGGTCCCTATCCGTCGTGGGCGTAGGAAATTTGAGAGGAGCTGTCCTTAGTACGAGAGGACCGGGATGGACACACCGCTGGTGTACCAGTTGTCTTGCCAAAGGCATCGCTGGGTAGCTATGTGTGGACGGGATAAGTGCTGAAAGCATCTAAGCATGAAGCCCCCCTCAAGATGAGATTTCCCATTACGCAAGTAAGTAAGACCCCTGAAAGACGATCAGGTAGATAGGTTCGAGGTGGAAGTGCGGTGACGCATGCAGCTGACGAATACTAATCGGTCGAGGACTTAACCACATTTTATTGCACAACTCAATGAAACGTTTATCCAGTTTTGAAAGAATGAATATTTTTTCTAAGGGTTTCATAGACACAAGCTAGTCGAGGAAACGACTGAGTGATGGAAGGAGCGTACTTAAGTACGTGACTGAAAGAGCGAGGGAAGTTGACGAAGGATAGCGCCGTGTATTGGAAGCCGAAAATAGTGAAGTGATGATGGCAAAGAGGTCACACCCGTTCCCATACCGAACACGGAAGTTAAGCTCTTTAGCGCCGATGGTAGTTGGGGGCTTCCCCCTGTGAGAGTAGGACGTCGCTTCGCACACAAAAAAACCACTGAGAAATCAGTGGTTTTTTTATTGTCTAATTCCTATTTGAAGATGTTAAAATTCCAAAACCTCCCGTAAATTATTAATGTAAGATTGACTTACTGGTAATTCTGTCCCCTCATTTAGCTGAACAATAAAGTTGGAAGTTAAATCCCGTGAGATTTTCTTTATATAGTAAATATTAATAATACAAGATCGATGAATGCGGATAAAGTTGGACGGCAACCTTGTCTGTAATTCTTTCAATGTGACAGCCGTTTTATATTGTTCACCTTGAGAATAAAACCAAGTTCGTTTTTGAAGGCTTTCAATATGTGAAATTTGATCAATAGGAATAGGCATCCAGTCTTCTACTTGCTTGCCTGTTAAAAATTTGTAAGTATCCGGTTTCTTAATTGTAAAAAGGGGAGGAAGGACAACAATTAAAGCCCCTTGCTCTCCGTTTACAAGGATGGGATAACCGATTGCATAATAAGGTGTCTCAAAAAGTGTACTTTCCATGACTGCATCTGTTTTTTGTCCTGTCTGGAGAACTTGGAAAGCAATACTGTCTTCTGGAACAGCAGAGCCTACCTTTAATGTGAATTGGTGATGACCCGTACTGAAATAAATATAAGTGTTATTTACTGCTATTGCTATCGATGCTTCTGCTGGAATCCAGTCTTCTAAAATAGTTTTGTACTGATTAAAAATATCTTTTTCGACATCAATTTTTTGTAATGACAAAGTAAATCCACTCCTTCTGTATTATTGCCTAAATATGTTTCGTCCTCCAAATAAGATAATTCATCCTCATTTAAACTTAATTTGTCAGAAAATAATGAAAAGTTAATCTTTCTGTTATACATTATATTACAGCAAGATGTTCTGTTATGGAACAGGGGATAGCAAATTTTCCTAACAGAATTTTCATACACAATGGGGAAGGTGGAAATTTATCATGTCAACACGTCAAGAAAGAATTGAAGCTTTACAAAAACAATGGGCAGAAAATAAACGCTGGGAGGGTATTGAGCGTGGCTATACAGCTGAAGAGGTTGTAAAGTTACAAGGTTCATTCATCCAAGAGCAAACATTAGCAAAGCGTGGAGCTGCTCGTTTATGGAATTCATTACATGAAGAGCCGTTTATCAATGCTTTAGGTGCTTTAACGGGGAATCAGGCAGTACAGCAAGTAAAGGCAGGTTTAAAAGCAATCTACTTATCGGGGTGGCAAGTAGCGGCTGATGCGAACCTTTCTGGACAAATGTATCCGGACCAATCTTTATATCCAGCAAACTCTGTACCAGCAGTAGTAAAGCGCATTAATCAAGCTTTACAACGTGCTGATCAAATCGATCATGCTGAAGGTCGCGATGATGGCTTCGATTGGTTTGCACCAATTGTGGCTGATGCTGAAGCAGGCTTTGGTGGTCCATTAAACGTATTTGAGTTAGTTAAAGGAATGATTGAAGCTGGTGCAGCTGGTGTCCATTTAGAAGACCAATTAGCTTCTGAGAAAAAGTGTGGTCACTTAGGTGGTAAAGTATTATTACCAACTCAAAACGCAGTACGCAACTTAATTGCTGCACGTCTTGCTGCGGATGTTGCGGGTGTTGATACAATCTTAATCGCTCGTACTGATGCTGACGCTGCTGACATGGTAACGTCTGATATTGACCCACGCGATGCAGAATTCTTAACAGGTGAACGTACTCCAGAAGGATTCTACCGTACAAAACCGGGTATTAAGCAAGCAATTGCTCGTGGTTTAGCTTATGCACCATATGCAGACTTAATTTGGTGTGAGACATCTCACCCATCTTTAGAAGAAGCTCGTGAGTTTGCTGCGGCAATTCACGCTGAATTCCCAGGGAAAATGTTAGCGTACAACTGCTCGCCATCATTCAACTGGAAAGCTAAATTATCGGATGAGGAAATTGCAGAATACCAACGTGAATTAGGGAAGCTTGGCTACAAGTTCCAATTCATCACACTTGCAGGTTTCCACAGCTTAAACTTCGGTATGTTCGAGCTTGCGCATGACTACAAAGACAATGGTATGGCTGCTTACTCTAAGCTACAACAAGCTGAGTTTGCTGCAGAGTCTAAAGGTTACACGGCAACTCGTCACCAACGTGAAGTAGGTACTGGTTACTTTGATGAAGTATCACAAACAATTTCAGGTGGTACATCATCGACAACGGCTATGTCTGGTTCTACTGAGACAGAGCAATTTGCTTAATAAGTATAGACTTTTAAAAGAGCAGGATTATGAAAATAATTCATAAACGGGGAACTGCTCTATATGTAATAAATTATCTCTTTTTACCCGCCCTTCCTATTCAAAGTGTTATCGGGGATGTAGCACTTAGTAGATAACCGTTATGTAATGGGCGATTTCGAAAGTAATACGAAGGTTGGGGAAAAGAGATAGGATTTTGGATTTTGAACTTGAACATCTTAACTACGATACAATCTATATCGAATTGGACCGCGATTTAGAATGGGATTGCCTCCCAAAATAGAAGCAAACTTAGGGGTTTTGTATAAATGGAAATATGTCTTTCTAGCTTGGATGGGGCTGGAAAGGCATTTTCCATTTTAGTAGATAGGAAATTATTTTAGGAGCTTTTAATTACTAATTGATAGGGGAGCCGTTTATATGAAAAATAAAGAACTATTACTTGTACCTGGACCAACACCTGTAATGGATGAAATTTATGATGCTTTGGCAAGTGAAACGAGAGGACATACAGATCCTCGTTTTGTGGAAATATTTAAAAATGCAATTACGAATACGAAAAAGCTTTTTAATACTGATGGAGAGGTGTATGTAGTAGCGGGCTCCGGTACATTGGCAATGGAAATGGCCATTGTAAATACTGTTGCTAAAGGGGAACGTCTTTTAGTCATTAGTCATGGTTATTTTGGGGATCGTTTTACACCACTGGCAAAGGCATTTGGTATTGAAGTCGACGTGCTACAGTCTACGTGGGGGGAGCGTGTGGATGCGCAACTTGTTGAAGAAACTGTAAAAGCAAAGTCATATAAGGCAGTCACGATTACACATGCAGATACATCAACAGGTGTTGCTTCCGATTTAGATACGCTTATTCCGATCATTAAAGCATCGGGTGCGCTTGTAATTGTGGATGGTGTCGTAGCGACGGCAGCTCTTCAAGAGGATATGGGTAAATCGTATGGTAAGGAAGATTATAAGATTGATATCGTCTTAACAGGTTCACAAAAAGCGATTGGTATTCCACCAGGTCTTGCAATCGTTGCCTTTAGTCAACAGGCTTTGGCTGCCCGTGAACAAATTGGGACAGTTCCTGCGTATTATGCGGATATACATAACTGGCGCAATATTATGGAAAACCCAGCGATGTATTTTGCGACACCACCAGTAAATTTAATTTATGCATATGATGTTGCATTGAAAATTGTATTGGAAGAAGGCATGGAAAAGCGCGAAGCTCGACATATTGCCTATGGAAAAGCGGTGCGTACAGCGTTACGTTCATATGGCATGACACCACTTGCAGAGGAAGAAGTAGCGGCACCGACATTAAGCTGCATTTTATATCCTGAAGGGGTGGATGACGGGAAGTTTCGTGCAAGTCTGGCAAGTCGAGGCGTTATTGTAGCAGGCTCGTTAGCTCATTTGGCTGGAAAAGCATTCCGTATGGGACATATGGGTAATGCGACTTCCGAGATGCTGCAGCAGGCCATTATTGCGATCGGTGAAGCATTGCAAGAACAGAATATAGAAGTAAATATCGAAGAAGCGAAAAAGGTGTTCTCACAGCAAATTGAACAGGCAACAGTAAAAAGTTAAGTTTATAGAAGATAGAGGGGGCTAAAGAGTAATTTTAGCTCCCTTTTTATGATGAAGTCAGAATGATGGCTCACTCATACTTTGTTCCATCGACTGTTTTAACCAGCGTGTTGCTTCTGTATAGTCTTGTGTTACACCAAGTCCTTTTTTATAGAGCATTCCAAGTTGGAACTGGGCTTTAGTATGTCCTTGTATAGCAGCGAGGCGATACCATTTAGCGCCTTCTTGATAATCTCTCATTATTCCTTCGCCATTTGCATACATTTGGCCCAATTGAAATTGTGCTTTTGGATGCCCCTTTTGTGCGGCTTGTTGAATCCATTTAAATGCCTCGGTGTAATCTTGCTTTGTCCCAAGTCCTTTATCAAACAGATTGCCGAGCTGATATTGTGCATGGAGATGTCCTTGTTCTGCTGCGGAGCGGTAACAGCGGCGGGCTTCATCATAATTGACAGAAGTACCGAGTCCTCTTTCGTAAAGTAATCCAAGCTGGTATTCAGCTTCCGCCTCATTTTTGCTAACAGCTGCGTAAAACCATTTAAGTGCCTCTTGATAATTCGGTAAATGGTGTTCATCACCAAGGTAAAAAAGCCCTAGCTGGAGCTGTGCTTTTGCATGGTTCTGAATAGCTGCGCGTTTCAACCATTTTACCGCTGTTTCTGTAGCACCGGTTTCTAAATAAAGCATACCTAAATCATAGTTTGCACTAATATGTTCGCTTGAGGCAGCTTTTAGTAACCATTCTAAGGCATTTATTTGGGCAAGCGTTGTATTTTGTTGCTTATAAATAAGACCGAGAGTATATTGGGCATTTGTATGGCCGTTATTTGCCGCGAGTGTCAGCCATTTAATCGCCTCTTCTTCACTTTGATCGATGCCTTGACCTGATTTATAAAGTAATGCGAGTTGGAATTGAGCATTCGTATGGTTTTGAATAGCGGCTGATAAATACCAGCAAGCTGCAACGTTATAGGAAAGTTTGACACCATCGCCTTTTGTATATAAATAGCCTAGGTTATATTGCGCACTAGCATCTCCTATTTTGGCTGCCTGTAAAAAGAGGTCCGCAGCCTTTTCGTAATTTTGTTCTACGCCCTGTCCCTTATGATATAAGAAACCTAGATTATTCATGGCGCTTGTGTTTCCTTGCTGGACCGCTTTTTTATACCATTGTGCAGCTGTTTCATAATTTTGCAAAACACCAGTCCCCTGATTATATAGCGAACCGAGATTATACTGGGCATCTGCATTTCCTGCGTTTGCAGCTAGTTCATATAATTCGGCTGCCCTTTTTTCATCCTGTTCAACACCTTGCCCGAGCTGATACAAGATGCCAAGTGCATACAGTGCGTTACTATCCCTCTTTTCAGCAGCTAAAGAGTACCATTTTGCCGCTTCTTTTAAATTGCGAGGGACACCTTTGCCATGATTGTATAAAACGCCGAGATTGTATTGTGCAATGGTATTGCCTTTTTCTGCAGCAATTAAAAACCATTTAGCGGCCGCTTCATAGTCATAGGCCGGCAAATCTAACTTCCCGAAAGAAGAGGGAGTGAGACTTTCGATTTCGAATGGTACTGATAACTTTTCTTCTGTAAGCAACTGTTTTGTGTACCAGCTAGTTAAATCCATTAAATAATCCAGCACGATTTTTGCAGCCTTCGTATCGATTAAATCATTTGCCTGGGCTTCGGTCATTTTCAGAATTAAATTCATGAGCAAATAAATGCGGCGCGGTTTTATTTTTTCGATAAAGTATTTATTGTTCAGGAGGGTACGTAGTTCGCTTACTGTTCCGTCTTTCTGCATCTCCTTTGCATATAAATCCCGTACGATCATGCGGAGCGCAATATTAGATTTCTTTAAAGAGAGCATAGGGTTGGAAATGGTGTAACGGGCAGAACCCTGCAGTGCTTCTGCTAAAGGGCGATGTGTTTCCGGAATTGAATTAATAACTTTTGTAAGTAAGTCACGATTTACCATAAATATTCACTCCCTTCAATAACACTAAGTAATCTTTTTATCGGAGAGGAAGATTAAAAATGAATAGGAAGCATTTATAACACCAATAATATAGAAAATATTGTATGATAATTGGAAAACAGCTGGATGGGTGGTAGGGACAGTATGAAACGGATTATAGATAAATCGCAAAAAAGGGAAAAAGCAGATTTCATTATTCAACATGCACAAATAGCAGATGTATTTAATCTTCGCTGGCGACAGGGGGACGTCGTAGTAGCTGACGGGAAAATCATTGCCATCTCCGAACCAGGTGAATTTGAAGCGGATGAAATTATTGATGCAAGGGGAAAGTATATTGTGCCGGGTTTTATTGATGCCCATATACATATCGAGTCTTCCATGCTGGCGCCGAAGCAATTTAACCGGATTATCCTTCCTCATGGTGTGACGGCTGTCGTAACCGATCCGCACGAAATTGCCAATGTTGCTGGAAAAGCTGGCCTGGAGTTTATGTTGCGGGAAATAGAAGATGTTGAAATGGATATTTATTATATGCTGCCATCCAGCGTGCCGGGGACATCCTTTGAAAATGCAGGGGCTGTATTAACAGCAAAAGATTTAGCGGAGTTTGTTCATCATGAGAGTGTGTTAGGGCTGGCAGAAGTAATGGATTTTCCTGCTGTCTTAAACGGTGAGGAAGGGATGCTTTCAAAGCTTAAGCTTGCGCAAGATGCTGATATGATTATAGATGGGCATGGTGCAGGTTTAACTAGTGCGCAAATTCGTGGGTACCGTGCTGCAGGGATTGCTACTGATCATGAATGTGTAACAGCAGAAGAGGCGCTAGATCGTGTGGAACAAGGGATGTATGTGTTGATTCGTGAAGGTTCTGCTGCTAAGAATTTAAAAGCGATCTTACCCGCTGTGACGGTTGCTAATGCGCGGCGATTTGCATTTTGCACCGATGATAAACATTTGGATGAGCTTATAGAACAAGGGAGCATAAACTATGCTGTTGCTCTTGCCATTGAAGAAGGCATGGATCCATTACTTGCAATTCAGTTGGCATCATTAAATGCTGCCGAATGTTACCGCTTAAATAATAAAGGGGCAATCGCTACAGGTTTTGACGCGGACTTTTTATTAGTAGATAACCTGCAGACGATGAAAGCTTTAGCTGTATGGAAGGACGGTAAAAAGGTTGCTGAACATGGTAAAATGCTTACTCCGGCTCCGGAAAAATCTATTATTGAAACGTCTATTTTACATTCGATGCATTTACCAAAGCTATCAAAAGAGGATTTACGCTTGCCGTTTAAAGGAAATCGAGCAAATGTAATGCAAATCGTTCCTAATCAATTAATTACGAAGCGGATTGAAGCAAAAGTTGATGTAGTGAATGGGGAATTTATTCCTTCTGTTAAAAAGGATTTGCTGAAGCTTGCGGTTGTGGAGCGCCACCATCATTTAGGAACAAAGGCAGTGGCCATTGTACAAGGGATCGGCATACAAAGCGGGGCGGTAGCAACAACGATTGCCCACGATTCCCATAATGCAATTGTCGTTGGAACAAATGATGATGATATGCTCGTAGCACTCAATGCACTTCAGGAAATGCAAGGTGGACTGGTCATAGTAAATGAAGGAGAGATCATTGCTTCGTTGATTTTACCTATTGGAGGGCTTATGACGGATTGTTCAGCAGAAGAAGCGAAATTGGAACTTCAAAAATTACATGAAGGACTTCATATTATTCATCCTACACTTAATTATCATTTGTTTTTAACATTGTCCTTTTTAGCTTTGCCGGTCATTCCGGATATTAAGCTAACTGATACGGGCTTATTCGATGTGAAAGCGTTTAAGCATATTCCGGTAGAAATAACTGACGGTGGGGAATCTCATTGAATTTTCCAGCATTAACCGATAGAATTTAGGGAATATCTCTATTTCTAAGGAGCATGCAAAATGGATCGAGTCATAGTTGTTATACCAGCATTGAACCCGTTACCCGCAGTTGTAGACTTTGTTCGGAAATTACAGGCACTGCCACTTGCAGGCATTATTGTTATCAATGATGGCAGTGATAAAAGATATAACAGTACATTTGAGCAATTAAAGCAGGAAAACTGCATTGTTTTAACGCATGAAAAAAATTTGGGAAAAGGTCGTTCGCTGAAAACGGGGATGGAATACATACTAAAATCTGCAGAACGGCCAAAAGGTATTATTACAGTAGGTGCACATGGTCAGCATTCTGTATTGGATGTAGAGCAAGTGCTTTCAAGTACAAAGATTTTCTCGGATGGGATTATACTAGGTATTCGCGATTTTAAAGCTTCAGACTATCCTTTTTTAAGTAAACTTCAAAACCGTGCGAATTCGATATTGTTTGAGCTATTTATACATAAACGTCTACTCGACATTCAGACTGGTTTACGTTTTATTCCGAGGGAGCATTTATCTTGGCTGTCAAAAGTAAAAGGGGAGTCCTTTAACTATGACACGAATATGCTCATTGAAGCGATTAAACGAAATGTCCCTTTATATGAAGTACCCATCGGTTATGCCAAACTCCGGAAAAACTCGATAACTTATTATGACGAAGTATTGGATCCGACGAAAATTTTCCAGCAACTTTGGTTAAACTTTCTTCGTAAAGGCAAAATGCCAAAAGAATTATCTTCAAAGCGGAAACGTAAATGATTACAAACAGCAAAATTAAGGGAATATATAGGGAGAATGGAGGAGAGAAATAATGGCTGAACAATTTAATTTTGATAAAATGATCGATGGTCAGGAAGAACACTATTCAGAAAATAAATTCCTCAATAAATTTAAAAAATTCGGTGGCGGTTTAGGCTATAAAGCAATGCATGCAGCAGCTACACTTTTTGTGGCATTACGTAGCCCGGATATGTCGAAAGCGAATAAACTGATTGTTCTGGGGGCGCTCGGTTATTTCATTTTTCCGATTGATTTAATTGTCGACTTTTTACCGCTAGTTGGTTTGACGGATGATGCGTTTATTATTTTAACTGCGCTTGGAAAAGTGTATCTATCTATTACTGATGAAATGAAGTTGGAAGCGAAGCAAATGATTGATTCGAAATTTGAGGCGCAGTAAGTAAAAAGAGGTCAAGGCGATTTTCATCGTACTTGACCTCTTTGTTTTTAGTTGATATAGAGGGTCCCGTTAATTTCCCGTAAGCCTCGATTGAAAATAGATTCTATTGGTTTTTCTTCACATAGTTTTACAGTTAGATTTGGATGCGTTTGTTCAAGTTGTGTGATGACTCCATTCATTATGCTCGGATTGTTTTTCAATACACCGCCATTTAAGAACAGTGTATGCACTTCATTTGCATAGCCGGCATTTTTTAACGTTGTTGCTGCTAGTAATACAAGTTCGTCCACCGCTTTAAGCATAATTTTATGGGCAACTGCATCGTCCATGTCCACCGCCTGCTGTAAATAGGAACCTAAGCTTGCTAACCGTGCATTCGTATAATCCGGGGAATAGATTAAGTTAAACAGTTCATCCGTACTGTTTACGTGATGGCCTTTTAAAACAAGCTCTGTTAATGCAGTCGGCTTATTGCGACCGTCTGCAGCGCGGAAAATGGCCTTGGCGATATGCTTACCTATCCAGTAGCCACTACCTTCATCCCCAACGCGATGACCCCAACCTCCTGCACGGATAATTCTGTTATTCATATAGCTATAGCATATGGCTCCAGTCCCTGAAATGAGTAAACTCACATCATGATGACCTAATCCTTTTAATGTCGCTTCCACATCATTTTCAATAATAACGTGACCAAAAGTGAATGGACAGCGTGCGATACTTTCTTCAATAATTTCTTCGATAATTTTTTTATCTTGATCCGTATCAACCCCAGAAATGGCAAATACCGCCACATCGATAAATAGACTAGGTAAATGGGCTGCTGCACTTCTTAGTAATCCTGTATATACATGTTGTACATGTTCAATTCCTGCCGCTTGATAATTCGAGCTAGTAGAGGTTGCGGAAAATAACTCGCGTCCCTCTGACGAACGAATTGTCATAACCGTTTTTGTTGCGCCACCGTCAACAGCTAAAATAAATTGTTCATTCATTAGTCGTCCACCCCTTTAAAAATTTATCTAATTGCTCTTCTGCCTGTAAAATTGATTCTGTTTTTTCCCGTAGCCAGTTTTCAAGCGGTACAGAGTCATCCTGCGCCTGTACAAGTGACTTTCTCATCGTCACAGGGGCAGGACCCCCTTTCAAAGTGCGGATATTGACGAAGTATTCAGGTTGAATGGCTTGATAAAAGGCAATTTCATTTATTTGGAGAGGCTTCCCTGTAATTTCAAGGCATTTCTCATTTGCTAAGTCCCACGTTAGGCTTGCAAGCGATTCTTCATTATTTGCTATAAGCTCTCGCACACAAAGACTTACAATTTTATGGGATTGGCGGAATGAAATATTTTCTGAACGAACAAGAGAATCCGCAAGCTCTGTTACGTTGGCAAAACTGTTTTGCGCACGCTTTAGCAGATTTTCTTTGTTTACATCCATTGTCACAATCAAGCTTCCAAACAACTTATAAATTCCGACTAAACGGTCAATTGCCCGCCATAAATAGGGCTGCATATCATCCTCTGTATCAACGATGTCTCCAAAGGGTGTATTATGAACCATTTGTAAAACCGTACTTGCATCCCCTACAACAGAAGATAGTAGGGAACGTGTATGCTCAATAGAAACAGGATTTCGCTTTTGAGGCATTATTGAACTGATCTGTACATATGGGCTCGCAAGCTTAAAAGCATTAAACTCCTGTGTTGCCCACAATAAAAAGTCTTGTGATGTACGCCCTAAGTTTAAAGCGGCAAGTTGTACAGTGCTGGCTGCTTCGGCAATATAGTCAGCGCCAGCAACGGCATCCCATGCATTTTCAATTAAATCATCGAAGGCAAGAAGCTCCTGCACCCGTTCGCGGCTAATAGGGAAGCCCGTTGTTGTTAAAGCGGCAGCGCCCATGCTACTGCGGTTAATGTTCTCGTAGGCAGCCTGCATCCGTTTATAGTCACGAGTCAATTGGTCAATAACCGCTTTTAAATAGTGGGCAAACGTTGTCGGCTGTGCTTGCTGGGTATGTGTATAGCCAATCATGATCGTTTCGACATGTTCCTCGGCAAACAGAATTAAAGAATGGCGTAAATTTATAAGCTCCTGCATAAGGGTCAGCATCTTTTTGCGTAATGTCATGCGATAAATAGCAATTCCCATATCGTTTCGACTGCGGCCAATATGTAAATTTCCTGAAATATCGCCACCGAGTTCGATTAATTTATTTTCAATACGGAAAAATAAATCTTCAAACTGTGGATTATAATCGCGTGTTTTATAATATTCCAGGTCCAATTTCTGTATGGCTTGCCCAATTCGACGTGCTTCATCTGTGGTTACTAGCTCCTGCTCCTCTAACATTTTCAAGTGTGCAATATGAATTTGAAGCATTGCATCTAAAAAGTGCTTACGTGCTTCGTCATACGCAGGCTGTAGAACCATTTGACGATAACTGTTGGAAGGAAATAAAATACCTTCTTTCTCGTTTACTTGATCGCGGAAATTTTGAAAAAACATGATGAATGGGCCTCCAATCAAATGATAGAAACTACTAGGTAATACTTTCATTCTACAATTGTTGGAAAATTTAATCAATTATAATAATTAATGAGAATAAGTATTCTGGCCTATAATTCAAATAGAATTACTACTTCATTAAATATGGTTAAATTTTCTAATAATTATTTAAAATCTTCTAATATATGCATAAAAGTTCTAATAAAGACCTGATTTTCTAAAATCTATTTCAGTTGTTCAAATAAGTGACGGAAACGTTCTAAAAAAGGTACAGATGTTCTAATATCACCGAAGAAGTTTCTAATATCTACAACATTTGTTCAAATAAAATTCAAGCTCTGCAACTAAAAAAGCTGCTGCCTGTAAAAATACAGACAACAGCTTTTTAAATGGAGTTCGTTCCACTGTTCTTCTTTTCTATTACACGCAATTTCTTTGAAGCAAAGTAAGAAGGCAATACCATACCGAATAATACGAGAATAATTCCGCTTACTTGAATCATTGTTAAGCTTTCATTTAATACAATTACGGATACGATAATTGCTACCGGCAGTTCCATCGCACTTAAAATTGAAACGAGTGCTCCGCCAACTTTTGGTGCAGCAATCGAGAATAATAGAATCGGTAAAATAATACCGAATAACCCAAGTGCCATCCCAAACTTCCATAGTCCGGTACCTAATTGTCCGTTCCAGATAATTTCAGGTGTTAAAAAGATTGAAATAACAATGAGCGCAATAACGGATAAAATAAATGTTCTACCAACCATTGTCACACCCTCAACTTTACGGGCATTAATCTGTAGAAAGGCGGCAAAAGTAAAAGCAGCTGCCAAGCCTAGTGCCCATCCTTGCCAAGCAATTTGTGATAAATCTACATCGATAATTCCAGCGGCTAAAATCGTTCCCGCAAGTAAGAAGGCCAAAGAGAATAGCTCAATACGGGTTGGTAATCGTCTGTTTACGAAGCAATTCATAAAGAGTCCAATCCAAGTGAATTGGAAAAGCATAACGACCGCTAGTGAGGCCGGTAAATAATTTAGCGATTGACCGTAGACAATTCCTGTAAGGGCAGTAAATATCCCGGCAAAGATAAGTGTCACTGCACCGGACTTTGTAATGTTCGGTAATGTTCGCTGTGTTAAAATAAATAGTAAAAGGGCCATCAAAAAGCCAAAAAAGTATTGGCTAGTGACAGCTTCTGCTGTTGTATAGCCATGCTGCATGGCAACTTTTACAATAGTAGAGAGTACGCCATAACTACTTGCCGCAATAACAACAAGCAGTGAGTAAATCCAATTTTGTTTCATTGTGTTTCTTCCTATTCTATAGCGATTTCACCATATGATGAAATGGTTCGTTAATAATTGTCCAGCTTTCGGTTGTAGTGTAGCCCATCCGTTCATATAAGCGTCTAGCATCAATTTTCTCCAATTCCACATTTAAAGAAATTTTGCTGTAGCCTAATTGCTTACCCTTTTGTTCAGCAAACTGTAAAAGGCGCGTTCCAATACCAAGACCGCGTGCTTCTTTAGAGACACAAATTGTATCAATATAATATTCATCCATATGAGCCTCTACATCTAACGTAATATGGATACCTCTTTCAGCTAGCTGTGCTTCCAGTTGACGATCCAGCTTGTTACCAAGAAGTCCGTCATATAACACGACAATCCCCAATATTTCGTCATTTTTCTCAGCTACATATGTATTTAAATAGCTATGTCGATTCGTTGTTTCTGTAACTAACTGTTCTAAAGATGCTAATATTTTTTGAGGGACATTTTGTCCAGTCAAATTATTTGCAATGTCGCCAATAGCATCATAAATTAAAGGGGCAATAGCAGCGGCATCTTTTATTTCCGCATTACGAGTAATAATCGTCATCAAAATCCTCTCCTTACCGAAACACAGTATAACAGAAATAAATATAGTAAGCGAAAAAACGATTAGTGTCAGAATAGTATAAAGTTTTATAAATCGTTCTTTTCTATGGTAAATTAGTAAGAACATAAAACGTCGGAGGTTAGACAATTAATGAGTCAATTAGACAAAGAATTCATCTTAGTTTATGGAGATGCATTCGTTGATTATATTGCAAATGACAAAACGAATACGTCATTCACGAAGTTTTTGGGTGGCGCAACAATCAATGTAGCCGCGGGAATTAGTCGAATTGGTGCTCCGTCAGCCCTTATTACCATTACAGGGGATGACGAAACATCGGAATTTTGTCGCCAGGAGATCTCAAAAGAAGGCGTCAATTTAGATTTTGCAGTATTTGATGCGAAGAAGCGTGTAAGTGGAGTATACGTACATTTAACAGAAAACTGTGAGCGAGTATTTAAAGATTATGTCGATGAGACGCCGAATTTACAAGTAACACCTGAGCAATTGAATGAGGAAGCTTTCAAGCGTGCTTCTATTTTAAATGTATGTTCAGGAACAATGTTTGAAGAAACAGCTTTAAAAACGACACGTGCTGCTGTAGAAATGGCTAAGGATAAAGGAGCGATTATCGCCATCGATGCGAATATTCGTCCATTACGTTGGGAATCCGAAGAAATTTGCCGCGAAACGGTTGCATCATTTTTTGAAGATGCCGACATTTTAAAGCTAACAGATGAAGAGTTGTTTTTCTTAACAGAAACAACAACAATTGAAGAAGGCTTACAAAAGCTGGACGAGCTATTAGTACCGATTGTTTTAATTACAGTAGGGGCTGACGGTGCATATGCTGTACTCAATGGTGAAGTTACACATGTTCCTGTTGACCGGGTTGTTCCAGTAGACACAACAGGTGCTGGAGATGCGTTTATGGCAGGCGTTCTGCGCTATGTTCATTTCAATGGACTGCCAACAGTGAAAGAGGATTTAGTAGACTGTGTGGCATTTGGTAATAAGCTAGGCGCAATGGCTGCAACAAAAGCGGGTGCATTAACTGCACTGCCAAACTATGAAGATATAAAACATTTAATTAAATAGTAGAAAATATGCAGGGTGTCTAGCTATTGGACAGTCTGTTTTTTTGTTATGAAGAAACCATTAGTTGACAAAATCATTAAATTGAAACAATTAGTCGCTATAAAAACATATCATTTCTTCTTATAATTAGGTTAAGAGGTGAAGGGATGGATAACTTTCAATTTGCGACCATTTTTATGAATAATCGAAAAAAATTAAATGTAACACAAGAGGATATTGCTCGTTTTATGGGGGTTTCCAGAGCAGCTGTGTCGAAATGGGAAAAAGGGCAAAGTTATCCCGACATATCAATATTGCCAAAGCTTGCAACATATTTTAACGTATCGATTGATGAATTGTTAGGGTATAAACCACAGTTGACGAATGAGCGGATTATGAATATGTATGAGGAGTTGGCAAGACGCTTTTCGAAAGAGCCATTTGAAGAGGTAGATAGGACTATCGAGTTACTGATTGAGGAATACTATTCCTGCTTTCCTTTTTTGCTGAAGATGGCGCAACTTTATGTGAATTATTTCAACAAGGCCGATGACAAAGAGCAGGTAACTAAAAAAATCCAAGGACTTTGCATCCGTGTAAAGGAGTTTAGTGGAGATTATAAACTGACAAATGAAGCAAATTTACTGGAGGCCCTTACGTATATTTTAAAAGGGGAGCCCCAACAAGTACTTGAGCTTTTAGGAGAAGATGCAATTATTCAGCTAGGGAATGAACAGTTAATCGCAACAGCCCAAATGATGCTCGGCAACACGGAGAAGGCGAAGGAAATTTTCCAGGTCAATATGTACCAGCAATTGTTATGTGTCATTTCAAATGCGAGTGAAGCATTAATGTTAGAAGCAGACAATGAGGCATATTTTGAACAATCCGTTCGCCGTATCGAAACAATGATCGAAACCTTTAATATTGGAAGATTAAATGCTCATACAGCACTCCTATTTTATATACGGGCTTCAAGCGGATATGCAGTACAAAATAATATAGAGCAGGCCCTTCGTTGTGTTGAGTGCTATGTGAAAATTTGTATGAAAATTAATTTCCCTCTTCAGCTTGTAGGCGATGATTATTTTTATTTACTGGACGGGTGGATTGCAAGGGAAGTAATGCTTAGTTCGCAAGCCCCCCGTGATGAGGAAACAATAAGACGGTCAATAATAGATGGTATCACCAATAATCCGATGTTAGTGAATGTCCAGCAAGATGTACGTTATAAAAATTTAATCGTTAATTTGAAGCATCATTTAAAATTAGAGGAGGAATTGTAAGATGGAAGCTTTATCAAATGTTCCTTGGGGATTAATTGCCCCGCTATTAGTATTGCAGTTTGTGTTGGCGGCAGTAGCGATTGTTGATATTATTCGTATTCATGAAACCCGCGGACCAAAATGGTTTTGGATTGTCGTGTCACTATTTGTCAATACGCTTGGACCAATTGCGTATTTTCTTTTTGGACGTAAAAACCAATGATATGTATTGAAGTGGAAGGCTTAACAAAGCAGTTTGGCCCTAAAAAAGTAGTAGATGGCCTATCGTTTTCATTACCAATGCATACGTCTACAGCACTAATTGGTCCAAATGGTGCTGGGAAGACAACTGCGCTTTCGATGCTAGCCCATTTAATGGAGCCGACAAGTGGAAAAATTATTATGCCTAATATAAAAGATATGCGTAGTGCAATCGGCTTTTTGCCGCAATATCCACAATTCTACTCGTGGCTGACTGCGCTGGAGTATATGGAAATGGTGGCGAGTTTAAGTAATCTTGATAAACGTACTTTAAAAAGTGAGTGCAAAAAGATGCTTTCGTTTGTTGGGTTAGAGGGCGCCATGAATAAGAAAACCGTCACTTTTTCAGGTGGAATGAAGCAACGGTTGGGTATTGCACAGGCACTCGTTCATAAGCCAAAACTTTTATTATTGGATGAACCGGTATCCGCACTGGATCCTGTAGGGCGTCGTGAAGTAATGAATTTGCTTAAGGAAGTGCAGGAGCAAACGACGATATTGTATTCGACACATATTTTAAATGATGCAGAGGAAATGACGGATCAACTATTGTTTTTACGTGACGGACAATTAGTAGAGCAAGGCTCATTGCAGCGAGTAAAGGAAAAATTTCAGGAGCCACGCTATAAAATTACGTTTTCTCATGAGAACGAAGCGCAGCAGTTTACGGAACAAACGGCATTTCAAACTCAAAGGGCGAGAAATATTGTCTATGTTGAGATTTTGGAAGATCGTCCGACTATGCAGCAGCTTTTATACCAGCTTGCTGTTTCACCATGTGAAGTATTGAAGGTGGAAAGAGAGACAGCAAGCTTGGAAGAAATCTTTATGAAGGTGGCTGGCGAGAATGCAACAATTTAAAGCACTTTTTTTAAAGGAATGGCGTGAAAGTGTACGGAGCTTTAAATTAATATGGATACCGCTCGTATTTATACTGCTTGGAATTAGTGACCCAATAATGAATTACTTTATGGAAGATATTTTAAAAGCTGTCGGCAATATGCCGGAAGGGTTTATGTTGACGATGCCTGAATTACAGCCAGCCGACCTTTTAATGGCTTCGACGGGTCAGTTTCAGTCGATTGGTTTACTCGTCTTAATAGCAGCTTATATTGGTATATTCAGCCGGGAACGACAAAATGGCACGGCGACACTCATCTATGTTCGTCCTGTTTCTTTTACGGCAATGTACATGAGTAAATGGATGGTAGCAAGCATCATCGCTATGATTAGTGCGATTGCCGGCTATGCGGGGAGCATGTATTATACTGCATTGTTGTATGGTACTGTTGACTGGATGAAGTTCTTTGCGATGTTGGGGACGTATTGTCTATGGTTACTATTTGTTATGGCTGTAACTGTTGCAATGAGTGCGGCATTCAACACATCGATTGCAGCAGCCGTTACGATTGTAATTATATCGTTAGGTTTGTTCATCGATTCACTGTTTGGGGCTTTTTGGAGTTTAACACCATGGAAGCTTGCGAATTATGGAATAGCGCTTCTAACAGATAGTGTACTTTTGAAAACTTATTGGCTTACAGTACTTATGGTTGTGGGTCTGACGATTTTGTCCAGTATTCTTGGTATAGTCATGAGCCGAAAAAATATGGGCCAACTAAAGATCTAATTATTCAGTAGAGACCGATGTTTTAAATCGGTCTCTCTTTTTTATTTAAGGAAAATATTATGAGGAAGGCGGACTGGCATTTTTGACGCTAATATAAAGTGAGCCGTTTTCTAAAACTTGAACATAATAAAGGTCTTCAACGGAATGATAGTTTTTCTTGGATAGTTTTTTAAGCAGCCATTCTTCTGTTAATTGGAGGTCATTTAAATTTTTTGTAATAATTTTCCCGTCTGATATGACCTCGGTTGGTAAATACTGTGGTGCAGGAGCTGAAACATTCACATCCTGTTTTGAAGCAGTGCGGGCAAGTGGTTTTTTCAGCACACTTAATTCACCATTTGTTTCGAAGACAGCAAACTGCACCTCATCAAACCCGAAAATACTTTGCTCTCTTAGTAACATGGCAAGTTCATCCGTATGAAGCCTTGCCTTTTTGAGATTATCGTTCAGAATAACACCGTTTTGAATGACGATTGTCGGCTTATCATCAAATAAGACACGGGCTTTTTTCGACTTAAGTGTAATAAAGCTGACTAAAAGAGTAAGTAGTGCCCACCATATAAGGGAGATAAGTCCATCCAAAAAAGGTGTCTCTACCTGAGCGGAAATTTCCGCGGCAATTGAACCAAATGTAATACCTGTTACATAATGAAAAAAAGTAAGCTGGCTTAATTGTTTTTTGCCAATTATGCGCGCAAGTAGTAATATAGCAAAAAATGCACAACTTGAACGCCAGAGCATTTCAAATAAGTTTAATTCCAATTTATGATCACTCCTTATAGCGAATAGCATGGGCAAACATAAAAGGAAATATGCGACTTTATCTAATAGAAAGAATGTGAAAACAGATGTCGGCTACAATTGAAAAACAATCAAATCCTGTCTATCCCATTATGGTAGCAATCGGGATATGTCACTTAATTAATGATACGATGCAAGCGGTAATACCGGCGATGTTTCCGCTACTGGAACGTGATTTAGGGTTAACGTTTACTCAGCTTGGTATGATTTCTTTCGTACTCAATATATTTGCAAGCCTATTACAACCAGCTGTAGGATTTATGACGGATAAAAAGCCATTTCCCTATGCATTGCCAATAGGGATGGTCAGTTCGTTTATTGGTCTATCATTGCTGATCTTATCAGGACAGTACTGGATGATTTTAGTGTCGGTCATCTTTTTAGGTATCGGTTCTGCGATTTTTCATCCTGAGGGCTCGCGTGTATCTTTCATGGCGGCAGGGAATAAACGTGGATTGGCACAGTCAATTTATCAAGTAGGGGGAAATAGTGGACAGGCGTTAGCTCCATTATTAAGTGCTTTTTTAATCTTACCGTTTGGAATGAATGGTGTAGCATATATCCTCATTTTTACGTCCATTGGGATTTTCTTGTTAACAAAAATTTCAATGTGGTATAAACGTCAGCTTGATGCGGAGAAAAAGTCCAACATAAAGAAGGTTCTCGTTTCCTCATTGCCGCCTTTAACAAAAAATCAAGTAAAAATGGCGCTTACTGTTTTGCTATTACTCATTTTCGCCCGTTCGTTTTACGTGACGAATATTACGAACTTTTATGTATTTTATTTAATTGAGCAATATGGAATGAGTGTTGAGCGCGGACAGCTATTTATTTTCGTGTTTATGGCATTCGGAGTAGTAGGAACTTTTTTTGGAGGTCCTTTATCGGATCGTTTCGGAAGAAAAAACATTATACTGCTATCGGTTATAGCACCTATTCCATTTTGCTTAGCACTGCCATTTATTCCATTGCCGGCTGTATTACTCTTTCTTATTATTATCGGTATGCTTATTATGATTAGCTTTACTGTGACCGTCGTTTATGCACAGGAGCTTGTTCCGTCTAAAATTGGGACAATGGCTGGGTTAACAATCGGTGTCGCATTTGGTATGGGGGCAATAGGCTCGATTGTCATTGGCAAGCTCATTGATGAGATGGGGATTCATTTTACGATGAATGCTGTGTCTGTTTTAACGTTATTATTATTCGTTGCGTTTTTATTGCCGAGAGACCAGGTTCGAAAGGCACACTAATTTTAAAAGAAAAAACCCCCCTCGCGCATGAATCGGTGAGGGGGATGATGTATGTTATTCGTTTTCTAGGCGGCAGGCAGGAGGAATACGATCCGGATCCGTTACTAGTGCTTCGGTAATATTTACTTCCTGCATCTTGTTATCAAAATTAAATTTAAAGATTCCATTATCAAAATCGGTGCCAATTTCCTTAAAGAAAATACCTTCGATAAAGGCAGTTTTAGGACAAGTAAACGCAATTTTGTAATGACCGTTTTCTTTAATCAAATAAGCGCGGACGCCTTTTTCAAAAATATCGATCAGTTCATCGTCTGATGGATGTTTAACCGAAACGATATGGAAATCAACAAAAGGTACTTCTTTTAAAAGGACATTTAAAAACGAGCCTTTCGTAATTTCCTCCCAGCGGCTTTGCGCACTTTGACCTACGATGATTTGCGTAATATCATAGTTTGTCGCTACTTCAGTAATCACTTTATGAATTGGTCGTTTTTCATTATCTTTAATGAAGAACTCTTCAACATCCAACTCTTCAGTTAGTTCTTTCCACTGTTCAATGTAACCGGATTTTTCCGCATCAAAAGCGTCAAGTGGCTTTGAGTCAACTGTCAGCACATATAATGGGCAGTCGAGTAATGTCGCAAGTTTGTGTCCACGGCGAATTAATCGCTCACCATTTTGTCCATAATATACACAAACTAAAATACTTTCATCCAATCGGCCTTTTACATGTTTCATTTTAGTTCGCACCTCTTTTTCTTATCCTATAATAATTTATTGAATCAAAATATGTTTTGAGAAATTAAGCATAATTGAGATAAAACGAAGGCTATTACAGTGCATTACACACTTTATTATTGTATACTTATTTCTGTGATGTTTTTTTGTTTTCAGTAAATTTTACGTAATTTTTTCCTTGCTTGAATCTTTTTATTTTAAATAAATTGGAATTTATTTATAAATATAATCTCTATATGCCACATTATTATGAAGTGAGTTATATAGATAGTCAAGTGTGATTAATTAATTTTAGTGTGATACATAGTTTTGTTACTTTTTTGTGGGAGGTTTTTGCTTTTGATTGTCACGCTTTCAATTGTGCTGCCCTTTATTGCTGCAGCATTGATTCCATTAATATACAAGCGTTTTAAGAACATTCACTTAGGATGGTTTGTATTAGTCGTACCAGTCGTTTTATTTTCGATTTTAGCTACATATATCCCTCGAGTTGCGAATGGCGAAGTATTCGTCAAGACGTTTGAGTGGATCCCCTCTTTCGGTATTAATATTACTACGTATCTAGATGGATTGAGCATGATATTCAGTTTGCTCATTACAGGGGTAGGTAGTTTAGTCATACTGTATTCAATTTTCTATTTATCAACGAAAGAATCTTTACACCATTTCTATTGTTATTTATTACTATTCATGGGCGCTATGCTAGGCGTCGTCCTTTCAGATAATTTAATGGTGCTTTATGTATTTTGGGAATTAACGAGTGTTTCCTCGTTCCTTTTAATCGCATTTTGGCATCACCGTAAAGCCTCTCGTGCAGGTGCACGAAAAGCAATGACCATCACAGTATCTGGTGGCGTTGCGATGTTAGCTGGTTTTTTAATGTTATATGTTGCATCCGGTACGTTTAGTATACGGGAAATTGTCGCAAATTTAGATGTTGTGCAATCCAGTGCATACTTTGTACCAGCGATGTGTTTAGTGCTTTTAGGGGCATTTACAAAATCCGCCCAATTTCCTTTCCATATTTGGCTGCCTGATGCAATGGAGGCGCCTACACCGGTTTCTGCCTATTTGCACTCTGCCACTATGGTTAAAGCAGGTATTTACCTTGTTGCACGTACAACGCCTATTTTCGGAGGTCACGAAGTATGGTTTTGGGCGGTAAGTGGGGTAGGTCTCCTTACTTTATTCTGGGGATCATTTAATGCCGTCAAACAGTTCGATTTAAAGGCATTACTTGCCTACTCAACAATTAGCCAGCTTGGATTAATTATGTGTCTATTTGGTCTTGGCTCTGCTGCACTCCATTCCGGTTATTCAACGGAATCCGTCATTTATACACAGGCCACTTTTGCGGCTTTGTTCCATTTAATCAATCACTCAACGTTCAAAGGTGCACTCTTTATGATGGTAGGTATTGTCGATCATGAAGTGGGGACGCGTGACATTCGCCGTTTAGGTGGATTGATGTCACTTATGCCATTTACATTTACGATAGCTGTCATCGGTAGTGCCTCTATGGCGGGATTACCACCATTCAATGGTTTTTTAAGTAAGGAAATGTTCTTTACGGCAACGTTAAAAATTACCGAGCTGGATCTTTTCTCACTTAATAGCATCGGAGTTTTATTCCCCATTATTGCATGGGTAGCAAGTATATTCACCTTTATTTACTGTGTCATTATTGTTATGCGTACATTCTTCGGCAAAATCCAGCCAGATCGTTTGGAGAAGCCGCCGCATGAAGCACCATTTGGCATGTTGATTTCTCCTTATATTTTAATTGCATTTGTTGTAGGGATTTTTATCTTCCCTAATGTGCTGGGACATTATATTTTAAGTCCGGCAATGGCAAGCATCTATCCAATGTTTCCGTCGGTAGAGGATATGACGCCTCATATTGCGGCATGGCATGGATATATAAATACAGAGCTTATTATGACAGCAGGTGTCATTTTATTAGGGGTTCTATTGTACCGAGTATTAAAAAAGTGGCGTCCTATCTATCAGCTGATTCCACCAAGTTTTACATTAAACGCTTTGTATGAACGTGTGATTACTTCAAGTGAGAATGTATCAGGACGTGCAACGAATCGTTATATGAACGGTAATTTAACCTATTATTTCGTGTATATTTATGTGTTTTTTGTTGCCCTTTTAGCGGGTTATATGATTTATGCGGATGCATTTAGCTGGAATCCTTCAAAGGACTCGGTAATCGAGCCTTATGAATTGGTTTTAGTGTTCGTTATGATTATGGCTGCCGTGGCAATTATTTTTGCAAAACAGCGTATTACTGTAGTTCTGTTAAACGGGGTACTCGGATATTCTGTAGCATTTTTCTTTGTCGTGTTTAGAGCACCTGATTTAGCGCTTACACAGTTGGTCGTCGAGTCTGTGACAACAGCGCTGTTCCTACTATCTTTTAAATATTTACCGAAGCTTAAAAACGAGTATATATCGAAGAGCTGGAGATTTGCGAAAATAACTATTTCCATAGCGGTTGGCGCAACTGTTACACTTATCGGCTTAGCGGTAATGAACTACGATCGATTTGAGCCGATTTCGAAGTACTTTGAGGACTCGTATAATTTAGCAGGCGGGCAAAATATCGTCAACACGATTTTAGGGGATTTCCGTGCATTTGATACGATGCTGGAAGTAGTTGTACTCTTTATTGCGGGTCTAGGCATCTACACACTTATTAAGCTAAAGGCGAAAAAGGGGGATGCAGACGTTGAAAGTAAATGATGTTATTTTAAAATCAGTCGTACGAGGCGTTGTGTTCATCGTCTTTACGCTTGGTATGTACTTATTTTTTGCAGGACATAATGCCCCAGGCGGTGGATTCATCGGTGGATTAGTACTTGGCTCGGGGATCGTCCTTCTGTATTTGACGTACGATATTGAAACTGTGCATAAAGGAATGCCGTTCGACTTTAAAAAAGTTGCTGCAATCGGGGTATTGCTGGCAACTGGTTCGGCCATCGCCTCTATTTTCTTTGATGTACCCTTTTTAACGCAGGCAGATGGCTACTTTAATCTCCCGCTATTAGGGGAAAAGCATTTGTCGACTGTTACCATTTTTGAAGCAGGTGTCGCATTGACAGTTGTCGGTACACTCGTAACGATTATTTTAAATATAAGTGAGGATGAATAGTATGGAATCATTAATGATTGTACTTGTCGGCATTCTAGTCGCAGTCGCTACTTACTTAATCCTCTCTCGTAGTGTAATACGCGTCATTGTCGGCACAGCCATTCTTTCACATGCCGTTCATTTATTATTATTGACGGTTGGTGGCTTGAAGAAGGGGAGTGTTCCGCTTTTAGGACAGGCGGCAGCTCCGTTTACTGATGCTTTGCCACAGGCTTTGATTTTAACAGCGATTGTAATTAGTTTTGCGGTTACGGCATTTTTACTAGTACTGGCTTACCGGATGTACTTAATGAATGGAACCGATGATCTAGAGGAGCTTGGAGGGTCATCCGATGAATAATATAATTGTTTTACCTTTAATTGTGCCAATTATTACGGCAACACTATTAGTATTTTTAAATAATAATATTAAGCTCCAAAGAATTGTAAGTTTGGTTACGATGGTCTTTGTAGCGTGCATCTCTGTCGTCTTATTACAGCTTATCCAAAATGAAGGAATACTTCGTTTAGACTTCAGTGGATGGATGCCGCCATTTGGTATTTTGTTTGTAGCCGATTCCTTTTCGGTACTGCTCGTATTAGCAGCAAGTATCGTAACGGCAATTTGTTTAATTTATGCATTTTCAACAATAGGTGAGCGTCATGAGAAAATGTACTTTTACCCTTTCGTATTGTTTTTGATTGCAGGGGTAAATGGTTCCTTTTTGACAGGTGATATATTCAATCTATTTGTTTGTTTTGAAGTGATGCTTCTCGCTTCATATGTACTGATTGCTTTAGGCGGAGGTAAGATACAGCTCCGGGAGTCAATCAAGTATGTATTAATCAATGTTGTGGCATCGTGGATGTTCCTAGTTGCACTAGCATACTTGTACGGAACATTAAAGACGCTTAATATGGCGCATATTGCACAGCGTGTGGCAGAGGCAGGGCAAGACCCATTGCTGACGGTCGTGTCACTTACTTTCTTAGTTGTATTTGGATTAAAGGCTGGTTTACTATTGTTCTTCTGGCTGCCAGGCTCCTACAGTGTTCCACCTACAGCTGTGCAGGCATTATTTGCTGCATTATTAACGAAGGTCGGCATGTATGCATTGTTCCGTACATTTATGCTCATGTTCCCGTTGCAACCCGAAATTACTCATACAATCATTGGGGTAATGGCAGGGGTAACGATTATTGCAGGATGTATGGGTGCATTAGCGGGACGAGACGTTCGAACGATTGCTACGTACAATGTTATTATTAGTGTTGGTTTTATATTAGTTGCTCTTGCAATTGGCACAGAATCAGCTATGGCAGGTGCGGTTTATTATTTAGTTCACGACATTCTTGGAAAGGCATTTCTGTTTTTACTTATTGGTACAATGGTACTTGTAACGGGTGAGATTGTCGTGAAAAATATGAATGGATTAATCCGAATTTATCCATTGTTCGGTTGGCTGTTCTTTATTATGATGTGTGCACTTGTCGGTATCCCGCCGTTGAGTGGTTTTATCGGAAAAGTGCTGATTGGTCAAGGCGCAGTTGAAACGGAATCATATGTTTTACTGGCGTTGGCATTTGGCTCAAGTATTATCGTGATGTATTCGTTACTACGTATTTTCCTGGCTTCGTTTTTTGGGGAAACATCGATTAATGAGGAAGACAAAATGCCGATTCCACGAAGTGTAATGGCTTCATTTGTACTATTGGCCATCTTCATTATTGGGTTAGGCGTTGGTGCAGAAGGTTTGGCAGTTTATGTGAATGATGCAGCTTACACATTATCGAACCCTTCTGTGTACATCGATGCAATTTTAAATACGAATAAGTAAAGGAGGGTGAGCACATGTTAGGTCAATTTATTATTAATTTATTTATTGCAACGCTTTGGTTTTTATTGAAAGATGATCCAACGGCCGATTTTACGACATTCATGTCAGGCTTTTTAGTAGGAACATTGATTTTATATGCCATGCATCGATTCTTTGGAACACAATTTTATTTACGCCGTGTGTTAAAAATTATCAAGCTCATCCTTTTATTTATTCGAGAGCTGCTTTCATCAAGTATTTCTGTATTAAAACACGTGTTGGACCCGCAACTAAAAATTACACCGGGTATTTTCACTTATGAAACAAAATTGAGAGGCGACTACCAAGTCACAACATTAGCGCTGTTACTAACGTTAACACCGGGATCTGTTGTGATGGAAGTATCAGAAGATAACAGTACGTTTTATATTCATGCGATGGATATAGAGGAATCGAAAGAAACGGTAATTCGTTCAATCGGCAAGTTTGAACGTGCCATTTTGGAGGTGACACAATGATCGATCTGATTTTAAAAACGGCACTTGTTTTATTTATGCTAGCAATCGCGCTTTCCCTTTATCGTGTAATAAAAGGACCGTCACTACCTGACCGTGCCATTGCACTCGATACCATTGGTGTTAATCTGATTTCCGCAATTGCCATTGTCTCTATCGTATTAAATACAAAGGCATTTTTAGAGGCTATTCTAATTTTAGGTATTTTAGCGTTTATCGGAACAATTGCATTCTCGAAATATATCGAAAGAGGTGTCATTGTTGAACGTAAATCAGCTGATTGAGTTAATGGCGGCACTTCTAATTTTAGTAGGCGCCATCGTGAGTGTGATTAGTGCATTCGGTATGATTCGATTGCCGGACGTATATACACGCTCGCATGCTGCCACGAAAAGTGCGACACTTTCTGTACTACTTTGCTTATTTGGTGGGTTCGTGTATTTTTGGATTCATGATGGCTATGTAAGTATTCGCTTAATTTTAGGGATTATCTTCGTATTTATCACAGCACCGGTAGCCGGGCATTTAGTATGTCGGGCAGCGTATCGTTCACGCGTACCGCTAGCAGAAGGTTCTGGAGATGATGCCTTAAATGAAATTCTATTTGGCGAAGAAAATATCCAAGTAAAAGAAGAAGTAGAAGCTACCTTAAAGGAAATTAAATAATATAACTGTAAAGCATTTTAGAAGTGGGGGAACGGCACTTCTAAAATGCTTTTTTTGTTGCCTAAATTATTTTAGTTATCCACAATCTATAAAAAATGATACTTATTATAGTAAAAAATTATATAAAAATGGCATTTCCATAAAGAAATAGAGGATATTTTATGAGCTCTAACTAAGGGTTTGTGGATAAGTTTTGGTCTACCTGTTGAAAAATCGTGATTAAAATGTGTATAACTCAATCAGAAGTGGATAACTTTGTGGATAAATAGTATATGTGGATAATATTTCTCGTTTTATTGACAAAAAAGCTAATTTTGTATATAGTACATTACAACACTAATGCACTAGATAACAATGAAAGGAGGATTTCCTTGAATTTCAATGGTCAAAATACAGCCCCTATTTATATTCAGATTGCAGAATGGATTGAAAATGAAATATTAGCTGATCGGTTGCTTCCAGATGGAAAAGTGTATTCCCAATATCAGCTGGCAGAAATTTTTAACATTAATCCAGCAACAGCAGGGAAAGGCTTAACGATTTTAGTTGAAAAAGAGATTTTATATAAAAAGAGAGGATTGGGGATGTTCGTTGTAACGGATGCAAAACATCGGATTTTAACAACACGGCGCAGTGAAACACTGACAAAAATGGCCAAGGAAATTGTACAGGAATCAAAACGTTTAGGCGTGCTGGATGAAGATTTGATTGAACTGATTAAGCATATTCAAAAAGAGGGGTGAGGACATGATTACGTGTGAGAAGTTAGAAAAGCATTATGGGAAGAGAGTGATTTTAACCGATGTTTCTTTTCAAATTGATGAACCCAAAATAATTGGTCTCATCGGGAGGAATGGTGTAGGAAAATCAACATTATTAAAAATAATAGCCGGTCATGCAAAAGCTTCTAATGGAAACATAGAAGTATTCGGTAAAAAGCCTTTTCAAAACTTAACGGTTGCAGCAAATACAATTTTTATAGAGGATGGAATGACATTTCCAGCTGTTTTAACTTTAAGGGAAATTTTTAAATCAGCAGAAAAGTTCTACATAAATTTTGCAACGGAGCTAGCATTTGAGCTATTGAAATTTAGTAATATCTCTGAAAAAAATTACCACTACCAATTATCCAAAGGTCAGAAGGCGACCTTCAATCTCATTTACGGAATTGCCAGCCGCAGTGCGATCACTTTACTAGATGAGCCAATGAACGGGATGGATGAAACGATTCGGGATGATATGTACAGAGTAATATTAAAGGATTTTTTAGCGTATCCGCGTGTCATCATGATTTCAAGTCATTACTTAAATGAAATGGAGCATTTAATTGAAGAAATTATACTGCTTCATAAAGGGAAAGTAGCATTATTTGCACCGGTAGAGGAAGTGCAGGAGTTGGCGGTAAAGCTTGTTGGACAAAGGGAAAATGTGGAGCCCGCTTTAAAAAAGTATGAAGTGCTGGCTACATATGAAAATGGTCCGATTTTTGAAGCGATTGTAGGAAAGAATGATTGGCTATTACCAGATCACGTCCGGATGCAAAGTTTATCCGCAAGTGATGTATGCAAAGTATTAACGGCAACGGAAGGAGGGTCCATTGATGACATCTATCGTAACAGTGAGTCCCGCGCGTAATATTTATGAGCAGGTGAAGTGGAAGTGTAAGGCATATAGTTCAATGTTTAGTACGGTGCTGATTGTATATATTTTACTGACAGTACTTACGGATGGAAGAAGTGGAACTTTAGGTATGGGACACGAATTCGTTAGTTATAAGGAACAATATTATACATTGGATTCCCTCTTTATGTTTACTGTCATCATGATGCTTATATTTGGTTGGATGCTTGCATCAAAGTCCATTTCACGAGATAACTTTTCGATTGTCACGACAAACTATACAGAGGCTATTTCATCTACATTGTTCCTAGTTGTGTTATGTATTTTTACATTGGTTGCTGCAATCAGTACATTATGGATTTCGATATTGGTCGACATTTTACGGACGGGTGATTTATTTATATTCCATAGCATGGAATATGCATTGCTAACATTTATTAGTTTTACGGTTTGCTCGTTACTGGCAGCATCCATTGGCTACTTTATCCATGCTGTGTTTGATTTTTCGAAAATTGTGTTTGCGCTTTTATGTGCAGGGGTGTTCCTCCTAATTCGCCAGTATACAATGGAACTTTGGGGAATTCTTTTTGGGGGGAGCGCGGTTCAAATTATTGGCCGTAGTACAATTTATATTATTTTATTATGGCTGTTCATTGTATTGATGCGCCAACGTAGAGAGGTGACGCGCACATGAGTATCGCTTTTGTTTATTTGTATTTATTAATTATAGGGGTAACGATAGCAGGTTTTTTCATAACGAAAATCCGTATATGGAAACCAAAGCGGACATTGCTGTTTTCCGCTATCTATTTTGGTTGTGGACTTCTAGCCTTTGTCTATTTATTGTTTATGTCAGGAGATATCGCTAAAGCGCCTTCCAAGGAGTTTTTACAAGAGCAGCGTGTTACTAATGAACAACTTTCAAGCGATTTAAAGTTACGAAAATATGAAGGTTTAAAAGAAGAGCATTTAAAGTTTACTAAGACATTTGAAGCAACGGCAGAGAACATTGAAATTCTCCGTAATGAAAACAGCTATTACTTACCTGTATATATATCGTGGGCAGAAACGAATGAAAATGAAATAACCGTATCCTATTATGAAACACCGCTTTATTTAAATGGTGTGTATATTACGCCATTTGTTGAAGAACCTCGAATTGAATGGAATGAAAATAAGCTATATATTGTAGAAGCAGATACAGAGGTAAAAATGAAATCGGTACACTTTTCTTCGCAATTGTTAAATGTTGGTTTTCATTCCCGATTTGATGATTCGCTCCATGATTTAATTGGTCAACGTATTTTACACTTGAATGTTCCGAAACAGTTCAATATTATTGATAAGGATGGGCGGTATTAACGACTGCTTAAAACTCACAATGAATTGAGCGAATTATGTGTTGAAAAAGATCTTGAAATTAATCATTTTTATAGTAGTAGTCTATATATTTTTATATATTAATAATAATTGGCTTGTAACGACAGAGCATATCCATGAGTCTGACAAAATTCCTGCGAGCTTTGATGGTTTTCGAATTGCGCAGGTGACCGATTTACATGATGCAACGTTTGGGGAAAATCAGTCACGCTTAGTAGAAAAAGTACGGGCTACCAATCCGGATGTTATTTTCATTACAGGTGATATTGTTGATAGCAGACGCTATGATCTAGAAAATAGCTTGCAGGCTGTGCGTCAATTTACCGAAATTGCGGATGTTTATTATGTAATCGGCAATCATGAGGTTGCGTTGAATTTAATGGATGAAATTTATGCAGCATTAACAGAGATCGGTGTCCATGTATTGCCAAATGATGCGGTGCTGTTAGAGCGTAATGGGGAACAAATCGCCATTGCTGGTATTGAGGATCCGCTGATGGGGCAGGATGTAGGGCAATCAATTGATCAGGTCATGCAAAGTATTGATAAGGATTTGTTTACTGTTTTGTTATCACATCGTCCAGAACAGTTTGATGCCTATGTGAAAGCAGAAATTGATCTAGTCATGACGGGTCATGCCCATGGGGGGCAAATTCGAGTGCCTTTTATAGGGGGACTTGTCGCACCTTCGCAAGGCATAATGCCGAAATATTCAGCGGGGATATTTGAAGAACAACAAACGAAGATGATTGTAAATAGAGGGCTAGGTAATAGTCTGTTTCCTTATCGAATCTTTAACCTACCCGAAGTTTATGTCATTCAATTAAAAAAATAGCCGAAAACGTCACGAAGATGTGACGTTTTTTTGTTGTTCCCAATATTTTGTTTACATACCATTACCAATTTTATATTATGTGTTAGGTAATTGTTAATAGGTAATTTATAGCATAAAATTCATTGTGATTACTATATTTCTATAATTTATGGAGGGTATTGGATGAAAAATAGAGGGATTGGGGCAAAGTTAACGTTATCCATCGTAGTATTACTTACTTTAACTTGCGCCGTTTTAGGTGTTTCGAGCTATTATAATAGTTACAATTCATTAGAAATACAAATTCGTGATAATTTACAGTCAAAAGCCGGCGATGTATCACATTATATTGAGGAATTTTTTAAACGTACACATACTGAAATACAAGGAATCGCGGAGCATTCTGCCATTCAAAGTATGGATTTTACAGAACAAGCAGCATATTTGAATAAGCGTCTAGCCGAAAGTGAAGATTATTTAGGTTTTGGAATCGTCGATGCAAATGGGGTTGCCCGTTATTTGGATAATACAACAGCCGATTTAGCGGATCGCGCATACATTCAAGCTGCATTTGAAGGAAACACGGCAATGTCTGATACAATTATAAGCCGTGTAACAAATGAGCCGGTAATTATGATTGCGACACCTATTGAGACCTTGACAGGGGAAAAGGCATTGTTACTCGCACGTATGGATGGTTATTTCTTATCATCGGTATTGGAAGATATCGTTGTTGGAAAAACGGGATATGCCTATTTAATAAATGAAGAGGGTACCATTCAGGCGCATCCGAACCATGAATATGTAAAGGAACAAGTTAACTTTTTAACTAAGGCAAAAGAGTCCGGCAAAATGACTGGAGAGGCTTTTGCTGTTGAGGAACTTATATCAAACGAAGAAGGATTCTTTGAATATAAGGATACTAATGGCGATAATCACTTCCTCGGCTATCATACTTTAGATAATGGCTGGTCTATCGGAATTATGGCAAAGGAAAATGAGATGTTCGTTAGTTTAATGAAAATGAGGATTACTTTAACGATTTCTACATTTAGTGTGCTATTTATTGGGTTAATTATTGCCTTCTTCTTATCCAACAGTATCAGTCGTCCAATTCGTGAAGTAGTAAAAGTAAGCGAATTTATTGGGCAGGGGGATTTCACTCATAAGCCACATGAGCGTCTTCAAAAACGGCATGATGAGCTCGGGGTGCTCTCTCGTTCGTTGACTAAAGTTGTGGAAAATATGCATATGATGATTACGAAAGTGCAAACAAACTCTGCAAATGTAAGTGAAGCCTCCTGTGAGTTAATGGGAGATGTTATGAAAGTGACCGACAATGCGAAAATTATCTCTCAATCAATAGAAGAGGTAGAGCGGGGATCTGATAGTCAGGCGAAAGTAACGGAAGAAAGTGCGGAGACGATGGGGCAGATGGCAATTGGTATTCAGGAAGTAGCCGAAGTAGCCAGTACTGTTTCTGAGCATACGGACTTTATAGAAAAGAAAGTCCGCGATGGTCATGAGGCAGTTCGCCATTCGATTGCAAAAATGAATGCAATACAATCCGGGACTGAATTTGAATTGGAAGTCATCCATAAGCTAAAGCAAGAGTCGCAGGAAATCGGGCTAATTTCAAAAATGATTACCGATATTTCATCTCAGACAAACTTACTGGCTTTAAATGCATCGATTGAGGCTGCCCGTGCTGGGGAGGCTGGACACGGTTTTGCAGTAGTGGCAGGGGAAGTACGCAAATTATCTGAGCAAACGGCTGATTCAGCAGCGAAAATTAATGTCCTGATTCAGAAAGTACAACAATATACTGTGGAAGCCGTTCAAGCAGCAGAATCAGGAGAGGAAAATGTTGCGCAAGGTTTACAATCTATAAGCCAATTAGACGAACGCTTCAGCGAAATTGTAGAAGCAGTTTCCAGAATTGCAGTTGAAATTGAAGGGCTGAGTGGTTCTGCTCAAGAAATGAGCGCCAATACAGAAGAAGTATCGGCATCAATGGAAGAAATGTCAGCTTCGGTTACATCAGCAGCAACGTATGTAAGGGATGTTGCGCATTCAGCATCCGGTCAGTTAGAAATAGTAGATGCAATGGCTAATCAAGCCGTAAAGCTGTCTGAAATGGCAAAAGACTTACAGGTCACAATTAAACAGTTTAAACTATAATGTAAACGGCGGTGCAATGGGTTTTTATTGCGCTGCTGTTTGTTTGAGAGGGAGCGGGGGGCATGGGCGCGTATCTAATAAATGTGGTTGTGTTTCTAAAAAAACAGAAAAAGTTCTAATAAATTATGAGTGTTCTAATATATGCTGGGGATTTTCTAAAATCGGATTCACTTGTTCAAATATAGGTCCGAAATTTTCGAAAAAAACATTGTACAGTTCTAATAACGGGTAAAACTTTTCTAATAAATTATTACAAAATCTTTGCTCCCCCTAAAAAAACGCAAATTGTTCGTCAGCGCAGCAACAGTATCGTAAAATAGAGAAAACAAGTTGTAGGGGTATGCAAAATGGAAGGTATTATTACTTTATTGGCAATGGTGGGAATTGTCGTGATGGTTGTGCGTTTTATGCCGAAAAAAGGTGTGAAATATATTACGACAAAAGATTTGCAGCCATTACTGGAAGATAAACAGTATGTATTTGTGGATGTTCGAACGGAGAAGGAATATAAAGAGGCACATATTCCTCAATTTATAAATCGCCCTGTTGGCACGTATTTAGGTGATCTGCCGAAAGATCGGCCAATTGTCGTTATTTGTCAAAGTGGGGTACGAAGCAACAAAGCAAGTAAGGAACTTGTAAAGCTAGGCTATACTGATGTCACGAATGTTCGTCGTGGGATGAATGGGCTGCGAGAAGGCTAAATAAAGAAGGGAGAAGAGATAAGGGAAATACCCTTTATCTGCTTCTCCCATTTTTTATTGGATTGCCTTTTTCATGGCATCTAGCAGTGCCTGTGCGGAAATGATTTTCTCGCCACCACCTTGGACAAGTGCATCGTTGCCGCCGCCTTTACCGTTCATAAGGGGTAAAACGGCTGCGGAAATTTCTTTCATTGATTGCGCTTGTTGACTGCCACGTGCAGCGACAAACTGAAGCTTGTCCTCATTGTTGGCAACGAGAAGAGCAATTGCATCTTCATTTTGCTGAGTAATGAAACGGGCTAATTTTTGTAAGCTTTGGATAGAGCGGTTTTCAAACATTGCTGCCGCGATTTTTTCTTTCGCCAAAGCCTGTGCTTCAAATTCAAGCAGTGCATCTTGTGCCTCTGCCAAGCTTTTTTCAGTGCTTTTTGCCGTTTTTACAAACTTTTTTAATGCTTCTGCGGCTTCTTCTTCTGGTGCGCTTAATTGACGAGCAACATCACTTAATACGTTTTTACGCATAGCGAGTTGCTGTAATACACGATTGCCGCAAACGAAATGTACACGAATTTGCTGCTTCATTTTCTCAGTAGCTAAAATTTTCAGTAAACCAACCTGACCTGTAGAGGTAGGATGGGTACCACCACACCCGTTGTAATCATAGTCGGGAATAATAACTAAACGTATATCTTCATCGACTTTTACATCTTTTCGCAAGTTATACTGAGCTAACTCGTCTTTTGTAACCCATTTAGTTTCAATTGGCCGATTTTCCAAAACAATTTCATTTGCCCGCTTTTCTGCGGCAGCTAGCTGATCATCTGATATCTCACTCACATTTAAATCGATTGTAACAAGTTCAGTTCCTAAGTGGAAGCTCACTGTAGTGAAATCAAATAACTCCACAAAAGCAGCTGTTAAAATATGCTGTCCCGCATGTTGTTGCATATGGTCGAATCGGCGCCCCCAATTTAATTTCCCTTTAATTTCCCCGGAAATATTCGACAAATTTCCCACAGTATAATGACGGATTTCATCATCCACTTTCTCGACATCGATAATTTCCAAGTCATTAATCCAGCCGGTATCATGGGGTTGCCCACCCCCTGTAGGGTAAAATGCCGTATTGTTTAAGACAATAAAATTACGTGTTTCTTCACTACCTGTTTTTACAATTTCTGCTGTAAATTCTTTTATCATTGCGTCTTCATAATAAAATAACTCTTTCAAAATCCATCACTCCTTAATTTCTAGTTTGTCATATGAAAACGTTGCTGTCACGGTAAAATAATCGTTGTTATTTGACGCGCGGGAAATTTCGTTTATGATGAGAAAGAAGGATTTTCCGGGAGGAGTACAAATATGAATATTACACAGTTTTCAGTAGAAGAAATCTTAGATCCAACAAATATTATTGAAGGTAAGCGATATGAGTTTTTATTAGATGTAGAAGTAGATGAGGAAGACGAGCTATATTCTGCAGCAGGTTTAGAAATCCGTGTCATCGTTGGTGTAATCGAAGAAAATGTACGCATTGTAAACTACTTTATTATGGATAAAGCAAATAATGAGTTTTTGGATTTCGCATTGGAAGAAGATGAGGAAGCAGAAATTTTGGCCTTTTGTAAAGAAGAATTATTTGCTGATTCAACAGAAGTAGAAGAGCAATAAAAATAAAAAAAGCACCTCGTCATTGAACTTTACGCCACCAACTGTTGGGAGTCGTTCGAAATGAGGTGCTTTTTTATTATTTACATTTTACCAAGCGGCAATTGACCCATCTGTACGCGGCTCTGTTCCGCCATACAAGACGCCTGTTTTTTGATCACGCCAAATGATTTGCCCGCGTCCGAAACTGCCACCGTCCACTGCAATATGAATGTCATGGCCTTTACGTTGTAACGCCTGAACTAAATAATTAGGGAAATGCGGCTCTACTTCAATTCGTTTTTCACCCATCCATTGCCAACGTGGCATATCAAGAGCTGCCTGCGGATTGAGAGCAAAATCTACTGTAGATGTAATCACCTGGAAATGTCCCTGTGGCTGCATATAGCCTCCCATTACACCAAACGGACCAACAGCCTGATTATCCTTTGTTAGGAATCCAGGAATAATTGTATGATAGGTACGTTTACCAGGTTTTAAGAAGTTAGGATGATTTTCATCAAGTGAGAAGTCATAACCTCGGTTTTGTAGCGATATACCTGTTTCCGGAATGACAATACCGGAGCCGAAGCCCATATAGTTACTCTGAATATAAGACACCATATTGCCGTCCGCATCGGCAGTCGCTAAATACACCGTTCCGCCCTTCGGAATGTCAAATGGCTTAGGATCCATTGCTGTATCCATAATTTCTGCAAAACGAGATTCCCCGTAGTTTTTTGATAATAATGTTTCCACATCGACCGGCATTTCACTGCTTTCTGTAACAAATGCTTTCCCATCTGTATAGGCAAGTTTCATTGCTTCGATTTGATTATGTAATGTCTCAGCATCTTGCCATTTCGGCTCTGAATGTTGATAAATGTTTAGTGCCATTTGGGCAACAATACCTTGACCATTCGGAGGGATTTCCCACACGTCATAGCCTTTATAATGAACCTTAATCGGATTTACCCATTCAGGTTCATAGCTTGCTAAGTCTTCCTTAGAAATAAAGCCATTATGTTTTTTCATAAAGGCATCGATTTTATCAGCAATATCACCTTTATAAAATGCCTCACCATTTGTTTTCGCGATTTTGCGTAATGTATCTCCATGTCCGGGTGAATGCCACACTTCACCGATTTCCGGCATGCGTCCATCAATTGAAAATGTATCAAACCAGTGTTGGAATTCTTCGGTTGTAAGTGATTGTTTATATTTTTTATAGGCAGATTGCCAATTTTGTCCGAGTGTTGCTGAAATCGGGTAGCCATCTTCCGCATAGGAAATAGCAGGTGCCAATACTTCGCTTAATGGCAGTTTTCCAAAACGCTTTGATAAGGAAGCCCATGCCGCAGGAGCACCAGGAACAGTAACAGGGATGACCCCATGCATCGGAATTTTATCGTGTCCTTGTTCAGCTAATGCCTCTTTCGAAATGGTCTTAGCAGAAGGTCCGGAAGCGTTTAATCCGTAAAGTTCATCCTTCATCCAAACGAGTGCAAAGGCATCACTTCCAATACCGTTGGATGTTGGTTCCACAACCGTTAAGGCTGCTGCTGTAGCAATGGCAGCATCGACTGCATTTCCGCCCTTTTTCAAAATATCCAAACCTGCCTGTGCTGCTAATGGCTGAGATGTTGCGACCATTCCACGATTCGCGATAACAGTGTTGCGCTTACTCGGAAATGGGTAATGTAAAAAGTCCATAAAAATTCCCCCTTAACAAATAGTAATCTAAAAAATGAATATTATGACTATTTTAGTATAGAAGGGGGTTATTTACAAATAAATATTTCAGAATCCGAAATAAATTCCCCTAAAAAAAGCTGTTTGGCATGCTGTAGCATTGTCCAAACAGCTCAAAATGCAAAGGATTTTTATTTCAATAGTTCATCAATCCAGCGCTGTACTTTTAAGCCTTCCTCGAATGGGACGATGAACGCTTCTTCACCTAAAAGGACTTTTCTACAAGCATCCAGCATGGATTCCGGTGCTGTATTCGCAGGGACTTCCACTTCCGGTTCGTAAGCTTTACTCGTATATACTTGTGACCAGTTACGTAATGTGACAACTTTTTCTGAACCGAAAATTTTATAATCAATGCGCTCTTCCTGACCGATGCCGGCAAGTCCGTTTATTACAACAGGTATGCCGCTTGTTGTTTTTGCTAAAGCAGATACACCTGTTTCACATAGCTCCGTGTTTTCCGGATAGGTTGTTTCATAAGCGAGAATGTTGAGATCCCCAAATAAGTGGTGTGTCAGCTGTAAATAATGCGGGAAAATCTCACGGATAAAGCCGCCTTGTTCACGTGAGGCAATCCAAGGATTTTGTTGCCATTTACGCGGCCATTCCGGGAAGTATGTATGTAGTTCAATGCGTGTAATATCCCCCATACCAGATGTAAGCTCTTTTTTAAGCTGATGTACGGCTGCTCCATACATTAATGGGAAGTGCATCGCTGTTTTCACCTTTACATCATTGGCAACACGTACCATTGTTTCTCCATCTGCAGCATCATGGGCAAGTGGTTTTTCCGATAAAATATGCAGTCCATGCTTCGCAATTTCCTCAGCAAGAGTCGCATGGCTGACAGGGGGCGTCCCGATGTAAACCCAGTCAGGCTTTAAATTCAGTAAATCCTGTAAATCATTTGTTGTCGGTACATTATATTTTTCTGCCAACTGCGCTGTACGCTCCTCATTCGTGTCGAATATAGCAGCAATTTCGTAGTGTTCGTTTTGTAATGCCTGGTTAATAATGCGCTCACCGACAACACCAGTGCCGATAATACCAATTGTTGTTTTTGTCATTTAGTTCGTGCTCCTTTTAAAAGTTGAGAGTTTTCTGATAGTTAGTGTAGCATATTTTGAGATTATGATAATAAAAAGAAAAGTACAAAAACATCTTCAGAATGCTTTTGCGCCTACAATTAATATTTATCTACTACAACACCAAGCGAAGAAGCCTTTATGAAAGGTAAATCCCGCAATTGCTTTAAGCTCTCGGCAGTACCTGTTACAACGATGTCGTTTGAGACGGATCTTTTATTTTTGTTATATAACGTGTAATACCGATGTAATGCCACTTTAAAAAGCCATGCGCGCAAATTTTTTGCTTGAATTTGCGATAAGCATTCAATTGTTTTCATAATGGTTTCTTGTGTGACATCCTCGGCATCTTCCTTTGTAGCCCCGATTTTTAATAAATATTTGAAAACAATTTGTGCTTCTTCAAGCAAATAGTTTTCCCATGACTTGTCCATAGTTCACCAACTTCCGGATATCCATATGTTGAAAATAAGAAGCCTTAATCGTGTGAAAAAAAACGAAATATGCTTTACTTATTGTAAGTTAACTTACTTATATAACTAATTAAATTCGTAAAAGTATACAAAATAAAAAAATAAGTTTTATAAACAAGCAAGGAGTGACGGTGATGAAAGTTGTAATTATCGGTGGGGACGCTGCTGGGATGAGTGCGGCAATGGAAATTGTCCGTAATAATAAATCCGCACATATCGTTGTTTTGGAAAAAGGGGATATTTATTCGTACGGGCAATGTGGGTTGCCGTATGTAATTAACGGTAAGGTACCTAATACTGAAGAACTCATTGCGCGCGATGTCGAGGAATTCCGTTCTAAATACGACATTGATGCGAGAATCTTTCATGAAGTGACGTCAATTGATACGAAATTACAAAAGGTGAGCGGACATGATGTAAATAGTAAGGAGCCATTTGAATTTGCATACGATAAACTGCTGATTGCAACAGGTGCTGCGCCGACAATGCCACGACTGGAAAATGCCGATTTAAAAGGAATTCATATGATTAAGACAATTCCCCAAATGAATAAGTTGATGGAACAATTACCGAATGTGAAGCATGTTACAGTCGTAGGTGGCGGCTATATAGGACTGGAAGTTGTCGAAACGGTTCGTGAGCGCGGTCTAGATGTTCGTCTAATCCATCAAGGGAGTCAGCTCATGTCGGTTTTAGATCCGGAACTTGCGAAAATCATTTATGAAGAGGCGATTTCAAAAGGGGTGGATGTTTTACTGAATGAAGAGACAATAGGTTTTGAGGGCGAACAAGTTGTCGAAGCAATTCGTACTAAAACGGGGACATACCCTACTGAATTAGTTATCGTAGCGACTGGTGTACGTCCAAACACACAATTTGCGACAGGGTTTGCAAAGCTTGAAAATGGAGCGCTCATCGTTAATGAAAAAATGGAGGCATCCATTGCTAATGTGTATGCAGCAGGGGATTGTGCATCGCATTATAACAGACTGAAACAGCAGGATGATTACTTGCCTCTTGGTACGACAGCGAATAAGCAAGGACGAATCGCTGGTTTGAATATTGCCGGTTTTAATCAAAAATTCAAAGGAATTGTAGGCACTTCCATTTTGAAGTTTTTTGATCTACAAATAGGAATGACGGGATTAACTAATGATGCTGCGGATAAGTCCAATGCGTTGATAGAGGCATATGTAATGGAAGTGAACGACATTGCCAGCTATTATCCTCATCCAAGTAAGATGAAGCTGCGCATGTTAGTCGAACAACAAAGTCGCAAGCTCGTTGGATTGCAAATTGTCGGGAAACACGGTGTCGATAAGCGAATTGATGTATTTGCTACAGCCCTTTACAATGAAATGACTTTTGAAGAATTATTGGACCTGGACTTAGCTTATGCCCCACCATTTAGTGGCGTATGGGATGCGCTCATGCAGGCACCGAAGCGGTATGGGAAAAAGAATTAAAAACGTCTCAAGCTCCAGCTATTATTGGGAAATAGCTGGAGCTTGCTTTGTGTTTAAAAGAGGTGTTAGCCAAATTTTGTCCAAATGAATTATCAATAGATAAACGTTCGACCATGCTGGCAGCTATGTTTGATCTGCAAGGTGGAATCATGGAGAAGGCTATCTACTTTGCTTTGAACTTATACATACTATAGCGCAAGTTTATGGAGAAAATGGCATTTTAATAAAGTTGTAAAAAATATGTAAAATAGCCGATTACACATGAAAACCCGTAATAGCAAGTGTTTCTGAAGGTTTTTTTGTATTTTTTTATTATTTTATATTGTTTTTATAACAATAATGTGACATGTGTGACGAACCTAAATGCGAATTGATTTGGAAAAATCACTTTGCATAAAAAAATCAAAGAAAAACAAACTAACTTCAATTAGGAACAAGGAGGAATAAGCATGAAAAATGATAGACATGATATATTTAATAAAAAGTCCAAAAATGCGCTAAGTTTAGGGAAGATGATTGAAAATACGAAAGAAAATATCGAAGAGGCGGAAATTAGTAAAGAATTCGCATTTCCTGAAGAATTGGAAAATTTAGAGGAAAAAAATGCGCGACGTAAAACGGCCATTGCACAATTGGAAGAACAAATAAGAGAAAAAAAAGCTTTTCAAGCTAGAAAAAATTATTATAAATAATACTTCAATCAAAACGTTAATCTTAATGGGATTAACGTTTTTTTATTTAGTAAAAAGGCAGAATTTCAACTTTATGAATTTTTTATTGTGAGATATTCATTTTAACAATAAAACTCTCATACAGTGTTCTTGTGAGAGTGCTCATATTTTCCATGCAATAACAAAATAAAGTGGTTATCTATACTTAGAACTTGAAGGGAGGTTCTCATGAATTTATCTGACTATTACCGTAACACCGTACAGGAAGTTATGAAGAAGCTGGACGTAACACCATATGGACTGACAGATTACGAAGTACGTTCTCGGCATAAAAAATATGGCTATAATGAACTGAAAGAAGGTAAACAAAAGAATATCTTTCAAGTTATGCTAGAGCAGTTTCAGGATTTTTTAGTCATTATCTTAATTGCTGCTGCCATTATTTCTATGTTTCTTGGTGATGTAGATAGCTCTGTTGTTATTCTAATCGTACTTGTTTTAAATGCCGTACTGGGAACTGTTCAGCATGTAAGAGCGGAAAAATCGCTAAACAGTCTAAAGGAAATGGCTGCACCCGTTTCTAAAGTCATCCGTGAGGGAGCAGTAGTTGAAATACCGTCAAGAGATGTTATTGTCGGTGACCTGCTTGTTTTGGAAGCAGGCGATTATATTAGTGCTGACGGTAGAGTAATTGAAAGCTATAGTTTGCAAATAAATGAAAGTTCGTTAACCGGTGAATCATTAGCCATTGATAAAATAGCGAATACCATCCACGAAAAGGAACTTGCTATAGGCGATAAAAGGAACATGGTTTTCTCCGGGAGCTTTGTAACGAATGGTCGTGGAAAAGCGGTCGTTACTTCTATTGGAATGAATACCGAGATCGGTAAAATTGCCACTCTTTTGGACAATGCACAGGAGAAAAAAACGCCATTACAAGTGAGCTTGGATCGTTTTGGAAAACGTCTTGCACTCGGCATTATCATTATTTGTTTAATTATATTCGGGCTTGATCTTATTCGAGGGCGGGAGTTAATTGACTCCTTTATGTTCGCCGTTTCGCTGGCGGTTGCAGCAATTCCGGAAGCACTTAGTTCGATTGTGACAATCGTTTTAGCAGTGGGGACTACAAATATGGCGAAGGAAAATGCCATTATTCGTAAGCTGCATGCAGTAGAAAGTTTGGGGAGTGTATCAATTATCTGTTCAGATAAGACAGGGACACTTACGCAAAATAAAATGACGGTTCAAGAGGTTTATACAGGCGATCAAGTTCTGCCTTTTAATGAGCTAAAGCTAGCTAATGAAAACCATAAAAAACTGCTCGAATTGGCCATACTCTGCAATAATTCCGTTGTAATGAAGGATAAGGAAATCGGAGATCCAACGGAATTGGCACTCGTAAAATTTGGACGTGAATATGACTTAAATGAACATATTGTACGTGGGCTTCATCAACGTGTTGGTGAATTGCCTTTTGATTCGACTCGTAAGGTAATGAGCACAGTTCACCGCATGGGAAATCGTTCCGTTATGATTACAAAAGGGGCGGTAGATGTACTGCTGCCGCGTGTTAGCCGCATTCATTCAAGTCATGGCGGGTCCAACATAACGACGCAGCAAGTAGAAAAGATAAATCACGTAAATGAAACCTTCTCAAATGCCGGGCTAAGGGTAATGGCGATTACGTATAAAGATGTATATTCTCCTACCTTAACGGAAAAAGAGGAGCATAACTTAACATTTGTTGGATTAATCGCAATGATGGATCCACCACGCGAAGAATCGGCACAAGCAGTGGCGGATTGTATTAAAGCAGGTATCAAACCGGTCATGATTACAGGTGATCATAAAATTACGGCAATGGCGATCGCAAAGAAACTCGGCATTTTAAAAAATCCGAGTGAAGCGATTGAAGGAAAAGAAATCGAAAAGCTTTCAGATAGAGAATTGAAGGCAAAGGTAGAAAAAATCTCAGTTTATGCACGTGTCTCCCCGGAACATAAAATACGGATTGTGAAAGCATGGCAAGACAAAGGACATGTAGTCGCCATGACGGGAGATGGTGTAAATGATGCCCCAGCGCTAAAACAGGCCGAAATTGGTGTAGCAATGGGTACAGGGACTGAAGTGGCAAAGGATGCTTCTTCGATGATTTTAACCGATGATAACTTTTTGACGATCGTCAAATCGATTTCGAATGGTCGAAGTATTTACGCCAATATTAGTAACGCTATTAAATTCCTGTTATCCGGAAACGCGGGTGCGATTATTGTCGTTTTATATGCAACGCTTTTTGCATTGCCTGCACCGTTTCTACCGATTCATCTATTATTTATAAATTTATTAACGGATAGTTTGCCGGCAATTGCGATTGGGCTAGAACCACATAATAAAAAGCTTATGAAAGAAAAGCCCCGTAACATAAAGGAGCCATTGCTAAATAAGAAGTTTGTTTCCCAAGTAGGATTTGAGGGAGCAATTATTGCGGCGGTTACAATCATCGCCTTCCAAATAGGATTGTCGACAGGTGATACTGCAGTCGCCACAACGATGGCATTTGCGACATTATGTTTATCAAGACTGGTGCATGGCTTTAATTGCCGTTCGGATGAATCCATTTTTAAACTGGGAATCTTCACGAATTTAGCTGTATGGATTGCATTTTTATTAGGATTTTCAATACTGAACTTTGTGCTGCTTTCTGGATTATTTGAAGTAGCGCGATTGAATAACTTCCAATATTTAATCATTTATGGTTTATCATTAGTTCCACTAATTATAATTCAGCTTCATAAACTATTTTTCAAAGCGAGTTAAAGAGAGCTGCTTGAATATAAAGCGCATGCATGAACATAATTGCATGCGTTTTTAGATTAAATACTACGCGAGATGGCAACTTTTTTAGGCTTTTAACATAACAATAAAGTTAACAAGGTTATGGAAGGGTGACGTCATAAGCACAACAGTTAAGTATTTCTTCGGTCAGGCAATGACAGGGCAGGGCATAAAAAATATATACAAGGATTTAATGAATGAAGCACAAACGGTGTATTTACTAAAGGGTGCGCACGGCTTCAAAGTTTCCGAGCTGCTTCAAAACATCGGTGATTACTATGTTAAAAAGGGCGCTAGTATCGAGTATTTCCATGACCCGTTATTTGAGGACACGGTTGAAGGCATTTTTATTCAAGCGCCGTATCGGATTTTAATTCTTCAGGCAACCAATCCTTCAATAGAACCTACTATTCTTGGGGGACGGGATCATGTCATTTCCCTTTATGACTGTGTGGATGAAGAACAGCTTTCGGCGAATGAAGCGTTGTTCTCTTTGAATGAAAAAAAACAAACCTACTATAATCAATGCTTTGCTGCACTTTCCAAGGCGATTCATATTCATGATGACTGGGAAGTGGAAACAAGGAAGTATATGAATTGGAACGGATTGAATCAGCAATTTGCCGATTTGATGAATCAATTATTCGGTGACACGAAATTAGATAAATCCAGTCAGTTGACCCACAGGCTACTCGGAACATTAACACCGGCAGGAGCACGTGATACCGTTCAAAGTATTACGCAAAACCTGGAAAAGAGGCTTTTCATCAAAGGGTATCCTGGGACAGGGAAATCCTCGATGATGAAGCAATTGGCAAAAGAAGCACAGAGTCGTGGCTATGATGTGCAGCTCGTATGGTGTGGGTTGGATTCCAATTCGATTGATATGGTCATTTTGCCTGAATTAAAGTTCTGTATATTTGATAGTACTGAGCCACATGTATATTTCCCGGATGAGAATCGTCCTGGCGATGAAATTTTCGACATCGCTCAGCACTGCCATCCAACAGAAGTGGAGCTAAACAACATTAATGAGCTTGTCGCAAAGTATAAATCGACTATGCAAGAAGCGAAGGAATTTGCCAAACAATATGCCGACGAAGAACGGAAAGTCCGTGAAGCAGTAGATGCAGCATTAAACGTAGATGAATTCAATAAACGGACAGTCCCGTTATTTGATCTTGTGCAAGAGTTAAAAACCATTTAAAAAAACAAAGCATATGATAATAGAATGAATTTTCGAAAGGAATGGTAAAATGTATTATCCTTATGGGTACCCATATCAGCAATACCAGTATCCTACACATATACCGGTCAACCCATATGGGGGTACGCCAGGTAATGTAAATTATCCAATGTGGGTAAATACTACAGCCCCATATAATTGGCAGGGCGACGCCTCAAATCATCAGGGAGTAGTTTTAAAAGATTATGGAAAAAATCCGTTTGTCATCAATATTGAGGAAGCGGCGAGACAGAACCAGACGTATCGTACCGCTCTTTGGACAGGAAATCATCTACAGCTTACATTAATGAGCATAAATCCTGGTGAGGATGTTGGGCTAGAGGTGCATCCACATGTGGACCAGTTCATTCGGATTGAGCAGGGCCAGGGGATTACCCAAATGGGGAAAACAAAAGATAACCTGAATTTTAATAGAATGGTATTTGATGGTTCTGCGATTTTTGTGCCTGCCGGAACGTGGCATAATGTTACAAATACAGGACAGATGCCATTAAAGCTTTATACAATTTATGCACCACCAAATCATCCATTCGGGACGGTTGAACCTACTAAAGCGAGCGCTAGGCATGAGGAACACGGGAAATAAAAACAAAGGGAATAAGCGCAACTGACCGATTGCTCTTTTGAAAGAAGAAACAATTATTTTAACAAGTATTAGAAGTTTGTATTTTATAATATAGAAGTTAAAATCAAAAAATTACGAAATGTTTATTCCTATTTCAGCAGTTAGATGTAATAAGTAAAATAGGCGAAAATCGCTAAATCCTTTGGTGAAAAGGATTTGGTGATTTTTTATTTTCCTTCTTCACTTTTAACACTTCAATTTCAGCTTGATAATTCTCAAGATTTACATCATTCGTTTTATGCTACTCACGTTAGAATTGAATCAAAATAACAATCGTGCAATAAATCAGTTTTAGTCAACCGATTACGAACAAAATCAGAATCAAATGGATAATAAAAGAATTAGTACAAAGATACTGATGGATTTAGAATAGGAAAAGTGTAAGGTTAAAGTGTATTAAAATATTTTTTCTGTATTATTTTAACTATAAATTGCGATTTTGAAGTCCAAAAGAAATAAAGAAATAAATAAGGATAGTGCATAAAATATAAATCCATTCTTACAAATGAAAGGAATTCAACATGGAAATTAGAGATTTACAAAATTTTATTCAAGTCATAGATCATGATAGCTTTACAAAAGCGGCTGAGGAAATGTATGTTACGCAATCTTCTTTAAGTAAAAGTATTAAGCGCTTAGAAAAACAATTGGCTTCTGACCTGCTCGACAGAAAATCCAAAAAAGTTAAGTTAACAGATATAGGAATGTTAGTTTACCAACAAGGAAAAGAGATTCTTTATGCGATTGATGATTTACACTTACTTATCAAAAAGAGTAAAAATATAGAGGTTGGGCGTTTGAAATTAGGTATGCCACCTTTAATTGGAACTTTATTTTTCCCGGAAATAGCTGAAACGTTTAATGATAAGTTCCCAAACATAAAAATTGAATTATTCGAACGTGGAGCAAAAAAGCTCGAAGAAATAGTTTTAGATGGAAAGGTAGAAATAGCATTAGTTGTCTCTCCATACTTTAAAAATAACATGTATGATATATACCCTTATATTGAAGATGAGTTCTTTGTTTTCTTACATAAAGATCATGTACTAGCATCTAAAGCAGAAATTTCAATTAGCGAATTAAGAGATGAAAAATTTATTATTTTCACGGAAGAATTCACTTTACATGACTACGTTATTAATGCATGTAAAGAAGCGGGTTTTTCACCAGAAATTGTATATAAAAGTTCTCAATGGGATTTAATTTTAGAGTTAACAGTCTCTAGTAATGGTGTTACATTACTTCCGAGTTCAATCTATAAAAAGAATCTTAATCCTAATATAAAGTTAATTAAAATTAAAGGCGAACCTTTGTTGTGGAAGCTTTCCTTCATAACTTTAAAAGATTCATACAAATCGTTTGTATTAGAAAAATTCATTAGTTTAATAAAAAAATAATTTAATATGCTCATTGGGAATGATTGATATTCCTATTATTCCTTTTACTAATAATGTTGTTTGTAATAGAATTTTCTGTATACAAAGCAGAAAAAAGGAGGGATTATATGGCTTTATTAGGATTTCTAACAATCAGTGTATTTTTAATATTCATATTCACAAGAAAAGTTTCGGTAATTGTCGCATTAGTAATGGTGCCAGTAATATTTGGTCTAATCGGGGGATTTGGATTAGAGCTAGGCGAGATGATGTTAAGTGGATTATCAACGGTTGCGCCAACAGGTATTATGCTTGTGTTCGCTATCTTATATTTTAGTCTGATGTTAGATGTAGGATTATTTGACCCAATGATTAAATTCATTTTAAAGGTTGTAAAAGGTGATCCTTTAAAAGTGGTAGTGGGAACAGCTATTTTAGCAATGGTAGTACATTTAGATGGTAATGGTTCAGCTACGTTTATCATTACAATTTCGGCTATGCTACCAATCTATAAAAAACTAGGAATTAATAGATTAGTTTTAGCTGGTGTTGTCGCTTTAGGTGCGGGTGTAATGAATATTGTTCCATGGGGCGGTCCAACGGCACGTGCCATGACAACTTTAGGTGCGGAAGCTAAAGATATTTTTAATCCTGTCATTCCTGCAATGATAGCCGGAATTGTGTGGGTTATTATTGCCTCGGCATTAATCGGATTAAAGGAAAGAAAACGTTTAGGTATTCTTCAATTAGATGAATCAGATTTGCAATTTTCCGTTAGTGAAGAAGAACAGAAATTAAGAAAACCAAAATTATTTATTTATAATCTTTTATTAACTATTGCACTATTAGTTTCTTTAGTAGGTGCATGGTTACCGATGCCAATATTATTTGTATTAGCTTTTGTAGCCGCATTAATGGTTAACTATCCAAAACACGATGACCAACAGGCGCGTATTGCTGCACATTCTAAGAGTGTACTTTTAGTTGCTACAATGATATTTGCCGCAGGTATTTTTACAGGAATACTTAATGGTACAGGAATGATTGAAGACATGGCACTTGCATTAGTAAATATTATTCCTGATTCTATGGGGCGCTTTTTACCTGTAATTGTAGCAATTACTAGTATGCCTTTGAGTCTTGTTTTTACACCTGATGCATATTATTTCGGGGTGCTACCTGTAATTGCCGAAACTGCTTCTACATTGGGCATTAATCCACATGAAATTGGACGAGCAGCAATTTTAGGTCATATGACAGTTGGATTCCCATTAAGTCCTTTAACTGCTTCAACATTTATTTTAATTGGATTAGCACAAGTAGATTTAGTAGATCATCAAAAATTTATTTTTAAGTGGGCGTTTATGACAACGGTTGTTATGACAATAGTAGCTGTATTGATTGGGGCGATATCTATATGAAAAAAAATACAATTAGAATAGGCGTAGGTACTGGGTTTGCTGGTGATCGTATCGAGCCTGCTGAAATCTTATTAGAAAAAGGTAATTTAGATTATTTAGTTCTAGAATGTTTGGCAGAGCGAACGATAGCGTTAGCGCAAAAAAGGAAAAAAGCTAATCCTTCATTAGGGTATGATGTTCTATTAGAGAAGCGTATGCAAAGCTTACTGCCTAAATTAAAAAACAAAGCAACACGAATTATTACGAATATGGGGGCTGCTAACCCACAAGCAGGAGCGGAAAAAATCTTGGAGATAGCAAAACAGCTAGGAATTCCGATTAAAGTCGCTGTGGTTACTGGAGACGATGTCCTTTCAAAAATTTCATTAGATGAAACGGTGTGGGAAACAGGCAAGTTATTAAGTGAATATGGGGAAATTTTATCTGCAAATGCTTATATTGGCGCGAATGCATTATTGTCTGCCTTACAATCAGATGCTCAGATTATTATCACAGGGCGTGTTGCAGACCCATCTTTATTTTTAGCACCGATGATTCATGAATTTAAGTGGGAGCTTAATGAATTAGATTATTTAGCACAGGGAACAGTAGTTGGCCATCTATTAGAATGTGCAGGTCAGCTTACAGGAGGATATTTTGCAGACCCAGGTAAAAAAGATGTTGCTGATTTAGCAAATCTTGGTTTCCCATATGCAGATGTATCAAATGATGGAACAGCTATTTTTAGCAAGGTTGAAAATACAGGTGGTCAAATTACTTTACAAACAATGAAAGAACAACTGCTCTATGAAGTTTTGAATCCTACTGCATATATAACACCTGATATCATTGCCGATTTCTCCAAAGTGGTTTTTGAAGAAGTTAATCCTGGCACTATTAAAGTAAGTGGTGTTACCGCCGTAGGGAAGCCTGAAAAACTAAAAGTAAGTATTGGCTATAATGCGGGCTTTATTGGTGAAGGCGAAATCTCATATGCTGGAGAAAATGCATTAGCACGTGCTGAGTTAGCTGGGGAGATCATTTCTGAAAGAATTCGTCATTTATACACAGATTTTAGGGTAGATTTGATTGGTGTAAATGCTACTCATAGAAAAGCATTCAGACAAATAGAACCTTATGAAGTTCGACTTAGAGTTGCTGGTAAGACACAGAGTCCAAGTTTAGCAGAATTAATTGGTGAGGAAGTTGAAGCGTTATATACAAATGGTCCAGCTGGTGGCGGTGGGGCGCGTAAAAATATTTTGGATGTCGTAGGTATCGTTTCTACTTTTATTGAGGAGAACCAAATCGAAATTAGTACTGAAAAGAAGGAGGTTCATTTCAATGAAATTATATGAGGTGGCACACTGCAGAACTGGTGATAAAGGTAATACTTTAACTATGTCAATTATTGCTTTCAAAAAAGAGAACTATCCATTGATTTTAGAACAAGTAACAGTCGACAAAGTGAAAGAACACTTACAAGGCATCGTCTTAGGTGATGTTGAGCGTTATGAAATTCCTTCTCTAGGAGCATTGCAATTTATTTGTCACGAAGCTTTAGATACGGGAGTTACTACATCATTAGCAATGGACACGCATGGGAAAACCTTAAGTTACAGCGTATTAGAGTTAGAACTATCATAAGCCTTAAAATTAAGTTCTCAAAAAAATTAGAGTTATCTTTTCAGGGGGGTTGAAATGAAGAAAGTATACGATTCATTTGAACGTGCAGTCGAGGATATTACGAATGGTTCTACTATTATTGCTGGTGGATTTGGTCTGTGTGGTATTCCTGAGAAATTAATTGCGGCGTTAGAAAAAAAGGATGTAACAGATTTAACCGTTGTGAGTAACAACTGTGGAGTAGATGATTTTGGATTAGGTTTATTACTTAAAAATAAACAAATAAAAAAAATGATTGCATCCTATGTTGGTGAGAATAAAACTTTTGAGCAACAATTTATTTCAGGAGAGCTAGAAGTCGAATTAACACCACAAGGTACCTTAGCCGAGAAACTTAGAGCTGGAGGTGCTGGAATTCCCGGTTTTTATACTGCAACAGGCGTTGGAACACCTATTGCAGAAGGTAAAGAAGTGAAAGAATTTGATGGTGAAGTGTATTTATTAGAAAAAGCAATTAAAGGGGATTTTGCTTTAGTTAAAGCATGGAAAGCAGATAAGAGTGGTAATTTAGTATTCCGAAAAACCTCTCGGAATTTTAATCCATTAGCTGCCATGGCTGCTAAAATAACTATAGTAGAGGTGGAGGAATTAGTAGAGGTTGGAGAAATAGATCCGGACTTTATTCACCTACCGGGTATTTACGTTCAGCGTATAGTAGTTGGTCAAAATTATGAAAAACGCATTGAACGTCTCGTTGTAAAGGAGAATGCATAGTGTCTAGAGATGTGATTATAAAACGTGCTGTTCAGGAAATTTCAAATGGGATGTATGTAAATTTAGGCATCGGAATGCCCACATTGATAGCGAATAATATACCTTCAGATTATGAAGTGTTTCTACAGTCTGAGAATGGTTTGCTTGGCATTGGGTCTTACCCTACGGAAGAGCAAGTTGATGCGGATTTAATAAATGCGGGTAAAGAAACTGTTACAGCTAGCAAAGGCGCTTCATATTTTGATAGTGCAGAAAGCTTTGCTATGATCCGTGGAGGACATATTGATGTAGCGATTTTAGGTGGAATGGAAGTCTCTCAATACGGTGATCTAGCTAACTGGATGATTCCAGGAAAACTAGTTAAAGGTATGGGAGGAGCAATGGACTTAGTAGTAGGTGCAAAAAAAGTTGTTGTGATTATGGAGCATACGAATAAACATGGTGAAGCAAAAATTAAACAAACTTGCTCTCTTCCACTTACAGGTAAAGGTGTCGTTCATCGATTAATAACTGAATTAGCAGTTTTCGATTTTAAGAATGGAGAAATGATTCTCATCGAATTACAACCAGAAGTTACATTAGAGGAAGTTAAAGAAAAGACAGAAGCTTCATTTGTTGTGAATATATAAAGTAAATTATTAATTGCACTTTAGAGATAGGCGATCGGCCGTAAATAATACCATCCTACTTCTCCCATAAATGTATCAAATCAGGTTTATAAAGTTCTAGTTTGTAATAAAAACAACAAAAAAACCATCTTAAAAAACCCTTGGAAGCCAATGCTTGAAGGGTTTTTTCTGCGTTCTAGCCCATTTGCTCTACATCGTTAGATACATTTCTAAAAGAACAAACATTTTTTATTAGTTGGCTCGCCTCTTGTTTTTCCATCATCTTACCATATTTAATATTTAGAAAACTAAATTCCTTATTAGAGCTATAAATTTCAGTTAAAAAGAAAATAATAAATTCTGAATGAAGAGCTTTTTATTATAAAGGAGGACAACTCATGAATCGTTTTGAAGAAAAGGTCGTAATTGTAACGGGTGCTGGCTCGGGATTAGGACAGGCTGCAGCATTACAGCTGGCAAAAGAAGGCGCTAAGCTAGTGCTTGTTGATATTAACCAGGCCGGATTAGATGATACGAAATCAAAGGTACAAGCGGTAGCGCCAAAAGTGGAGACACTTCTAGTTACAGCAAATGTGGCAACGGAAAGCGAAGTAGAGAACTTTGTCAATCAAACGGTGGAACGCTTCGGCAAGATTGATGCCTTCTTTAACAATGCCGGAGTGGAAGGAAAACAAAATTTAACAGAAGACTATGGGACCGATGAGTTCCAAAAAGTTGTCTCAATCAACTTAAATGGCGTATTTTACGGTATGAAGTATGTATTAAAGGTAATGAAGGAACAAGGCTATGGAACAATCGTCAATACGGCGTCTGTCGGCGGTATTCGCGGGGTGGGAAATCAGTCAGGATATGCTGCGAGTAAGCATGGCGTAGTTGGGTTAACAAGAAACTCCGCGGTAGAGTATGGTGAGTTCGGGATTTCTGTAAAAGCAATTGCCCCTGGTGCGATTATGACACCTATGGTCGAAGGATCTTTGCGTCAAATGGGCGGCGATAACTGGGAAGAAGCCGGTAAACAATTTGTCCAGGGCAATCCGATGAAACGCTTTGGTAAGCCAGAAGAAATAGGTTACTTAGTGGCATTTTTATTATCCAATCAAGCTGACTTCATTAATGGTGCTGTTATTCCAATTGATGGCGGACAATCATATAAATATTAATCAAACGACTTATAAGAGCGAAATAAAAAGCGCTTTTATAGGTTTTTTATTTTTCAGGAAGCATCGATCCCGAATCATTCAATCCTTCAAAATACGACTTTCCAGTAAATAGTTTACTTCATATTTTTGAGCCAATCCTTTTAGTAATTGTAATAGTCCAGTAAAATCTGTTTCCTCCAGCAATCGTTCATACTGCATTTTTTCTTCGGCACTTGCACATTTTTTAAAGTATCCCCACATATGCTGGCATGCATTGCGCATACTGCCGTTTGTCGCTGTTTGATTATGTGCATCCGTGATGAGCTGAGCCACCTCGTCATATGATAAATTATCCTTCATTGCTTGTCGGATCGCATTATAGTGGTTCTGGCTATGGAACATGACACGATATTTTTCCTCCCGCCATAACTGCTCGGTCTGCTTTTGGTTCATACAATGCTACCCCCTTCTTATATTGAATAATTTCCTTCTTATTATCATTATATAAGATAAAGAAATGTTTTACATTTGTTAATAAATCACCTCGATATTAGTATGTAAAAAATTGTATAATAGAGTAAGAGCATATTTTTATGAACAGAAACGAAATACATTTGAAATTTACTGAATATACATACAATTTAAAGGGGAGAGGGTTTTTTTATGTTAAATGATCTTGCACCTAATTTTGAACAACAAGAGGATTTATTGAATCCAGAGCAACCAGCTATTGAAGCTGCTGAAACATTATTCGTCAATGAATTTACAGATGGGATACTAAATCCAAATGCACCGATGCTGGGACCGGTAAAGGATGGCGGCACGATTATCGCTAATACAGCACCTGGGTGTTGGGGACCAATGATTACACCGACCATTCGAGGTGGACATGAAGTGACAAGACCTGTGTATGTGGAAGGCGCGGAAGTAGGGGACGCAATCGTTATCCAGATTAAGTCCATTCAAGTGACATCGATTGCTACTTCTTCAGGTACGGATGAAGCACAGCTAGATCGATTTATCGGAGATCCATTTGTGAAGGTGAAATGTCCGGGCTGCGGTAAGTTGCATCCTACAACCGTCGTACAAGGTATTGGGCAGGAGTCGGTAAAATGTGTGACATGTGGTACGGATACGACACCGTTTAAAATCTCGAATGGCTACACGATGACATTTAATTCAAAAGGCGAAATCGGATTGACTGTTGGAAAAGAAGCAGCACGTCGAATCGCCTTGGATGCAAAGAATTTTATGCGAACACCGGAAAAGTCCATTCAAAATCCAATTACGTCGTTTGGACCAAGTGATTTAATTGGTGTGATGGCAAGAATGCGCCCTTTTGTCGGGCAGCTAGGAACAACACCATCCAAGGCAATGCCGGATTCCCATAATGCAGGTGATTTTGGCACGTTCTTAATTGGAGCACCACATGAGTTTACGATGACGGAAGATGAACTTGATATTCACCGTACAGATGGACATATGGATATTAACCGCGTTCGTGAAGGGGCGGTAGTAATCTGTCCGGTAAAGGTACCGGGCGGAGGTGTTTATGTAGGGGATATGCATGCAATGCAAGGTGATGGAGAAATTGCCGGGCATACGACAGATGTAGCAGGGATTGTGCAGCTGCAGGTGAGTGTATTAAAGAAAGTGAATTTGGAAGGGCCAATTATTCTACCTAATGAAGAGGACTTACCGTACACGGCGAAACCGTTTACTAAAGAAGAGAAACGCAAGGCACGCGAACTGGCGGAGGAATTCGGTGTGAAGCAGGTGGAAGATAGTTTCCCATTGTCAATAGTTGGTACAGGACAAAATTTAAATATAGCAACAGACAATGCACTGGAGCGTACAGCGAAACTATTTGAAATGACAGTGGATGAAGTGAGAAACCGTGCGACAATAACAGGCTCAATTGAAATAGGTCGTCATCCCGGTGTCGTAACTGCTACAGTTCAAATGCCGAAATCACTTCTAAAAAAGGCTAGACTCTTTAAAACAATTAAACGCCAGTACGATTAAGGAGCTTAAGTACTGGAAGTTTTTTTCAATTGCTTTTCGGGAAACAGGATTGTAATAGAAAAACAGAAGGGGTGATGCTATGCAACCATTAATTAGGAAAATAGAAGCAGTTGTCATCTCCATTGGAGTTCAGTCAGGTGTGGGGACTATCGAGGCCGTAAGTGAAAAGGACGACAGCAAAAAGGCAATCTTTCAAATTACGTCAAAAACGCCATTAATGACAAAGGACGGCTATCAAATTGGTATTTCAGCCATCCCGGTGAAGGCAAAAATTATTGTGTTCGTTGATTCTAAAAGTCCATCGCCAATGGTCTCGCCCCCACATATTACGCCACTGCTCGTTATTTATGATCAGTATGATAAAAAAGGAGAAGTATGTGTTGGTGCGTTTGATAAAATGCTCTATTGCGAACAGTTGAATCTCAAGCTCCATATTAATGAAGGAACAGAAATAGTGGATTTAACTGGGAAGCGAGTGGATCGAAGCGAATTGACTGAAAAAATGGTATTCGTTTTCTATGACCGTGCAACACGCAGCATGCCAGTACAAGCAAATCCAACGAAACTCATTGTGACACCTTATAGTGCATACTAAATAGTGAAAGGGCATATCGGTTTTTACCCGCAGTCGTATGAGTTTACTACCATTCTGATACGGAGTTGCGTTAATAGATCGGTATGCTTTTCTTATGGGAAAAAATAAATTTCCTTTTCATGTACTTCTAAATTTTGTTATATTTTTGTATAGAGAAAAGACAAGGGAAGGAGGAGGATATTGTTGTTGCTTTCATATGATGAGCAGCTTTTCCAACAAACGAACGGACAAATAGGGGAGAAGCTTGAGCAAGCTTTGGAAGAACCATCTCTGTTTGATGAAAACCTCCCTATTTGGGGCGCTCCCATGTATAGTGACACTTTTTTGTTGAAGCAGGAGCGTGCGGAGAAATTTTGTTTTCAGCTAGTGAAATATTATTGGGATAAATTTGATTTATTTTTTTACGATTCTTTTAGCAAGGCAAATATGAATGTCGATATGGCCAATGAAAAGTTGGGGCAATTTTTTGCACAGCCACAAAACAGAAAACAACTATTCACATTTTTACATACGCAAGGGGAAGTCGAATTTGAACAGTTAATAGAATTTATCTTTGCAAAGGCTATTCGTACACCCCGTCCACAAACAGGGCTTAATAAAATTTATGTTTATAAAGTCAACAATCAATTTTTTGTACAGCCCATCTATTGTGAGCATGAAAAGTTCTGGCAAGTGATTGGCGCCAAAAAAATATATTCAGTATTTTTACAGCTTCCTTTGAAGAAAATCTCGCGCCCTGTGGAATTAATGGCAACTTTTAAAGCACTGCTTGCCGAGCAGTTGACCGTTAATCGGGTGGCGACAATCGTTCATAAGCTCATACAGAAAATCGATTTTGAAAATCCGAAATCCGATGAATTAAAGCAGCTCCATCTATTGAATGTACGCACACATTTTACGAGTGGACGCCGCCATATGTTAAAGCTCCGCAAATGCATCTATGCCCTTCAGCGAAATTGGTCGACCGGGGAATTTGCACTCAATAACAAAGAGTATACGTTGCTTGGTTATATGCTATTTCAAGAGGCCGTATTTAAAAAGGATTACAGGAATATTTTAATGCAGGGGATGTACTTAATTGAGGAAGAACGACTGAATAACCACGCCATCGAGCTTGTCGTCGAATATACGGACGTTTTAAGTAGTATGAATCCTCAGCCGGATGCACTCGTAAAGCATTACCGGAAAAATTATATAGAGCATGTGTTTTATGAACTGATAGATAGCGTAGTAAAAGAGGAGAAATTTGAACAAGGAATTGAGCTTTTGAGAAATTATGAGCTTGCAACTTGTACAGTTATTTTCGAATTGCTGCAATCTGATGACTATGAGGATATTTTACATAAAATTGAGGCAACGATTCAACGTGATATTGCCATTTTAGTAGATGGTTCCATTCATAAAGTTCGTGAATCGCTGGCGACATGGCAAATTGAATATTTGGATTCACGAAGTCCATATAATGCAATTGCTCTAATGACATCCCAACATATTTGCAATTTGTTGAAAATCCTGTTTTATGCAGAGGAAGATAACTTAGTGGAAAAGTTATTGGCTGTATATAAGAAATATTTACTCGTACCTGCTCATTTTTATAATCTGCGTCAGTTTATTGAGCATCGGGTTATGGTAACCCGTTAACGATAAAAAGTAGGATGGAAGAAAGGTGAATCAACGGATTCTTTGGAATCTAGATTCACCTTTTTATTTAAATTAACACACCATTTGCTTTGAGCTTTTCAATTTCTTCTTGAGTATAGCCGTATGTTTTTAAAATTTCCTCAGTATGTGCACCCATTTTTGCCCCAACATATTGGTACGTAGGCTCGACTCCACTAATTTTTAAGGCTGTGCCGATTTGGCGCTGTGTTGAGCCATCTGATTTTTTCACATCTACGAGCATATTGCGGGCTTGGATTTGTGGATGGTTGCATGCTTCATCAAATGTAAGTACGGGTTCTACGCAACCTTCGAAATCTTCATTAAAAATTTCCAGCCATTGATCAAATGTTTTTGTGCAAAAGGCGTCCGTTACTGCCTCTTTAAATCGCTGCTGTGTATAGGATGAGTCATTAAATGTGCTGTCAATAAGCTCCGGAATTTCTAACGCTTCACATAATAGTTTACGGAATTGCGGCTCTAGACTGCCGACTGAAAAATATCGCCCGTCTTTTGTCCGGTAATAATCATAAAATGTGCCGCCATTTAAAATTTCCTCTTCCGGCTGAGGAGGGCGCCCGCTTCCAAGGTATTGAGTGCCGTACAGCGCGTTCATCGCAAACATGGCATCGGTCATAGATACATCAATGAATTTCCCTTCACCGGATTTTTCACGATGCAGTGCCGCAGCTAATATTCCGATGGCAGCATGCATTGTCCCCCCGGCAATATCCGCAATCTGAATCCCCATCGCAACAGGCTTTTTATCCTTTAAACGTGAATGATTCAATACCCCGCCAACTGATAAATAGTTATTATCATGACCTGGGCGTGTTGCGTATGGACCCGTTTGACCGTATCCTGTGATTGCACAGTAAATAAGGCGCGGATTAATCTCACGCAATGTATCATAATCAATGCCTAGACGCTTCATGACACCTGGGCGAAAACCTTCGATAATAATGTCGTAATCCTTCACAAGCTTTTTAACAATTTCAATGCCTTCTTCAGATTTTAGATTTAGTTGCAGTGATTTTTTCGAGCGGTTTAAATGCTGATGAATGTAGGATTCCTTCTCTTCATCATAAGGCGGCATTATACGCATTAAATCCACTCGGCGATTTGATTCAATATGGATGACTTCTGCCCCTAAGTCTGCAAACATCATCGTAGCAAGTGGTCCCGGTAATAGAGAACAAAAATCCAGTATTTTTAATCCATTTAAAATTGTCATGCCCATCCCCCTTAATGATCACACATTGTATTAATACAGGTTAATATAAATTTATTGTATTATAACAGTTAATAAGATAAATTCCTATATTTATCCTTTTTAATATGAAAAATTTTAAAATTTATTCAGGATGTACATAAGAAAACAACTATCTCTTTCAATAGTATTCTATTATTATATTTTAAATACTCAGAAAATTATAGTGCAAAAATAAGCAAATGTAGCAAAATATGCAGAAAAAAGGGTTATTTTGGACAACTATTTCTCAAATGGAAAGATAAAAGGCCGCATTAAAAGTAACATCACTCTTAATACGACCTGTAGATTATAAGGAATAAAAATTGATGGTAAAGTAAGGCAGGCTTTGGGTATTGAATTCGACGCCAACAAATGCGTGGGTAAATTGCTTACGCAAAATGTTTTCCCGGTGAGTCAAGGAGTTCATTAACGCTTCATGTGCGTAAATGGCACTATATTGACCACATGCTAAGTTTTCGCCCCACCAGTCATATGCCATGCCGCCATTTTTCATGCGGGCTCCACCACGTAAGCCTTGCATATCCATATGACCGAAATAGTTGTAAGTGGCCATGCTTAAGCTATGGCTACGGGCAATGGCGTTATATTCCGGTGTATATTGTAAAGGAAGCAACCCTTCCGAAACGCGGGAAGCATTAATTAGTTCCATCATCAAATCTTCAAAGCTGTCTCGTAAATCCGGTGATGGCGCAGCAAAGAAGCCTACTTTGGACATTTCTGTTTCGGCATCTATCGCCATTATGGATCGTACTTGGAAGTTTTTATGCACATCATAAAAGAATGTTATATATTGATGATCAATTAAATAAGTACCGCTTGTTTCAGCATTGTATTTATCATCATAGTACTGTCGGAAGCGTCGATTGTTTTTTATAATATGTGTTATTGGTTCGCCGTATTGTGCTTTTACTGCCTGACGCGAGTCGCCAATGGAAATACCACAGACCGCTTGCCCAATGCGCGTTTCATAGCCGGCTACCGCAATGTTGTTTTTCGTGCCAATTAAATGGAACTGGTTATAGTCTAAAGAGGGGATGCTCCATTTTAAATCATATTCTGATGCAAAAGTTTTGATTGCTGTTGTTTTTGTGACTACCGTAGACTCAGTTGTTAATGGAATAAGAACATCTTGATTCATCGCTTTCCCCTTTGCCGATTTCAATGAATATATCACATAATCTTATATTTATATTTTATTCTACTACTCACGAATACTATATTAGCGCAATTACTATGAAACTTTCATGAAAGGTGATTTGCTTAGTTTTAAAAAAACGGTAAAGTTATTACAGGTAATATGTAAAAATACCTACGTTAGTTTTGGTGAATTCCATATAGCGCCAGTTTATAATTTTTATGTATAAAAATAACAATTAGAATAAAGGTGCATAAGTTTAAAGTATAAATGTATTAAGGAGTAAAATATAACATTATAGTTTATTTTATAGCAATGGAAATTTAAAATTCACTTTTTTATCATTTTAAACTGGGTAATTTGAATTATTTTTTAGTTAGTGCATGTGGAAAACGAATAAAATAATAATAAAAAGAATGAAAATAGACAATTTTATATGGCGTCTTACAGAGACTGTCATTTGTTGATTGTTTGCTAGTGATTAGAACTATTTTTGAGCGGGTAATGTATAAATGGTTGGCTATTTATTATAGAACGGCTTTGCTTTCTGACTTTCATGTCAGAAAGCAAAGCCGTTCCTTTTTGTGTATAAAGAAGTAGAGGATACTTCTTTTAAGTAATATGTGAACGATTTTCCTACTTTAGAAAGAAAAACTATATAAATTTGATACAGTTTTGTGCACTATTGGCCGATATAAAGAGCGTACGTGCTAAAAAAATGTACAAATTTGCATACTTCAAAAAGGGGGGATTTTCTAGCATGGATTCGAAAAAAGGGAAAAAGCTTTCGAAGGCTACAGTCGCAACAGTTTTAGCAGCGAGTGGTGTCATAGTAGCAATGCCGCAACAGACAAATGCCTATTCATTTAACGATTTAAATCCATTTGCAGATTATTATGAGCCGATTTTAGATTTGGCCAACCGCAAAATCGCGACGGGCTATTCAGATGGCTCTTTTAAACCAAATCAAGCAATTACTCGGGAAGATGCCGCTAAAATGCTGGCACTGACGATTGATGTTAATATAACAAACCCAAAAAATCCAGGCTTCAAAGATGTAAAGATGAGCAATCCAAACTACCGCTACATCGCAGCATTGGCAGAGGCAGGGGTTATTAACGGGTATTCCGATAAAACTTTTAAGCCGAATGAACCCATTACGCGCGGACAAATGGCGAAAATCTTAACACTTGGTTTCAAATTTGGGGTTTCTTCAAAGCTAAACCACGGATTTAAGGATGTAACTGCAAAAAATGCAAACGCCTACTTCATTCAAACACTTTATGACCTGAATGTAACGAAGGGGAAGACACCTGTTTCATTTGATCCGTTTAATACTGTAACTCGTGCACAAATGGCGACATTTATTTGGCGCGCGGAAAAGGCGGATCGAGGCAATCCTGTATATGAGGTTGGCGATATTACTGGCAATCAAATTTACATAAACGGTGTTGCGCATACGATTGCGCCACACTTAAGAAGCATTTTAAATGCAGCGAATAAAAACGTATTGCAAGGTGCCTACATTGAAGGGAAATTTTCCGGAAACACAGTTCAAAATATTTCAAAGCTAACGATTAATGCGAGTGGAAATTCTTCTCGATTATTGGCGCTTGATGGGGGCTATTCTTCATTTGCAGGGGAGCTCATCGTCCACGGCAGCTATGTGCGCTTTAAAAATATTAACTTTACCGGACGTGTGGAAGTGGCAGAAGCACCACGACGTTCACTTGCAACTTTAAGCAATATACGTATTGCAAGTGTTGGCAATATCGCGTCATTCATCGATTGGGGAAAACCGACTGTCCCAAAAAATGAAGATTTCCTGAACCCAATTGATAAAGAAACATTACAAGACAAGCCAGACCCAACAAAGCCACCTCATTTACAGAAGTATACAGATCGTATGTCGAACTTAAAGAAGTATGTGGACTTTGAAAACGCGGATATCCGTCATTTATATGTAACGTCCGATCGTACATTTGTAAAAGCCAATTACGAAATTGACCGTCTGACATTACAAGGAAATGTGGCAAATGTTGAGCTGTATGCAAGTCCGAATGCGATGTACATCGACACAGACTACAATATATCGGTTTTTGGTGTACATGATATCCAGTATGTATACAAAAACACGTTAAAAAATGTGTCCTTTAAAACAGATAGTACATATGACTATTATTACATCACTTCAAGTAATGGCTTTACGGATATTGGCACACATGCTTATATTACAAACGCCATTATTCCGCCGAACAAAACAGTGAATGATGTTTTTGACGATTATAAAACGGATGACCCGAACATTGGCTATGTAAAGGACGAAAATGGGAAGGCGGTCGATCGTGATCCGGTGGAAAACACGATTATACCGGATGTTACTGGACCCAGGATTACACAGTTGGATGTGGCTGCTGGCGGATCGACAGCGGAAGTGACATTGACAGCTGATGAAGATGGAACTTACTACTATGTTGTAAAACCGGCTAAGGAAAAAGCGCCAACGATTAACGAAATTAAAACAGGCGGCACTAAATACAATGGCAACGGCCCGCTCGTAATGGACGAGCCAGTTAAGTTTACAGTAAGCGGTTTAGAAACAATGACGGATTATGTTATTTATGTCATTGTCATCGATAAAATGGATAACGTATCGGAAAAAGAGGAGCAGGAGTTCTCGACGATTGATAACCGACCACCTACATTCCGCTTAGACAAAGGGGAAACGATGTACGGCGGGAAACGCGTGCAGTTGGTCATTAAAGGAATTACTGAGCCTGGCGAATATTACTACTATATCCGTGAGAAATCACCGGTTACATTGCCTGATCCGACTGTTGATGAAATTATGAAACGTTATACAGGAAAAGGGACGATAGCAAAGCCTGAAGATGTGGTTATTACCGAAACAAAATACGGTGCAACCCCAGCCATTGGCGACATTAAGCCAAATACAGAGTATGAAATTTATGCTATCATGGTGGATAAATCCGGAAATAAAATGCGCAACCCTGCTCCGAAAATTACATTGAAGACGGAAGCGCCTGATACGACATATCCGTATGTACTGGATCCGCCAGAGCTACAATTGGCGGATAAGGAAAAAGGCTATTTCTACATTAACGTAAGTGAAGAACTGGACAAGGCAACTGCTGAAAATCCGGATAATTATTTACTATCCGGTACAGGGATTGTGAATATATCTGGTCATAAGGAAATGAAGCCAGTCGAGGTACAATATTCGAATAAGCGAATTCGTTTAACGATTCCTTCAGTAAGCTCTTTAGTTAACGGGGATACGATTGTTGCGACAATATTAAAAGGTGTCAAAGACTTAGCGGAAAACGAATTTGAAAACAAAGACGTTATTCCTGTAGGGATGTCACCGCGTAACTATGCACATTACAATCACTCGGATGCACTGCTGCCAAAAATTGATATTAAAAATGTTGTAACCGGTACATCTCAATATGAAATTGAAGTAAATACAAATAAAGCGGGTACGTACTACTACATGATTTTACCATCAGATTATGATCAAATAATTGCGGACCGCGGTATTACAAGCCGTCATTTCGTTGATGAATTTTCTACGGATCCGAATGTAGTGAAAGGGAAATTCCAAACGACTACACCAGCGGGTACAACAGATGATTATATTGCGGATGGGCAAAATCCGGCTCAACTGGGTGCTTTTAAATTTAATGTAACAAAGCCAACACCACCAAAGTTGAATCCATTTAAAAATTATAAGATTTTTATGGTGCTAAAAGATCGTTCGGGTCAACTTTCGAAAATTGAAAGCAGACCATTGATCAGCGATTCAAAACCACCGCTTGTTTCCGGATTTGAAGTAGAGAATGTGGAAGGCAGTGATACAAGAATTCGCGTATCGGCTAATGTTGATGAAAAGGCAAACTTCTTTGCATTACCTGTCCGCAAATACATTAGAAAGCCGGATGGATCCTATGAATTAAACCGTGACTACTTTGATGCTTCCGGTAAATTAAAAGATTTGGCAACGGTACTGAATACGACACCAAATGCACCTGATTTGTTTGATACATTCAAAAGTTTGGGAGCAAGGGATATTGGTCAATCGACTGGTCAAGGATCTTTTAGCTTTACACCAAACAACCTGAATTTAACAGCACATGAGGCGTACGGAATTTATGTAGGTGCGGTTGACTCGATTGGAAACTTTACGGTTTTACAGCGCAGCTCCGAAGCCAGTCTAGAAGCAGACGAGCCAAAAGGTGCACCAATGCAGGAAACGTTTTATACGGATGGGATTAGTCCATTTATAATGTCTAGTAAGGACAATCCATATGCTTCTATAACTACTGAAGCCATAATTTATCGAACACCAGATGCTAAATTTGAAATTACTTTTAATGAAGCTATTTTACGTCAGGATGAAACGAATTTAACAAATTATAATAAGTCGCAAATTAAAATTGCCAATTCATTAAATCTCTCGTCCATACTGAAAATTACAAACTCAGCTGGGGAAGATATAACGGGGGAATTTGCATTTGATGGCTATACGTTAGGTGCTAAAACTACCGATGAATCTAAATTGGTAATTAAACCTAATAACCCAAGCGATGCTGATAAATCAATTACAGTAACTCTAAGAGATAATTTAACGAATGCGTATGATTATAAAGGTAACCGTACATTCGATATTTCTAAACTTGGTAAATATATTTACCCTTCAAATAAAATAAATATTATGTCTAACGCTCTGTTAGGAACGAGAATGGCGGACCCTAACAACTCGAAAGAAATTATTATTACACCACAATTAAGTGCTTCAGATGTTAAAGAGGTATTCTATGTTGTTGTAAATGATGGCGTAACATATGCTCCAACAGAAACAGATATCTTAAATGTTGTGAGATACGGCCGACAGCCTTCAGCAGTCACAATTAATCTATATGGCAAAATAATGATTGGTAGCCCAGCCGACACAAGTAAGCAAATTACTTTAGTTGCTAATGGAGCATCCAATGTTTTCCGTAAAGGTCAAAAAGTATATATGATTACGTTGGATAGATACGGCAACCTTAACTGGGTTATGAATGAAAATATACGAACTCAAAATTACAGTACAGTAGTTGATACGCATTAGTTATATGCATTGAAATCATGTAATTTACGAAAACCTCAAGCTAATCCCACAATGCAATTGCAGAGTGGGATTAGTTTTTTTTAGTGTAAATTACTTTTTAATAAATTTTAATAAAGTTCAATCATTTCGTTATGGATTAATTACAATTTTTGTATTATTCTAGGAGTATAGGTGTTTATAACTAAGGGGGATATTAGGTGAAATGTAATAAATGCGGCTTTCAAAATGAACCGCAAGCAAACTTCTGCTCTTCTTGTGGGAAGCAATTTAACCAAGCAAAGACCCCGACATGGATTTATGCTTTATTAGTAGTGCTGATTATTGCTACTGGTGGAGTAGGTTATGGTGTATGGGAAGTGTATCAAAGAATCTCACAACCGGATTCGAAAAATATTACGGCAGAAGCTACTTCAGATGACGCCTCTATTGAACAAGTTGTAAAAGATATAACAAATAGCATCGATGAAAAACCAGTTGACCGCGTAACACTTATTAGAGATGTACAGCAAAAAGTATTTACGGTGATTACCGATTATGGGCGGGGGTCCGGCTTCCTTTATGCAAAGGGAGGTTATGTCGTTACAAACGCACATGTTGTGGATGGGGAAGTTGATGTATTGGTACGGAATTTCAATGGTCAAGAATTTGAAGCGAAAGTTATTGGTATTTCAGAAAGCTTTGATATTGCATTACTTCATGTACCGGATTATCAAAATGAATCTCCATTACCAATCGAGTCCAAAAAATCACCAACTGGTCTTGAAGTTATTGCTTTTGGTAGCCCACAAGGGTTTGATAATACCGCATCGCCCGGCTTTATTACAGGACATGACCGGGATATGGAAGTGGGTCGCTTTATTTATAAAGAAATTTACCAGGTTGATGCACAAATCGATAAAGGGAGTAGTGGGGGAGCGTTAGTAGATGCCACAACTGGTAAGGTAATTGGCATTAATTCTTTACTTTATACCTCTGAAACTAGTACAAATTTTGGGTTTTCAATTCCGCTCTATAGCATGACTAAGTATTTTGATGAATGGATTCAAGCACCTATGTCCCGTGATAGAGTACTGGCAGTTGCAGGTATTTATGAGTCTTATGATCTGTACGAGGAAAATTACGATGAGCCTTCTGAGAACGAAATTGATTCCGTTTTAGCAGGTCAATTTGTCCAATCATTCCGAATGTATTATGAACAAGCGCTTAACGAGAGCAATTTTTCCTGGATTGCGGATATGATTATTGATAGTGCCTATATAGAACTGGAAGAATATATTGCCGACATTTCATATGAGGGACATACTTTTGATTTTTTAACAAATGATATTTTGGATGTTATATATGAAAATGGTGAATATGCCGTCAATATGAATGAGACATTTGATTTTTATAGTGCATCGGGAGACTACGAACATTTCGATCGTTACAAAACGTATACAGTTGTGATCGATCAAAACGGTGCATTTAAAATTTCACAAATTAAAATTCATTAAAGTATTTAAACTGGAATCCTATTCTCTAAATAAAGAAACAAAGAAGCCCTTTACTTGTATTTGAAGTGAAGGGCAATTTTGTTGTACTGGATCCTATTTACGCGCATTAATCTAATTTTGTTAATAGTTCTATGTTCTTTATAAAAATAAAAAAGCTATTAATATTCTAATATATTTTTCTAGGAGATTAAATTGAGCCTTCCATTTTTCAAAATCATCCCTTGTTGATCGTATCAAATTTGATTTGTCAGACCGTCACAACTCGTCCGATCAAAAAGATTTAATAAATTTTAAGTAAATTAAAATATATATTGTCGTGTTAAAACACGACGGTATGTATTTTTTTATTTTAAGAAAATTTTAAAATATGTCCCTTTTTTTATTTAAATCTGACATATATAGAGCAACAGATTATAGCAGAGGGAGGTTTGAAAAATGAGCTTATTATTAGAGCATCAATATTTCTTTGTATCCAAAAAATTAGGGACCGTGATTGGGGCTGATCAAGCATTACTGTTGCAGCAACTCCATTATCGTTTGGAAAACCAAGGTGTAATGAAAGAGGGGCAGAAATGGTATCGCCAAACTTATAAAAATTGGTCAAAGCAACTCGGCATGTGGAGTGCTCCAAAAGTGAAAAGCTTGTTAATCAAATTGGAAAAAAATAAAATCGTTATCTCGACCGACAAGTTTAACCGTTTTTATGTCGATCGCTCGAAATGGTACCGGATTGATTATGAAAGAGTAAATCAGATGCTTCATACGCAGTTTCCCGAAAAAAATGAGTATGTACGTATAAATAAAGATACTGCTTTTAATTGATTGACATGGAGCTAACTCCATCTTTTAAAGTGAACGTATGAAAAGAATGGAGTGATATAAATGGCAGTTGTGACAATGTTGATTGGGTTATATGCATTTTTAACGGGTATTGCAGGGATTAAACAATGCAGGACAGAAGGATTTCAAGTTAGAAGCTTCATGTTTGTCCTTGTATCAATAGGTATCATTGTAAGTCTATTCATCCCAAATAAAGAGTGGCAGTTTTTATTGCTTCTTGTTGCCTTTATCTTGTTGCATCTATTGGCGATTGCCCAGGGGATCGCAACAAATGGCCGTATTAATTATAGACATCATATCATTCGATTCATTTTCCATTGTATAATTATTCTAATGGTTTAAAAATTTATAAAATAGTGGGTGATATTGATGAAAATAGGCGAATTCGCAGAGTGTACTGGCATAAGTAAAGATACGATTCGATACTATGAAAAAATAGGTTTATTACAGCCAGAAGTAAAAAACAAACATCGTGAGTATCAAAATCATGACATCATTTTAGTTGAAACCATTATTAAACTTAAACAAACCGGATTTTCATTACAGGAAATTAAAATGCTTATTGAATGGTCGAACAATACAGATCAAAACAAAGAATTAACACAAGAGGAAGTTCAAAATGTTCTCCAAATAAAAGAACTATTTCAAAACAAATACGAACAGAAGGTACAAAGGGAAAATAACATTAAACAAATAAAGCAGGTATTACGAAAGGTAGATTATAAAATTGAACAACTACTAGAAAGAAATGAAGGTTAGAGATATTGAACTTTTTATTTTTACAATAAATAAATGAATAAAAAACTCAACAACAAAACAACATGTACACCCCCTCTAATCTAAGTAGCTATATGCTAATTTTTCTCTTTAATAAATTTAAGTTCAATAACAATTTGCTGAACGATGAACCCGATTATGAAAATAAATGTCCAATCGGGATGTACATTAATTCTTTTTTCGTATGACGAATTGACGAAAATATTAATAAGAACAAGAAACATCATTATAAGAAAAAGTATTCTTATATAATTTTGGGTGAACTTTATTGATAGCGGAATTAATGAGCAATGGCACGTAGTTTATTTTAAAAATTTTGCTAGTAAAAATAGCTACCAATCTATCAATCACCAATAAAGTAATCAGGAAAATATAAATACTCAAATCTTACCCCCTTTAAAATTTCTTAACATTATTATACAATATATTCCAATTCCGAAAAGCAGAGTTAGCTAAATTAATAAATGACACGTGTCATCTGGATTTATTGACGCCTGTCGATATTTTCGTAAGTATCCTCCAATGTACGATAAAGGTAAGGAATTGGAGGGGGATTAAGATGAAACGTATCGCTTTAATCGATATTTTAAGAGGAATCGCTATTTTAGGGACACTTGGAACGAATATTTGGATTTTTGCTCATTTAGGGGATCTCAAGTATATAACGACGACGGATTTTAGCAGTTGGTCGAATATGAATGATATTTTACGCATGCTTGTACTGTTTGTATTTAACGGTAAGCTGCTCGGCATGTTAACGATTATGTTCGGAGTAGGAATGGCGATAAAATACGAGCAGTCCATCCGACGTAATAAGCCGTGGATTGGGGTGTATAAGTGGGTCATCGTATTTTTAATGGTGGAAGGCCTTCTGCACTATGTATTTGTAATGGAGTATGATGTGCTCATGAGCTATGCCGTCACTGCAGCAATTATCGCTGTCATTCTAAAGCGCGGAGAACGGGCGATGACACGGGCGTTATGGGTTGCTGGAGCAATACATTTAGGGATGATTGCGCTCATTTTCACTTCCATGTTGCTAGGGCCAGCGTTTTCTATGGCAAGCTCTCCGGAACTGATTGCGATTTATGCAGAAGGAACATGGCTGGAGCAGGTACAGAATCGTCTGGCGAATTTTATGTTCTTTAGAACAGAGGCAATTTTTATTATCCCTTTAAATATCTGTTTATTTATTATCGGTATAAAGCTTAAGCGAAGCGGTGCTTTCTCCTTTAATGAGCGTGGGATTGCCATTCAGCGAAAATTGCTCACTTGGGGTCTAGGTCTTGGATTGCCTTTGAATGTATTGACGTTTGTACCAGGCGGTCTCTTTGATTTTCCTGTCCGTTATATATTTGCGCCTGTGCTCGCATTTGGTTATTTAGGGCTGATTGCCTTTCTTGTTCGGACTTGGAGTACGTGGCGCATTTGGAAATGGCTTGAGAAAACGGGTCGTACGTCTTTAAGCTGTTATATTCTGCAAAACATAACTGCTACAGCTATTTTTTACGGTTGGGGTTTAGGCCTTGGTGGTAATTTAAATAGTGTGGAAATTATAGGGATTTTTTGTATGATAGTAGTAGGACAAATAATACTCTCAAATCTGTGGTTAGCTAAATTTCCGTATGGACCAATCGAATGGCTACGGAAAGGAATTCTGCAGAGACTGGAAAGATAGGGGGGCTACATGCTGGAATGGTATCCTAAAAGTCAGGCAAGATATTATTTAATCATCGATGTACTGACGGTCCTACTGTTCAGTTATGCGGTTGTCGTGTCGGAGCAAATTCCGTCACTTATTTTCAAAATTGTAGTTATAGCTATTTATTTAGGTGCCTATTATATAGCACTGTGGCATCAGGATGGTCTATTGCTTCCTGCTACCGTGCTGGGTTTTGTTATTACGGCGTATTTGGCTTATATAAGTGGACCGCAGTGGATCTTCTTTCAGTTTGCCTTTGCAGACCTTGTTGGGCGCGCTGTTAATCGACGTATTTTGTGGATTGCTACGTGTATAAATTTTCTCCTTCTTGCCAGTCTCGTCTGGCGCTATCAGGATGTGCTGTTTTCAAACGCCCAGTCAATTGTACTGGCGGCTATGGTTTTTATTTTGCTATTGCCATGGTTACGCTATTATATTGAGAAATCCAAGCTGCTTCAACGTGAGGTCGATGAAGCGGCAGTACATATTGCGATGCAGCAGGAGCGTCAGCGAATTGCCCGTGATCTGCATGATACTTTAGGGCATACGTTAACAGTCATAAAGGTGAAAACAGAGCTCGTTTCCAGGCTAGTGCCACACGATGATTGCCGGATTCATAAGGAGCTCGATGATATTATACTGACAGTCCGCACAGCCCATAAGCAAGTGCGTGAAATTATATCGGAAATGAACTTTCTATCCTTGGATGTTGAACTGAAACATTGTGAGGAGTTGCTTAAGAATGCTGAGATCCGTGCACAGATTGAGCATCAGCTTAAAAACACTCTGCTATCCAGTGTGCAGGAAACGATGCTTGCCTATAGTATTCGGGAGGCGGTAACAAATGTTGTGAAGCACAGTCACGCATCTATGTGTAAAATACACCTTTATCAAACAGAGGACCGAGTGGAAGTAGCTATTGTTGATAACGGAGTAGGTTTATCCGATAAGCGGCATGGCAATGGACTATTTACAATGAAGGAACGGATGAGGTCATTAAAGGGAAATGCAGAAGTGACGTATGACACGGAGGGGACGAAGGTGTTTCTGACAATTCCACTGTACTCAATACAGGAGGGGGAAAAATGATTAGAATTTGCATCGCCGAGGATCAGCAACTGCTAAGGGGAGCTTTAATATCGATTATGGAGCTTGAGGAGGATTTACAAATTGTAGGTGAGGCAGCAGATGGCAAAGAAGCATGGGCTTTAATAGAAAAGGAAATGCCGGATGTATGCATTTTGGATATTGAAATGCCGCATTTATCCGGATTGGAGGTAGCTGCGAACATTCGCCGTCATAATTATCCTTGCAAAATTATGATTATGACAACTTTTGCAAGGTCCGGTTATTTGCAGGAGGCAATGGATCTTCATATAGATGCATATGTCCTGAAAGATGAGCCGATCCAATATGTAATGGGTGCTGTACGTAAAATAATGCAAGGTGAGAGGGTAATCAGTCAGGATCTTGCTGCTGCTTTATTTATGAATGAAAAAAATCCTCTAAACGAACGGGAAATTAATGTGCTAAAGCTCGTGAAGGATGGTTATACGACGAATGAAATTAGTAAGCAGTTATTCCTGACTAAAGGCACAATCCGCAACTACCTATCTTTATCCATTCAGAAGCTCGAAGTTGAAACAAGGCAGCAGGCTGTACAAAAAGCGGTGGAAAAGGGCTGGATTTAGTCGGAGATGAGAACGTAAGCGACTTTTCCCAAAAAGACAGTTCAGTTAGAGAGCTACATCATTAAAAGAAAATCGCATGTGGTATGGTGAATTTTATAATAAATAGAGACAGATTTACATATATTTTTCTAAAGTAATGACTTTAAAAGAATATTTTATGCCAAAACTAAGTAAAGTCATTAAATGGCTTTACTTTTTTAGTGATTGTAATTGGAAAATTACTCATTATTTATATAATGAATTGTAAAAATAATAAAGTTATTGAATAATATTAATATGATTGCACTCTAAGCTGCGCATAGACAAGAGTTGGAGAAAGTTGTGAAGTCAAACATATTCGTATAAGAAAATAAAAGTGTGAATAAGAAACCTCATAATGATATTACTAAAATTTTCATAATCACATATTTAGATAATCAAGTAATTACAAAATGATTATAAGGAGGAAATCACATTATGAGCTATAACTTTGTACTTTCAGCAATTCTAGTTCTTTTCAGCTTTTGTTTCATAGTGTTGCTCTACTATTCTTGGCAAAATAGAGACACCCCAATTTCGATTAGTTATGGCTTAGGTGTGTTAGCCGCTTCTTTTTATACATTTGGATATGCTTTTCAACTCGTAAGTACGACAGTGGAACAAATGCTTTTTTGGATACATGTTCAGTATATAGGTATTCCTTTTGGGCCGTTTATTTGGATAATTATGATATTACAGTTCACAGGTAATCAGAGGATTTTAACAAAGAGGAACATTGCTTTATTATCAATTGGTCCACTTTCCACATTAGTTACCCACTTTACAAATGAGGGGCATCAATTATTTTATAGAAGCATGACTTTAGATTATTCCCAAGGGTTCCCACTTATCTTTTTGGATAGAGGTCCGCTTTTTTACTTACATATTGGTTACGCTTATAGTTACTATTTAATTGGTCTATGTCTATTAGTCCATATGTTCCTTAAGTCAAATAAGGAGAGGAAAAAACAGGTCGCGCTAATGATGATTGGTTCTTCATTTGTATTTGGTTTTCCATTCATTCATTCAATAGGTGTAATAAAAATACCAATCGATATATCTCCTTTTGGACTTGTTTTTTCGGCTGTATTTTATTTATGGGGAATATACCAATTTAATATGCTTAAATTATCTCCTTTAGCGATGAAAAAAGTTTTCGAATCTATAAATGATGCTGTAATTATTTTCGATATAGATAATACTTTAAAAAGCTATAATAAATCCTCCAATATATTGTTTGAACAGTTACCCGATAAAAAGTTAATTGGTAGCTTTGCATCACAAGTTCTATCTCATTTCCCGCCTCTATTGACATTTATTGAACAAAACCCGGAAATAGACAAACTAACAACCCAATCAATGCAATTAGGAGAAAAATTTTATAATGTTCATTTTTCTTATATCAATGGAAGTAATAATAAACCAGTGGGCAAAATGCTAATATTACATGATATTACAGAATCGATAAAGTACGAAGAAAGTTTACTTCAGCAATCCAAACAATTTGAATATTTAGCTCATCACGACATACTAACAGGTATATATAATCGTACTTATTTCGAGGAAGAAGTAAAACGAAAATTGGCGCAGTCCGGAAAAAAAGACGGCGCATTAATGATATGTGATTTAAACTTTTTTAAAGAAATCAATGATAAATATGGTCATCTAACAGGAGATAATGTGTTGATTTTTACGGCGAACTGCTGGCATGAGAATTTACCAAAGCCACATATACTAGCACGTTTAGGTGGCGATGAATTTGTCATGTTTTTTGAACAAATCGGGTCGAAGGATAAGTTTTTAAAGCAAATAGAAAAGGCCCGTGATGTATTCCGAGTTAATCTGTATAAGCAGGACAACATCGAAATCGAAGTTGTACCAAGTATTGGCATTGCTTTTGTTGAAGAAGAGGGTACTAATTATGAGCATCTCTATCATACTTGCGATGTGCATATGTATGAGGATAAAAGATATATAAAAGAACAGACTCAATCGTACAATAAATTCGGCCCTGTTCAATCGATTGCCTACGAAGAAAGTTCCAATAGTGAATAATAAAAATTGAAATTATATTATATAGCTAGAAAAAATAGGCCGCGTTTCTTTAAAAGGAAACGGCCTATTTTATTTAGTTATGCTTCAAGTTTTAATACTATTTTCGTGAAATCTTTAAAATCGTCAATGAAACATAGTACCTTTTGAAAAAGATCCAAATAAAATAATGAAATCCGATTTATACGTAGCTTAATTGTTTCAACCAATTGTTGCTGTATTTTTTGGCGGAAAAACCTCACTTATACTTATTACGGAGAACCGTATTATAAGTGAGTGCGTTTTAATTATTGATGGAAGCTAGTAGCCTTCACTCAAAAGTTCTACCATCATGTATAAACTCATAAAACTGTAAAAATTCATTTTCTGACACTTGGCGACCTAATGTCGTTTTTGTTACGAATGCTTGCTCCTCAACAATAAGAGATCTATCCTCATAAAATGTGAAATTAATGGCAAAAGTAGTTTCGTTATTGTAAAAGCGAACTTTTAGTATCTCATCGTCACGAAAAACGGACTCATTAAATTCGATATCTTGTCCTCGTGTGACGTTAATCTTTGCTAATTGTTTATAAATCTCATTCAGTTGTCCTCTATCGGATGTCCTGTACATACTATCATGTTGATAGTCCATAACGACCAGCTCCGTCATTTCACTAAGTTCCAGAAAAGAATTTTTTAAATCTCGAGCTAATGGTTTTGGCCCTTGCGTCAAGTAAAAACTGATTGCGATGATAATCAGTAAAACTAAAATACCCCATTTTCTTTTTTTCATTTTCTTTATTCCTTACTTTAATATTTTTCCTGCCAACAATGAGGCAAGCGTTTCTTTTAACTCTCGTACTATAAGTGTATTGTATAATTGGTAATATAATTTTAACAGATAAAAGAATTTATGTAATATTTATCAATATATATTTAAAGGAAATGATAAAAAAGGGCAAAAAAACGCTTCAAGCATTTCCAGCTTGAAGCTATGTTTATTTATATAATTAATTTACGCACAATTCCCATTATTTATTGGGAGCGAAGTAATAATGAAAGAGCACAAATAATTCTTAACGTTAAGATGAACAGAAGGAAAAATGAAGCAGTGCACTGTTAAATTTACGAGTATGAGTTAATGTTCAATAGATTTAAGTCATATAAATTAGGAGGTTTTTAATGGTATCTATACGCCGTATTGATCAAAAAAATTACCCAACGGGAAAACAAGTATCTTATCATTATACATCTGAAAAGTATTATAAAGTTCAAACGGATGCTAACTCTATGGGATGGAACTTTTCTCTGACGGAAGAAGTATTTGAAATTCCATTTGAAAAAAATCTTGAAGAGGAGATTTTTGATTCACATAAAGAAGGTTCAGAGGTTTATGTATCAGAGCATAATGGTGAAGAAACGGGAATTATAGTAATCCAGCACATGGAGTGGAATAATACATTATTAATTCATGACTTATATATTGATAACCGGTTTAAAAGAAAAGGTATAGGCAGTGCCTTAGTAGCCATTGCCCAAAAACGTGCTCGTGAAATGGGTGTCAGAATGATTGTGTTAGAAACACAAACTTCTAATTATCCAGCCATTCAGTTTTATTTGAAGGAAGGTTTTCAAATGATTGGATTAAATTTAAATTCCTATTCAAATGAGGATGTTAAAAATAACGAAGTGCGTCTTGAAATGGGCTATATTATATAAGCGCCAAGAGAAAGTGCACAATGCAATGCTTGAAATTATGCAGAAATTTACTTGATATAGAAGGGAAATAAGTTGTTCGAAGTGAAGGTGGCGACTCCCAGGGGACAAGCAAAATTTATTTTGCGACGAGTAACCGCAGGAGCAATTATTTATGTGACGAGTAACCGCAGGAGCAATTATTTATGCGACGAGTAACCGCAGGAGCACGTGGGAGAGACGTAAGGAACAAAAGCTAAAAACGCCACGTCCTATGGCAACGCTTTTGTGACCAACATCCTGTTGGCCTCGTGCCCCCAGGAAAGCGTCCGCCGTAACGGAGAACAACGGCTACGAAGTATACACAATAATAAAGCCGTTCAAATTTACTAATCGTAAAATTTGAACGGTGTTTGATTTTGAAGCGGGTTTTGTCCCAGCCCCATATATTTTTATCGGTGGTGTTTCTACTTCATTAAGCCTGTTGATATTCCTCTTTTAATATAGAATAATACACACTGTCCACTAGTGTTCCGCGGATCATATGATTTTTTCTCATTGTACCTTCATGGGCCATACCTAAACGACTCATCAATTTTGAAGATGCTGCATTTCTAGTATCGGATTCCGAAAATACCCGTTCTAAGCCTAGCGTATTGAAAGCTAAATTAAGTATTAAGTTTCCGGCTTCATTCATATAGCCTTTTCCCCAGAAGTTTCTGTTCATTGTAAAGCCGAGTTCACCACTTTTGTTCCATTCGTGCACGCGGAACTCGATTGCCCCGATCATTTTATTGCTTTCCTTTAACACGAGTGCATACTTGCCAAGAGGTTCTTTCAAAAAATAATTTTCGATCATTTTCTTCGTTTGAGTCAGCTCTTTATGGGGTTCGAATAGGAATTTAACTGTTTCCTCATCCGCCATATATTCATACATATCTTCGGCATCCTCAAGAGAAATCGGACGTAAAAAGAGACGTTCGCTTTCCAATTCGCTGTGTTCTTCTAGTAAGTGATTAATATTTTTCATAGTGTTTTCTCCAATTATTATGTCTTTAATTCGAGAGTGTTTTAGGCTTACTTATCATAACATAATATACATTTATTAACTATATGTTCTCTGACCAAATAAAAATAGCATCATTCGATTATAATCCGAATGATGCTATTTAAAATTAGATATTTGTTTGTTCAACGTTCGAAGCCGTCGTTTTATATTCTCTTCTTACATTCGTCTTTCTTGTTAAAGAGAAGACTGCACATGCTAGGGCTATAAGAACAAGGGCACCACCATACCAGGCAGCATGAGAGATCGTACTTGTTTGATTTAAAACAATTCCCCCAAATCCTGAACCCATTGAAATACCGATTTGTAACGCTGAATTGTTAAAGCTTTGCTGAATATCCGAAGTAGCTGGATCTGTTTGAATCAGGTAGCTTTGCTGGGGTGGAGATAGACTCCAACTTAATGCACCCCAAATCATCATGACCGGTATAAATACAATAAGTGAAAATGTCGTGAATGGCAGCAAGAACAGCACTACAGCAAACGAAATGATGACAATAATAATACTTTTAGGAGCACCAATCTTATCTGAAAGTGTGCCTCCAAATGCGCCACCACTCACTGCGGCAATCCCGAATAATAGATAACAAAGACTGATCCAGCTTGAACTCAGATTAAGCTCTGTTTCCAAAAATGGAGTGAAATATGCATATATTGTATAATGTCCTGCCAGCATAAACATCGTGGCAAGATGGGCTGTACCAATTTTTGAACTGGCAACGGCCTTTAATTGTTGTGAAAGTGGAACGGCCATTTCACCAGGAATGCGCTCTAAATAAATAGAAATCAGGATAAAAGAGCCTACCGATAATATGGCAATCCCTAGGAAAATAACACGCCAACCGAAATAATCGGAAATTAAAATTCCAAGTGGTACACCTAATACAAGCGAAGAACTAATACCCATATAAATAAGGCCTAGCGCCTTAGCTCGATGTGTCGGAGCTACAACTTTTGCAGCGATTATTAAAGAGAGCACAGTAATCAGTGATGTACTCATGGCACTTAAAACACGGGCAATCATCATAAAGGTATAATCCGTACTGAAATAAGTCATGATATTACTGATGAAAAATATAAACAACGAAATAAGGTATAACTTTTTCCGTTCGACCTTACTCGTTAAAACTAATAGCACTGGACCGGCAATCGCATAAATAAGAGCGAATACCGTAATTAGCTGTCCGGCACTGCTTATTGAAATATCTAAATCCTTTGCAATAATTGGAAGAATACCGCCGACGATTAATTCAACCAAACCTACAGCAACAGTTGATAATGCGAGTATAATAACTTTGAAATTCATAATCTGCTATACATCCTTTCTGATGAAAAATTTAGAAAATAAAAAAATCCTGATTACAAAAAATGAGATTAATCATTTTCTGTAATCAGGATTTTAAGGTTCCTGGTAGAGACCCTCAAGCCGTATCCTTGAGGTTATACAGTACTATATTACTATATTGTTTTGTAATAAAACGAGCACTTGAATAGTTTACTAGCTTTCATTTGATTTATCAAGTTTTAACTTTGAAATTGATTTCACTTCACTATCAGTAAAGCTATTTTCCTCAGAATGACACGGTAGAGGAAGCCGCCACTTATAGTGAATGGCTGACAAACGTATGGTAACTACAATAACAACGATGAGTGTAAGTGCTAGAGGTGAGCTCCAGCCTAGCCAAATAGAGAGGGCACATAGAATCGTTAATATCGCGTGAATTTCTTCCTTCAATGCAAGTGGTTTTCGACCAGCGATCACATCCCGCATGACTCCACCGCCGACACCTGTAAATAGGGCGGCCAAAATCATCACACCTAAATCATTGGAATAAACTTCACTCGCCAGCATGGCACCTTGAAGTGCAAAGGAAGCAAGCCCAATTGAATCGAAAAGCATTCCCCACCTTCTCCAATGATCAATCCATTTTAGTGGAATTAATACGATGATAATTAATGTTATGAACACTGTTAAAATAGTGGATTGCTCCCACAGTTCAGTAGCAGGAATCCCTATAATTACATTTCGAATCAGCCCTCCTCCAAACGCTGTAATAAAACCTAAAGCAAATACACCTATAAATGAAAATCTCGCTTCAAGCGCGACAAAAGCCCCTGTTGCTGCGTATGAAATAATCCCGATAAAATGAAGAACAATCCATGACATCTTTATATAACCTCCTTTAAAATACAAAAAACTCCACCACAAGACGTCTTTTAAAAAGACCTTGTAGTGGAGTAATAAATTAGCAATACCTACTAACGAATCAATCCATTTTATAAAATGCAAATAGCGTTCCAACAAAACAATTATTGGAATTCCATTTATTTCTTTTATTATACTATTTTGTTTTAAAAGAACAAGATAGAGAGAGAAGGGTTTATTTTTTTAAAAGTTATATTGTATAGTTTGAATAAACTAGGGGGTTGTACAAATGGGGAAGAAGGAAACCGTTTTTAATGAAATCGTACGAAAAGTACGTAAAGAGCTATATGGAAAAGGACCGGATAGAATTTATACGCATTTCGTGGAGAATATGGCTGTCACGACGATGTACGGCATTTTGACACCTACTGAAAAATTTATTATTCAATCAGAAGAAGGAAAAAAGGTTATTCACAATGCGAGAACCCAAATGATTCAGGAAATTTATAAGCAACAGGTTCCCGAAGGATTGGAGGAGCTCGTCGATTCAAAACTGCTTCATTTATTTTCGGATATTAAGGTGGAAGAGGATATGGCTGTATCGGTTTTTATATTTGAAAAGCCAATTGTGTAGGGGAGTAGATACCATATTTTCAATTATTTCTTTACAATGGACTTTATTTCTAATAGAATGAGGGAAGATTAAAATACCTGAGTTGTTCAGGAGAGGTTCATAGCTGATACCCTCTATAAAAAACTATGGATACATGCATATTATGCCATGTCCATATCGGACGTGGCTTTTTTTTATTGCATCCGGTAGTTTTTTATTGATGATACGCTTACCCCTCCTTTGGATACTTTGGTATGAATGAAGGAGGGGCTTTTCATGTCTAGTAGACACGAAAAAGATGGTTTAGAGGATTTAACGTTATTAGGAAATCAAAATGTAAAATATGCTTTTGAGTATGCACCAGAAGTGTTGGAGTCTGTTGATAATATGCATGTTGGCCGCGATTATTTTGTGAAATTCAATTGTCCGGAGTTTACAAGTCTTTGCCCAATTACACAGCAGCCGGACTTTGCGACGATGTATATTTCGTATATCCCGGATCAAAAAATCGTGGAGAGTAAATCATTAAAATTATATTTATTTAGTTTCCGTAATCATGGCGATTTCCATGAAGACTGCGTGAATATTATTATGAACGATTTAATCAAGCTGTTAGACCCGCGCTATATAGAAGTGTGGGGTAAATTTACGCCGCGTGGAGGCATTTCGATTGATCCTTGGTGCAATTACGGGCGTCCGGGCACGAAATATGAGGAAATTGCCAACTACCGTTTAATGAACCATGATTTATATCCAGAAAAAATCGACAACCGTTAAAAATTAAATAGACCTTGCAGGTGAAAGAGGTTATTAGCGACCCTCTATAAAAAACTAAGATTAAACAGCACATAATCTTAGTGCTGTTTTTTCGTTTAAAAGGAGCAAAAAGATGAAGGATGGAAAAGCACTCGTCGTATTTAGCGGCGGACAGGATAGTACAACATGTCTGTTTTGGGCATTGAAAAATTTCAAAGCAGTGGAAGTAGTAACCTTTGATTACGGACAACGGCATGCATTGGAAATTGAATGCGCTAAAAAGATTGCCGAAGAACAAAATGTACGACACCATATTTTAAATATGGAGTTACTGAATCAGCTCGCACCAAATGCCTTAACACGTGATGATATTCCAGTGGAAGAAGGGGAAGAGGGCGGATTGCCATCAACCTTTGTACCGGGGCGCAACCTATTGTTTTTATCATTTGCCGGTGTGTTGGCAAGCCAAATTGGCGCGAAGCATATTGTCACAGGTGTATGCGAAACGGATTTCAGCGGTTATCCGGACTGTCGCGATATCTTTATAAAATCGTTGAATGTGACACTGAATTTATCAATGGATAGCTCCTTTGTAATTCATACACCGCTTATGTGGATTGATAAAGCTGAAACATGGGCATTAGCCGATGAGCTTGGCGCATTTGAGTATGTAAGAGAGAAAACACTGACATGTTATAACGGCATTATTGCGGATGGATGCGGGGATTGCCCAGCATGTAAGCTGCGATTACAAGGGATGGAAACGTATTTACACTCGAAGGAAACAGGAGAAGTAGTATGATTAGAATTTTATTTTATTTAGTATCTATTGTGACCGCTAACGTTGTAACAGCACGTTTTGCACCGCTTGAATTGGGAATGTTTATTATACCGATGGGTTCATTTTTAATTGGTGCGACATTTATTTTCCGGGATTTAGTGCAAAATAAATTTGGTCGTAAAAAAACATATGGGTTCATCTTACTGGCTTTAGTTTTATCTGCAACTGTATCGTTCTCATTAGGAGATACGTTAATTATTGTAGCTGCATCTGCACTATCTTTTTTAGTTGCTGAAACGGCCGATACAGAAATTTACACACGTTTAAAATTACCGATGGCGTGGCGTGTGTTCTATAGTGGAATTGTTGGAGGATTTTTGGATTCCATCGTGTTCGTTGTTGTTGGGCTAAGTCCTTTAGGAGCAGGTTTTATACCTTGGGCAGCCGTTCCAGCAGCAATTGTGGGGCAAATAATTGTAAAAACAGTAATGCAAATGGTAGGCGCTATGATTTTAAGTCAAGGGCTTGCTTATAACGATCGACGTCTAGCGAAAGCAGCTATAACAACAGTAAGTAAAGGTTAAGATTTTAACAAATGCCATTCCCAATGAATAGTGGGTGGCTTTTTACGGGTTTCACTAAAAAATAAGCGGAGAATTTACCATTATTTGCATGCTGACCTTAGTTTTAAGAAGAAATAAGGGTAGTTTTTTCCGTTATTCAGAGAAAAATTAACTTTTTTCGTGTTTTGGAGCGCAATAAGCGGAATTTCTTCCTTTATTTTTGCAGTTTTTAGGATTTAAATGATAATAAGGGAAATTTATTCCCTTAATTCAATATGAATACAGAAAACAAGGCTGCATTAAAAGTCAATTTGACTTCCAACACAGCCTTCTTCCTATAAGCTTCTTTTATACTAGTGGACCTTTTGTATCCTCGTCCACAATGACTAAAATCTTACCAGCTTTAAATTCCTCGTCATAACGTTCTGCTTCCTCTGCGGAAATACCCATTCCTACAAAGGCACCTGCCAATCCGCCAATACTACCGCCAGCAGCTAATCCTGTCAGCCCTGTAGCGATTGGTCCAGCAGCTACAATAGGACCTACTCCTGGAATAGCCAGAGCTCCAAGTCCTAAAAGGATACCACCAATGCCACCTAAAGCGCCGCCAGCAGCTAGACCTGCAGCGGCACCGCCTGCAACATCAGCACCTGTTTCAGTGGAAACATGATCTATATCAGTTTTGCTTTTACTAATAATTGAAATATCCTCCGAGCGGTAACCTTGTCGTTTCAAATCCTCGATTGCGGCGATTGCCTCTTGTTCTGTATCATAATATCCAACAGTATGCTTTGCCATGTCTTTCATCCCCCTCGGCTGTATATATTCAATAATAATTAATTATAAAATTGGGCCTCGTAAATCTTCGTCTACAATAACTAAAATTTTGCCGGATTCTACATAACCGCTATAACGGTTTGCTTCATCTTCTGGAATCCCCATACCAATAAGAGCTCCAGCTAAACCACCGACACCTGCACCAGCAGCTGCTCCTGTTAAACCGGCTACAATCGGACCTGCTGCCACGATTGGTCCAATTCCTGGTATTGCTAATGCACCTAGTCCGGCAAGTACGCCGCCAACACCGCCTACTACTCCGCCGGCAGCTGCTCCTGTAGCAGCTCCTTCTGCAACAGCACCCGTTTCATCTGAAATTGTATCTACATCTGAGCTATTTTTACTTACAACTGAAATATCTTCTGAACGATAGCCTTGACGTTTTAAATCTTCAATTTTCATGATTGCCTCTTCTTCAGTATCATAATAACCTACAATATGTTTTGCCATTTTTATCATCCTCTCAATAGTTTCTTGCACAGTGTAAAAATACCCCTGTGGAAAATTAATAAACATCATGGAATACGTTTTGATAGAATTTCATGTCGTTAGCGCTTAGAAAAAATTAGTGATGGGAGGGGGATTAACCAGCTAATTTAAAGGATTTCAAATGGAAGGGAGATGAATTAATTTCCATTAGTTCAATATAAAAAACCTCCCTAATTTACTAGTTGATTAGGGAGAAAAAAGTTTGGTTGAACTGCACAATTTTACCGTTTAATGTTAATGGTGATTTCCTCAAGTTCTACGGTTTTCTTAGGAGCATTACTGCTGTGATCACGGTATAGCACACCGTTTTCAAGTACTTTATCTGCTGCCAGTAACTCGAAGTATGGGTTAAATGTCAAAGTTTTTGCATCAGAATGAAGCTTTTCGTATGTGAACATATAAGACATATCATGACTACCGCTTCCGGCACCACCATTCATTTTTGTTTCATACGTATTGCCTAAATCATCCGTTACATGGAAGCCACTACTTATAAAGGGCCACTCATCCAAAATGGTTTGGTCTTTTATAATTGAGTTAAAGTTCACAATAAAGGATAGCGGAGTATACGTAACCTTCTCTAAATGAAGAATTAAATCTTCATCGGTCGCTTCTTTATCTACAATTTGTGTGACATTATCCGTTGCTTTTGCATAAAAGTCGAATTGCGTTTCTAACTGTACAAAATCCTTTTTATCTGTACTTGTCATACTACTCATATGAAATGTAAAATCGCCCTCCTCTAGTGAAGCATCCAATTGAAGCACGGCCTTCGTTAAACCCGCATACTGATTTTCACCAGTTTTTTTAAGCGTATGGTCTACAAAAGGGAGGGCATGGCGTTTGCCGTTAACTTCAATGGAGCCTGCCAGCATTGGTGTTTCTCCTAAATCTTGCTCGGTTTCGATGAAATAGGTAACAAAAAGGGACTTACTATCAAATAAAATTTCGTTTACCGTAATGCTATTTCCGCCACTTTCGGCTGTTAGATGATGCTGTTCTGCTAATTCGTCATAGCCTGTAAGCATTTCTCTATCGGAAAAAAGTTTAAGTATACTGTTCAGAATCGGAATCTCCTGGGCGAATGCAGTGTACGATAAACCGACGATAGACGCCGAGGCAATTCCTAGGGATAGACAGGCAGCTGAAATGCTTTTCATCCATTTTTTCGTCTTTTTTTTGGAAATACGGTTTTTCATCTCTTTTTTAAACTGGGCGTTTTCAAATTCTGTTACATCCATCTCTTCATACTCAGTTATATTGATGTCAATATCGTTGAACTGCTTATATAGATTTTTCAATTGAAATTCCTCCCCACGCTTTTTTCAACTTTTTCTTCCCGTGATAAAGCCTGTTATCAACAGCCGATTTCGTCATCTGCAACTGATGGGCAATTTCCTCTGTATTCAAATCGAGTAAGTATTTCATAACGAAAATTTTCTGATCGGCAGGCTTTAAGGATGAAAGGATTTCCTGTATTTCTTCGTACTCTTCCATCCGGCTGCTTTTCTTTATTGCAGAATCAGCCAAAGTTGCCTCCATATCAATAAATGGGCTCTCTTTTCTCTTGAGCTCTGTCCGATAATAATCAATAGCTTTATACTTTGAGATGACGCAAATCCACTTTTGAAAGTCAGTCGTATCCCCACTAAATTTTGAGGCATTTTGCCAAATGGAGAACAGGATATCATTAATGCATTCCTTTGTTAAATCGGCTCTATGAATCGGACCTAGCGTTTTCACTACGATCCCTTTTATGAGCGGAAGATAGTGGTCAATTACATAATCAAGTGCTTTTTCCTGACCAGCTTGAAGATATTTTATAAAATTACGTTCATTTATCCTCATCACGTTCTCCTTTATCGTTTGGCTTAAAAGCTTGTATACTTTATATAACGGATAGAATATCCATTTTTTCGCAAAAATCCCGAAATATTCTGTGATTATTGTAACTTAAGAAATAACCCCCGATCCTTGAATGAGCTGCTGAAATGTGAAATAATTACGTTAACTTAATACAAATACACCTTCTAGGGTTCCGTATGCGCAGGCATAGTCTGGTCCGAGAGAAGGTGCGCGATTTTTTTGCGTCACGGAAGGATAAAAGCCTGGGAGATATGTTGATGAACATTCCTCCTGGCTTTTTTATTTTGAAAAAGCACAGGGTGAAATGAAACCATCACAAGAAGTAGAGGAGATGAGGAAAATGAAATATTGGTTATTGGTTGTCGTCGCTGCAGTTTTTGAAGTCGGTTGGGTAATCGGCTTAAAGCATGCAGCAACACCTTTGGAATGGATTGGAACAGTGATTGCAATTATAGTAAGTTTCGGCGTGTTGATATACGCGAGTGGGGTGTTACCAGTCGGTACAGTTTACGCCGTATTCGTTGGACTGGGCACGTTCGGTACAGTCATCAGCGATATGGTATTATTCGGCAGCCCGGTTGAGCCGTTGAAAATCCTATTTATTTTTACATTGTTAGCAGGTGTCATCATGTTGAAGCTGGCAACACCGGATGACAGCGGTACGGGAGGTGAGCAGTAATGGCTTGGATTTATTTAATTTTAGCGGGATTATTTGAAATGGTTTCAGTTGGATTTATGGGCAGGCTACAGCAGCGTAAGGATATCCTTTCGTTTGTGCTGCTTATTGTCGGCTTTTCTGCTAGCTTCTTTTTCTTGAGCCTTGCTATGAAGGTATTGCCAATGGGATTAGCCTATGCAATTTGGACAGGAATAGGTGCAGCAGGGGGGGCAATTTTAGGGATTTTACTATTTAAAGAACCGAAAAATGCCTTGAGAATCACAGCGATCACTTTAATTATCGGGAGTGTCATTGCGCTGAAATTAATTTCTTAATCTTACTTATAACCAATTCTACGGATCTATGTAGAGTTGGTTTTTCTTTTAATCATAGAAAATATTTTACAATTCCTATAGTAATAGTATAGAATAAAATAATAGAAAATTTAAAATACATAGAAAATAGTGGGGTAATCATTATGTTAGGAATCAAAAACGATTATTTAGTAATTGGTGATGTGAATGCACCTGTTAAAATGGAAGTATTTTTAAATTATGCATGTCCATATTGTGCTACTTTTTATGAATTAGTTGATCATACACTTCCTAAGTATTTTACAGAAGGTAAAGTGGCTTTAGTTGTGAAGCACTATGATAAGCCTCGTGAAATGCTGCTGCCTGGAACGCTTATTAATGCCAATCTAGATTACACCAATCCGGAAAGAACATTGGAAATCATAAGTGAATTATTTAAAAATCAAGCAACATGGGATAAGTATTCGAGTTTTGAAATAAAGAAATATATTGAAGAAAAATATGACTTAAAAGAAGAGCCTGCTAATATCGACCGTAGCTTACTGATTACAGCTGAAGCGATTGAACGTAATGTAAAAATGGTCCCAACGGTCTTTATCAATGAACACGAATATCAATACCCACGTGAGATTTTTGCAGAGGAATTAGTAGAGGTAATCGAAAACGAGCTGAAAAATACTGTCATTTAAGTAGCTCCGAGCATAATAAAGAAGGGGCTATCCGGAAATATATTCTGGATAAGCCCCTTAACTTTTAATTACTCAATACAGCTTTTAGATTTCCCCCCTGATTGGCCTCTGAAATCTGTAATGGCTCTTCTTCACCGTGCATCAGACGATTTAAAATTTTCTCTTCTAGCTCAATTAGTGCCGGATTTGTTAATTTACGCGGACGTGGTGCATTCACCTTTTCATCATAGGCAATTTGACCATCCTCAATTAAAATGATTCGATCTGCTAATCGTACCGCTTCTCCGACATCATGGGTTACAAGCAATGCCGTGAAGTTATTTTTTTCCCAAATATTTTCGATTAGATTTTGCATTTCAATCCGAGTTAAGGCATCAAGAGCACTTAATGGTTCATCTAGCATCAACAATGACGGCTCATGGATTAAGGCTCTCGCCAATGCAACACGTTGCTTTTGACCACCAGAGAGTGTAGATGGCCACTCATCTTTTAAAGGTAATAATCCAACCTTATTTAAAGCTTCTTCGGCCTTTGCTTTCCAATCTCCTGTCAAGCCTAAACCGACATTGTCTATAACTTTCTTCCAAGGAAGTAAACGCGAATCCTGATACATCATTTTCACATTAGCTTCCGATTTCGTAGCAGGGACGCCATCGAATAATAGTTCCCCGGCAGTAATTTCCTCAAGGCTTGCCACAAGGCGCAACAGTGTACTTTTCCCACTACCACTTTTACCGATAATGGCGATGAATTCACCTTTATCAAAAGAGATGGAAATATCATGTAAAATTTCTTTAGGTCCGAATGACTTTTTTAAGTTTTTAATATCAATTTGAATTGCTTCTGGTTTCATGCTAAATGACCTCCTTATTTCGTATAGCTTGCATTCCACTTTAATGCGCGGTTTTCACCAAACTGTGCAATCAAATCGGCTAGCTTACCAAGCAATGCATAAATGATAATGCTTAAAATAATGACATCTGTCTGCATGAACTCACGAGCGTTTGTCGCCAAATAGCCTAATCCTTCATTAGTCGGGATTGTTTCAGCGATGATTAAAGTCAGCCACATAACACCTAGCGCATATCGTAAACCGACAAAAATAGATGGCAGAGCGCCTGGCAGCAATACATCTTTGAATAGGCTCCAACCCTTTAAGTTGTACATGCGACCCATTTCTACTAAATTAGGATCGACATTACGGATACCGTGGAATGTATTCACGTAAATAGGGAAGAGCACCCCTAATGCGACTAGGAAAATTTTTGCATCTTCTCCGATGCCAATCCATACGATAACAAGTGGAATAAGCGCCAAGTGAGGGATATTCCGAATCATTTGAATCGTTGTATCTAAATAAATGTAGGATTTTTTTGATAACCCATTTAATACACCTAATACAAAGCCGATGACACCACCGATTAACATCCCCGTTAATGCGCGCCATAAGCTTACGCCAATGTGGGTCATTAAATCGCCATTTACTAGCAAATTCCAACCCGTTTCAACAATTGTCAGAGGGGATGGGAACAATGATGCTGATATCACTTCCAAGCGTACAATGATTTCCCAAACCACGACGAGCACCACAGGAATAACCCATGGACGAAAATCTAGTTTCATACTATTTAACCTCCTATATAAAGTAAGCGAGAGCATGATCGCACTCGCTTACTCAATTTCTTATTTAGTCCAAACTTTGTCTTGGATCGTTACTTCTACTGGAATCAATTTTAGTTCGAAGTATTTATCCGCTTGTTTTTGCTGCGTTTCAATTATTTCGTCTGTAATTTCGGATGCACCGAAAGTACGACGGTTAATTTGCTTACTAATAACCTCTTCTTTAATGCCAAGTGCTTCAGACATAATCGCGATTACTTCCTCACGATTTTCGTTCGCCCATTTATCGGACTCATCAATTTTTTCTAAAATGAACTCGACTAGCTCTGGATAATTATCAACAAATGTTTCTGTTGCAAAATAGAATGTACGGTTCGGATAGCCGTCAATATCCCCGTTTACTAATGTAATAGAATCTGTTTCAAGCTCTGCTGATGCAAAGAATGGATCGTAAGAAGCTAAAGCATCGATTTGCCCTGTTTCAAATAATGCGCGACCTTGTGCTGCATCCTCTGGATATACCCACTCAACATCATCCACTGTTAAACCGACTGACTCTAGAGCAAGTACTGTAGAATAATGGTGGTTACCACCTTTTAAAGCGCCAACTTTTTTCCCTTTTAAATCTTCAAGCTTTGTGATGCCTGATTTTTTTAATACGACAATCCCAACACCTTCTGGATTTGGGTTATCTGCCCCTACGTAGTAGAAAGGCTTATTGGAAGCTTGAGCGAAAATACCAGGGCCATCTGCAGCGTGACCGAAATGAATTGCCCCTGCATAAATGCCTTCCATTAAAGTATTACCGTGTGTGAATAATTCCCATTTAATCTCTAAATCTTTTTCTTTAGCAGCTTCATCTAAAATCCCTGATTCTTTTAAAATGTGTAATGTATTCCCTTTTTGATAACCGATATTAATAGTCTTTAACTCTTTCCCTTGTGCGTTGCCTGTTGATGCGCCGTCCTTTTCATCGGATGAGCATGCAGTCAACACTGCTAATACTAAAAATAAACCAAATACTGATAATAGCTTTTTCATTATTTATCCTCCATTTTTAAACAAATCGATAAAGTGCATTTGTAATTTCTTCTACCTTTTGTGTAGCTCCTTTAAATTGAAGCGCGAAAAGTCTTTCACCACCGGCTTTCAGTACGTCTGCAACTACACCTTCTCCAAACGGCTCATACAGTACAATATCGCCACCTTGTAATGATAGGCGTTGCACTTTTGAATTCCATTCTTCATCTATATAACTTGCGCCTTTTTCAAGCTGTAAAAGCTCTGACCAAAGTGCTGCAGTCTCTTCAACATTACGGACAGCAAATGCTGCACCGTCTACTTGAACATCACCTAGTTCATGTGACGCAATCACTCCGCGCTCTGTTAAATCTTCACGACGTTCGTGATCTTTTTCATCCCACTCGATAAAGAAAGGTAAATGTAGTGATTCATTTGGTTTGCCTGCGAATAATAATTTCCAAGTGACCAATGTTCCATCCGGACGAGTACGACTAAAATCAGTCGGACCATTCACTTCCAGCCCTTGTGCTTTAAAGTGTTCTGCCAGCTCCTGTAAATTAACTGAACGAAGCGCAATACGCTGTGGACCAGATTGTAAATTATTTTCGATGAATGTATCACGTAGGCTGTATTTTATGCTGCTGGCTTCTTTTACAAGCGCTTCATCAAAGATGCCGATTAACTCGACATAACTTAAATCAAAGTAGCTAAGTGTGTTGTAAGTGCCTAAATTTTCGTGGCGGCCACCTTGAACAGCGTGCAGGCCTAACTTTTGAAATGCTTCTGCTGCCTTGGTTGGGTCAGGTGTTAAATGAACAAAATGATCGAACTGTAATGCCATATATATCTTCTCCTCTACAATCTAAAGTGAAATTAACTATAAACATATTGATTTAGTTGGTTTTTATTCAAAAATGGTGGTGACCTTTCTAACCTAACCATGTAATGAAGGAATTCCATAATCCCTATAAGTTTAATATACTTTAACTTAGTAATACTTTAATTATTTTCATATAAAAAGTCAACATAAAATTCAGAAAAATTAAATATTTTGTCGAAATTAGTAGGATTTTCATGACATGCCTCTCAAGAGTTAGATACTTAAATGATTTTTTGGAAAAATATCATACGCTTAGGAGAAATGCCGATAAATTATTTGAATACATATTTAGAGGTATTAAGATGGTCTAATTATAATGCCGTATTATGGTAAAATATAGGGTGAAAAGGAGTGTTTTAATTTGGATGGTAAACGATTGGCACAAGGGTTGCTGAATGCGACTGGTGATGATTTACGCCTTGTCTATGCGCTCGTAATGGAAACAAAATTGTATGACTTACTATTGGCAAAGGCCAAAGATGTCATGACGAAAGATTTAAATCATTTTGAGCAAAATTTACAAGCAGAAATAAAGAGATTACATCAATATCCAGATGAGCAATTACAGCTACAACTGTTTTTATACATGCTGGAGCAGCTCGAAATTAAAGGGGCGCACTACAATTTATTAACGGAAATCGAATATGCCTGTACGCAAATTGTTGAAAAAGCTCATGCTCTTCAATTAAAGCAAGATAAACAATATAAGCAGTTTGCTGAAAAAAGGGACGAACAGCCATCTGTTTTGCTCGTTTTATATCAAATGCAAAAGATCTTTGAGTCATTCGATCAAAAGGGAGCGGATTTAGATGATGAAACAACTGAAAATTTAATACAGCAAATTGAGGCATACATCCAGTCGCTGCCACTCGAAAAGCAGCGACAAATTAAAGAAAAGCTCAATATCGATGAGCTGACGAATTCAACAATTAAACAGCTGATTGCTACACAAGGGACAGCCGTATTAATGGCGATTATTGTTGAGGTGGCGGGCTTTGCGGCATTTACAACCTTAACTTCCACTATTGCAGCGACAGCAGGTTTGCTCGGCGTAACATTGCCTTTCGGTGCCTATATGTTTGCGACATCAGCCCTTTCTATTTTAACGGGTCCTGTTGGTTTAGCGCTCATTGCTGTTGGTGGGGGAGCGCTAATTAATTATCAAAACCAAAAAGTTCGAAAAGCATTTATTCCGATTGGCATCGTTCAACTATTATTGCCTGCCGTCATTGAAGAAGAGCAACCTGTCCAAGTGGAGCATTTTATACAAGAATGGCAAAAGCTCTATGATAAGCAGCAGAAAATTTTACAGGAAATTGCTACATATGAAATGACCAAACAGCAACAGCAGGCAAAAAAAGACGCATTTGAAGAACAAATGAGGCTGCATACCGATCAACATGCTAAAAAAAGAGCTATGTTAACTAATAAACTGGCCGCTATCGAAAAGTGTAGTGACCTTATTGCGGTGCATGAAAAGTCTCCTGCCTATATACAGCTAACAAGTGAGATGGCAAACATATTGCAAACGATGAACAAAAAGCAAAGTGAAATCGAAGCAAATCGTAAGCAAGCAGGTTTGTGGAATACGGTGAAAAATACATTTGCCAATCAAAGTATTACCTCTCAACTAAAAGAGCTTAATGAGAAATACGGGCTAAAAGAACAGCTACGTACAGAAGAAGTAGTCAAAATGAAACCACAGCAACTGAAAGCGCAGTGCATTACTGCAGAAGAATATCAATTTGAATTGGACCAACTACAAAAAGAAATTCAAATAACACGAACTAGCATTCAACAAACAAAGGACGCTATTTCCACAACGGAACGTCAAATTCAGCAGGTGAAGGGTGAATGCAAAAAGCATCAAAAAAAGTGGTACGGCTTGGAACATATAGTATGAAGGGACAGACAGGATGATTAAAAATGAACAATTTTGGCATTATTGGCGGAAAGGGCAATTTGAAGAAGCGCTAAACTGCAAGCTGCACGAAGCACCAAAGCGAAAAGGTGCGGCACTATTCAAATCGCCTTCACAAACGACGGTCATTGCTTCGGTAAGTGCGGGCGAATTTTTGTATGACTATATGATGATTGATCCGACTGTGGTCGACGGAATTGATTTTGCACGAGCAGATGATTTATCGAACCTTTTTTCTCTTTCTCAATTTGCTTCAACGATCGATACAGCGACAGCAACAGGCGATATGGCACAGCTTCAAGGATATGTAGCGGAACAAATGATGGCCCAGGAATTAGCTGCAGCTGGTCATGATGTTCAATTTCCGGAAACATCAAATCAAGCTGGATGGGACATGCTTGTAGATGGTCAACCATTCCAGGTGAAGTGCGCTGCAAATAAACAAGTAGTAGAAGACCATTTGACTAAATATCCAGAGACGCCCGTAATTGTAAATGCCGAGCTAGGTCAATATTATGAGCACAATCCGATGGTAATGACATCCTCTGTTAGCCGTGAACAAGTGATTGCAGATACGAAGACGACACTCCATCATTCGGAAGATCTGCTCGATTTTGAAATTCCATGGATTACAGCCGGTGTGAGTGCCTTCTCAAATGCAAAACGTTTACGCCAAGGTGAAATTTTAACTTCCACATTTGTCCGAAACGTAGCATCGGATACAGTAAGCAGAACCGCTTTAGCGGCAACCGGTAAAGTAATGCTCGGCTCAGTTGGCGCTGTACTGATGCCTGGCGCAGGTGCAATCGTATTTCCGGTTGTCGGCGCCTATGTTGGCTTGGCACAAGGCGGGAAATTATCATCGGTCATTAAAAGACAGTTCGCGAAGCCAGAAGAGGAACGATTAGTTCGAGCTTTGATTCAGCTTATCGATGAAATGCTCAGTATCCTCCATTTAAAAGAGGGGATTAAACAGTCAAAATGGAAAGTACTCGTTCATAAACTACCATCATCTGTAAGCCAAGCGCTTGGCAAACAGCATAATGAACGAATTCAACTTCTGGAAAACGTTAGCCGTGAACTGATGGCAATTCGAAAAACAGTAAAGAAAAATCCTGTTGAAGCATTCGGCAGGATAATAACTGTACTTGGTAAATCAGGCATCCATGTATATACGTTAAAAACGGAACTTGAACAAGTGGAAGATGCTATAAAGGCATATTATAAAAAAATATAGAGTTTTGATGAGTTAAGAGCGCTGCACTTTCACGGGAGACCGTATGAGTGCGGCTTTTCAATAGAACAAATTAAACAGCAAGCCCATCTTTATTTCCTTCTAACTATCCTTAAAAATTTCTGTTACACTAAATTTACGGTAAATTCTAACAATTTAAAGGGGGAGCTTTATGGAGGTTAGGGAGATAGCTTTAAATGAGAATACTATTGCTACGCTAGATACTATTGTCGAAACTGTTTTAGGAAGTAACAAAGCAACCGTTACATTGAGAGATCGGGCTTCGGGGGAAATATTATATTCTTATCGAGGGGAGCATTTAATGCGTCCGGCTTCCAATATGAAAATCATTACTGGGGCAACTGCGTTAGCTGAGCTAGGGGTGGATTTCCGCTTTAAAACAGAACTTTATATGGACGGGCAAATTGAAGATGGCACATTGTATGGGGATGTTTACATAAAAGGCTACGGTGACCCTACAATAAATGAAGCAACACTCAAGCTTTTTGTACAAAAGCTGTCCGAAAAAGGCATACAAAAGATAACCGGGACGATTATCGGCGACGATACATATTTCACAGGAGATACGTTGCCACCGGGTGTTGACGAGGAGGGAGAGACGCACTATTACGGAGCGCGGATTTCACCAATTACGATGTCACCGAACGATGATTTTGATGCAAGTACGATTATTGTAGAAGCGACTGCGCGTAACGTAGGCGAACAGCCGGAGTATATAGTCATTCCCCATTTGAGCGGGATGCAGATTTTTAATGAGGCACTCACAGTAGCAAATGATAAGGAAAATACACTCGAAATTCGTCGCATTAATAATACAGATCAAATCAAAATCACAGGTGAAATTCCTGAAGGCGAAACTGCAAAAGTTTGGGTATCACTTCAGGACCCAACAAAAAATACACTGCAATTTTTTAAAGTGTTGTGTGAACAGGTGGGCATCGATTTCAGTGAAGAGTGCATGATAGCAAGTGGTGTCATTCCCCAACAGGCGGAACGTATTTATACACACGAATCTCAAACGCTTGAGAAAATGTTCTCTATTTTTATGAAGCTCAGCAACAATAGTATGGCGGATATTTTTGTGAAGACAATGGGGAAACTTCAGCACGGTGAAGGGGATTACATGCATGGTTTGCAAGTGGTACAAGCCTACTTGGAAAAGCACCAAAATGATTTTGAAGCATGGCAGTTCGTTGATGGATCCGGGCTTTCGCATGGCATTCGCCTCCATTCAAATGGGATTTCACAGCTTTTGTTTAAGCTTCAAAAAGAGCCATACTTCCCGCAGTTTTTCGCTTCATTACCAGTTGCAGGAAATACGAATCGTCTCATCGGCGGTACATTAAAGGATCGTTTTTTGGAACCGGAATTACAAAATACGATATTCGCCAAAACAGGATATATCCATGAAGTAAACACTTTATCCGGTTATGTAACAGGGAAGAGTGGTCATGATTACATTTTCTCCATTATGCTCGAAGGCCGTGAAGAAGGGATACCGTTTTTGGATAGCGGATTAAAGGCGATGATCGCTTGTCTATAACTATAGCAAGCAAATAATTCTGAAACTTTTTTGTACAACACCCGTAAAACAATGAGGGGGGTGCACAATGAAGAAAAGAATTGAAGCTATTGACGCCTTAAGAGGGTTTTCGCTATTAGGAATACTCATTGCGAATATGTTGTATTTTCAATACGGTGATATAACGCAAAATACAATAGATCCGACAACCTGGTGGGATAAAGGGGCATTTTATTTCACAAAAATATTTGTAGAAGCTTCATTTTATCCGATATTTGGGTTTTTGTTTGGCTACGGCATTATTTTATTTATTCGAGCGTTGGAAAATCGGGATTTAAAAACAAGAGGGCCATTATGGAGGCGTGCCATTGGTTTAATGATTTTAGGCGTCTTACATATTAGTCTTATATGGGATGGCGATATTTTATTTACCTATGGAGCAGGCCTTGTCATCATCATGTTATTTATTAAACGTAAAGTAAAAACGATGCTTATATGGGCAACAATCCTGGCCTTACTGATGATGCCATTATTTTTAGTGAAAACAGATTTCCTGACCCTTGCGGAATCTGAGAAAACTATAGCTGTTTTAGCAAGCGGTACCTATTGGGAAGTTGTACAACAACGTATCGGAATTACAGAGGATATTCCAGCTGTCTTTGGATTATTAGTTTTACCGATCGCCATTGGATTGGTCGCACTTATATCCTTTTTCGTCATTGGCCCATTCGTATTATTAGGAATGGCTGCAGCCAAAACAGATTTCTTTGCGAATATTAGTGGGAAAACAGCATTATTAAAACGCTTGGTATTACTCGTTCCAATTGGTTTAGCATGTAAAGCGTTGTTTTATTGGGACCACTTTGCCGGAAAGCTACTATATGGAGCAGGGACATATATGCTGGCACTTGGTTATATGGCGCTCTTTACGCTCCTTTATTTAGCCAACCATGAAAGCAAGTTATCTAAAGCATTTGCAAGCGTTGGCCGTTTATCGTTAACGAATTACTTAATGCAGTCGCTAATTTTTACAACGATTTTCTATGGGTATGGATTCGGTTTCTTCGGGGAGCTGGGCGTCGCAATGGGATTAGTTCTTGCCTTTGCGTTTTATGCAATTCAACTTTTCGCCTCCACTCTTTATGCAAAGCGCTTTTCGATTGGACCGGTAGAATGGCTACTTCGTAAATTCATTTATTTAGGGAAAGGTTGAAGGAAGATGTTGTTAGAAATGCCTTCCAAATTTTTGTCCATAAATAAGCGGAGTTTTTACCGTTATTTGCGGATTGAACCTATTTTTACAGAAAATAAAGGGAGATTTTCCGCTTATTCATCAAAAAAATAACTATTTTCCTGTTTTTTAGTGTGATAAGCGGAATCTCTCCGCTTATTCTGGCAGTTTTTTAGTTTATTTTTATAATAAGGGGAATTTCTCCTTCTATTTTTAAGGAGGGACTGAACCTCATAAAAAAGTGCCCTCGTAAAAAGGGTGCTTTTTTCATTTTAATGAAACTATTTTTTAATTACACAGGTCTAACGGTTAATCGGGAAAGGAGGCAGCTATGAATTCGCAAACATTTGAAGATATTTTACATACACATGGCGATTTTATATTGCGCCTTTGTTATACATATACGAAAGACTGGCAAATGGCTGAGGATTTGACACAAGAGACATTTTTGCGGTTTTACGGAGCGCAGGAGCAGTTCCGACATGAAGCGGATATAAGGACTTATTTATATCGAATCGCTGTTAATCGCTGCAAATCGTATTTGACGAGTTGGCGGTACAAGCAAACACAGCTGATCGAGCTTGGTCAAAAGTTAATTGCCAGAGAGGATGTCGCCTTACAAGTAGAACAAAAGGATGAATCGAAGCGGGTGTATAAAGAAATTGAAAAACTCCCAGTTAAGTATCGGGAAGTGCTCGTATTTTATCATTACTTTGACTGGACGACCGCGCAAATTGCGGATCTCTTCGGCTGTTCCGAAAATACAGTGAAAACAAGACTGAGGCGCGGAAGACAACAGCTTGGACAATTATTAAAGAAAGGCGGTGTACTGGATGAATTCAATTACTAAAGCACTGACAGATGAGTTAGAAGGAAAAAAGTTATCAAAACATGCAAAGCAACAAATTTTAAGTAGGAAGCCTCGTAAAAAACGAAACTTCATTCCGCAAATCGCAGCAATTTGCATATGTGCGTTGGCATTGTTTCTATTCTTTACAAATACGGAAAAAAAGACACCGAAAATGACAGCTGCCGATGCAATGTTTGGATATGTAGATGAAGCGATTGTAGATTATTTTAATAATGAAGCACCGAAGTTACAGGTGGAGCCTGGTAAAAAGGAGGATCCATTTCATAATGGAGATGCCTATTTAATGCGACTCGCGCTTGAGCAGAACAGCGGCCGATTTTACAGTGATTCAATGCTGTCCCAAAGCGATCGCTATGTATTAAGCGAGCTGTTGCATTATGTACAGGAGGCAATCTGGCACAATAACGTACAGGTGGAAATCAACCCGGTCAAATCAATCGACCAGCTTGTAGAGCAGGCGCCGGCACTAATCTCACAGCTAAAGCCGCATGTTGAAATCCCCTATATGAAAGTAACGGATGAAAAGCAGCGGCAATGGAATTATACTTCGTTTGATACGAAAAGATGGGTATCGTATGTAGTCGTTTTAGCTTTGTTGTTGGCGGCTATCATTTATTTGATAAAATACAAACATTTTATTATCACAGCATTTGTCATTTTGCTAGCTTTTGTATCCTTTTCACAACCGTTTTGGCAACCTTTCAAAGATGTGAGCGCCTATGATGAAAAGACATTGGTGGAAGCTGTTGAGGGTGAATTAAAAAAAGTGAATGTAAAAGTGGTAGGACAGCCAGAGCTCCAATACGCTGCATCTATCCATAAAACCCGAACAGCGCTTGTCTCCTTTGAGGATGGTATGACGGTACTAGCTGAATTCGATTATGATAATGGCCGATATATAAATCAAGGTATGACATGGCATTCAGGTTATAATTTCAGTAAGCTGGCAATTGTTCAAACACATACTATTAATGTAATGGCCTTTAAAGCAGGTCATCATGTAGCAAAAATACGTGTTGAAAATGAACAGAATTATTCTGCTGAAACTACCTTAAAAGAGCAGAAGCCTACAATAATTTATTTTAAAACCCCGAAAGAATTAAGCTCCTATTCTAGAGGATACTATGATGCTAATGGAGAACTGGTTCATTAAGGGGAAACAGGGGTGAGTGGGTCACTTCTATTAGCAAAAAACATCCATTTCTCTTATGAAGGAAAAATGGATGTTTTTCAGTTTGCCATGGTGGTCTTTTCATCTCATTAATCACTTTTTTTCTAGTACCTTCCGTTCAATCATTTCCACGCCTTTGTACATAATAGTTGCCATTACGATTATGATTAAAAGCGCCAAGAATACTAACGTAAAGTTAAACACCTGGAAGCCTGAAATAATTAAATAGCCTAGCCCGCTGGATGATACTAAAAACTCCCCTACAATAACCCCAACCCAGGACAGGCCGACATTTACCTTTAATGTTGAAATAATTGTTGGAGTAGAGGCAGGCAAAATAACATGGCGGAATGTTTCATATTTAGAAGCACCAAAAAGTTGCATGACCTTTACATAGTTTTCATTAACTTGCTGAAATGCGGAAAAGATAACAAGGGTCGAAATAATAACCGAAATCAGCACACCCATTACAAGTACTGCCAGCATATTCGGTCCAAAAATCACGAGAATAATCGGTCCAATCGCTACTTTAGGCATCGCATTCAACACGACAAGATAGGGGTCCATCACATCGGCAAAGGTTTTCGATGACCACAAAGAGATCGCGAGCAATGTACCGAACAATGTCCCTAGTATAAAGCCGACAACCGTCTCAAACATGGTAATCGCAATATGGGGGAACAGTGTCCCATCACTTATTTTCGTGATGAATAGGCTTCCAACTGCACGAGGACTACTGAAAATTAGTGGGTCCAGTATCCGGAAATGTGTCGTAAGCTCCCAAAATAGTAGAAGACCAATAAGGATAACAAATTGAAAGAAGAATATTTTACGCTTTTCTTGACGGCGCTGCTCATTATATTGCTGCTGTAACTGTTTAATATTCACCTGTATCAAGCTCCTTCCATATTTCCTGGAATAGTACTTGAAAAGCAGGAGCATTCCTTGCATCAAATGGTGGAAGTTCTCGAATTTCCTGCGGGATGATAAAGCTTTTTACAATAGTACCTGGCCGTGTGCTGAAGATAAATACTTTATCGCTCATCGCAATAGCCTCACTAATATCATGGGTTACTAAAATGGTCGTTGTGGAAAACTGCTTTAACGTCTCCGACACAAAGTTTTCCAAAGACAGTTTTGATCGGAAATCAAGCGCAGAAAATGGTTCATCCAGGAGAAGTAGTGTCGGTTTGACGGCAAGTGTACGCGCAAGTGCAATACGTTGGCGCATCCCCCCGGATAGTTGTGGCGGATATAGTTTTTTAGTATGGGCTAATTCGAATTGCTCCAAAAGTTCATCCACTATTTCACGGTTTTCCCTTTTTAAAAGTGTTAACCCGAGTGCCACATTCTCCTCGATGGTTTTCCACGGAAATAAAAAATCCTGCTGAAGCATATAGCCAATTTCTACATCTCGGTCAGCAAATGAGATCTCCCCGGTCGTTGGGGTTAATAATCCTGCAAGTAAAGAAAGAAGTGTCGATTTCCCGCAACCGCTAGGACCTAAAAAGGAGACAAACTCACCTGCTGCAACTGAAAAGTTTACATTTTCAATGGCTGTTGATACTTGTTGCTCCTTAAAAAAGTGATGAGTCACATTTTTCACTTCTAAAAATGTCATTTACTTCACAACCGCATCAGCAAATGACCGGTTTACTAGGTCCTTATAGGAAGGTTCAAATTCCAATACCCCAGCCTCCGTCATTACATCAAGTAAATTTTGGAATTCCTTTTCATCGATGATTGGATCTTTCGCAAAGGATTCCTGATCGCGGTAACGTGTTACCACCTGCTCAATAATTTCTGGCTTTGTATCCTCGAAATATGGAGCAATTGCTTTTGCTACTTCCTCGCTCGATGCACTGTACACCCATTTTTGTGCTTTATATAAAGCTGTAGTGAAGCTTTCCACTAACTCTTTCTCTTCGAAAGTGCTTTCCTTTGTCATAAACACTGTGTATGGAATTGCACCAAGTTCTTCACCGAAAGAAGCGACAATCTTTCCAAGACCTTGCTCTTCAAAAATACTTGCAGTTGGCTCAAAAAGCTGTACGTAGTCACCTGTACCGGAAGCAAAGGCATTAGCAATATTAGCAAAGTCAATATTTTGTATTAGCGTTAAATCATTTTGTGGATCAATGCCCTGCTGCTTCAGAACAAATTCTCCAGCCATTTGAGGCATGCCGCCAACACGTTGACCTAAAAATGTACTTCCATTTAATTTATCCCAGCTAAAGTCAACATCTTTATCACGCGCGACTAAAAACGTACCATCTGTTTGTGTAAGCTGCGCAAAATTGATGACAGCATCATTAGGGTTTTGACCCGCTACATAAATTGATGTTTCTGCCCCGATTAACGCAACATCAATCCCATCAGATAAAAGGGCTGTCATCGTTTTATCTCCACCTGGAATTGTAGAAAGTTTTATAGACAATCCTTCCTCTTCAAAAAAGCCTTCTTCAATCGCCGCATAAAGAGGGGCGTAAAAAATGGAACGAGTTACTTCACCGACCTTGACCTCCTGTAAATCCTTTTGTCCACACCCTGCCAATAACAATAAAAGCCCCACAAAAAGGGCCGTTCGTAGCCATTTCATCTGGTCATCCTTTTCTTAAAATAGTGTTGTAGTATCGTATGCAGCAGGAAGGTGAGAGGTGTTACCTACAATTTTACATTTCACCAAGGTGAAACTTTCATGATACGATAAAGGTAATTATTTTTTGTTATAAGGTGGAGAATGCGATGAAAATAAATCATTTGAAGGGACAACTGGCAAAACCACAACCCCTATTTTTAGGGGAGGAAACGGCTTTTCGATCAGCAATACTAATTCCTCTTGTTGAAAAAGAAGGAGAGTGGCATGTGTTATTTGAGGTGCGCGCGCTAACCATGCGAAAACAACCTGGGGATATTAGTTTTCCTGGAGGGAAAATTGATGAGACAGATGCATCTCCTCTTGCTGCTGCGCTTCGTGAAACGCATGAAGAGCTAGGAGTCGATCAACAATCCATTCAAATTTTGGGGCATTTAAGCCCTTACGTCGTTTCACCGGACTTTGTCGTATACCCATTCATCGGCGTTATCGAGCAGACTGAGCTGGATTCATTTAATAGGGATGAAGTCGAGGAACTATTTACGGTACCGCTGAACTGGCTATTGACTCATGAGCCATATGTGCATTATATTCCGGTAGAGCCGAAGCCTTCCATTGATTTCCCATTTGACAAAATTGCGAATGGGGAAAATTATGAATGGCGTAAGAGCCGTATGGAAGAATGGTTTTATGAATATAGAAACTACACAATATGGGGATTAACGGCAAGGTTATTAAAGCACTTTGTTGAAAAGATAAAATAAAAAGACGTTCAATCATCGATGGCGGGCACCATTAAGTGCTGGTGTATGATTAAACGGGGAGCTGGACTGATTGCTTTGTATAATTATCCTGGACTTCACAACAAAGGGGATTGTCTAAGTAAGCTTCTACAATCAACATTTCATCAAGTGTTAAGGTTTTTGCAACTTGAACATTCAGTGATTGAGTGGAGCATTCATACATGAACTTAATCAATGTTTTATTGCTTGTTCGAAAATGCAGCCTTTGATTGTTTTTAGATGTGATAATAATAGTATAGCGACTCATTTTATTCCTCCTTTATTTATGTAATATTATAGTTTCACATATAAAAAATGTAAATATTCCGATAATGGATGGAATAACTAGAAAGAGAGAGTAAAAAGAAAATAACAGGCGATTTCTCTTGTATATAGAGAATAATCGCCTGTTTTTATTTTATTCGGTTTTAAATTCACACGAACGTCTCTGCAAACATATAGCCGTTCTAGAAACATCTAGGATTTATGAAATAAATAGCATATGATAAAGGCAACGAAAAAACTTGGAGGCTGTTATGAAAGGAAAAAAATATTTATATTTAGGTATCGGGCTAGTAATTGTAGTTGCTGCATTGTTGGACATTGCCTTTAAAGGGTTAGGATATCAACTGCTGCAAAAACTGTTTTAGTAGCAGTTTTCCCCGCTTCATTTATTAATGGAGCGGGGATTTTTTTACTTTAAAAATTTATAGATGGGGCATTTTATACGAATAGAGAACTGAAAGAGAATTTTTTTCTGGTTGATATATAAATAGGTAGAAACTAATAGTAAAAAAACATTGCAAAAAAAGTTATTAAAAAGTGTTGACGGTTGATTAAAAGGAGTGTAATATTCTAATAGTCGTCAGCAACGAGCTGATAACAAAACAACGAAATGAACCTTGAAAACTGAACAAGCAACGTTAATGAAACAAGCTTCTTAAATGAAGCAAACAATAGATTTCAACTTTTAATTAAGTTGAATCGCTAGCAAAGCAAATGAGCTTTCAAACTACTTTTATGGAGAGTTTGATCCTGGCTCAGGACGAACGCTGGCGGCGTGCCTAATACATGCAAGTCGAGCGGATGATGAGAGAAGCTTGCTTCTCTCTGATTTAGCGGCGGACGGGTGAGTAACACGTGGGTAACCTACCTTATAGATTGGGATAACTCCGGGAAACCGGGGCTAATACCGAATAATACTTTTAAACACATGTTTGAAAGTTGAAAGACGGTTTCGGCTGTCACTATAAGATGGACCCGCGGCGCATTAGCTAGTTGGTGAGGTAACGGCTCACCAAGGCAACGATGCGTAGCCGACCTGAGAGGGTGATCGGCCACACTGGGACTGAGACACGGCCCAGACTCCTACGGGAGGCAGCAGTAGGGAATCTTCCACAATGGACGAAAGTCTGATGGAGCAACGCCGCGTGAGTGAAGAAGGATTTCGGTTCGTAAAACTCTGTTGCAAGGGAAGAACAAGTAGCGTAGTAACTGGCGCTACCTTGACGGTACCTTGTTAGAAAGCCACGGCTAACTACGTGCCAGCAGCCGCGGTAATACGTAGGTGGCAAGCGTTGTCCGGAATTATTGGGCGTAAAGCGCGCGCAGGTGGTTCCTTAAGTCTGATGTGAAAGCCCCCGGCTCAACCGGGGAGGGTCATTGGAAACTGGGGAACTTGAGTGCAGAAGAGGATAGTGGAATTCCAAGTGTAGCGGTGAAATGCGTAGAGATTTGGAGGAACACCAGTGGCGAAGGCGACTGTCTGGTCTGTAACTGACACTGAGGCGCGAAAGCGTGGGGAGCAAACAGGATTAGATACCCTGGTAGTCCACGCCGTAAACGATGAGTGCTAAGTGTTGGGGGGTTTCCGCCCCTCAGTGCTGCAGCTAACGCATTAAGCACTCCGCCTGGGGAGTACGGTCGCAAGACTGAAACTCAAAGGAATTGACGGGGGCCCGCACAAGCGGTGGAGCATGTGGTTTAATTCGAAGCAACGCGAAGAACCTTACCAGGTCTTGACATCCCGGTGACCACTATGGAGACATAGTTTCCCCTTCGGGGGCAACGGTGACAGGTGGTGCATGGTTGTCGTCAGCTCGTGTCGTGAGATGTTGGGTTAAGTCCCGCAACGAGCGCAACCCTTATTCTTAGTTGCCATCATTCAGTTGGGCACTCTAAGGAGACTGCCGGTGATAAACCGGAGGAAGGTGGGGATGACGTCAAATCATCATGCCCCTTATGACCTGGGCTACACACGTGCTACAATGGACGATACAAACGGTTGCCAACCCGCGAGGGGGAGCTAATCCGATAAAATCGTTCTCAGTTCGGATTGTAGGCTGCAACTCGCCTACATGAAGCCGGAATCGCTAGTAATCGCGGATCAGCATGCCGCGGTGAATACGTTCCCGGGCCTTGTACACACCGCCCGTCACACCACGAGAGTTTGTAACACCCGAAGTCGGTGAGGTAACCTTTATGGAGCCAGCCGCCGAAGGTGGGATAGATGATTGGGGTGAAGTCGTAACAAGGTAGCCGTATCGGAAGGTGCGGCTGGATCACCTCCTTTCTAAGGATTATTTCGGAATCATTCCCTCGGGGAATGAAACATTAACGTTTGCTGTTCAGTTTTGAAGGTTTATGAATGAATTTTATAACTTCTAAGAGGGCCTATAGCTCAGCTGGTTAGAGCGCACGCCTGATAAGCGTGAGGTCGATGGTTCGAGTCCATTTAGGCCCACCATATAAATTCTTTATATACCTCTTAATAAAACATTGGGGCCTTAGCTCAGCTGGGAGAGCGCCTGCCTTGCACGCAGGAGGTCAGCGGTTCGATCCCGCTAGGCTCCACCAATATTTTTTTAGCCAAACTTTGTCGAAATTTGATATAAGTTAGCTTATTCGTTCTTTGAAAACTGGATAAAACGACATTGAAAGCAATAAATCAAATTTCTATTTTATAGATATTTAAACAAGTCAAGCAATTGACGTGTAAACTTAAATCTTGGATTTTATCCAAGTGTTAACTTTTGGTTAAGTTAATAAGGGCGCACGGTGGATGCCTTGGCACTAGGAGTCGATGAAGGACGGCACTAACACCGATATGCCTCGGGGAGCTGTAAGTAAGCTTTGATCCGGGGATTTCCGAATGGGGGAACCCACTATCTTTAATCGGATAGTATCTACACGTGAATACATAGCGTGATGAGGACAGACGCAGGGAACTGAAACATCTAAGTACCTGCAGGAACAGAAAGAAAATTCGATTCCCTGAGTAGCGGCGAGCGAAACGGGAAGAGCCCAAACCAAAGAGCTTGCTCTTTGGGGTTGTAGGACACTCTATACGGAGTTACAAAAGAATGAGTTAGACGAAGCGACTTGGAAAGGTCCGCGAAACAAGGTAAAAGCCCTGTAGTCAAAAGTTCATTCCCTCCAGAGTGTATCCTGAGTACGGCGGAACACGTGAAATTCCGTCGGAATCCGGGAGGACCATCTCCCAAGGCTAAATACTACCTAGTGACCGATAGTGAACCAGTACCGTGAGGGAAAGGTGAAAAGCACCCCGGAAGGGGAGTGAAATAGATCCTGAAACCGTGTGCCTACAAGTAGTTAGAGCCCGTTAATGGGTGATAGCGTGCCTTTTGTAGAATGAACCGGCGAGTTACGATTACGTGCGAGGTTAAGTTGAGAAGACGGAGCCGCAGCGAAAGCGAGTCTGAATAGGGCGAATTAGTACGTGGTCGTAGACCCGAAACCAGGTGATCTACCCATGTCCAGGGTGAAGGTGAGGTAACACTCACTGGAGGCCCGAACCCACGCACGTTGAAAAGTGCGGGGATGAGGTGTGGGTAGCGGAGAAATTCCAATCGAACCTGGAGATAGCTGGTTCTCTCCGAAATAGCTTTAGGGCTAGCCTCGTGATTGAGAATACCGGAGGTAGAGCACTGTTTGGACTAGGGGGGCATCTCGCTTTACCGAATTCAGACAAACTCCGAATGCCGGATATTTATACACGGGAGTCAGACTGCGAGTGATAAGATCCGTAGTCAAGAGGGAAACAGCCCAGACCACCAGCTAAGGTCCCCAAGTAATCGTTAAGTGGAAAAGGATGTGGCGTTGCTTAGACAACCAGGATGTTGGCTTAGAAGCAGCCATCATTTAAAGAGTGCGTAATAGCTCACTGGTCGAGTGACGCTGCGCCGAAAATGTATCGGGGCTAAACGATTCACCGAAGCTGTGGATGCATACTTTGAGTATGCGTGGTAGGAGAGCGTTCTAATAGCGTTGAAGTCAGACCGGAAGGACTGGTGGAGCGATTAGAAGTGAGAATGCCGGTATGAGTAGCGAAACATGGGTGAGAATCCCATGCACCGTATGACTAAGGTTTCCTGAGGAAGGCTCGTCCGCTCAGGGTTAGTCGGGACCTAAGCCGAGGCCGATAGGCGTAGGCGATGGACAACAGGTTGATATTCCTGTACCACCTCCTCACCGTTTGAGAAATGGGGGGACGCAGTAGGATAGGGTAAGCACGCCGTTGGTTGCGCGTGTTCAAGCAGTAAGGCGTGTATGTAGGCAAATCCGCATACTTTAACGTTGAGCTGTGATGACGAGCTCTTTAGAGCGAAGTTCCTGATTTCACACTGCCAAGAAAAGCCTCTATCGAGGTGAGAGGTGCCCGTACCGCAAACCGACACAGGTAGTCGAGGAGAGAATCCTAAGGTGTGCGAGAGAACTCTCGTTAAGGAACTCGGCAAAATGACCCCGTAACTTCGGGAGAAGGGGTGCTTCTTTGGGTGCATAGCCTAGAGAAGCCGCAGTGAATAGGCCCAGGCGACTGTTTAGCAAAAACACAGGTCTCTGCAAAACCGTAAGGTGACGTATAGGGGCTGACGCCTGCCCGGTGCTGGAAGGTTAAGAGGAGCGGTTAGCGCAAGCGAAGCTGTGAATTGAAGCCCCAGTAAACGGCGGCCGTAACTATAACGGTCCTAAGGTAGCGAAATTCCTTGTCGGGTAAGTTCCGACCCGCACGAAAGGCGTAACGATCTGGGCACTGTCTCAACGAGAGACTCGGTGAAATTATAGTACCTGTGAAGATGCAGGTTACCCGCGACAGGACGGAAAGACCCCGTGGAGCTTTACTGTAGCCTGATATTGAATTTTGGTACAACTTGTACAGGATAGGTAGGAGCCAGAGATCCCGGAGCGCCAGCTTCGGAGGAGGCGTCGGTGGGATACTACCCTGGTTGTATTGAACTTCTAACCCATGCCCCTTAGCGGGGTAGGAGACAGTGTCAGGCGGACAGTTTGACTGGGGCGGTCGCCTCCTAAAGAGTAACGGAGGCGCCCAAAGGTTCCCTCAGAATGGTTGGAAATCATTCGAAGAGTGTAAAGGCATAAGGGAGCTTGACTGCGAGACCTACAAGTCGAGCAGGGTCGAAAGACGGGCTTAGTGATCCGGTGGTTCCGCATGGAAGGGCCATCGCTCAACGGATAAAAGCTACCCCGGGGATAACAGGCTTATCTCCCCCAAGAGTCCACATCGACGGGGAGGTTTGGCACCTCGATGTCGGCTCATCGCATCCTGGGGCTGTAGTCGGTCCCAAGGGTTGGGCTGTTCGCCCATTAAAGCGGTACGCGAGCTGGGTTCAGAACGTCGTGAGACAGTTCGGTCCCTATCCGTCGTGGGCGTAGGAAATTTGAGAGGAGCTGTCCTTAGTACGAGAGGACCGGGATGGACACACCGCTGGTGTACCAGTTGTCTTGCCAAAGGCATCGCTGGGTAGCTATGTGTGGACGGGATAAGTGCTGAAAGCATCTAAGCATGAAGCCCCCCTCAAGATGAGATTTCCCATTACGCAAGTAAGTAAGACCCCTGAAAGACGATCAGGTAGATAGGTTCGAGGTGGAAGTGCGGTGACGCATGCAGCTGACGAATACTAATCGGTCGAGGACTTAACCACATTTTATTGCACAACTCAATGAAACGTTTATCCAGTTTTGAAAGAATGAATATTTTTTCTAAGGGTTTCATAGACACAAGCTAGTCGAGGAAACGACTGAGTGATGGAAGGAGCGTACTTAAGTACGTGACTGAAAGAGCGAGGGAAGTTGACGAAGGATAGCGCCGTGTATTGGAAGCCGAAAATAGTGAAGTGATGATGGCAAAGAGGTCACACCCGTTCCCATACCGAACACGGAAGTTAAGCTCTTTAGCGCCGATGGTAGTTGGGGGCTTCCCCCTGTGAGAGTAGGACGTCGCTTCGCTAAAATAAAATGGAGGATTAGCTCAGCTGGGAGAGCATCTGCCTTACAAGCAGAGGGTCGGCGGTTCGAGCCCGTCATCCTCCACCATTTCTAAATGCCGGTGTAGCTCAGTTGGTAGAGCAACTGACTTGTAATCAGTAGGTCGAGGGTTCGACTCCTTTCGCCGGCACCATTTAGAGAGCCATTAGCTCAGTTGGTAGAGCATCTGACTTTTAATCAGAGGGTCGAAGGTTCGAGTCCTTCATGGCTCACCAGTTTTTAAATAAATTACATATACTGTCAGGATAAAAATATCTTATGCATTTTGCGGAAGTAGTTCAGTGGTAGAACACCACCTTGCCAAGGTGGGGGTCGCGAGTTCGAACCTCGTCTTCCGCTCCAAAAATGCCGGGGTGGCGGAACTGGCAGACGCACAGGACTTAAAATCCTGCGGTGAGTGATCACCGTGCCGGTTCGATTCCGGCCCTCGGCACCAACTCTATTTTTTAATAAAGTAAATAATGCGCGCCCGTAGCTCAATTGGATAGAGCGTCTGACTACGGATCAGAAGGTTGTGGGTTCGACTCCTGCCGGGCGCGCCATATATATTATTTAATGACATATTCGGAATGTAGCTCAGCTTGGTAGAGCACTTGGTTTGGGACCAAGGGGTCGTAGGTTCGAATCCTGTCATTCCGACCATTCTTATGGGGCCTTAGCTCAGCTGGGAGAGCGCCTGCCTTGCACGCAGGAGGTCAGCGGTTCGATCCCGCTAGGCTCCACCATTTATTTTTATAATTTCCCTTTGGAGGTATACCCAAGTCTGGCTGAAGGGATCGGTCTTGAAAACCGACAGGCGGGTAACACCGCGCGGGGGTTCGAATCCCTCTACCTCCTCCATTTTAATATTTTTTACTTAATGATGTTGGTCCCGTGGTGTAGCGGTTAACATGCCTGCCTGTCACGCAGGAGATCGCCGGTTCGATCCCGGTCGGGACCGCCATTTTTTTTTATGGGTTTGTAGCTCAGTTGGTAGAGCATTAGATTGAAGCTCTAAGTGTCGGCGGTTCGATTCCGTCCAAACCCACCATACTATGGGCCTATAGCTCAGCTGGTTAGAGCGCACGCCTGATAAGCGTGAGGTCGATGGTTCGAGTCCATTTAGGCCCACCATAGTATTATTCCGAAGTAGCTCAGTTGGTAGAGCATCCGGCTGTTAACCGGCAGGTCGCAGGTTCGAGTCCTGCCTTCGGAGCCATAGGCCCGTTGGTCAAGTGGTTAAGACACCGCCCTTTCACGGCGGTAACACGGGTTCGAATCCCGTACGGGTCATATATGCACAAGAAAACACATTGCAATTTTGCAATGTGTTTTTTGCATTTATAAAAATGATAGGTTTTCTAGTAGTGTAGAAATACGCTTATACTATAGAATGGTTTTATATTCTAAAAATAAATTTCATTATAAAAAACAATTAATAGATGAAAAAACTTTGCTTAATTCAAACTGGACGTAAAAAATAGTCTTTATTATCGCCCTAAACTAGTCCTATTATAGAAATAAAATGGGAAATTTTTCTCTTATTTTAGCTTTTTAATAGTTTCAACCCGATAGAAACAGCAGGCACCAATAAGTTACTAACACATTTAAGTGGGGAGAAGATACATATGGATGGAATTATAGAAGCTGGTGGAAAAACAGTATATCCCATAATATTTCCAGTGAATTATAGTAGTATGGTTAGCATTAACTGTTATATATATCAGAATGGAAACGAATATACACTCATAGATGCAGGCATTAAAGGGGAAGAATTTGAACAGTTTTTTTACCAGAAATTAAGTGACTATAGGATTGAAATGAAACAAATTAAACGGATTATACTTACTCATTTTCATGAAGACCATACAGGACTGGTTAATAAGCTTACAAAGGAATACTCGATTCCTGTATATGCCAGTCAAATTGCCATTACACGTTTAAAATGTGAAGGAGAATATTTACAGCAGAAGCTTACTTTTTACCAAGAATTATATAAACAGTATGGGGTAACGGATTTTGCAGTTGAACGGTTGACTAAAATGGAAAACACCCTTCGCAATAAAGAAAAAGTAATGTTGCAGTCAGCTATTCTTCAACTAGAAGAGGGACAGCAAATTGGAGGGCTGCACGTAATAGCTGTTCCAGGGCATTCACCTGATTCTATTGGGTTATGGGATAAAGAAAACGGTTGGCTATTTGCGGGGGATTTCTTATTGGCTTCCGGGATGACAAATGCGTTAATTGATCATGACGAAGCAGGAATTATAATAAATCCGTTAATGCAATATATTGAATCAATTGAAAAAGTAAGGCACTCTTCTATTCAGTATGTTTTTGCTGGGCACGAAGCCGTTTTTCAAAATTTAGATGATGTCATTGAGAACAGTTTAAGTAAGACGGAATATAAACTGCAAAAGCTCGTAAAGAAAATAAGTGAAGGTCATCAAACGGCACAGGCTATTGGGGAAGCAATTTACGGTCCCCGTTTTGCAAAGCACTTTATCTTTATTATCTCTGAAATAATAGGCTTAACATTGCTTGCACAGGAGCGTGGAATAGTTGAACGTCATTGGCAAGAGGAGCAATGGATTTTTCAATTAAAGAAAGATTGATACTAAATGGGAGCGCCAGAAAGAATTTCAGGCTGCTCCCATTTTATTTTTCCATTGTAAGAGTGCCGTTATAATCTGTATCACGTTCACGACCTGCTTCACAATAAAACTCTGTTGTTTTAATGGAGTCATTCAATCCGCGTTCAAATTCAATAACGCAACGTTCTCCCTCAACTGTTTTGGTCATTCTTGCTTTCGTTTCAGAAGTAAGAGTAGCCGTACCTTCAATTGTTCCAGAGGACCAGCCATTAAATGTATAGTAGGTTACGTTAAAATTCTCCTTCGTACTATTTGAAATTGTAAGCACGCGCCCCAGGGAATCTAAATCATCTTTTCCATACGTATAAAAGTACGTATATTCTCCATCCCACGTTTTCTTCGGTTTTTTATTTGTTACAGGAGACCAGTTTCGTCCACTTTGTAACGAACGGTCGAGCATGTCCCTTGCTTCATTAGCCATTTTATATAGGGGAGTTGACCCTATATTAGCATAGCGCTCTTCTGCTACTTGTGAACGATAAAAAAAGTTTTTACTTTGCATTTTGTAGAATAGGGAAACGAGTTGAGCTCGTGTTAAATTATTCGATGCTCCGAAAAAGCGTTGCAAGTTGATTTGCTCATACTTTGGGTTTTGCCCATTCGAAATATCATGGGTGAGCAGAAATTGTATAGACTTATTTAAAGTTGTTTGCCCATCTGCTATATAAGCAATCGCCTGTGCAACAGTTCCACGCTTTACTACAGCACCTCGAATACTATTTTGGAAATAGCCATTTAACGGCACCCCATAGGCAGCAAGTGTATTGTAATTCCCATCAGACGGAATTTCGTTAGGAGTATATTTTTGAAGCTCATCTGCCGCGGGCTCTAAATCAAAATAGCTGACTAAAATACTTGCAAACTGCTGCTCAGTTACAGGCTGATTTGGACGGAAGGTACCGTTTGCATAGCCGTTTACTATATTAAAGTCATACGCCCATTTAATTGCATCATACGCGTAATGGTCAGTAGGAACATCTTTAAACACTTGCTTTGCTTCAGTTTGTGATGGGAATGCAAAGCAAATGATAATCCCAGCCATCAATATGAAAGCCTTTAAGAAAAGCTTCATGAAAGGGACCCCCTTTTGTAATTGGATTAATTTGACTGTAGCATGTCTCCACTGGTCGTGCAAATCAATAAAATAAGTCTTCCTACTAAAATAATTACAATTCTCCGTGCCTAATTTCACGCAATTTCTCTTTTTATATAGGTTTATACCTAGTTTTGTTCTAAAATATGGTAGAGCAACCGATATAAATAGTAATGCACATATTTGAACCGAGAAGGAGAAGTGCCATACATGAACCATTCAAAGAAAATTCTAGCGGCTTTAGTAGCAATTCCGGCAAGCGTAGTAGTTGCAGGGGGAGTGCAGGCAGAAGAAATTACATCTACCTTTGAAATAAAGAATGATTTTTTAGGGAATGCGACATATACAAATCAGCCAAGTACGAAATTAAATACGGCTACAACAGAAGCTGAATTAAAAGAAGCTATTTTAAGCGAAATGGCTGAATTTAGGAAGGGCTTTACCGTAACGTTAACAGGTGAAGCAATCGATACATATAAAAATACAGTAGAAGATACATTCAATGTAATCAAAGAGAAGCTTAATAAGCGAGAAAATATCAGGGGAACGGCAATTGATTATTCCGTATTATTTGGTGTATTTAATAATGTCCGAGTGAAGGCGACAGAAACGATGGAAGGTACCACAAAAACTTCTGTGAAACTCGAGTTTTCGTTCAACTATTTTACGAGTAAAGAGGAAGTGGCAGCACTTAAAAGTCATCATACAAAAATTTTAATTCCTACTGGTGCAAATGAAATCGTGAAAGTGAAAGCAGTACATGATTACATCATTACGAATACAACATATAAAGCGTTAAATCATCGCTTATTGCCAAATAACGGCCTCTCTTCGCACGGATATTCGTTATGGGCGTATACATTATTAAAAGAACTTCTTCCAAATAATGAAGTACGTTATGTGCATGGTGTAGCAAACGGAGAGTATCGCTCATGGAATATCGTAAACCTGGATGGTAAATGGTACAGCCTAGATGTGGCCGCAGATGATCCTGATTCTGGTGCTCTAATAAAGTATGAACATTTTTTAACGTACACTCCTTTTGAGAGGAGCATTCGATTCGGCAGTGAAACCTCTATTACGGTAAATGACGAAAAATATAATTATTTTAAAACCATTAATACGCAAGCAATGTCAAAAACTCATATTTACTACGCATCATCAGAAAATAGTGGCGAGTTATATCAATTAGATTTAACGACATTAGAGCCGAAATCTATAGGGCTCGCACAATCGATAGCATTTTCAGGATCAGATCGAATTGTCTACTATGAGCAATCATCCGGTGATGCGGCAACGATTGTCTCAAAATATTTATACTTCATCAATGATAGCCAAGGAAAATATCTATACCGCTATAATTTGTTGACGAAGCCACCGCTAGCGGAGTTACTACTAAAGGAGCCGCTACAATTTATTAAAAAAACGGGTACTACATTAATTTACAAGCCAATTACAGGCGAGGAAAGCTTTGTACCTTTGGATGCCACGGATCAACTGGATAAAGAAAAAGCAGATAAAGTATTTGAAGAAGTGCAGAAGTTAGAAGAAATTGCGGATAAAACAACATCATCTTTTAAAACGAAAGTGATGGAAGTACGCCAAATGTACATGGCTTTAACACCTGCACAAAAAGCACAGGTTCCAAATTATGCGACATTACAGCAGATTGAATCGGATCTTACAAAGGGAAGCGTTTCGTCCAAATATATTATTGATTTAATCAGTCAGTTAGATGAAATGGAAAAAGAATATGTTCAAAAGGTAGAAGCCGCTTACGGTGCTTACAATAGGTACGGAAATGAGCAGGATATATACAACCGTTCCATCTTGCTTGAAGCTGTCCAAAAAATCGAGAAGGCAACACTGTTTAAGAAAAAGTTGGATGAGAAAATAAATAGCCTCCCGCCAAACGGAGAGCCATTTGAAGAAATTGCGGATTTTATTAATTTTATTGAAAATTTATTAACTGAATATGATAGTTACTTGCCGTCTATTCGCAATGAGGTAGGGATTAATGCTAATGCTATAGAACAATATCGTAATAGAGCAGCTCAATTGCGTAATGAGACAAAGATGTTAGTGAATGAAGTAAAAAGCACTAATGAAAATGCACTCGATTTTTTAGTTTCGATGGATTTAATTAAAGCCAAGTATGAGTCCCTGTTAATTAGCCAACTGCATATTATTAACGGTAGTGATAAAACTATCGTAAACAATAAGCTTCAATTAGCGGTAACGATGAAAGAACAAGTTACACGATTTAATAACTTGATGGCTAATGTTCCTACAGGGGGCGCATCGAGTATAGCATTAACTCCCGAGCTTGTAGCACAAATAAAGGAAGCACAAAGCCTATATATTCAAATGAAGCCGGCACAGAAAACGGAGATAGAGGAAAGTGACAAGAGCAATTTATCGGTCATAATGAATCGAATTACCGGTATTGCTACACATCCATTTATAAAAGAATTTGAAAAAACATTACTAGCGTTAAATATAAATGACATGGTGTCTTTGGAAGGCTTGAAGGAAAAAGTGGCAAGCGCGGACAGTGCAAATATTGTAGTTGAAAAACTGAAAGAAGAAGGATTCTCCATTACAAAAGATGAACTTATGTCACTCGTATTGGTTGAAGCAAAGACAAGGTTAGAAGCTTATCGAAAACTAAGCGAAAATGCGGGACAGGCACAAATAGTAAAAGCCGATATGGGGGCTTTAACTAGCGATGCTTCTGTAAGTGATATTGAGGGACTACGTGGGAAATACGAAGCGTTAGATCCACAGTTACAGAAGTTTTTCACAGCGGAACTAGCAATCTTGGAAGCACAAGAAAAACGCATTGAAAATAACAACAACGAGGCAACGGTAAAAGCCATTATGGATGAGATTGCCCATCTAACAGAAGCAACGTCACTTGCGAAAGTAAATGAAGTGAAGGTACGGTTTGATAGTTTAACTCCTGCGCTCCAGCAAGCTGTTGAAAACAAAGATCATTTACTAATTTTATGGACGAAGCTTTCTAACGGAGTAGAAGCCATTCAAAAAGCAATTGATGAAGTAAACAAGGCTATCGAAGCTTTAACAAGTAGGTCATCTAAAGAAGACGTGGAAAAAGTGGTAGCAGCCTACAACAAGCTTAATACTGAACAAAAAGAACAGGTGGAAAATTACGGTAAAGTCGAATTGCTGCTCGAAGCTTTGGAGGCCTTGGAAACCGAATTCGCCAATAAAGCCGCTGCTGATAAGGTAATCGAAATGATTCCAGCATTGCATAATGAATCGACACCAGCTGAAATCAGTGCTGCACGTGCTGCTTATAATAATTTATCCGTAAACGCTAAAAAGCTGATCTCTGAGCGTATGCTCGAAAATCTTGTATATTTTGAAAAGCTATTGGAAACACAAACCGAACAAGCAAAAAAAGAAGCAAAAACCGTAATGGACCGCATTAGTCGTATTGATAATACGCGATACAGTGAAGAGCAAATTAAAAGTGTTCGCATGGCATACATGGCATTGAGCGAACTTGCGAAAACATTTGTAACAAACTTAAACATTTTAATCGATGCAGAAAACTTTGTTATTTACCAAAATACTGTTGTGAAACAGGCAAAACTGGATGCCAATGCATTTGATCTACACATGAATACAATTAATCGCAACTCATCAACGGCTGAAATTGCAAAAGCACGTTCTTTGTATAATAATTTAGCGGCGGTAGCAAAAAGATACGTAACGACATTGGAAAAACTAGTCCGTCTTGAAACAATGTGGAATGACCCGCAATACATTGAACTTGTACACACTTATTATCCAGATTATGTGAATGCAGTAAAACCGGGGGCAATCGTTATCGAAAAGCCAACCTATGACCCGCTTTATATTCCAGATGATTCGCCAAGTACACGACTACCAAGCTCAGTAGCAACATCGACTCCGAAAACGGCTACATGGTCGCCATATGAAACGATGACTTATCAAAACGGTCGGTATACAACACAAATTACAGCTTCTCAAGTAAAAAATATTTCAGACCGTAATATGAGATTAAAAGCAGGAGAAATAGAAATTGTTATTCCAACAACGGAAATTCAATCTTCTACAGCTACAGTGGGGGTTTCGTTAAGCCTGATGAATAATCAGCTCAACATACAATTTACAGAAGGCAATAACCCTAAAACTTTCTCAAGCATAGTAGAAGTTTATGTACCAATCAGTTCGCTAAAGGCAAATGCCGCCCAAGTGATTGAGCGTGTCGTAGCAGGGGGCAAATCTCCTGCATCATTTAAAATTGATGGCGCTAATTTTGTTATCCGTACATCTACAAGTGGTACATTTAAAGCTGTATCAAGCAACATATTTTATACAGATATACAAAATAATGAGCAAGGTCAAGCAATTCGGGAACTTGCTAAGCGCGGCATTACATTCAATACAACCGGACGTCTCGTTCAAAGCTCTAAGCAGGTAAGTAAACTCGACGTATCCATGATGATTACGACTGCACTGGATTTATCCAGCAATGCACAATCCAAATATTTAGATATTGATAATTCGCAACATTTAAAGCGTGCACAAGGCTTACTGGAAGCTGGCATTATGACTGGTGCAACGTCAAGCCGGTTTGCCCCAAACACGACGGTAACAAAGCAAGAAGCTGCAATTATCATCGCAAACATGTACCGCTATTTAAATCAAGATTTATCAAAGGTGTATAATGAATTAACATCAAACTATCGTGATATAGCAAACTTAACATTGGAAGCACGTCAAAGCATTGCTATTTTAGAGCTGTTCGGTATAGTGGATGGAACGGGTGCATTCAATCCAACGCAAACACTTTCACGCGGTGAATTTGCCGAGCTATTTTATAAAGCATTAAGCGCGATTGATTACTTATAAAAAAGAAACGTCTCTAATTTATTTAGGGACGTTTTTTATAGGAGTTTAATTGCGTCTTGACCTATCTTCATAAAAATAAGCTATAATAAAATACTAAAGTAACTAGACGTAGAAGGAGTGCTCTCATGGTCTATTTATCAATGATTTTCTTCAAGATTGTGGCACCTATTTTAGTATTGCTCATCATTGGTGCGATTTTACAGCGCAAGTTTCAATTTAACTTAAAAGCATTATCGCATCTTATTACATATTGCTTCATGCCCGCAGCCGTTTTCATTAATATATATGAAACCTCTATTGAAATGAGTGTCCTCGGGCAAATTACGATTTTCATTATTTTATTTATCGGCTCTCAAATGTTACTAAGTCAGCTACTGGCAAAGCTATTGAAACTTGATAAAAAGGAGTCAGCTGTTTTCAAAAATAGTGTAGTCCTTATTAACTCAGGCAACTACGGTATTCCGGTTGCCCAGATGATTTTTGCGACACAGCCAATCGGTGTAGCAATACAAGTTATTCTTGTTATTTTTCAAAATATGACGACGTATACTTACGGACTGTATAATTTAATCTCTTCCACTAAGTCAGGCTTGGCAATTGTACGGGACTTTTTGAAAATGCCCATAGTACATGCACTTATACTAGGTGCTGCATTGAATTATTTTAGTGTACCAATCCCAGAGACGTTTAGCATTCCGCTCGAACATATTGCGGACGGCTTTGTAGCAGTGGCCCTCATTACACTAGGGGCACAGCTTTCAACGATTGAAATGCGTACAATGTTCAATAAAACAATTTTTGTCAGCTGCTTCACAAGGTTAGTCATAGGCCCAGCCGTGGCATTGCTCATTATTTTTGCATTAGGATTAGACGGAGTTGTTGCACAATCACTCTTTATCGCCAGTGCCTTTCCGACATCCCGAAACAGTTCCAGCTTAGCACTGGAGTATGATATCGAGTCGGCCACAGCTGCCCAGACAGTGCTGTTTTCCACAATCATAAGTTGTTTAACGGTAACCGTTGTTATTTATATATCAACAATTTTATTTGTATAACATTGTCCATGGAAAGAGATTTCTTTTCATGGATTTTTTTTATGCGTTGTGCAGGGGATGGATGTTCTAAAATGTGACCGGAATATTCTAATAAAATGAAAGAAGTGCTAATAAAATTATGACTTTCTAATATATCATTCAAGTCTTCTAAAATGAATGCCTAAGGTGCTAATATCCCCGTCGGAAGTGCTAAAATCACCCTCATAGCTTCTAATAAATCAAAAAAACTTCTAATAACTAAAGCACCACAAAAAACCGCAAGCATCCTATTAAGATACTTGCGGCTGTAAGCGATTATAGTTTGGATATCAATAACGCTCTAATCTAGTAAACACTAAATCAATGAAAAGCTTAGAACTTAACAGTCTGAGCAATCGTTAAATTCATAATTAGCTATGAGCATGCATAACGTATGGGTTTGAAAGGTCCATACCGTCTAAAGAAAGACCCATTGCCTTCGCTACACCTTCACCGTAAGCTGGATCAGCTAAGTAGCAGTGTAAAATGTGGCGGCGTTTGATGAATTCTTCAACACCGTTCATTTCAGCAGCAGTTGTTTCGAATAGACGTTGTTGCTGTTCAGGTGTTTGAAGACGGAATAACTTACCTGGTTGCTCGAAGTAGTTGTTGTCATCTTCACGGAAGTCGTAGATGTCAGCTGGACCATCAAGAGCTAATGCAGGATCTTTGTATTGCGATTGACCTTGTAATGCACCGTAGCTATTTGGATAGTAAGTAATAGCTGCACCACGGTTTCCATCAGCACGACCTACGCCATCGCGGTGGTAAACCATGAATGGACATTTTGGTGTGTTTACTGGAATTTGGTGATGGTTAACGCCTAAACGGTAACGAGTTGCATCTTGGTATGCGAATAAACGCGCTTGTAACATACGGTCTGGTGAGAATGAAATACCAGGTACTACGTTTGATGGAGCGAATGCTGCTTGCTCAACATCAGCGAAGTAGTTTTCCGGGTTACGGTTTAATTCGAATTCACCAACTTCAATAAGTGGGTACTCAGATTTGTACCAAACTTTTGTTAAGTCGAATGGGTTGTCCTTAGAGTTACGTGCTTGCTCTTCAGTCATCACTTGGATGTACATTTTCCATTTCGGGAAATCGCCTTTTTCGATTGACTCGAATAGGTCGCGTTGTGAAGATTCACGGTCTTTACCGATAATTTCAGCAGCTTCTGCACCTGTTAAGTTTTCGATACCTTGTTGAGAACGGAAGTGGAATTTCACGTATACGCGTTCACCAGCTTCGTTAATCATTGAGTAAGTATGAGAACCGAATCCGTGCATTTTGCGGTAACCGTTTGGAATACCACGGTCAGACATTACGATTGTTACTTGGTGCAATGCTTCCGGTAATGAAGTCCAGAAATCCCAGTTAGAGTTACCGTTGTGCATGTTTGTTTTTGGATCACGCTTAACAACGTGGTTTAAATCCGGGAAATGTAATGGATCACGGAAGAAGAATACAGGCGTGTTGTTACCAACCATATCCCAGTTACCTTCTTCAGTGTAGAATTTTAATGCAAAACCGCGAATATCACGTTCAGCATCAGCCGCACCACGCTCACCTGCTACAGTTGAGAAACGTGCGAACATTTCTGTTTTCTTACCAACTTCAGAGAAAATTTTTGCTTTTGTATATTTTGTGATGTCATGAGTTACAGTGAATGTACCGAATGCACCAGAACCTTTTGCGTGCATACGACGCTCAGGAATTACTTCACGGTTAAAGTTTGCTAATTTCTCAATTAGAAATACGTCTTGTAATAAAATTGGACCACGACGACCAGCTGTTTGTGAATCATCGTTAGATACTACTGGAGCACCAGTAATTGTTGTTAAACGTTCGTTTGTCATGTGTAGTTCCCCCTAAAATGAATTTGAAAACTGCTTCTTTTATAATATAACAAATGTAAATCATAATTTCTACTAGATTATAATAATTCTTTTTAAGGAATCTTTATATTAAAATATTAATTATCTATAAGAAGGTGCAGAGCCACTTTATTTGAAAATTCACACTATAAATCTATACTTAAATTATAACGTACTTATAGAAAAAAATGACAAATATTTCATCGTAATTCTCGTCAAGATTGGCGTTATTTCACTTCAATGACAAAATTGAGGGTGGTTGTTAGTTTTTTTTTTATATAATGGGTGATAGTACAATTGGAAAGGAAAAGGTCATGCAACTCACGTTAACATTTATTATTTTGGCAGTTACAATCCTTTTATTTACGACAAATAGAATTCGTGCGGATCTAGTAGCAATGATGGCGCTATTGTCATTTGTTATTTTAAATATTTTAACTCCGGCTGAAGCACTTGCAGGGTTTTCAAATTCTGTAGTAATTATGATTGCAGGACTATTTGTTGTAGGGGCAGGGATTTTAAGAACGGGTCTTGCAGGAATGGCGGGGAACCTTCTATTGAAATGGTCCGGTGATAGTGAGCTTCGTCTCTTTATATTGTTGCTCGTCATTGTAGCAATTGTAGGAGCATTTATGAGTAATACAGGTACAGTGGCACTCATGCTACCAATTGTCGTATCGATTGCGATTAGCATCAAGGTGAGTCCATCGAAGTTTTTAATGCCACTTTCCTATATAGCAAGTATGTCAGGGCTAATGACGCTTATTGCTTCGCCGACCAATTTAATAGCTTCCCAAACACTTGTGGACCACGGATTTGAAAAGCTAGGCTTCTTCACAATTACACCAATTGGCATTATCGCGACAATTACCGTTATTGTTTATTTAGTTCTCGTTCGCAATAGATTGCTGCCAAATGAAAATAACCGTTCGCAATCAAGTGCAGGGTATAAATTATCTCCACAGAAAATTGCTCACGAATATGATCTACATGATAAATTATTCCGGGTCGTAGTAAGCGAACAGTCGACAATTTTGGAACAAAAACTAATCGATTTAAAGCTCCCTGCAACTTACCATATTTACATTATGAAAATTAAGCGCGGTGCTGTACAAGAAGGCATTAATTTACGCCCGATGACTTATCAAGAGCTAGCGGGTCCGACAAGCGTAATACATGCTGGCGATGAGCTATATGTACAAGGTATGGCGGATGATGTTGGACGTTTTGCTCATGATTTTGCATTAACTATCCAGCCTATCGAAGACAATGCTGAAGATCTCGTTTCAAAAAAAATAGGAGTAGCCGAAGTTTTATTGACGCCGCAATCTCGTTTAATCGGGGAAACAGTAAGTAAAATCGGTTTCCGTGAAAAGTATAACTTAAATATTTTAGGCATTAATCGAAAGGGTGACTACTTACTTAACAATATGGCGGATCAAAAGCTGCGATTCGGGGACGCGATTTTAGTGCAGGGGACTTGGGATGAAATTGAGCTCCTATCCCGAGAAACGCATGATGTTGTTATAGTTGGGCAGCCACGTGAGCAGGCAGGAGCAGTTGCCGCTAACGGAAAGGCACCGATTGCCGGTATCATCATGCTGCTGATGATCGGATTGATGGTGTTTGAAGTGTTTGACGCGGTAATTGCTGTATTAATCGGGGCCGTTCTTATGATTATTACAGGATGTCTGCGTAATATGGATGATGCTTACAGTAAAATGAACTTCGAAAGTATTGTGCTCGTAGCGGCAATGCTTCCGATGGCGACAGCACTTGAGAAAACAGGCGGAATGACGATTCTTGCAGAAGGAATTATCAGTGTGCTAGGTGATTTCGGACCATATGGTGTATTGATGGGGATTTATTTACTGACAGTTGTTTTTGGACAATTTGTTAGTAATACAGCAACAGCGGTACTGTTTTCGCCGATTGCCATCACTGCAGCACTTGCTATGGATGCGAACCCGTATACATTTATGATTGGGGTAGCAACTGCTGCTAGTATGGCGTTTGCGACACCGATTGCATCTCCGACAAACTCGCTTGTATTAACAGCGGGTGGCTATAAATTCATGGATTTCGTCAAAATCGGTGTTCCGCTACAGGTCATCATGTTTATCATCATGATGATTGCGGTACCGTTGCTGTTTCCGTTTTAGGAGGAAATCAGCCCGTATAACAACACATGGCACCCAATTGATGGCAACATAACAATTGGGTGCTTTTTAATTAATATAAGAAATTAATGTTAAAGGGATATTAGCTGACTCGCTCTACAACATCCGTTTAAAATAGAGAAAAACGAAAATACCTAGACCTCTTGAACCGAGGGCACAGGTATTTTTTTTACGTTTTAATGATTTCATATGTCGTGTTTTGACCCACCCGTTTTCCTCACCTGTACCCGATAGCGGTAGGGCGTTAATTGATAATATTCACGAAATACTTTTGTGAAGTAATTACTGTCCGTGAAGCCGACCATTTCTGCAACTGTCCCGATCTCCACGTTAGTCTCTATTAATAATTTTTCAGCCTGTTGGATTCGGTGCTGCTGCATAAACTTTCGAAACGGGATACCTCGCTTTTTTGAGAATATATTGCTTAAGTAGTTGGCACTTATATTTAACTCATTTGCAACAACTTGTAATGTGAGTTCAGGGTTTCTATAATCGCGTTCAATCATTTCAACGGCGATTTCCGTATAATCCGCAATCTGTTGCTGCTGCATATTTTTTCGTGCCTCGATTAATAGCTGCGTAAACAAAATAAATTCCTGCACAATCGCATATAAAATCGGATGTTCTAAAATAAAATGGAACAATGCACGATACTGTTCTTCCAATTTTGCTTGCTGTTGAAGATGGTACTTCATCATAAATCGGCGAATTTGCGCTAAAATACTCGTTAAATGAATACGGACATCATCCTGGTGATAATAGGATGAAGGATGTGTGAGTTTATATAAAAAAGCTTTGATTGCTTTCAAATCACCATTTTCAAGACTGGTAATCCACAGATGCTGCTCTTCTGGTGTCAGAAGGGGTTCAAGCCTTTTCACATAAAGCGTTTGCGAGCTTCTGAAAATATGGGAGTACCCTTTATAAAAACGCTGGGTTAATGTTTTTTTACATGCCTGGTACATTGTTAAAAGGGTTGTTTCGTCACCATCATAAACAGCAATATTCAGCGCATCTCCACTGAATTTCTCCCACTCCTGGCTCATAATTCTAAGTTGCTTCAATAGCATAGCAAAATCATCCGTTTCAGCAATGCAAATAACCCGCTTTTGTAAAGGAAGGGCAGTAAGATTCTGAAAAATAGGCAATTCAATCAGCCACTCGTAAAGCATTAAATTGTGGTCATAGTCGGCACACTCGATTAAAAAGAACCCTCGCCCCTTTAACGGGAAAATATCCGGCTTATTTAAATATAAATCCGAATACAATGGTGTCTCGATTGGAAGGGGACTGTCCATAACTGCCGTTTGCCTTGGTAAAGAAACTTGCAGAAGGGTAGACTTTAGCTGCTCCAATGGAATTGGCTTTACAAAGAGATCAAGGGCCTTTAAGCGGATGGCTTTCATTGCTTGCTGAAAAATAGGCTCAGCTGTGACACCGATAATAGGAATCGACTGTTTACGCAAAAACTGTTCGACAGAAAATGAAGCCAGCTCCATTTCGATTAAAAGTACATCTGGCTGGATTCGCTGAAAATCCGCCATTATTTTACTGCTATCCATCATTCGAATTACTTCAATATCACTCATAAAATAGTTTTTTAAATACCATTCAATTCCTTTAATTTCTTCCAAATCCCGTTCTACAATTAAAATTTTCACTGAAGAATCACCTCACTTAAATTCTATTTCTTATAAAAATTCTATTTTTAAATTAGATTAATTTTATTTTATTTAAATTTTACTATAATGTAGTTTTTTATTCTATTTATTCAGAATATAAAGAGATTTATAGTTTGTATAACAAAGGGGTGGTGAAATGACAAAGTATCAACAAGAGCAAGACATACCTAAAGCGAATCAATTCGAAATTGGCATTTTTGTGAAAATGATTATTTGCAGTTTAATCGGTATTTTTAGTTTTTTTGTGTCATTTGAATGGAATGGGAAATCATCGATATTGGTCGACCACGTAGTTAGCGCATTTACTGCATATGCTCCTGCACTGGTGAATGGATATGTATTGATTCTTTTAGTGCTCGGTGCGTTTTATCCGTTTGTAACGAAAAAATGGAAAACATCAAAAGTGAATATGGTGTTATCGATTTTTAAAATAGGCGGGTTAGTTGCAGGTGTCATGCTTATTTTTGGGTTTGGTCCGGCATGGTTATTTAATCCGGATATCGGTCCATTTTTATTAGAAAAACTAATTAAGCCAGTTGGGTTAGTCATTCCGATTGGATCAATTTTTTTAGCATTACTTGTTTGCTATGGCTTGCTTGAATTTATAGGGGTGCTCATGCAACCAATCATGAAGCCCGTTTTTAAAACACCCGGACGATCAGCGGTTGATGCAGTAGCTTCGTTTGTTGGCAGCTATTCAGTTGGCTTAATTTTGACGAACCGTGTTTATAAAGAGGGGAAGTATACAGCGAGGGAATCGGCTATTATTGCAACAGGGTTCTCGACGGTATCGGCTACATTTATGATCATAGTGGCAAAAACATTGGATTTAATGGAATACTGGAACTTATTTTTCTGGGTGACATTAGTCGTGACATTCGTTGTAACAGCTATTACCGCGCGGATTTATCCACTAAATAAAATTAAAGATGAATATTACGAGGGGTCTACACCTCAGCCTGAAAAAATCGTAAAGAAGGATCGTCTTCAAGTGGCATGGACCGAAGCGGTTGAAGCAGCAAAGCAGAATCCATCTTTACTTAAAAACCTCTATCTCCATTTAAAAGAGGGTTTTATCATGGCAATGGGTGTCATACCTTCGATTTTATCAATCGGTTTATTAGGTATGGTACTGGCGATTTATACACCGTTATTTGACTGGCTGGCATACATCTTTGCACCATTTACGTATTTACTGCAAATTCCGGATCCTATGCTGACGGCAAAAGCACTGTCATTATCGATTGCTGAAATGTTTTTACCGGCAATGATTGTTACAGAAGCTGCGATGATAACGAAATTTATTGTAGCAGTTGTATCGATTTCGGCTATTTTATTCTTCTCAGCGGTAATACCGGTTATTTTATCGACAGACATTCCGCTAACAATTCGCCAAATGATCATTATTTGGTTTGAGCGAGTTGTATTAACGCTAATTTTAGTAACACCAATAGCATTTTTCTTCTTCTAAATAATATTAAAAATAAAGGGAGCGATTTTTATGGTATTCAAAACAAATATTCGTGCACCACGTGGCTCGGAACTTTCATGTAAAGGGTGGACACAAGAAGCGGCAATGCGCATGCTAATGAACAATTTAGATCCTGAAGTAGCAGAAAATCCGGATGAGCTTGTAGTATACGGAGGCATCGGAAAGGCTGCGCGTGATTGGGAAAGCTACGATAAACTAATTGCGACTTTAAAAGAACTGGAAAATGACGAGACGATGATTGTACAGTCAGGTAAACCGGTTGCCGTTTTCAAAACGCATGAAAATGCACCGCGCGTACTGATTGCGAACTCCAACTTAGTGCCTGGATGGGCAAATTGGGATCACTTCTATGAATTAGAAGAACGCAATTTAATGATGTATGGACAGATGACAGCAGGGTCTTGGATTTATATCGGGGCACAAGGAATTTTACAAGGAACGTACTTAAGTTTTGTTGAAGCAGGAAAAAAGAAGTTTGGAACTGCCGACCTTCGTGGTAAGTGGATATTAACTGGAGGTATGGGCGGCATGAGTGGTGCCCAGCCACTAGCAGGAAAAATGGCGGGTGCAGTCATTTTAGTTGTCGAAGTAGACCGCGCACGTATCGAACGCAAAATAAATGAAGGCTACTGTGATTATCTTGTCGAGTCAGTGGATGAGGCAATGGAGCTAGTGAACAAATTAACTGCTGCAAACGAGCCTGCATCAATTGGTTTAGTAGGAAACTGTGCGGACGTGAACCGTGAATTATTAAATCGTGGAATCATTCCGGACTTTGTGACAGATCAAACGTCTGCGCATGATCCGGTAAATGGCTATGTTCCAAATGGCATGACTTTAGCTGAAGCACTCGATTTACGTAAAAGGGACGTCAAAGCATATGAGCGCCGTGCAAAGGAAACGATGGCAGAACATGTACGTACAATGCTTGAATTCCAGCAGGCAGGTGCAGAGACATTCGACTATGGCAATAATATCCGTGCCTATGCAAAGGAAATGGGTGTAGAAAATGCATTTGATTTCCCAGGATTTGTACCGGCATATATTCGCCCACTGTTCTGCGAAGGAAAAGGACCATTCCGCTGGGCAGCACTTTCAGGCGACCCGGAGGATATTTATAAAACAGATGCATTGGCAAAGGAAATGTTCGCAGAAGATGCAGCATTAGTAAACTGGATTGATATGGCACAAAAAATGGTGAAATGGCAAGGCTTACCGGCACGAATTTGCTGGTTAGGCTATGGAGACCGCCACCGCTTTGCATTACGCGTTAACGAAATGGTTGCCAATGGTGAATTAAAAGCACCGATCGTATTTGGCCGTGACCATTTAGATTCAGGCTCTGTCGCATCACCAAACCGCGAAACAGAAGGGATGAAGGACGGATCTGATGCCGTATCAGACTGGCCACTGCTAAATGCATTAGTCAATACAGCAGGCGGTGCAAGTTGGGTAAGCTTACATCATGGTGGTGGTGTAGGTATGGGCTATTCACAGCATTCAGGGCAAGTATTAGTAGCAGACGGAACACAGCTTGCAGCAGATAAAATTAACCGCGTGCTTATTTCAGACCCGGGAATGGGTGTTGTACGTCATGCCGATGCAGGGTATGACATTGCAATTAACACAGCAAAAGAAAAAGGTATTAACATGCCGATGCTAAAAGGATGATGAACTTTGGCTATTTTAATTAACAATGCAAATGAAGTATTAACAATGGCGAGCGAAGTCAAGTTACCTCGCCGCCGTGAACAGATGAGCGAGTTAGGTTTAAAAAAAGAAGTGAGCATTCTAATAGAGGACGATCGTATTGCGATGATTGCCCCTCTTGAAGAAATTAAAAACGAGTTTCCGCATTTAGTAAATAATGCGGAGGTCATTGATGCGCGCGGCAAAATTGTCATGCCCGGCTTTGTTGATTGCCATACGCATTTAGTGCATGGCGGAACAAGGGAGCATGAACTCAATATGCGCCTTGCCGGCAAGTCCTATATGGACATTATGAATGCCGGGGGCGGTATTCATTACACAACAACAAAAACGCGGGAAGCATCCTTTGATGAACTATATGAGAAAACGTATCAGCATTTAAATGATTTTTTACGTTATGGTATTACGACTGTGGAAGCAAAATCAGGCTACGGTCTAGACTTGGAAACTGAACTGAAGCAGCTGTATGTAGTGAAAAAATTACAGGAAGAGCATGAAGTAGATGTTATTTCAACATTTATGGGTGCACATGCCGTTCCAAAAGAATATAAAGGCAAAGAGGATGAATTTGTAAAAATTATTATTGAGCAAATGATTCCAAAAGTGGCGGAGCTTGGACTTGCTGAATTTAATGATGTATTTTGCGAGAAAGGTGTATTCACGCCAGCGCAGTCTCGTCTGATTTTAGAGGCAGGTAAAGCATATGGACTGACACCAAAAATTCATGCAGATGAAATTGAACCATATGAAGGGGCAGAGCTTGCTGCGGAAGTAGGTGCCATTTCAGCGGAACATTTACTTGTTGCTTCTGATGAAGGGATTTCGGCGATGGCAAAAGCAGGAACGATCGCAGTACTATTGCCGGGAACAGCCTTTTTCTTACGTGCACCTTATGCAAGAGGGCGCCTAATGGTAGACAGCGGGGTCCCGGTAGCAATTTCCACAGACTTTAACCCGGGTTCATCGCCGACAATTAGCCTGCCATTTATTCAGAATCTGGCATGCATGAATATGGGCATGACGATGGAAGAAGTACTATGCGCAACGACAATTAATGCGGCCCATGCAATTAATCGAGCAGATAGTGTTGGAACGCTTGAAAAAGGGAAGCAGGCGGATGTCCTTATTTTAGACGTACCGAACTATAAGCAGCTTCAATATTTCTATGGTATGAATCATACAGATACCGTAATTAAAGCAGGAAAAGTAGTGGTGAAAGGTGGCAGCCTGTTGTGAATTCGTTATTAGTAAGCCCAGCGACTACTTGGAACCGTATCGAGCATGAAGATATGAAGGTCAAGGACTGGATCGAACCAAGCTATGGGGTATGTTCAGATGACTTTGATGTAGTCATAACTGGTGTTCCTTTATCCCGTTCTTCGATTAGTGCTTCAGCAGCTTCGGAGTATCCGGAGTATTTCCGTAAAAGCTGGAATTATTTTACGACGTATTCCATTGATGAAAACGTTGATTTCCGAGCGCTCCGTGTTGCCGACCTAGGCGATGTAAAATTGCACGGGACAAATATTTTACAGTGTCATGAAAATATTGAACAGGCCATGACGGATGTAATAAAAGGTTGCCCGAATAGCTTTTATGTGCAAATCGGCGGCGATCATTCCATTACAGCACCGATTGTCCGAGCTTTTGCAAAGCATTCGGGGAAGCGTATTGGCATTTTGCAATTTGATACACATCTTGATTTGCGAGCAACGGATTCGGATGGTCCGACAAATGGCACACCGATTCGCCAGCTGCTTGATGCAGGTGTTGTGCGCGGTGAAGATGTTTACAATATAGGACTACACGGCTTTTACAATGCCCCAAGCCTCATCCGTGCCGCCGATCATTACGGTGTAAATCGAATTACATTAAAGGATTTCCGGCGTCATGGCGCGGCTACGGTCATAGCGGAAGTCATGCAGCAGCTTGCTGAAAAAGTGGATCTTGTTTACGTGACAGTCGATATGGATGTACTTGATATTGCATACGCACCTGGAGTACCTGCTTCAACACCAGGTGGTATGCGCACAGATGAGCTATTTGATTTGCTGCACGAGGTAGGGAAGTACGAAATTGTCGGCGGTATGGACTTCGTTTGTTTAGATCCACATCGGGATACAAGCGAGCTACAGACAGTCAAAGCTGGAGCGTATGCGTTTTTAACGATGATGGTATCGAGGTTTGTACATTTGAAATGAAAATTGGCCGAATTCCCTCGCATAGTTGGGCGGAAATTCGGTCTTTTTTTTATCGGTTGAGCCGAAGCAAGCAGCGAAGTTTCTAAAAAACCTCTTAAACCTGCTAATATAGGCGCTCCAACTTCTAATATCGCTGAATTTCTTTTAAATAAAAAAAGCGCCCAAAATAGGAACGCTTCATTTCATGTATTGTGTATAACGCCACTTCGAATATGTTTTGTCACTTTCTTCTCTATTCTTGCAGAAACAATTTCAATTAAAATGGAAATCACCCAATAAATAACCGCGGCCGCGATAAAAGCTTCTAAAAATTTCAAATTACTCGCCGCAATAATATTGGCTGTACCTGTGATTTCAGTCACGGAAATTAAAAAAGCAATCGATGTGGCATGTAAAAAGGCAGTGCTAATATTTGTTAAATTAGGGATCGCCGCAACAAGCGCTTGCGGGAAAATGATGCGTCTAAATAATTGGCTCATCGTCATGCCAATCGAATGGGCCGCTTCAACCTGACCTTTTGAAACACTTAAAATACCGCTACGAATAATTTCCGATAAAAAGGCACCTGCGTTTAAAGTGAGTGCGATTAGAACGAAAACATAGAGAGGGATGCCATTTAGGGAAATGTTGAGCACTTCCTGGGCCAAATTTGTAAATCCGAAATAAATAATGAAAATATGCATAATCACTGGAGTCCCACGGTAAAAGGAGACATAAAAGTTTGCACATGCTTTTAAAATTTTTAAATTACTCATTCGAATAAAGGCAACGATTAGGCCAATTACAAACCCTACAATGATCGGGGTGAAGGCTAAAAACAACGTAAAAGGAATGACTTTGCTCAATTCCTTTAGCGCATACATAATAAAATTGAAATCCAGCTGCATCGTATTCCCCCTATATAGCCTCTTTTACAAGATAGCGATTTAAATAACGTTCAATAAATTTATAGCCATACTCAAGCAGCAACACAATAACATAATAAATAATAGCGAGTGCTACATATACTTCGAGTGCATTCATCGTAGCTGTAATGAGTGTATCGCCTCGTCCCATCATATCCATAACGCCGATTGAAAAGGCGAGGGACGTATCTTTTAACGAGCTAATAGAAGTACTCGCGATATTCGGGAAAGCAACGCGTAATGCTTGAGGAAACACAATACGCGAGAAAGTTTGCCAACCTGTCATCCCAATGGATTGAGCCGCCTCCGCTTGCCCATAATCAACGGATTGAATTGCTGCCCGGAATATTTCTGCAAAAGCCGCTGCATTGCTGAGTGTGTATGTAATAACGACAAAGATGAAAGCATCCATTCGTGTAATATCAATTCCAATCATGCCGACGAGAACTGGTAATCCATAAAAGATTAAAAATAGTTGAATTAAAATTGGTGTCCCACGAATAAATGAAATATAAAGTGTAGCGATTTGTTTGAGAACAGGGATTTTATAAAGGCGTGGAACGGCAATGATGATGCCGAGAATAAGCCCAAAGAAAATCGATAGCACTAATATTTCGATTGTTATGTGTAAAAAGCTTAGCAGTTTTGGAATGGCTTCAAATACATAGCCAATATCCAAAAAATCCGACATTCATCATTACCTCCTTTTTATAGTTCCACTGAGAAATCAGCACCAAGCCATTTTTCACTTAATTCCTTAACAGTTCCATCGTCAATCAACTCGACTAATACTTCATCAATATCTGCAGCTAATTGTTCATCTTGCTTATTTAGCATGAAGAAAATTTCTGAGAAAATTAACGGCTCACCAACTAATTTTAATTGTGCATCCGATTCACGGTTAAAGATTTCCACTGAAAATGGGAACTGGAAAATCGCCTGAATACGATCTGTTTTTAATTGATTTAATATATCCGGAGTCGAAGTAATATACGTTAACTTAGTATCCATGTTATTTTTTTCTACGTAATCTTCAACAAAGAGTGCTGCATTACTTGTTGGTGCAAGACCAACTGTTTTTCCATTTAAATCATCAATTGATTGAATATCAGTATTTTTTTCATTAACAACGACATGAGTAGGTACGGCATTATATGGCTGTGAATTGAATAGGAACTTTTCCTCACGCTCAGGATTTTTAGCCATATTATGTGCGATTACATCAATTTTCTTCGTCTCTAAACTAAGAAGTAAATTCGAGAAATCCATAACCTCAAAATCAAATTCATATTGTGGCAGACGCTGATCGATTTCCTTTAACAATTCGATATCATATCCAGTTAAATTGCCATCCTCATCATAAAAACAAATATTGATAAATTGTGACCCAGTACCGATAACAACCTTCTTCGCATCATCATTGTTATTTGCATTCGTTGAAGCTACATCCGAATCACTGCCGCATGCTGCTAGTAATGCTCCAGCCAATAAAATAGCTGATAGTAATCTTTTTTTCATTATGCTTTCACCTCTTCATATGCTTTTAATGCTTTTTCTAAATGCTCAATTCCAAGCTCTGTAACCCCTACATATGAATTATCCTGACCGATTTCAACAACCGGTACATAGCGAATACCATATTTAATATCTAAAATATCGCGGTAAGAATCATTATTTGTTACATCGACTACACGATAGTCAATTTGCTTTTGCTGTAAATACGTTTTTACTTCCTCACAATAAGAACAACCATCTTTAGACCAAACAATTACTTGTGTCATTTCTTTTTCCTCCTGTTTATACCGTCACTGCCGCAAGCAAATGTTTTGGGCTAAGTAGCTCATAAGATGTGCGACGGGCTTCGTGATTTTTAATCGGTGTATGGAAAATGAATTCCGTTACACCTAATGCATAATATTGATCGAGTATTTCTTTAATTTGTTCGGGTGTACCGCTTAAAATGTTTGCTTCATACCGTTTGACCTCATACGATTCACCGGATTGCTGTCCGAATTCTTCTGCAGCTTCTTTTGTATGAAGTGTGAGTGTACGCCCGCTTGCTAAATGCACTTTATAAATTTCGTGACCTTCTGCATAAGCGTGTGCAGTTGCCTCATCCTTCGCTGCAATAACAGCAAATGCGACGCCGAATTTCCCGTTTGGAGCATGCTCTTTATAGGCGGCAATTGCGTCAATGAGCACTTGTTTATCGCTATTAATAAATTGCGCAAATACGTACGTGAAGCCTAATCGACCAGCATACTCGGCACTTGAAACACTACCGCCTAGTAAAATGATCTCTGGCGCGACTTCACTAGTTGGCGTTACTTCCAGCTTTGCAAAAGGATCTTCCTCTGGAAGGTTGTTTTCAATAAAGCCCTTTAGTAAGCGTAGACGTTCATTGAAATCGTTACTTGCTTCAGTTACGCCATATTGTAAAGCTGCTGTAGCTAAAGGAAGTCCACCTGGTGCTTTCCCAACACCGAGGTCAACACGATCTCCCGCCAAGTTCGTTAAAACTTGAAAGTTCTCTGCCACTTTATAAGGGCTATAGTGGGAAAGCATTACACCACCAGAACCTACCCGAATCTTATTTGTTTTAGCAAGAATATAGCTGACGAGCACTTCTGGAGAGGAACTCGCCACTTCATGTGAATGATGATGTTCAGAAACCCAAAATCGTTTATACCCAAGCTGTTCTGCAAGCTGGGCAAGCTCTACTGTTCGTTGAAGGGTTAGCGCATTTGAAGCGTCTTCTATAACAGGAGCCTGATCTAAAATAGATAGGTGATAACCCATTCTTCTCTCTCCTTAAATATCAAATGTAAGCTCTGGCGTTAACCGTTTTAAAAATTGTTTTGTCCGATCATGTTTCGGTGTATTAAAAATGATGTGTGGCTCTGCTTCTTCTAAAACGACCCCACCATCCATAAACACAATGCGATTTGATACTTCACGAGCAAAATTCATTTCATGCGTCACGATAATCATCGTAATACCGGATTTTGAAATTTTTCGAATCACATCTAAAACTTCACCGACCAACTCTGGATCTAAAGCGGATGTCGGCTCATCGAATAATATAACTTCAGGATTTAACGCCAATGCTCTCGCAATACCGACACGCTGTTGTTGTCCCCCTGATAATTCGCTTGGATAAGCATCGGCTTTATGTTCAAGACCTACTTTTTTTAATAATTCCAGTGCGATTTCTTTTGCTTCTTTCACAGGTTTCTTTTGAACAACAAGCAAGCCTTCCGTTATATTTTGCAAAACCGTTTTATGCTGAAATAAGTTGTAGCTCTGGAAAACCATCGCTGTCTTTTTTCGCAATGCAATAATGTCCTTTTTCGATGCAGTTTTTACATTGAGCGATAAATTATCAATGACGATTGTTCCTTCATTTGCTTTTTCTAAAAAGTTGATACAGCGAAGTAACGTTGTTTTTCCTGAGCCACTTGGACCTAGAATTGAAATAATATCCCCTTTGTTTACTTCAAGGTCAATCCCTTTTAAAACGTCCATTTTGCCAAAGCTTTTATGAATATTTTCTAGCTTGATCATTTGGTGGCTCCTCCTTAGTTATTTAATAAGCTGCTTCAAATAACGGTTTTCTTTAATTGGTAACCCTAAGTTCTCGCGTAAAGTAGAAGCAGGATAGTCTTCACGGTAATAACCTTTTTCTTGAAGAATGGGTACAACTTTTTCCACAAAATCTTCCAATGTATGTGGTGCAACCGTTGTAATAATAAAGCCGTCTGCTGCATCTGCATCAATCCAGCGAATGATCTCATCTGCAATATGCTCAGGTGTACCAATGAAATTCGAGCGCGGTGTAGCCTCACGAAGTGCGACTTCACGCAATGTTAATTTTTCTTCTTTTGCGTATTGCTTAATGCGATCCGTAAATGCCTGGAAACTGTTTCGTCCTAGGTCACCAAGTTCAGGGAACGGGGCATCAATATCATATTGACTGAAGTCGTGATGATCAAAATAGCGACCTAAATAGGCAAGTGCTTTTTCATCGGATACAAGCTCGGCAACTTCCCAATAACGCTTTTCCGCCTCTATGGCTGTATCGCCAATAATAGGGGAGATCCCTGGGAACAGTTTCAGCTCAGAATGACGTCCCACATTTAAAGAAGCTTCTAATAGTTTTTGTTTGAATTGCTGACTTTCTTCAAGTGATTTTGGCGCTGAAAATACTGCATCGGCATCACGTGCTGCAAGCTCAATTCCTGCAGGAGATGAACCGGCCTGGAAAATAACAGGTTGACCTTGAATCGAACGTTGAATATTTAATGGTCCACGAACGTTGAAGTATTTCCCTTTATAATCAAGCACATGAAGTTTATCTTTATCGAAAAACAAATCCTTCTCAATATCTGCAATAAAAGCATCATCTTCCCAAGAATCCCAGAGCCCTTTTACAACATCCAAATATTCTTTGGCAATCTCATAGCGCTCAGGATGAGATGGATGATCTTCAATTTTTTTATTGAAATTTAATGCCGTACTTTCAAGTGGGGTAGTAACGACATTCCAGCCAGCACGACCGTTACTAATTAAATCAAGTGATGCAAGCTGTCGGGCTACATTGAAAGGTTCACTATAAGACGTTGAAATTGTTCCAACTAAACCAACATGATTTGTAACTGCAGCAAGTGCCGATAAAATAGTTACCGGTTCAAAACGATTTAAGAAATGTGGAATGGATTTATCATTTATGAATAGCCCATCTGCAATAAAGACAACATCAAACTTTCCTTTTTCTGCAATTTGAGCTTGTTGAGTATAAAATTGTAGGTCAACACTTTGCTTTGGATTTACTTCAGGATGCCGCCAGCTTGAAATATGGCCTCCTACACCATGTATCATTGCACCGAAATGTACTTGTTTCTTCACCATGACGCCATCTCCTTTAATTCCTATTGAATTACTTGTAATTGATGAATGAATCGTAACATTATTCAGACAATTAATGCAAGGGGGTACTGATAGAAAAATCCTATCAGTAAATAGGAACATACAGAGGTATGGAGGAATTTTTAGGCCAATAAAAAAACACCATTTAAGAAATGATGTTTAAATGTTAAAGTTTCTGAATTTCTGTTTGGCTTTTACGGTAAAGTGAAACAATTTCTCGGGCATAAGGTAAAAAGTGGTTTCCTTCTTTTGATAAGCTTAAACTACGTCCAGAACGAATAAACAATTTCACATTTAGACTTTCTTCAAGTGATTTGATACGTGCTGAAATAGTAGGTTGTGAAAGAAACAATACATTCGCCGCTTTATGGACACTTTTGTACTCCACTACGTATATAAAAGACTCAATATGATCAATATTCAAATTTAACCGCCCCTTTTTATAAAGTCTATAAGAATAGTAGGTTTATTGGCAAGGGTATAATTGAGTATTCCGAACTTTATGCTGGGATCAGCTATACTTTCTAATATAAGCTTCATAGTTGCTAAAAACTCTCTGGAACTTTCTAATATCAGTGGTAGAACTTCTAAAATGTGCTCCGAACCTTCTAATATCGCTCAATTACTTCGAATAAAATAAACAGGTAAAATTTTCTTCACCATTAAAGTTTAACGAAACTTATTCCTCTCTCAGCACGTAAATACTACCAATTGTTTCATAAAAAGGGGGGTGAGGTCTTGAAACGTAAATTTATGTTCGCATCACTAGGTGCGCTGCTTCTATTTATTCTTTATACGCTAGCTCAACTGGTTTTTGGTATCGTTCAAACTTTTTTATACCGGCCTCAATTTGCGCCGGATGATTTCGTATTACAATCTGAAGTCGCATTCGGTTTCATTGTACAGAGGTCACCGCTCATGATAATCGGAATTTATATACTACTAACACTTCTATTATTTGCTCTACTGATGCTGAAAAAAGAAAGGCGTGAACAGAATTGATCGAAGTTACCGGGAAATTTACGCACGCAAAAATATATACAAATACACCGCAGGAAACAGCGATCGAGCAAATTAACGAGCTCGTCAATCAATCGTTTATGGAAGGAACGAAAGTACGTATTATGCCTGATTACCATGCAGGTAAAGGTTGTGTGATCGGTACAACGATACAATTGAAGAAACATGTCGTACCGAATTTGGTCGGGGTAGATGTTGGATGTGGTGTACTTGTTTCTGAAATTGGTTCAGGAGCAGTGGACTTTAACAAGCTCGATGCAACAATTAGACGTTTCGTCCCAAGTGGCAATGAAATTCATGATGATACGCCAGAAAGTCACGAGCTTTTTGCAAACGAAAACTTTATTGCACGCGGCTTACAAAATGACTATACGAAGCGATCTCTTGGTACATTAGGCGGGGGCAATCACTTTATTGAGCTGGCAAAAGATGATGAAGGTATCTATTATTTACTAATTCACACAGGTTCTCGTTATGTCGGGGCAAAAGTAGCAAACTGGCATCAAAAGCGTGCATTTGAATCATTGCAGCGTGAAGATTTAACAGAAAAAATTAAAGCTTTAAAAGAAGCGGGACAAGAAAAAGAAATTCAAACAATGATAGAAGCGTATAAGAAGGAAAACCCCTTCGTCCCAAAAGATTTAGCTTATTTGGTTGGGGATCAATTCGATGATTACATTGCCGACATGAAATTAGCACAGCGTTTTGCAAACGAAAACCGTATTCAAATTGCAAAAACGATTGCTAATCATATGAAGTGGGAGTTTGCAGAGCAGTTTGATTCTGTACACAATTATATAGATACCGATGCAATGATTTTGCGTAAAGGGGCTGTGCGTGCTGCAAAGGATGAAAAGCTCGTCATCCCAATGAATATGCGAGATGGTTCGTTAATTTGTATCGGTAAAGGCAATGCGGACTGGAATGAATCCGCCCCACATGGAGCAGGTCGTATTTATTCAAGAACAGCGGCGATGAAAAATCTATCAATGGATGATTTCAAGGAAACGATGAAAGGTATTTGGACAACCTCTGTCAGTGAGGAAACATTGGATGAAGCACCAATGGCATACAAGCCAATGCAGGAAATCGTGGAGCAAATCGGTGAAACCGTATCAATTCAAAAGCATGTGACCCCCGTTTATAATTTCAAGGCGAGCGACAAGTGGAAGAAGTAAGAGAAAAGGTATGCATAAAAATGTGCATATCTTTTTATTTCTCCCGTTTATGAACACTTTTAGTCATGTATGAAAAATACATGTTTTAATCAGCTGTTGTTTCGTTGAGTTTCCTTATTTGAAGCGCCAAAATGAAAGAATAGGGAGATGAAACGATGATAACGACAACGAAGGAATTACAAGAACGAATTGAATTTCTCACTTTATATAAACAAGAAACGAAGCAATCGGATGACTGGCTAAAGTTACGTATAGAGGAAGCAAAGCATCCGGCGTTTATTTTAACGACCGAGGAACTTACTTATGGTGCACGAGTTGCATGGCGCAACAGCAATAAATGTATCGGGCGGCTTTTTTGGAATAGCTTAACTGTTTTTGATCAGCGTGAATTGCTAAAGGAAGACGAAATATACGAAGCACTTGTGAACCATATTGAATTTGCCACAAACAACGGCAAAATTCGGCCAGCCATTACTTTATTTGACCCGAACCGTGTACGGATTTGGAATCATCAGCTCATTCGCTATGCAGGGTATGAAACAGAGGAAGGGATTATTGGGGATTCCACGTCTGTAGAATTCACGAAAATTTGCGAAGGTCTTGGGTGGCAAGGTACACGGACAAATTATGATGTATTGCCGCTTGTCGTTCAAGTAGATAACCGTGAGCCGATTTACTATGATTTGCCTAAAGAGATCGTGCTTGAAGTGCCAATTACGCATCCCAACTATGATCTTTCAACGCTAAACATGCAATGGTATGCAGTCCCAATCATCTCAAGCATGCGTTTTAACATTGCAGGAGAAGACTACCAAGCTGCACCGTTCAATGGCTGGTATATGGGGACAGAAATCGGTGCTCGCAATTTGGCCGATACGTACCGATATGATTTCCTGCCAAAAATTGCTGAGGCAATGGGGTTGGATACATCACTAAATGCTACTCTTTGGAAAGACCGTGCACTCGTGGAATTAAATGTCGCGGTACTTCATTCTTATAAAAATGCCGGAGTGAGTATAGTTGATCACCATACAGCAGCACAGCAGTTTCAACTTTTCAGCCAGCAAGAAAAAACAAACGGCCGTGATGTAACAGGAAACTGGGTATGGCTTATCCCACCATTATCACCGGCAACAACGGACATTTATCATGAGCCGATTGCTAATACAATCAAAAAGCCAAATTACTTTTATCAATTGCAACCATATTAACGGGGAGGCACTACAAAAAGGGTTATGTTCAAAATTAAATTAACTCTGAACACAACCCTTTTATCTTTTATTTAAGATGATTTGAATTAATTCATCACGATCGATTAAATAAACATCATTAATATCTGCAAGTTTTTCGGCCTGTCGGGTAAAATGGCTGTTCGTTACAACCCATGCTTCTGTTGCCTCATACATTTTCACTGCACCGATAATCTCCTGGACAGCCTTTACGCCGACCGTACTGGAATAGCGTTTTGCCTGCACAGCAATGATGTCTTTCCCATCCTTCAAAATGAGATCCGCCCCGTAATCACCACTCGTTGCGGTATAGCGTACTTTAAATCCGCGGCGTTTAAATAGTTCACCTAAAAACTTTTCAAAGTCTTCACCGCTCATTTGGTCGACTTCCCGAATACCGGACTTCCGTAACTTTCTTATTTTTCGTGTTTTCAGCCAAATTATAAAACCAATATAGAGTACAAAATAAGTGATAATTCCTATACCCATACCTTCTAAAGTTTTCGTTACATTAAATCCAACTGCAGCAGCTAATGCAATGAAAAATAACGGTATAATCGGCAGCCGTTTTTTATTTCGTTTTCGTTTTTTACGCAATAGTTCAGTACTCCTTTTATTTACTCACTTTTATTATAGCATAAAAGGGTACGTATGTTTGGTTAGACTGTTTGATTCTTTGCGCTTATAAATGAAGCAAAGAATAACAAAACTGAAATTAAAATAAATAACAGTAGCGGCATGAACCAACTATTCGTCAAATCATGTACATAACCGAATAGAACAGGTCCGACTGCTGCAACTAAATAGCCGATAGATTGAGCAAAGCCGGAGAGCTCCGCTGCATCGTATGCAGTTTCTGTACGCAGTGAAAACAGCATTAATACCAAACCGAATGAAGCACCGCCTGCAAAACCTAAAAAGATCATCCATAAAATCGCGAGGCTTGTCCATTCCATCAAAACACCCGTAAAGCCAATTAAATAGCAAATTGTAAAGAAAATGACGATCGGACGCTGTGAAATGAGCTTCCCTGCAATAATTGGAATAACAAACGTCATCGGAATTTGCGCAAATTGCATAACAGACACCATCCAACCAGCCGCGGTAGCATCCAAACCTTGGCTTATAAAAATTTCCGGCAGCCATGCAGAGGAGCAGTAGAATAAAAATGATTGGAAGCCCATTGCGCCTGCAACAGCCCAGGCGAGCGGTGATTTCCACATTTGGGTTTTCATTTTCTGTGATGCCGACATATGCAGGTCCCCTTTAGGTGTTCGCAAAATCGGTATCCATATAGCTAATGTCAGAAAACCTAAAACAATCGAAAAGCCTAAAGCTATTTGCCAGCCTACATTTGTGGCAATCGGAAAACTAAACCCGGCAGCAAGTCCGGAAGAAATATTCATCGATACGGAATACACCCCTGTTAACAAGCCGATATGCAGCGGGAATTTCCATTTGAAGTAGCTCGGAATAAGAACATTTCCAAAAGCGATGGCAATCCCTATAAGAATTGTTCCTCCAATCAGTAGTGCTGTTTCACCTACTGAACGTAGTAATATTCCGGTACAAAGTAAAATAACTGAATAAAATAAAGTCCATTCCATTCCCCATTTACGTGCAATGCGCGGTGCAAATGGTGAAACAATAGCAAACGCGACTAATGGAATAGTTGTTAAAAATCCTGCAAGCACGTTTGAAATGCCGAGGCCATCCCGGATAAAGGAAATAATAGGACCTACTACAGTAATCGGTGTACGTAATGTAGTAGCGAATAGGAATACAGCAACCATAAAAAAGAGAAGTGGTTTATTCGATAGTATTTTTTTGCTATTTTGGTTTATTTTTTGTTCATTCATCAATGAGGCTCCTTTTCCTGCAATAACGCCAATTAAATAGTAAGAATAATCTTAAAAAACTGAAAAATAGCAACGCATTGCTATCAAAAAAATATTATGTTAGACTAATAATCATTATTTCAATTAAATATATTACCTCATGTAAATGTATGGGGTAGAGGTCGCAATCATTATGATTAGTATAGCGGAGATTGAGAAGAATCTGTGAAGCTTTATGAAAGGAATGATTGCCGAAGTGTTATTTTTCTTCTTAAATATAACGCTGGGGCTGTCTCCGATAAGGAACAGAACTGTCACATGTGTAAGCATGTGTTGAGCTATCTTTCAAGTTTGATGAGGTGTAATTATAACCATCACAAAAACTTGTGGTGGTTTTATTTTTACACCTCGCCAAACAAAACAAAAAGGGAGTTTTATAATCGTGAGTGAAATTAAAATAGATCAGCTCGGTAATAAAAACGAGTTAAAAAGAGGATTAAAAAGCCGCCATGTTACGATGATCTCGTTAGGCGGAACGATTGGTACAGGACTATTTTTAGCATCAGGTGGCGCCATTGCACAGGCAGGTCCTGGTGGGGCATTGCTCGCATATGCATTAATCGGGGTTATGGTGTATTTCCTAATGACGTCATTAGGGGAAATGGCTGCTTATATGCCGACATCGGGTTCGTTTAGTACGTATGCAACGAAATTTGTAGACCCGGCATTAGGATTTGCACTTGGTTGGAACTATTGGTACAACTGGGCAATTACGATTGCAGCGGAAATTGCTGCTGTGTCATTAATTATGAAATACTGGTTCCCGGACAGTTCATCGATTGTATGGACAATTTTATTTATCGTAGTCGTTTTATCATTTAACTTAGCATCTGTAAAAGCTTTTGGTGAAGCAGAATACTGGTTTGCGATGATCAAAGTCGCAACAGTAATTGTATTTATTATTGTCAGCTTTTTAATGATTTTCGGTATTTTAGGCGGGAACGACCCGGTCGGCTTCACGAATTTCTTTGCAGGAGATGCACCGTTTAATGGCGGTTTCCTAGCTCTATTCGGTATTTTCCTTGCAGCGGGATTCTCATTCCAAGGTACGGAAATGCTAGGGGTAACGGCAGGGGAAACAGATGATCCAGCCAAAAACATACCAAAAGCTGTACGTTCAGTATTCTGGCGTATTTTACTGTTTTACATTTTCGCAATTGGCGCAATTGGATTACTTATTCCGTATACAGATGCACGCCTTTTATCAGAAGATATTGCAACAAGTCCATTTACATTAGTATTTGAAAACTTAGGTGTCGCATTTGCAGCATCTGTTATGAATGCGATTATTTTAACAGCAATGCTTTCTGCAGGGAACTCAGGTCTTTATGCAGCAAGTCGTATGCTTTATCAATTAGCAGTAGACGGAAAAGCACCGAAACTGTTTATGAAAGTAACGACGCGCGGTATTCCAATGTATGCCCTTTTAGCTACATTAGCAGTAGGTTCATTAGCATTTTTAGCTTCTTTCTTTGGCGATGGTGTCGTATATATTTGGTTACTAAACGCTTCAGGTATGTCCGGCTTTATCGCATGGCTCGGCATTGCAATCAGTCATTACCGCTTCCGTCGTGCATATGTCGCACAAGGGAAGTCATTGAGCGATTTACCGTATGTATCGAAATTCTTCCCATTCGGTCCGTTATTTGCGTTTGCCCTCTGTATGATTGTCGTACTTGGTCAAAACTATATGGCCTTTATGGGCGGGACAATTGACTGGTACGGAGTAGTCGTTTCATATATCGGTTTACCGTTATTTGCTTCATTATGGATGTTCTATAAAGTAAAACATAAAACAAAAATCGTTCCTTTAATGGACTGCGATCTATCAAATAAATAATAATTAAAACGTAATGTGAGCATCAGCTTTCATTGCGTTTTTTTGTGGAGTGAAACTGAAGTGGATATTAAGTCATGCAAAGTGGCTAATATCTAAAGCCAAGTGTCTAAAATGTCATTAGGGTGGCGAATATATGTATTTAAATCGTAAATGAAGTGGCGAAAAAAATGCTCTCGATTATAAAATGCCCTTTAGCCTTCCTTTTATACTTTAAAAGGAAGGAATGGTATTATAGAAGAAATGAAAAATCTCTATACTTATAAGGAAGTGTTAGGAATGCCTATCTCAACAGGTTTATATAAGAAAATGCATCAATGGTTAATGGGCGAAGAGGGAAAAACTGTAGCGTTTCGCCCGTTTTTAACAAATGGAAACCCCTACAAATCACGAATTTTCCTAGTCAGCACAAATGCCGTACCTTTTTTTAAAGTAGAGGATAGAAGTGAACAGATTTTTGCAGAGTCATTATTAAATAGAGAACTGTTAAAAGATCTTTATTTGAGTGAAATAAAGGGAGCCCCTCGTGAATTTAAAGGTTCTTTACAATTTGAGGCATGGCTAAAAAAGCACTATAACGAATCGCTTATTTATACATCTTTAAATACGTATCAAATAGAATCGACAGATCATGCAAAAAGTGCAAAAAAAGAAGATGCCGCTAATTTTGAACGCGGGCAAACTATTTTCAAAGAATTAATGGGAGAATTTCAGCCGGAAATCATTATTTTGCAAGGGTCAGCTACGTTCAATCAATTTAAAACGCTATTTGAAGAGAATATTGTTATTTACAATGAAGATGAGATGAAAGTGCAAGTTTTGGAGGAAATGGGTGCAATTGCTGAAGTTACTTATGGGAATGGAAAGAAGGCGCTCGTTTTTGTCACGCGTAGTATGAGCTATTTTGGGTCTGAGGGGAAAAATTTCGAACAATTCAAAGAAAATTTAGTTAAGAATTTATTGGTAAATGCCTAAAACCGAACGTTCACTTCGTTATAATCGCTTTTTTGTTCAAATTTCCGAAAAATAAGAATAGTTTTACTTTTATGAGATTATTGCAATATAAGATTTACATGATTATAATTGGGACATTCAATATTAAACTTAATAACTTTACTCATATAATCGCAAGGATAAGGCTTGCAAGTTTCTACCGATTTACCGTAAATGAATCGACTATGAGTGAAGCATGTTAACGAATGACCCGTCCAATTTTATTTGTGCACCTCATTTGTTATTACTTTTGAACTGTATTCGGAAGTCTTGCTCCACTCATTGTAGGGAGCAGGTCTGCCGATTTTTTTTATCCAAAAATAGAGGGGGAATTGTATATGAAACTTTTAAAAGAAAAAATTGAAAAAGAAGGCGAAGTTCTTTCAGACGTAGTACTTAAAGTAGATTCATTTCTAAACCACCAAATTGACCCGTTTTTAATGAAAGAAATTGGTGATGAATTTGCCAAACGTTATTCTGATCAAATCATCACGAAAGTACTAACAATTGAATCATCAGGAATTGCTCCAGCGACATTTTTAGGTTTAACGCTTGGTGCTCCGGTTGTATTTGCACGTAAACGCAAATCTCTTACGTTAACGGATAATTTGTACACATCAAAAGTACATTCTTTTACAAAAAACGAGACAAACGAAATCTCGGTATCGCAGAAGTTCATAACAGCTGATGACAATGTCGTTATTATTGACGATTTTTTAGCAAATGGCGAAGCGCTAAAAGGGTTAATTGATATTGTAAATCAAGCAGGTGCAACAATTATTGGGGCGGGCATTGTAATCGAAAAAGGCTTCCAACAGGGTGGCAAGGCATTACGTGAACAAGGATTACGCATTGAATCTTTAGCAAATATTAAGTCGCTGGCAAATGGCAAAGTAGAATTCTACGATTAAGCATTAAAACACTACAGTTCAAATCATGTAAATAACATATTAAGAGTGCATCTATAATTGGAGGAAAACTTTTTATGAATAACACAAAAGCAACGATGCTTGGTATTCAGCATCTGCTGGCAATGTATGCAGGAGCGATTTTAGTACCGTTAATTATCGGTGGGGCATTAGGTTTCAGTCCGGCACAAATGACATATTTAGTAGCAATCGATATTTTCATGTGCGGTGTGGCAACACTTCTGCAAGTTTGGAAAGGGAAGGTTATCGGGATTGGATTACCCGTTGTACTCGGATGTACATTTACAGCAGTAAGTCCAATTATCGCAATCGGTTCTGGCGGTGGACTAGGGGATGTATACGGAGCAATTATCGCATCAGGAATTATCATCGTATTGATCGGTGGTCTTTTCGGTAAATTAATTCCGTTTTTCCCGCCCGTTGTAACAGGTTCTGTTGTAACGATTATCGGAATCAGCTTAATCCCAGTAGCGATTAATAATATGGCTGGTGGACAAGGCGCAGCTGACTTTGCATCAGGTTCAAACGTAGCCTTAGCATTTATTACGTTACTAATCATTTTAGTGATTTATAGATTCACAGTTGGTTTCGTTCGTGCTATTGCGATTTTACTAGGTATGGTGACAGGAACAATGATCGGTATTTTCATGGGTAAAGTCGATTTCGCACCAGTAGCCGATGCTTCGTGGTTACACATTATGCAGCCATTTTACTTAGCAGCACCGACATTCAACGCTTCTGCAATTTTAACAATGACATTAGTAGCAATGGTGTCATTAGTAGAATCAACAGGTGTGTACTATGCTTTAAGTGATATTACTAAAAAAGATTTAACTTCAAAAGATCTATCAAAAGGGTACCGTGCAGAAGGACTAGCATCGATTATCGGTGGTATTTTCAACGCCTTCCCGTACACAACATTCTCACAAAACGTAGGACTAATCCAAATGTCAGGCGTACGCGACCGCAAAGTAATTTACATTACAGGCGGTATGCTAGTAGCACTTGGATTCCTGCCAAAACTAGCAGCATTAACTACGATCATCCCAACACCAGTACTTGGTGCAGCGATGCTGGCGATGTTTGGAATGGTAATTACACAAGGTGTGAAAATGCTAGCACCGGAAATACAAAAATCAATGGAAAACGCCATGGTCGCAGCACTAGGAGTTGGTTTAGGGATTGGTGTTGCAACAGTACCAGGAATTTTTGAGAACTTGCCTTCTTGGATGTCGATTTTGACTTCGAATGGGATTGTAGCGGGATCTGTAACGGCGATTGGTTTGAATATTTTGTTTAATATGATTGGGCCTAAGCGGAGAGATCCGATGCATGTGGAAGCATATGAAAATTAAATATTAGATTCTAATGAGTACTCCACATTCTCGATAGAATTAGAAAGTTGTCACCTACTTTGACTATTAATTTAGTTGAGGTGGGTGATTTTTCGGTGAAAAGTTTATAGGATATTGAAGAAGAAAGATGCTAAAAAGGTGATTAATTTTTTCGGAAAGGAGAGATTAAATAGTAGTTTTAATACCAATGTTTGGGGATAAAATGAAAGCACCTATTTAAACAATTGTTTAAATAGGTGCTTATTATATAAAAAGAAATATAGTATATGCTTTTACTGATATATTGTTGTCTCGATTATTGAAGTTCTAATTATAGTCTACATCTAAATTATTCAGTAAAGAAGTAGGATCTCTTTTTATTACCTCGCCGGTTCCACCACCTAAATAACATAATCCGCCTTCCTTAAATTGGTCTGGATTTGATTGCGGATTATATATTTTTTTTGAAGGATTCTTCTTTTTATATTCTGCTACTTTACTTGAGAAGGATCCTGCACAAATGATTGTTGAATCGTCGATAGATTTATTAATATTCCCGGTTTTGAATTCGCCTTTAATATAAAAAGTGGAATTCATAATATTAACGTTTATATTTCCCATATTTAAGTTCCCATTTATAATAAATTTTGAATTTTTAATGGGATTATTATAAAAGAAGGATGGGCTAATATTCCCGAAAGTAAAATCTCCATTACTATAAACTCTAGAACCACTTATACCATCCGTAACATTTCCAAAAGATCCTCCATTTTTTACATATAAAGTAGTGTTATCAAGACCGGATCCATTTCCAAACTCTCCTTCACCTTCTGAATATATTATGGAATCTTTGAGGTCAAACCAATTATTAAATATAAGATCGTCTTTAACATATAAAATAGAATTATTTATACTTATTCCAGTAATAGGGGGGATTTTAAGTGTCCCATCAATTACACCCTTTTTATTTTTGTAGATTTGGGAAATATATACTGTTACATTTTGTTTTATAATACAGTTATCTAAGGAAATAAATAAATTTGTTAAGCATTTGTTTTGAATATTCTTTATATTTTCAATTTCTCCAATTTTTGGGATAACGACATTGTAGGAATTCTTTATATCTCCCGCTACATAATCATCGATAAATTTTTCAAAGTTAATTATTATTTCACCGTCCAATTCGACTTTGCTGCCGGTATAAGTGAAGCCCTCACTTGTGAAAATAACTTTAAAAGATTTATTAGCACTGTTGTAACCAACGTTTTGATGGGAAGTAATTCGAAAATTCCCATTTGAGTTATTTAATACGTTTGCACCGATTATAATATTGTTATTTAGAAAGATATCTTTATTTAAATAGTTTAGTAAATTTTCAGAATTAATAGGGATTGTTTCTCCAGACTTTTTTCTTTTGTTTTCATCTTCAATCTTTTTTTTAGCATCTTCTATTGCGGAATTTAAAGTAGTAAAACTGTGTTCTGAATAAAGTGTCTCGTAATAAATAATCCCCATTTCTGCTAAATCTGTAGCGAGTAATTCATCTTTTGTTAGATTAATTTGTTTTGCGTTAATATAATTTAATGTAAAAAGAGAGAGCCCCATTACAGAAAAAATAACAACGGCAAATAAAACGATTATTAACGAAAAGCCTTTTTCATGTTTTTCCATATGATAAACCTCTCTCTTATAATCTATGTAATATAGTATTCGTAATTTGTTCAATATGAGGATATCTCTTGCTAATTAATTTTAAATTTACTCTCAAGGACTTATCATTATCTTTAGGTGAAATGGAGATAGGTTCCGTCCCACCATTTATTATATAATGGTAATTATTGAATACTAGTGTATGCTTTTGATTAACATCCTCTATAATCATTTCTTCATCATTAAATATAATGCTATATTCCTCGCCTCTTTTATGAAATTCTCTTAAAACAACTAGTAAATAATTTGATTCATTTTGTATAAGGGCCTTCTCTTGTATATGTTTTGAATTTTCCATTCCAGAAGAGACGATGTTGAATGTTAATATTGTGATTATGGATCCAATTACTAAAACTGCTAAAACTTCAATTAATGTGAATCCTTCTTCACTCGAATGTAACATTATTTGATCACCTCACGTTGAAATGTATAGGTAATAGTTTTCGGATGCGTTGTTAAAATATCATCATCTTCATCCCAGACTTTAATAGTAACTTTTCTTAGCCTATAGTAATCTGTTTTAATAATTGATGAATCTTTCATTTCTTGAATGGTGAGCTGGTAAGGAAATTTCTCTATAAATCCTGTTTGAGTTAAGCCTGTGCCATAATTGCATATTGATAAAGCTTTATCTACCTTCACAATCGAACACTTTTTAGTGATTTCTGCAGATAACTCTCTTGCAACAGTGCTCGCCGTATAATTAACATTATTATTAGAAGTCACTTTAGCATTTTGGACGAATAAATAGAAGAATGATAAAAGTAGAATGGTTAATAATAACATTGAGGCAACAACCTCTAGCAAGGATACCCCATTTTCATTATTAAAGTGTTTTTTCATATGTGATAACTCCAATCAACATAATAAAGTAGGTGATTTAAAATCAGATAATTTATAGGTATTATTTATTTTTAAAAAAGGGTAAATTTTTCTATTGTAATTCAATAACAGTGATTATATTTTAGGGTTTCCATTTCGATCTTTGAAGGTGATATGGTATATAAAATCATTTGAGATATGTTATAAAAGTATGTTTAATTATCATAAATTTTTATTGTTATTATCTTTTGTAAAGTATTAGAGAATTTTATGGGATTTTTTTAAAATAGTACAAAAGATCCTAAGTATGTATAAATTTCAAATTTTTTAAATATAGTAGTCATAAAGTATTGAATCGTGTATTATGAAGATAATATCGTAATGCCAAAATAGGATAATATTGATAAAGAATATAATTAATTAGTTATTAAATTTATATTCTTTATATATATTTTCACCAATCAACTTGAAATTAGCAACTTAAATTTACATTTTATTTACATTTACTATATATTAATGGTATTTCGGAGGTGAGTTAATGAAAATAGTATTTAAATCTACCATTCTCTTTTCTTTAATAGCAATATTACTGGCAATGTGGGTACCTCGTTTTATCGCTAGTCCTATAGACTCTGATAATAAAAGGCCAAATGGCTCTACTATAGGTGGAGTAGAAATCGGAGGGTTGGAAGGTGAACAATTAAAAGTTGCGCTAACAAATGCTGTGAATGAATGGTATAGCCATAATTTAACTGTTTCCGGTGGTGGTGATACCATGTTAGTGAGTTCTTCTACTTTCCAATTTGATATTGAAAGTACAGTTAATTACTATGAGGAAAATTACATTAAACCATGGTATGCATTTTGGATGAGTAATGAAACAGTTCATCTGCCATTAAATATTCGCCCTAACGAAATAGTGAAGAATGAAATTAGTAGGATATCTTCATGGGATACAGAAGAAACTTATAATCGAGTTGAACAAAACGCATCATATTTAAGTACAAACGAAATTGAAGCTGTAGTAATTGAGCTGACAACATTACAAACAGACCGTATTTCTTTATCAGTAGAACCAATGCCAAAAAGTGCAATGGGAATCAATGAGCTTGTATTAGCGTTAAACGACACTATTATTGAATCTAATAGTACGTTTTCGCTAATTGATGTACTAGGAGATGCAATTAACTTAGCAAATCGTGAAGCAATCAATTTTGTTGCTTCCAATTTATATAATGCAGCTCTTAATGTAAATGGGGAAATATTGGAGCGTCATTCACAAAATAAAATTCCTTCCTATTTAAAGCCAGGAATTGAGGCGGAAGTGGATATATTAACCAAGAAGGATTTGAAGTTTATAAATCGTTCTAATAATCCTATATTAATGAGACTTTCAATGGATGAAGAGAATTTACTAACTGAAGTTTATACGTCGTTGAAGGAAATCGACGTATCTGTATCTGTAACACGAGATGAGGAAATTCAGCCCCGTACAATTACTCGTTATTCAAATGAATTGGCTATCGGACAAACCGAGGAAACGCAAAAAGGAATTAATGGATTACGAGTTTCCGTGTACCGTTCAGTTTTCGGAGAAGAGAGTTTAATAAGTCGAGATTATTATCCTCCGGTGAATCGAATTATCATAAAATCAACTAAATTACCTGAAGTACCTACATCGGCTAATAATGAGTTGTACGATAATGAAAATTACGAAATTGATTTAGATGGGGATGGGTTCCCGGATAGCAATCCACCAAATGATAATTTACAAAATGGTAATCCTGAAAACCCTAATTCAGAGCCAAGTTCAAATAATAATAATCAGTCAGAAGATGCAGATATTCCAAAAGGTAGTTACTACGATAAAGGTGGAAATCTTATAACTCCGTAGAAAAGGAGGAAGCAAATATGAAATCGTCGTCAAGAAAACGTCTCGGAGACCTACTATTGGAATCAGGCGTAATTAATGAGCAACAGCTTAATTTTGCACTTGAGAATAAAAGCCGTAACGAAAAACTAGGGGACTTTTTCATTAAGGAAAATATTTTGACGGAGCAGCAATTAATAGAAGTATTAGAATTTCAGCTTGGTATCCCGCACATAACGCTAAATAAATATGCGATAGATCCTGAACTGTTGCAGCTTGTACCAAGAGAGCTGGCAAAGCGTGCGAATATTATGCCGGTTCGACGTGATAAAAATAAGTTGTTAATTGCGATGTCTGACCCGATGGATTATTTTGCGATTGAAGAAGTCCGAATGGCAACAGGTTGTCAAATCGAAACAAGTATCGCTGCGAAGGACGATTTATATCGAACAATTACGAAATATTATGATTTACAAGCTTCAATGGACGCCGCTCTATCTGAAGCAGCGATAAATCCGACAGAGGTACAGCAGCAGGAAATTACCGACGAAGATTCGCCCATTGTTCGTTTAGTTAATCAAATTATTGCAAATGGTGTAGCACAGCGCGCGTCGGATATTCACTTTGACCCACAGGAAACGGAATATAAAGTTCGCTATCGTGTCGATGGAGTGTTACGTACTGAACGCTCTCTTCCTAAACATATGCAAAATATGATGACAGCCCGCGTGAAAATTATGGGTGGACTAAATATTACTGAAAACCGACTTCCACAAGACGGCCGTTTTAAATTAAATATTGAATTTAAACGAATTGATATTCGACTTTCGACATTACCTACTGTTTATGGCGAAAAAATTGTTATGCGTATTCTGGATATCAGTAATGCTGCAAGAGATATATCGCAACTAGGCTTTACTAATGAAAATGAAACGCTGTTTAAAAAAATGGTTTCTAAACCAAATGGCATTGTATTGATTACAGGTCCTACTGGTTCCGGAAAATCATCTACATTATACGCAACACTTTCAGATTTAAATGATGAGGGTGTCAATATTATTACAGTTGAAGATCCAGTAGAGTATCAGTTGAACGGCATTAACCAAATTCAAGTGAAAGAAGAAGTAGGATTAACGTTTGCGACAGGGTTACGGTCCATTTTACGTCAGGATCCGGACATTATCATGATAGGTGAAGTCCGTGATGTAGAAACGGCCCAAATTGCAATCCGTGCATCATTGACAGGGCACCTTGTATTAAGTACATTGCATACAAATAGTGCGATTGAATCTGTTTCCCGTCTGCAGGATATGGGCATTGAGCCATTTTTAATTTCATCCTCACTCGTTGGAATACTGGCACAACGTCTTGTCCGTCAAAATTGTAGAGACTGTAGTACGGAAGTAGAACCAACTAACCGGGAAATAGAAATTTTTTCCAATAATGGGTTAGTTATTGAAAAATTAAGAAAAGGTCGTGGCTGTGCCGCATGTGCAAATACCGGTTATAGAGGTCGAGTAGCTATTCATGAACTATTACCAGTAGACAGGGAGCTAAAAGATTTAATTTTAAAACGAGCCAATACTACTGAAATAGATAATTATATGCGAAAAGCTGGATATCGTACTTTACTACAAGATGGCTTGTTAAAGGTACAAGACGGTATGACGACCACTGAAGAAGTGCTACGCGTTGCGACGATTGACTAGGAGGAATCGATAAAATGACATTAACAATTCAAGAACTACTCCAACATGCATATGATGAAAAAGCGTCTGATTTACATGTAACAATCGGTATTCCTCCTGTTTATCGTATAAATGGTCAACTAAAGCAATATGGTGTTATGGATGTTACGACAGATATGGTCAAACAGATGGTACAAGATATTTTACCTAAGTATAAAGTAGCGGAATTTGAGGAAAAGGGCGAAACAGACTTTAATTACTCGTTGGAAGGGCTTTGCCGATTCCGTGTCAATGCCTATCATCAGCGAAATGCAGGAGCGATTGCTGCACGTTTGATATCAAGTGAAATTCCAACAATTGAATCGTTAAATATGCCGGCAGTGCTCTATGAATTGGCGGAAAAACCTCAAGGACTTATTTTAGTAACAGGTCCAACCGGTTCCGGTAAATCAACTACATTAGCTGCAATGATTGACTATATTAATGAAACGAAATCAAAGCATATTATAACTTTGGAAGACCCGATTGAATATTTACATGCACATAAAAAGTCGATCGTGAATCAGCGTGAAATCGGTGTTGATACAGGTTCATTTGCCAATGGGCTTCGTGCATCACTACGACAGGACCCGGACATTATCTTAGTCGGAGAGATGCGTGACTTGGAAACGATATCAACGGCCATCACTGCAGCGGAAACAGGTCACTTAGTTTTCGGTACATTGCATACTTCAAGTGCACCAACGACGATTGACCGAATAATCGATGTTTTTCCTCCTCATCAGCAAGGGCAAATCCGTATACAACTGGCAAACGTATTGCAGGGAATTATTTCACAACGTTTATTCGTTCGGAAGGATGCGGCAGGTCGGGTAGCGGCAACTGAAATATTAGTAAGTATTCCAGCGGTATCCAACTTGATTCGTAATGAAAAGATCCACCAAATTCCAAGTATTATGCAAACGAGTCGGGCACTGGGGATGCATACATTAGAAACATCAGTTCAATCCCTTGTTTCTTCGGGCAAAGTTTCATTGGAGGAAGCGCGCCCATTTTTGAATGTAGGTGAATATATTTGACCGTCTTTAAATATGTAGGCAGAACGAAGATGGGAGCAACACAAAAAGGTACTATTGACGCAGCGAGTAAAACTGCGGCTATAGCGAAGCTCCGTGAAAAAGGAATTAACCCGCGGGAGATTGAAGAATCGAAAAGCATTTGGCACAAGGAAGTCAGCTTAGGCGGCGGAAAAGTGAAAACGCAGGATTTTGTTATCTATTGCCGACAATTTGCTACATTAATTAGAGCCGGTGTATCACTTGTGGAAGCAACGAATATTTTAGCAAAACAAGCGACGAGTAAACCATTAAAAAAAGCACTTGAAAATGTGGAAGAGGATATTCGAGCAGGTATTCCTTTTTCAGATGCAGTAAGAAAGCACCCAAAAGTCTTTCCGGAGTTATTTGTTAATATGATGAAATCAGGTGAAGCAACGGGTAATATTGATGAAACGTTAGAACGGTTAGCCAATTCATATGAAAAGTCTTTCCGATTAATTAAAAAAGTGCAGTCTACACTAACGTACCCTGCCATGTTATTAGTGCTAATAGTAATAGTAGTGTTTTTCATGCTCGTCTTTATAGTCCCATCGTTTGTCGAATCGTTTGAACAAATGGATACAGAACTCCCTGCATTAACTGTAGCAACAGTGGCGTTAGGGACGTGGTTAAAACAATATTGGTGGTTGCTAATTGGTGCCATTGTCATAGGAGCTGTAGTATTCCAATATTTATATAAAAATAATAAACAGTTTCACTACTCTGTACATTATGCGCTACTGAAGATGCCAATATTTGGTCCGCTTTTACAAAAGAGTGCGATTGCGAGATTGACTCGTAATCTATCATCTTTATTTAGTAGTGCGGTACCAATTTTACAAGCATTAACGATTTCTGAAAAGATTTCCGGAAATCCTATCATCGGGAAGGTCATACTTGACGCTCGAGCGAGTCTCGAAAAAGGAAGCACGTTAACCGAGCCGCTTGAACAAAGCTGGATTTTCCCGCCAATGGTTACAAGTATGACACGAATCGGGGAATCTACAGGCTCACTTGACTATATGCTCGAAAAAGTTGCTGACTTTTACGAAGAGGAAGTTGACCGAACAGTCGATACATTAAAGTCCCTGATCGAGCCAATAATGATTGCAATACTGGCAGGGGCGGTCGGGCTTATAGTGGCGGCTATCTTCATGCCGATGTTTAGCCTTTATGAAAATATGTAATTACTATAAACGGAAAGATTTAAGGACGTTTTGCAAGGGGGCATCTAAGGGGAACAAAGCGTCTGTGCAAAAATAATATTTTAATAAAAAGGAGAAATGTTTTATGTTACAGTTATTAAAAAAACGCTTGAAAAATCAAAAAGGTTTATCTTTAGTTGAGCTTTTAGCGGTTATTGTTATTTTGGGAATTGTTTCAGCAATTGCGGTGCCTTCGATTGGGGGGATTATAGAGAACTCACGTTATAATGCTGTGAAGTCAGACGCTATAAATATTTTAAATGCAGCAAACCTATACTTCGCTGATGATTTTACTAAAACGGACGTTACTGTATCAGATTTGAAAGCAGCAAATTATTTAGAAAGCACAGGTGGATTTGAGATAAAGGCTAGTGAAAGTACAATTACAAAAGGAGCAGGTTCTACAAGTACGTCATTAACAACAGATGGAGGAATAATATTTTCAGGAAGTAAAACTGTCACTTTTACAGGTGCTACAATAAGTGGTATTAATAATGATTCAACAAAAGGTAGTGAGATACCTGACGCTGGTCATACAATAGATGAATAATCACCCCCCAAAGAACACCCAACCCATAGCGCTTGGGTGTTCCATTGGGCGATGATTGTGCTAGTATAATAGCAAGTTCTTATTACAATTGGCGCTAAACTAAAAGGGGTGTTCCTCTATGTTTAAGATGAAGAAAAAATCGCATATGTCAATTATTTATAATGATTATGTTGTTCGTACGCTCATTTCAAAAGGGCAAAGCCTGGAGCAACCAATAATATATGAAATCCCATTGCCAGCCAATGTTGTGCAGGAAGGTACGATTATGGATGAAATGGCAATGTTTGAATTGATAAAGGCAAATGTGCCAAACTGGGGTGGCAAAAAACAAAATGTACGGTTTTTAGTGCCGGATACGTCCGTGTTATTAAAAACATTCGAGCATCCAGTGGATATTAGTGGTAAAAATTTAAAGGAATACGTACAGATGGAGCTAGGACAATCCATCCATTTACCTTTTAAGGAGCCCCTTATAGATATATATGACCCGATTGAAGGGGATGGAAAGGCAGTACTGTTTGCTGCGCCGCCTGATGAGGTCGGGAAAATGATTGGTCTGTTGTTGGACAATCATTTACATCCGCAAATTGCGGATATTCGTGCATTGTGCAATTTAAGATTGCTTGAGCAGATTCAGTTTATTGATCAGAGCCGTACATACTTAGTGACAGATTGGTCGATCAATGAATTGTCGATTTGTATTTATTCTGACGGTAATGTGGAATTTTTACGTTTCCAAACGATTGATACAGCCCCTGAAAAATGGCAACGAGATGTCCTGGAAGATGCGGAAGTTCAATTTACCTATAAGGCTGATTTGGAGGATTTCCGAGGAGCTGCTACAGACCAGGTTCTTGAAATTGACCGAATGATGAACTTTTTTAGATTCTCACTCCATAAAGGAGAGAAGGAAGTAGATGAAATTATTGTGATGGGAGACCATCCTTTACTCCATATTATTGAAGCTTTGTTAGGCGATAATTTACCAATACCTATCCGCATTGTGGATGATCATGTCATAGCAAGTCAATTCCCAAATTGTAAGGCAAAGCATGCAACTTTATTGGGACTAGCTTTAAAGGAGGTTAACGAATGATTCCAGATATTAACCTCCTGCCCAAGATAGAGAAGGGTGAAACGAGTTTAAAACTTGCATATATACTAGTCGGAATATTATCGTTGTTAACTTTAGCTGTTTTTGCCTGGATTTTTTTCAATGCAGAAAGTGAAATAGCGGATAGTGAAGTAACACGCACCACAATAATTGCCACACGTGATGCACTGCAGGGACAGGTATCTTCTGCAGAAATGCAAAATAATGGCTCATTAGAGGAGTCGGTTACTTTTGTGGAAAGTGTTTCGTATGCTGTATCACCTATTATTATTGAAACGCGAAATTTATTGCCATTAAATACATATTTACGTTCCTATGTATTTTCTGAAACAGGGGTAGAGGCTACAGTGGATTTCGAAACATTAAACTCCATTTCTTCCTATGTAAGTGAGCTTAAAAAAAGTCTCTATTTTAATGATGTCCAAGTAGGGGTAATTGAAGCATTTGAAATTATCACCTCTGATGATGAGAAAAATCTGGAGCAACAATTTGCTGAAGTGCCGCGCTATGAGCTGGAGATTAACCTCGTTATTGATAAAGCATATTTAGCTGCTGGAGGTGACGAGCAATGAATTCAATCACAAGCAGTAAAAATGGGACGCTGTTGCTAGTTATTGCTTTTGCCATGGCACTTTTATTTGCACTTTATACATTTGTTATAAAGCCAAAGCAGGAAGAAGCACAATCCATTCGTACAGAAATTAATTATATGCGTACGGAAATTTCAACGTTGGAGCAAAATCTAGGGGACAATCAGTCACAATATTCCGAAACGGATGTAAATGAATTTGCATTACGTAAAAAAGTTCCGAGTGACCGTGAAATTGACACATTGATTTTGTCGATAGAGGAAATTGAATATGTAACAGGTTCTCAGATTCGAAGTATTGAGTTTAATAATTATGATGCTCTTGTTTCAGACTCAGCCATACAGAACCCTTCTGTAGATGAAGAACAGGAAAGCCTTGATGGCCTGCTGGACGATTTGGAATCAACAGAGGAGGAGGCACCTGTTTCGACTATTGCTGTAGAAACATTACCTCCTTCATTAAAACTAGTTACATTTATAATTGGGGTCACATCACCAAATGATGTGAACTTGCTGAATTTCATTAAGGAAATTGAACAATTGGAACGTGTTATGCATATAGATAGGGTTGAGTTTGAGCTTTCCGGTGAAGAAGCAGAACTTATGGCAGATGAGCCTGATGCAGTAACTGCAGAAGTACAAGTCACAACATTCTACTACGAATAATAATATCAAGCAGGTAAAGGTAAGGAGCGTTTAAAATGGAAATAATGTATACAATTTTCGCAGGAATATTCGGGCTAGTGTTCGGTTCTTTTTATAATGTAGTCGGTTTACGTGTACCGAAAAAGGAATCGATTGTAACACCGCCTTCCCATTGTGTAAATTGTAATCGCCGTTTACGCGCTTTTGAGCTCATACCTGTTCTTTCCTGGGTGTTTTTACGAGGGAAATGTCGGACTTGCGGGGTAAAAGTATCGCCAATTTATGCATTTACTGAGCTGATAACAGGTCTTTTATTCGCATTTGCTACATGGCAGCTTGGTATTACATGGGAACTCGCAGTAGCGCTCCTTTTCATTTCCTTACTGGTTATTATTAATGTTTCGGATATTGCGTACATGCTCATTCCTGATAAAATTCTATTGTTTTTCCTGCCTTTATTAATTGTCGGAAGGATTCTTTCCCCGCTGGAGCCTTGGTGGGATAGTATTGTTGGGGCAGTGCTTGGTTTTTCGCTATTATTATTAATCGCCATTATTTCAAAAGGCGGTATGGGTGGCGGAGATATTAAGCTATTTTTATTAATCGGTCTTGTGCTGGGAACTTATAATACGCTGTTAACATTATTTATAGCGTCCATTATTGGAACGATTGTTGGGATCGTTATTTTAAAAGTCCGACGTAAAGGGCGTAAAACTCCGGTTCCATTTGGACCATCCATTGCACTTGCCACAATCATTGTGTATTTTTACGGTGAACAAATTATTGATATGTATTTAAATTTGCTACTATAAATTAAAAGAAGGGGTGCTCTGATACGATTTCGGAGCATCCCTTTAAATATGACTTAATAATCTATAATAACTTTTTCAAATGGGTGATTCGTGAGTAATTCATATGTTGCCACTTCTACCGCTTTTTCCACGGAATCTGCTAAAACTAATATGCGATATTTGCCGAAGTCTTTATAATAGGCATCTGCTTCAACGTATTTAGTGTTTTCGTTCTGTATATTCACGAGAATATTGATGACTATTTCATAACCATCCTTTATAAACTCGAATTTTTTCAATAAAAATCAACCTCCTCAACATTAGTTTATTACCTGTAAAGAGTAATTGACTAGACATGTTGGAAGGTTGTGTTGGATATTTAAAAATTATTCAGCATTTGGGTAAATCATCGTTTTCGGATCGACATAACGGTCAAATTCTTCCTCAGTTAAAAGACCCGTCGCAATCGCGGCTTCCTTCAATGTTGTACCTTCTTTATGAGCCGTTTTGGCGATTTTGGCCGCATTTTCATAGCCGATATAAGGGTTTAATGCCGTGACAAGCATTAACGAATTTTTCAAGTTCGCATCCAATACTTCCATGTTCGGCTCAATACCGATTGCGCAGTTGTCGTTAAATGATTTCATTGAATCTGCCAATAAGCGTGCTGACTGCAGGAAGTTATAAATAATAACCGGTTTAAATACATTCAGCTCAAAATTCCCCTGTGATGCGGCAAAGGCAATTGTGGCATCATTGCCGACAACTTGAGTCACGACCATTGTCATCGCTTCACTTTGAGTTGGATTTACTTTACCTGGCATGATCGATGAACCTGGTTCGTTTTCTGGAATGGTAATTTCACCGATACCAGAACGCGGTCCACTTGCCAACCAGCGCACATCATTTGCGATTTTCATTAAATCTGCAGCCAATGCTTTTAGCGCACCGTGAGCTGTAACGATTTCATCATGGCTTGTCAGTGCATGGAATTTGTTTTCAGCTGTTGTAAAATGAATCCCTGTTAACTTGCTGATCTCAGCTGCAGCATGTGCCCCAAATTCTGGGTGAGCGTTTATTCCCGTTCCTACCGCTGTGCCTCCAATTGCCAACTCTTTCATAAATTGTGTATTAACCATAATCATTTTTTCGCATTTTATCAGCATATGGTGCCAGCCGCCGATTTCCTGCCCAAGTGTTAATGGTGTGGCATCCTGTAAGTGGGTACGGCCAATTTTAATAATATCGTTAAATGCGATTGCTTTTTCTTTTAAAGTTGCCTGAAGAAGTTTCAGTCTCGGCATTAAATAGCTTTCCACAATTTCAACTGCAGCAATATGCAGTGCAGTAGGGAATGTATCATTAGAACTTTGCGATTTATTTACATCATCGTTCGGATGAATTTTTTCTTCAGAACCACTTGCAGCTAACTTTTTGTTTGCTAAGTAGGCGATTGTTTCGTTTACGTTCATGTTCGTCTGTGTACCGCTACCTGTCTGCCAAACAACAAGAGGGAAGTGGTCATCCCATTTACCTGTCAGAATTTCGTCTGCTGCTTCGACAATTGCCTTTGTTTTTACATCAGACAGCTTGCCTAATTTATTATTTGCGAGTGCGGCTGCCTTCTTTAAGATCGTCATCGCGCGGATAACTTCTATGGGCATTCTTTCTGTCCCAATTTGGAAATTTTCTTTACTGCGCTGTGTTTGTGCACCCCAAATTTTATCTGCAGGTACACGGATTTCACCTAAAGTGTCTTTTTCAATACGGAATTCCAATTAAATCATCTCCTTTAATATATGTATACCCAAATTTAGATAAAAAAATGGCAAATCGTGTGAGGGGATTTGCCATTCTTTCAGGAGAAAAGATAAAGATCTTTTCAAAATATGAGTAAAGTCATTAATGAGTTTCGAATCTGAACTGGGGGGAACAGTATCGAAAATATGCTACAACTAATTTGTCTGCCTTACAATGATAATGATAATCTTTATCAATTAGAAAGTCAATAGATTACCGCGTTAATTTTTAGAAAAATTATTTAATTTGAAGAAAATATGTAAAACAACGTCCAAAGCATTAACCTCATCGATGCTTTAGACGTCGCTATTTGTGTTATACACTTATAAGTCAGCCCCTTATAAATAGTTAAACAATTTTCACATAAAAATCCCGACCGTTCGTTAATTCTGGAATTTCCATATTTTTTTCGCGCTTATAATAGTCTGATATAGTACTTGCGAGGCCCGCGTAGCCGTTCAATAACGTCCCTTGCTTAATTTCCTTCGCAATATTATGGAATTCAAAATAGATGTGTGCCTCATTATCCAATTCACTTAATATCTTTTCTATATCTGTAAGGGGAATATTAATACCTCTCGTATAGCGACATTCACGTTTATACGTATGGTGTGGGATATTTACGGGTGTGGTTTCGTTAATCATCGATAATTGATTCATAATGTTGCCTCCTTGTTATTCGATATATAAGTTCATTTAGTATATTATACCGCAAAAAGGTGATTTATAATCTGAATATTTACTGAATTGGGAAAATTAACGGAATCTTTACCAATTATCTCCTTGCTGCATTTCCTCCGCCACCATCTGTAAATCGTACGCATTGATCATGAACAATTCATATTCATCATGCTGTTCCTTATACTTTTCGATGAGTCGGAGCACATATTTAGGGGAGCCTTCGTTTTCCTCATCATAAACGAGCAATGTCGCATCCGTATTATCGATGATGAATTTATCCTTTTCGATAAACTGCCAAGGTGCTTCGTATGGACGCTTCGTCACACTTGTTACGAAGTCGGCATTATTTACTATATTCATATAGGCCGCTTGTTTATGCTCATTCCAGTTTTTCTCTTGTTCTAAGAAGGGCGTTATAATGGAGTATTTAAGTGTGGAATATTCATTTTTTAACTCCAGTACAACCTCTGCGGCCCATGTTTCAACACCTGGCTGTCCACTAATCACAACCCACTCCAATCCATCCTCTATAAGGGTACGTAATTGGTTATGCAGGGCTGTTTTAATGATAGGGACACCTGGATGTTTATCGTTAAAAATACCAAGCTCATGTGGACGGTAGCCGGTAATATAAAGTGATTTCATCATAAATCGCTCCTTAAGATAAAAAATGGGGCACTATGGGATTCACAGTGCCCTTAAAATCTATTTATTCACTGAACACAGCTTTAATTTGCTCGATGGCCCAGTCTAAATCCTCTTTTGAAATGATTAAAGGTGGGGCGAAGCGGATCACTGTGTTATGAGTTTCTTTGCATAGTACTTTACGTTCTGAAAGCTTTTCACAATACGGGCGAGCCGATTCATGAAGCTCCAAGCCAATGAAAAGTCCACGACCGCGCACTTCCTTTATCACAGCATTATCGATCGTTTGTAGTTGCTCTTTAAAATAATTGCCCAGTTCAAGTGAACGCTCTGTCAATTTCTCATCCAACAGAACATCAATTGCAGCTATGGAAACAGCACATGCTAATGGATTTCCACCGAATGTCGAGCCGTGCGAGCCTGGATTGAATACGCCAAGAATATCATCATTCGCAACGACTGCAGAAATCGGATAAACACCGCCGCCTAGCGCTTTACCTAAAATATATACATCTGGAATAACGTCTTCCCATTCACAGGCAAAAAGTTTTCCTGTTCGTGATAAACCAGTTTGAATTTCATCTGCAATAAACAGAACATTATTTGCTTTACATAATTCATAGGCAGCTTTTAAATAGCCTTCAGTCGGGATGATAATGCCGGCTTCACCTTGTATCGGCTCTATAATAAATGCTACCGTATCAGGAGTAATGGCAGCTCTTAAAGCTTCAATATCTCCATATGGAACTAAAGTAAAGCCTTCCAGCATAGGGCCGAAGCCGCGCTTATACTCCTCCTCTGAAGATAACGATACAGCACCCATCGTACGACCGTGGAAATTGCCGTTACAGCCTATAATCTTGGCCTGATTTACAGGGATCTCTTTTACTTCATAACCCCAGCGACGAGCCATTTTAATCGCTGTTTCAACCGCCTCAGCACCAGTGTTCATAGGGAGTACCATATTCTTCCCTGTGAGCTTACACATTTTCTCGTACCATTCCCCTAATGTCGCACTATGGAAAGCACGGGAAGTTAATGTTACCGCATCTGCTTGATCCTTTAATGCTTGAATAATTTTAGGGTGGCGATGTCCTTGGTTTAACGCTGAATAAGCCGAAAGCATATCTAGGTAGCGATTGCCTTCAGGGTCTGTCACCCAAGCGCCTTCTGCTTTTTCGATGACGATTGGCAGCGGGTGATAATTGTGCGCTCCGAATTTTTCAGTAGTTGAAATAAGTTGTTCTGATTTTGTTGTCATGATGAAATCCTCCTTAAGCAAATTTACTTTTATAACAGAGAAATCAATTACATAAGACGAAAAATCTACATATACGATGCAGGTTTCTTCCAAATTAATGTTAACAGAATACCGAAGAAGATGACAACCGTTGCAAAGTAATATGGGTAGTTAACATCAATATCAAATAACATGCCGCCTAAAATAGGGCCGAAAATATTCGCTAAACTCGTAAACATCGAGTTCATGCCACCAACGAAACCTTGCTCATTGCCAGCAATTTTTGATAAATAGCTTGTTACAGCAGGGCGGAATAAATCAAATCCGACAAATACGATACAAGTAACAAGTAAAATCGCAAAGTACGAGCTGACAACCGTCATTAAAAATACTAAAACGCCCGATAAAATTAAGCTATAGCGAATGAGTTTAATTTCGCCCCATTTTTGGGCCAACCGGTCGAACAATGCGACTTGTGCCACCGCTCCAACAATTGCGCCACCGGTAATGATGATGGCAATATCTGTAGGGGTAAAGCCAAATTTGTGATCAACGAACAGGCTAAAGAACGATTCAAACGCCGCAAGTCCAAATGATGCGACAAAAATTAATATAAAGGCAATTAAGTACATCGGCTCCAAAACACGTTTAAATCCAGATGTTTGATTTGGCACATTTTCATTATTTTCTTCATTGCGCTCTGGTTCGCGCAGTAAAATAATCGACAGAATGGCCGCAGTTGTACCGAGCGCTCCCGCAAAGTAGAAAGGCACACGTGTACCGAAATCCGCTAAAAATCCGCCGATGCCAGGACCGATAATAAATCCTGTACTAATCGCTGCACTCATATAGCCAAGTGCTTTCGAACGAGTTTCCATCGTAGTAATATCAGCGATAAAAGCTGTAACAGCAGGCATAATAAATGCGGCACTAATCCCGCCTAATACACGGGAAATAAATAATACTTCGATTGTTTTCCCTAACCCGAATAAAAATTCTGAAATACCGAAAATAAACAATCCAAGGACAATCATAATTTTACGTCCATATTTATCAACCGCTTTACCAGCGAGGGGTGAAACAATAAGTTGTGCAATAGCAAACGCTGCAGTTAAATATCCGACAACGGTTCCGCTTATTTGCAGTTCATTCATTAATGTTGGAAGTACTGGAATGACTAAACCGATTCCTAAAAAAGCGATGAATAAGTTTAATAACAGTAGCCCTAACGTTACTTTATATTCTCTCATAGTTGTTGCTCCTTATTTAGTTGAAAATGACTGTAGCGATATAATCCGCACTTCCTAACATAAACCCTATAGTAGCTATAGAGTCAATAATTCAGATTTAAATTATTGTAAAAAACTATTTACTTTAGTTTAATTTTTAATTCAACGATAAATTCGTCTGCTTTATTAGGGGAGTAATTTATAGGCATAAAAATTTCATAAACGATGGGCACTACCTTTAGTCGGTTTTCTTCTATATATTGATATAACTTTTGGTAATGAACGAGATACGTATCCTGTTCGAAAATAAAAGCAATACATACATAACGACCTGCTGGAATTGTTTTAACTTCCATATCAGTTGTTAAGTGTGTAATATACCTGTCTGTAATAAGCGGGGTAAAAATATGACTATAATGTAGTTCATCCAAGCTATTATATGGCTGATAAGGATATATGCACCCGTATCGGTTACTTAACAGACTATTTTCAATTTCTAGCGTTTTGATTAGTGAGCTGTAGTATGTGTTCGGTATATAGTACGGTGTTAGCTCATTTGTATGGATCGATAAAATCCGATTTGCTTCCTCGTTTTTAAAATAAACCGTATCAAGCATATCAATCGCGAGCTGTTCCTCCATCTGTTTTTTCGTTTTATATAAGGAGTGCTTAATTTCATACATACGGTTTATCTGTTTTTCAATTACATTTTCCTGCTGCTGTAAAAAGGATAATAACTCTGCTGGGGTAAAGGCCTGTGCAGCTTTAATCTCTTCTAATGAAACCCCGATATATTTCAGTGATTTAATAATGTCCAAATAGTATAGTTGTGCGTCTTTATAGTACCGGTAATTTGTTTTAGGATCGACGTGTGAAGGTTTAAATAAACCGATTTGATCATAGTAACGGAGTGTTTGTATTGATATATTTGCCAATTTCGATACTTCTCCAATTGAGTAAAGTTTTTCTTCCATAATAGCCTCCGATATACGTTATTAACGGTATCGTAGCATTAAAGTTGAGTTGGGTAAATTAGCAGGAAGGAGGAGCTTGAAGGTAAATGAAGTTATGAAAAAAATCTGAAGACAAACTTAAGTCTTCAGATTCAGACTGTCGACAAATGGTCTCGAGAGTTTGTCTTTTTATTATAAATTTAACTAGATGCTTAGCAGAAACAAATTGTTCACGTTCATTAATTTGAATTGATTACTAATCATCGTAGATATCGTATCTCACTTTATTTAAAGCGATGAATAAGTTGATTGGAGTGGAGGGACCGTGACTCCACCGGGAACCGCACGCGCGGAAGATCCACTAAATTGTGCCTGCCGTTGTAGGCACAATTTAGTTAGCTGGAGCCGTGCCCGGGGAAAGCATCGGTCCCGGAATGGAAATCAACGGTTTAATATTAATTTAATTTTTAATAAACACTTCTTAAGAGTTTCCTATTAAGAGTATTGATTACTTACTAAAAAATTGATTTACGGAGTTCTCTGAATTTAAATGTTCTTTTATTAGATTCTTTAAGTCTTCTTCATTTTCAAAGCCGTCCAGTTGAATATTGTACCAATGTTGAATTTCAGTTTTGGTTACAGTAAATTCAGTAGCCGGAAATTTGAATGTAACCCAATCTACATTTTGGATTAAGGCAAAAAGATACGTTGCATTTGCTATAACAGTTTCCTTTATTTCTTTATTTGCATTTTTTGCAGTTATATCGTTATATTCCAAAGTAATGCCATATGGTTGTTCTTTCGTATGAAGGGAAATTTGTTTTAGCTCATTGCTATGAGCTAATTGATTTACAATATTTCCAACCGCACTGTTGTCGCCTACATAGGAATTTTTATATTGAAATATATTTAATTTTGAGTCAGCATTTTGACTGCATCCGCTTAATACAAACAATATGAGTAACATCGAAGTATAAAATATGGGAATACGTTTCACTATTTCATCTCATTTCATTTCTTATTAAATTAGGGTTGCGTCATTTCATGACCAACGTGGATGGGCTTTTTCCTACTATAAAAATACCCGGCCAGTAATATTATTAGAGCTAATGTTACTGTTCCTCCAGCAAAAAGGAGGGGAGCTTTATAAGTGAGGAAATAAGTTTCCAAACGACCCGCAATAACAGGACCAATTATTTGCCCGATGGCATAAAAGGTTGTCAGTATGGAAACAACGTACGCACTTTGCTTTGGATATAACTGTCTTGCGTATGCTGTTGACATAGTAACGAGTCCGACAAATGTAAAACCAAATGAAATGGCCGACAACAATACGCTCCAGACGGATTGTGACAGAACAGGAAGCAGGATGCCGATTATTTGCATCGCATAAGCTAAAGCCAGCATAGAAATCGTTGAATAACGGGACATCAATTTCATCCAAATCGGTGCAGATGGAATGGCAGCCAGTCCAGCCAATACCCAACTATAACCTGCATATGCACTAAGTGCCTCGATATTATATATAATGTCCACAAGAAAAGTCCCTGTGATAATATAACCCAATCCTTCTAAGCCATATGCAATAATCAGCCATGGCATGAAGCCTCTCCAAATATTGCTATCTTCTGATTTTGGTGCCTTTACATGATTAAGAACTTGTAAATGACGCCATAAAAATAGTGTCGTCGCTAAAAACAATACGGATAACAAACCGAGTCCAAACCAAGAACCTTGCCAGCGAAAACTTGCTTCAAAGAATGGTACTAACAGTCCTGATAATGCAATGCCAATGCCGATTCCACTAAATAGATAACCACTCCAGCGCGTTAGTAAATGTGCTGCCAAATAATCCATCACGATGCTTAATGTCAGGACAAAGATAAACCCGCTCGTTAAGCCAGCAATAAAGCGTAACACGATCCAAATGATGTATGAATCTACTAATCCCATTAAAAGGATCGAATTGACATTCATGACAACATTTAATAATAGAAAGTTCTTTTTTGATTTATAAATAAATCCGGCCCACAATGCTCCAATAAAATAGCCAATATAGTTACTTGAAGCGAGCCAGCCACCTTGTGTAAAGGATAAATTTTCATCGACACGCATGAATGGTAAAATTGGCGTGAACGCAAAGCGGCTAATACCCATAGCAACAGCTAAAAATAGAATTCCCCCTAAAATTACACTTAAATGTTGACGATTTATGAAAATCCCTCCCTAAAAAAGTATCTCTTATAGTGATTGTACCACTCTTATTTTCAAAATTAATAGAGGTAATACCCGTAGAAACGAGAAAAAACCCGACTATATCACCAAAAGTCAGGTTTTGCGACCATAAGCCATAGAAAGAATCCCATTAAAAAGATATATTTCCAGGTAGCGCTTTTCATCATATGAATAAATTGTTCTTTTTCAAACTGTACACTTTTGGCGAAATTCAGGGCAGGCTTAAAAGCAAGGGCCATAAAATATAAAGAAAAACCCATAACGATATACGTCACAATAAGCCAGGGAGATGTCCAGGACCAACCACTAAAATAAATTAAAACTAAACCGGTCGGCACAATGAAATGGCCACCATTTGCCACAGCTCTCAGCAAACCTTGCAACGCCGTAATATAGCTAGGAAGATCTTGCGTTTGTGCCTTTTCCATTCGTTTTAATATAGGAAAGATCGCGAACAGCGGACCGGTAGCAACGATAACACTTAAAATATGTAAATAAAGCGTAATTGTAAAAAGCAATTTCATCCCTCGCTCGAGTTTTATTGAAACAATCATACCATGAAAAAAAAGATGACTCGAAAGTTTGTGACTTCCGAATCATCTCTATTAAAACCCCTTATGAATGAGCGGCTGCTCCCTGTTTCCCTTTGTTTTTGCTTTTTTCCTCTTCTTTTACACGCTGTTTTTTCAATTTGTTTAAATCTGAACGTAATAGTAAAGAAATACCTAATGAAATAGCGATTAAGAAGCTGAATAGATAAAATACTGGAATATAACTGTTTGTCGCTTCGTGAATTGTTGATACGATAATCGGACCAAAAATACCACCAAGTGACCATGTAGTTAATAAATAGCCATGAATAACCCCAAGTTGCTTCGTACCGAATAAATCACTCGCGAATGCCGGTAAGTTTGAGAAACCACCGCCATAACAACTAACTACTAAGAATATGAATACTTGTAGTAGAATAGCGTTTGTCGTAAATGGTAATGTAATAAAAGCAATTAACTGAATCGTGAAGAAAATAACAAACACATTAGAGCGTCCGATATAATCTGATCCAGCCGCCCAAAGCAAGCGACCACCACCATTAAATAAACCCATTAAACCAACCATAGTTGCAGCAGCTGCTACTGACAGCCCGGCAATTTCCTGTGCCATTGGAGAGGCTACTGAAATCATCATTAAACCAGAAGTTACGTTAATTAAGTGCATAGACCAAAGCATCCAGAATTGCTTTGTACGAACCGCTTCACGAGCAGACATTTGTGCAATTTCCTGTGATTTTGCTTTTCCTGTAGCAACCATATCTTCTACCTCACCTGGTTTAGGTGGCGCAATATAAAGCGCTCCGGCAATCATTAATAGAAAATAACTTATCCCTAAAATATAATACGTATTTGAAATTCCTACAGCCTGCATTAAGTTTGCAGCAACTGGAGCAGTAATTAACGCACCAGATCCAAATCCTAAAACAGCCATCCCTGTCGCTAAACCGCGACGATTAGGGAACCATTTAACAAGCGTCGATACCGGTGCAATATAACCAATCCCCATCCCGAGACCACTTAGTAACCCGTATGTTAGCCAATATAAAACAACTGAATCCATAGCGATCGCAATACCTGCGCCACCTTGTCCTAAACCGAATAGTACTGCAGCAACCATTGCTGCTTTTCTAGGTCCTAACTTTTCTACTGTACTACCAAATAATGCTGCAGCAAAACCAGCTAGTCCCATCATAATTGTAAAAGCAATAGTAATTTGTGATGCATCCCAACCAAGTTCTGTTGCGATTGGATTTTTATACACACTATATGCATACGCACCACCGATTGAAAGGTGGATAGCAATGGCAGATGCAGCAATTAACCAACGATTTTTTTTCATATAAATTCCCCCTCACACCTATTAAAATATCGATTTTACGATAATTTTCTACTTAAAGTAGATGTGTCAAATGTTTGAACGTTCATGTACATAAACTTAACATTAATTTATTATTTTGTGCAAGTGAAATATATAAAATAAAATTATCTTGAAAAAACATATATTTCTCTTTTCGGTAGCAAAATCGTACTTGGTGCAATTATTTTTTACTGTAAAAAAACGCATTATAACCTTGATAAATCAAGGTTTGTTAGGTGTAGGATAGTGATATTTACTAATAGCTTTCGAAATAAGGATAATATTGTAAGTTAATGAATTTTCTAATTTAACAACTAAATTAGCTAACTTATGCATCAAAATTCTACTATATGTTTTAATGGTAATAGGCAAAAGATTTTTGAGATTTATAATATAACAGTGACTAATACACAATGGGGAAACACCCGATAGCTTTATGCATTGATAAATCAACGTTTTAGAGAAGTGATGTTAAAATAAATAGCTTTTTTTCTTGCGGTTGTTATTAATTATGCAACTGTTTATAACAGTTTGAAAAAGATAAAATTCAGTACGTTTCGCTGCAGATTTTGGATTAAAAAAGAAATAAATTTCTAAAGGAAACGGTGCCTTTACCGATTTCACGGTACTTTTTTACATTAATTTACTGAATAATGGAGCAGAATAATGCTGAAAATGAGTTTGTATAAAAATACTCATACTAATTTTGAATAGAAATAAAATTATTTGACGAGTCACGAACTGTTCTCTAAAGTCAAAATAGTGATAAGAAAAGAGGCGAAATTTTATGCAAAAAATAGATCCGAAACAGTTATCAGAACGGGAAAATTATAAATTTTTGATTGGTTCCATTATTCCGAGACCAATTGCCTTTGTGACATCGGTAACAGAAGAAGGTGTGGTTAATGCAGCACCGTTTAGCTTTTTTAATATTGTATCTTCAAATCCTCCGATGATTTCGGTAAGTGTTCAGCGCAAACAAGGGAAAATGAAGGATACGGCAAGAAATATTCTTGCTAATCGTCAATTTGTTGTACATATAGTCGATACGGACAATGTTGAAAAAGTAAATGAAACGGCAGCCAGCTTACCTCCTGAGGAAAGTGAAGTGGAAATGACTGGGCTGACATTGGTTGAAAGTACAAAAATCGGTGTTCCAGGAGTAAAAGAGGCCAAAGTACGCTTTGAATGCGAGTTAGAAACCGCACTGGAGCTTGGTGGGGAAGAAAATAATCCAGGGTGTGACCTGATTATAGGAAAAGTTGTGTATTATCATATAGAAGAAAGTATATATGAAGATGGGCGGATCGATCCACAAGAGCTAGCTGCTATAAGTCGTTTAGCTGGAAATGATTATGCGAAAATCGGAGAGCAATTCACGATTAAGCGCCCCCTTTAATTTCATTCATTTCGAGCGTAGCTATATATAGGAGGAAAACAAATGTTAAAAATTAAAAACATTGAATTATTTAATATTGAATTACCATTAATTGAACCATTTATCGTAAGCTACGGTATATATCCAAATATGCCGTCAATCATTGTAAAGATGACAACAGAATGTGGGTTAGTGGGCTGGGGAGAAGCCGTGCCGGATGAGCATGTTACAGGCGAAACATTGGAAGGCACGTTTGCCGTTTTAAAGCATACATTAGCTCCTGCAATGATTGGGGAAAATCCGATGAACTTTGAAAAGATCCATGTCAAAATGGATGCAATGATTTATAGTGCACCAGCAGCAAAGGCAGCTATTGATATTGCTTGCTTTGATTTAGTTGGGAAGAAGCTTGGTGTGCCGGCGTATCAATTAACAGGTGGGCGCTATTACGAGAAGTTTCCAATTACGCATGTATTAAGTATCGGTACACCTGAAAAAATGGCGAATGAAGCAGCCGAGCGAGTGGAAGAAGGATATAACTCTTTCAAAATGAAAGTTGGTCGCGATGTAGCAAGTGATGTCGCACGTATTAAAGCAGTCCGTGAGAGAGTCGGTAATAATATTGCGATTCGAGTGGACGTCAACCAAGGCTGGGTAAATAGCTCAACAACGATGCAGGCAGTTCGCGAACTTGAACATTTAAATATTGACTGGCTGGAGCAGCCGGTACGTGCCGATGATATTGATGGTATGGTTGAAATCAAATCAAAAACATCCATCCCTGTCATGATAGATGAAGGATTACGCGGTGTCCGTGAAATGCGGGAAATTATAGCAAAACGTGCTGCAGATAAAGTAAATATAAAATTAATGAAATGTGGCGGAATGTATCCTGCAATGAAGCTTGCCCATATGGCGGAAATGGCAGGCATTGAATGTCAAATCGGCTCAATGGTTGAATCGTCAGTTGGTTCAGCTGCAGGATTCCATGTAGCATTTTCAAATAAGGTGTTTACAAGTGTTGAGTTAACAGGACCATTAAAGTTTTCTAAAGATATCGGGAACCTTCAATATAATGTACCGTTTATCCAGTTAAATGAACAAGCAGGATTAGGGGTCGATGTGGATGAGGTTGTTTTAGCTGAACTGACACGTGAGAAATGTGTGGTGCAATAATGATCGCGACAGGTTTTTTAGGCAATGATCAATATAAAATGAAATTACTAAATGAATCCTATATACCTCAATTAATGGACCTTCAACAGGAAGTCGTAGAGGCATTGCCGGATAAAGCAATTTTACAGCCGCTTGATGAGGGAGAATTGAATTTTATCTTAAAGGGAAATGGCCTTATGGTTGGGGTTTTCGTAGAAGAGAAACTAATCGCATTTCGAGCTTTGCTTGAACCAGTCATTGACGGAGAACATTTAGGGTATGATATCGGTTTACAAACAGATGATGAACTCAAAAAAGTGCTTTATCAGGAAATTTCAAACGTACATCCTCAATATCGAGGCTTTGGATTACAACGGACAATGGCAGATATTATTATGCAGCAAGTAGATTCTGCAAAGTATAATGTTGTCTGTGCAACAGTGATGCCTGGTAATATCGCGAGTATGAAGGACAAGTTTTCACAACATATGCATATAGCAGCATTAAAGCTGAAGTACGGCGGAAAATTACGTTATGTATTTATGAAGAAGCTGCCGGAAGTAGAGTGTCAATGGGCTGAAGAGCGTTATGTTTCAATGAATGAGACAGATGCTCAGCAACAACTTCTCCAACGAGGCTTTATCGGCATTTCAATGAAGAAACAGCATGATGAATGGTTTATTCAATATGTAAATTAAAAGGATGTGGCGGGAAATTAATGATCCGCCACATCCTTTTTCGATATATTAAAACATAAGTCGTATGGATGTTCTTTAAAAATCATTGTCATCAAAGCTGTCTAAATCGAAGAAATCACTATCGTCTTCGAATAAGTAGGATACGTCATTGTCATCTGTCGCTAAATAAGTGTAGTTAATCATATTATCAGCTCCTTTTTATAACTATACAATATTCAGAAAATTAAGTAAAGTATAAAATTCTGTATTTTTATTGAATGTTGATTCATAAAACGTTGGTAAATGTAGATTTATATTATTTGTTTCCGCTTCCATATTTTTTAGTAATATATATAATAATATATTTTCATACATATTTTCATACATTTTGAAAGAGTGAACTTTTTGAAACTTTCTACTATAAAAAGATGTATATACAGAAAAAGGAATGGAGTGAGTTCATTGGAGAAAAAACCGTTTAACGATGTAGATGAGCACTATCAAAAGCATATCGGTACACCAAGTTCCTATAGTATGAAACAAATGCCAAAACCCATTCGTATTATTGGCTATATTTTAATCACCTTTATGATTGTTGCGGCCACTTTACTTGTTTTATTAATGATTATAGATAAATTATTCTAATTGATCCGTGGAAAGAACCTTTTCTGAACATCTATAATATTCATCGAACTATATTAATAAGCTTATTAGTGTAGATTAGTTATATGTAAAAATTTTGTATTTAACAGAATAATTTTCTGCTTTATGTTAATATATTTGTAATTAACTGTAAATGGGGTGGGAAGCATGGAGCAACATATTTTTGTCTCGAAACTTATACCTCCGACACCGGCGAATAACTATTTAAGAAGAGCAAAATTAATGAAGAAGCTTTCAGATTGGCCACATGCAAAATGTACCATTTTACATAGTAGCGCAGGGTATGGAAAAACATCGCTTATTAGTCAATTTATAAATGATCAAAAAACAAAATGCGCCTGGTACCAAATTACATCAGATGATGATTCGATATTTCCGTTTTTACGCCATTTTATTTTTAGTATCCAACAGCATTTCCCTTCGTTTGGTGAAAAGCTAAAGGGATGGGACGTCACGGTAAAGTTTCATAATATGGAAGAGTTGTTGCAGCTTTCAAAGCAAATTGCCAATGAACTTCATAATATTAAGGAACCTTTTATAATCGTGCTGGACGATTATCACCATGTCTCACATGTATTTCCGATTAATTATGTCATGAATCAAATACTTCAATATTTACCTGGCAACCTCCATATTATTGTCGCAACGAGGAAAATGCCGGAGTGGAGCTGTTTATTAACACTTCGGATGAACAACCAATTAATCGAATGTTTAGAGCAGGAGTTTATTTTTTCTGAAGATGACGTTCAATATTTATTTGAGGCCTTTTTTGAACGGCAATTAACCGATGAACAGTGTGAATTTATTATGCAAATGACAGAAGGCTGGGCGATGGCAATTATGCTGCTTGGCTATAAGGCTAAGTATAGTCAGGAACAGCTCATTGATATCGCAGAAGGAACGGTCGGTAACTTTTTTGCTTATCTATCTGCGGAAGTATTCGATAAACTAGACGAGCAACTTCAGCTCCAGCTTTTAAAACTTGGTATTCATCAAGTTATATCACTTGATGTCATTACGGAGTTATATGGGCTGGAATGGATTGAACAAGTAAAGCCGAAATTAGATGAGCTTGCATTTATCACCCCACTGGCAGGAGGTACAAAATACCGATTCCATGCATTGTTCCAACAATTCCTGCAGCAGCGGTTGAGCGAATACTACCCGGACTTATATGAGGAGTTCCATGAACAGGCAGCCGAGTATTATGCTTATCAAAATTTAGGTGTACTGGCTGTCACACATGCTGCACAGCTAAAAAATCCACATTACTATATCACGTTATTACTGCAATTCGCTCCTCACTTCATTGAAGCAGGTCAATTTGAGTTCCTTTTGGAAAGATTGAAAGATTTTTCAAACGAACAAAAGCCGTATCAGCTTCTATATTATGAAGGGGAATGTCAGCGGTACCGCGCACAATATGAAAAGGCGAAAAATGCATACAATGAATGTTTTATAAAAGCCCAATTGCAGCAAGATCAATTATTTTTAATGCGCTCACAATTTGGACTTGCCAACATTTATTTAGATACCCTTCAGCCCGTTTTCGCAGAACATCACTTACAGCAGGCTATTGCGTTATTAAAGGAAGTGCACGTCAGCGATACAGAACGCCATCTTATTAATAGCCTCTATACGGAAAACCTCATTAATTTAGGAAAAGCGGGGGAGGCTCTTCGTTGGAGTCAGTCTCAAAATTTACAGTTAAGCATCAATAATATAGATGCGCGTCTGTACTTACGGCATGGTCAATTGGAAAAAGCGAAAGAGTTGTTAAACGCGCGCCTTGCGAAACCGTTTCAATGGGAGGAAGCACATCGTACGACAGATTTACTGCTCGTTTTGATCGATATATTAATGGGAGAAAATATACAGGCCTATAGCCGAATTATTGAAGGTGGCAAAGAAGGGCTCGTTGATATGCCATATACGCTTGCACTTACAAAGCTACGTAAAGGGCTTGCACTGCTAAATATGGAAATGAAAGATTTTGAGCGTGCAAAAGCATGTTTTGATGAGACCCTGGAGCTGTTAAATCAAATACATGTTAAGCGCATTACAGCTGAGTGCTATATGGGCCTCATTTTATATTACCGCAATAATGTTATTGAGGCGAAACGCCATGCGCAAATCGGTTTAAGGGAAACGAACAAAGTGCAGGATTTTTGGATGTCTGCATTACTACTGACAGCATTAACGAAAGTGTTGGCCGAAAACAACCATTTTGAAGAGGCAATCGATACGGCAAAACAAGCTTTATCCTATTATGAACGCAGTGAAGATACGTATGGACAAATGGTCTGTTCTTTTTGGCTTGCGTACTGTTTTTCAAAAGTGAATGATAACCAAGCATCTAAACACTATCAACTTTTTTGGGAATTAAGTATAAATGATTATCCTTTTTTTATTGAGAAGAAAACCCTTTTTGGACCACAACATTTAATCTTAATTGTTCAGCTCGCTAAACAGCTTCAGCAGAACGTGCCCGTATTTAATCAATTGAAAATACAGGATGCACCGAGTACAGAGCTATCACTGACATTATTCGGTCCTATTCAGATTCGTCGGGAACATCATGTTATTCACGATAAAGAATGGAAGCGATTGAAAGCGAAAGAACTGTTTTTATATTTATATATACACCGTGAGCAGTTCGTGTCGCGCCAGCAAATTTGCGAAGCGATTTGGCAACAGGATGAAGAAGCGATGCAACGTGATTTTAAAGTAGTTTTTAATGCGATGCTAAAAGCTTTGGAGCCGGCAAGGTCTGCGCGGGAGGAAAGTTACTTTATAACGCGTCGCCAGCATTTATATAAACTGGAGGATCGCTGGATTCAAAGTGATGTAGCGCACTTTACGTATTATGCACAGCGTGGAATGGAAGAAAAAACAGCCAAGCTTTCAAATGAATGGCTAAAGCTTGCAATGAGGCTGGTCGATGGTCAATTTTGTTCCGATATTGAACGTGAGTGGATTGAATCGATTCAGGCCCATTACAATGAGCAAATATTGAAAATTCTAGAGCGTGTCGCACAAAACTATGTCCGGCTACAGCAATTTGATAAAGTCATTCGTTGGGCAGAGCGCATTATTGCACTGGATGACGGTCATGAAGAGGGGTACCGGTTGTTAATGCTTGCCCATTATTATCTAGGGAATCGCCGAGAAGCACTAAAACAGTATGAGCGTTGTGTAAATGTACTCGATGAACAATACAAAATTACACCGATGGACCCGACCGAGCAATTGTACGAACTTGTATTAAAAATGTAAATAGATTGAGAGCTATGTTGAAAATATAATTCGACATAGCTTTTTTAATTGGGAAGGCAGGAGTGATTGCGAGTTATTAAGAGGGGGTTTGCGGGATTAGGGAGGGATCGGGAAGGGCGTTTTATTAGAACAGTCGAGCAGCTTATTAGAAAAAGGCGGTGCGGTATTAGCAGATTGAGAAAAGATTTTAGAACAATGCAAAGCGATATTAGCACAACCAAACTATATATTAGAAAATCGAAATTATATTAGAACAAATTAATTTTTATTAGAAGATATCAACTTTTATTAGAACAATTCGCTGTGCATTGGATATCTCTTCAGTCGGGCAATCGCATAGTATCTTAGCGCCTCAAGTTCCCAAAGAAATCCCTCTTTTTCCACATCTCGTTTATTGCATGTAACTCATTTGTAACTTGGCGATGTTACATTACGATTAAGCAGATAGCTATGCTGAAAATATTGCTGGGAGGGACATTGAATGAAAAAGCGTTTATGGTTAATTTTTGCGGTGTTATCGGTTTTCTTATTAGTTGCATGTAACAGTGATTCAGCAGACAGTGATGATTCATCAACTACAAATACTTCAGCTGAGCAAGGTGAAAGCGGTGCAAAAGAAGCAGCTGCTTCATCGGATCCGATTAAAGTTGGTGTACTTGCATCGTTGACAGGAGCACTTGAATCATACGGTAAGCAAACGAGAAACGGCTTTGAACTAGGTCTTGAATATGCAACAGACGGCACGATGGAAGTAGAAGGACGGAAAATTGAAGTCGTTTGGGAAGATACAGAAACAAAACCGGAAGTAGCGGTGCAAAAGGCAACGAAACTATTGGAAGATGACGCAGTTGATTTTTTAGTAGGCTCTTCAAGTTCGGGTGACACATTGGCAGTACTTCCACTAGCTGAAGAGTACGAAAAGATTATGATTGTAGAACCTGCAGTAGCAGATAGTATTACAGGTTCAGAGTTTAACCCTTACATCTTTAGAACAGCGCGTAATTCATCTCAGGATGCTTATGCAGCTGCAGCGGCAATTGCAGGAGAAGGTGTAAAAATCGCAACATTCGCACCGGACTATTCATTCGGTTGGGATGGGGTATCGGCATTTAAAGCGGCAGCTGAAAAGTTAGGAGCTGACATTGTATTGGAAGAATACGCAGATCCAGCGGCAACTGACTTTACATCCAACTTACAAAAAATTATCGAAGCAAAACCAGAATTTCTATTCGTTGTATGGGCAGGGGCTAACTCTCCTTGGAACCAGATTGCAGATTTAAAGCTACAGGAAAAAGGGATTAAAATCTCAACTGGTGCACCGGATATTATTGCGCTTCAATTTATGGAACCTTTAGTAGGGATGGAAGGATTCTCGGTATACCACCATACTTTACCGAAAAATGAAGTGAATGATTGGTTAGTAGAAGAGCATAAAGCAAGATTCAACGGAGAGGTACCTGATTTGTTCACACCAGGCGGATTTACAGCGGCGGTTGCAATTGTAGAAGCACTGAAAAAATCAGGTGGCGATGCCGATGGAAATGCACTTATTCCATTAATGGAAGGTATGTCATTCGAGACACCAAAAGGAACGATGACATTCCGTAAAGAAGACCACCAGGCATTACAAACGATGTATGCCATCCGACTTGAAAAGGTGGCGGAATTTGATTATCCAGTACCGGTATTAATACGTGAATTACTTCCAGAAGAAACGGAACCTCCTATTTTAAATTAGTAAATAAGTGAGGCTGTCTAAAAAGTGTTGAACTTTCAAGACAGCCTTTTTTTATAAAGGTTTCCATAAGGTTTGACCCGTAATGGAAATCAACAAAACGAGAGGGTGAGATGATGGAACCTATTATAAAAACGAGCAATTTATCGATTAAGTTTGGTGAGCATAAAGCGGTAGATAATATTAACTTTGAAATGTCAGCTAAGCATTTTAAATCCATTATTGGTCCTAATGGTGCAGGAAAAACAACTTTCTTTAATTTAATCAGTGGTGAACTGGAACCAACTGAAGGTGATGTGTTTTTTAAAGGACTATCATTACGCAAAAAGTCTTCTGTTGAACGAACTCGTTTAGGGATCGGGCGTTCATTTCAAATTACGAATGTGTTTCCGAATTTAACGGTACTGGAAAATGTACGGCTAGCTGTCCAATCGAAGCGGAAAGTACGCTTTCATATGCTCAACCACTTTCTGAAATATAAAGAGATTACGAATGAAGCGGTTGAGATTTTGGAACAAGTGCTATTAACCGACAAAATGCATCAAGTAGCGAATCAGCTTTCCCATGGTGAAAAAAGAAAGCTGGAAATAGGTATGTTACTGGCACTTGATACTGAAATTTTATTACTGGATGAGCCGACAGCGGGCATGTCACTAGAAGAAGTTCCTGCAATATTGGATGTTATTCGTTCAATTAAGGAGCGCGGTGATAAAACCATTTTATTAATTGAGCACAAAATGGATATGATTATTGATTTATCCGATTCAATTATGGTGCTGTTCAACGGGGCGCTGTTAGCTGATGGAACGCCTGAAGAGATTATGAATAATGAAACAGTACAACAAGCGTATTTAGGAGGCCTTGCATATGAGTAATATTTTAACGTTGGAGCGTGTGGAAACGTTTATTTCACAATACCATATTTTGCAAGGTATCAATTTTGAAGCGAAAGCAGGAGAAGTTTCGGTTTTACTAGGGCGGAATGGCGCTGGGAAAACGACAACGCTTCGCACGATTATGGGCTTAACACCGGCATCGAAAGGTACGATTCATTTCGACGGAAAAGATATTACGAAAATGGCGCCTTATGATATTGCAAACAGTGGAATTGGCTATGTGCCTGAGGATCAAGGGATTTTCGGACAGCTGACAGTGGAGGAAAACATGAAAGTGGCGATCCGAAAAGAAACCGATTCGACAATGCAAAAGCAGGCATACATTTTAGAGTTATTCCCGGATCTGAAAAAGTTTTGGAAAAAGCAGGGTGGTAATTTATCGGGTGGACAAAAGCAAATGCTTGCGATGGCAAGGGCATTCGTCAACGACAGTAAGTTGCTTTTAATCGATGAACCATCTAAAGGGCTTGCACCGATTGTCATTGAAAAAGTTATGGAAGCCATTACTGAAATGAAAAAGCATACTTCGATCGTACTTGTCGAACAGAACTTCATGATGGCGAGTAAAATCGGAGATACATTCACATTAATTGATGACGGGCGGACTGTGCAATCAGGGGAAATGCAAGGATTAATCGAAGACGAACAGCTTAAGCGTAAATATTTAGGAATCGGATAAGGAGGGGAAGCGGATGGAACTAATAATTAGTTTAACGATAAATGGACTAGCGACAGGAATGCTTATTTTCTTATTGGCAGCCGGATTGACGCTAATATTCGGGTTAATGGATGTGCTGAACTTTGCGCACGGCGGACTGTTCGTATGGGGTGCCTATACAGGGGTGTTCACCTATTTATGGAGCAACAGTTTTATAGTCGGAATCGTTGTCGCGATTCTCACAGGTCTTGTTCTTGGATTTATTACTGAAAAGCTTATTATTAAACCAGTTTACGGAAATCACGTACAGCAAATTTTAATTACACTTGGATTTATGCTCGTGCTCCAAGAAATGATTAAAGTTGTGTTCGGTCCAAACGGTGTCCCTGTTAAAGTTCCTTCATACTTGGCAGGCAGCTGGCAAATTGGCGATTTAACAATTATTAAATACCGGATTTTTATTATCGTAGTAGGCTTTGCTTTATTTGGGGTTTTGTATTTCATTTTAAATCGTACAAAAGTAGGGCTGGTCGTTCGGGCTGGAGTTATGAATCGGGAAATGACACAGGCATTAGGTATCAATATTAAGCGTGTATTTTTAATCGTCTTTATGTGCGGCGCGGCATTGGCGGCGTTGGGCGGAATGTTGATGGCTCCGTATTCAGGGGTTGTATATGCGGAAATGGGAATGGAATATGCGATTTTAGGATTTATCGTTGTAGTAATCGGCGGAATGGGGAGCTTCCAAGGTTCGTTAATGGCAGCAATTTTAGTAGGGCTTGCCGGAAGTTTTATGGCGTACTATGTGCCGTTTTTATCCGTTGCAGTCAATATGATTTTAATGGCAAGTGTACTAATTTTCCGTCCACAAGGCTTATTTACGGTTGCGAAGGGGTGATTTGATGATTAAACAGCCATTATTATTATCTAAAGTGAATATTGTGTACGCAATAGTTGTCGGGATCATGGCCGTATTACCATTTGTACTGGATTCTCGTACAATGACGATTTTATTAACACAGTTTTGTATTTTTGCAATACTCGCAATGAGTTACGATATTTTACTAGGTTACACGGGTATCATTTCATTTGGTCATGCAATGTTTTTTGGAATTGGCGCCTATACGACGGCAATTATGCTTAGTGATTTCGGTCCGTCAATCGGAATCTTTGCTGCTTCAATTGTAGTCGGAATCGTGTTATCCACAATTATTAGTGTAATAAGCGGCGCATTGACGCTCCGTTTGAAAAGTCACTTTTATGCAATGTTTACTCTAGCCATCTCGGGTTTGTTTTTAGTGTTAGCTGAAAAATGGCGCACAGTAACAAAAGGAAATGATGGATTTACATTCCGCGCACCTGAATTGTTTCGTGAGCGTATTTACTTTTACTTTCTTGTGCTTATTTGTTTAGTTGTGGTTTTCATTTTACTGAAACGTATTGTCGCATCTCCGTTCGGAAAAGTGCTTGTAGCGATTCGTGAAAATGAACCACGTACCCGTTCATTAGGCTATAAAACGCTAGGTTATAAAATTATTGCTTCTGTAATAGCGGGTGCAGTTGCAAGTTTGGCAGGATCACTTTACGCCATTTCATTACGGTTCGTAAATACGAGTGTTATGACGATGGATATTACACTGGATGCCCTGATGATGACAATTATTGGCGGTGTAGGGACATTAATTGGACCGATTATCGGTGCAGGCGTCATTGAATTTGCCCAACATTACTTATCAGGTCTTGCAAGAGATTATCCGATTTTTGAACGATGGATTATTTTCTTCGGTATTTTATACATTTTAGCTGTGATTTTCTTCCCTCGAGGCATCGTAGGTACAGTTTCAATGCGCTACTATGAATGGAAGCTGAAAAAAGGGCAAAAAACAAAGGCATCTGTAAAGCTTCGTGAAAAGGAGATACAGCGATGATCGGAATAACTGGATTAGGAATGTATTTACCTGAAGGAAGAATGACAGGTGCCAAAATTGCAGAAAAAGCAAATATTCCAGTAGCAATTGTAGAAACGAAAATGGGCATTATTGAAAAAGTCGTAGCCGGACCGAACGATCATCCAGTTGAAATGAGTGTGAAAGCGGCAAAGGAAGCGATCGCCGAAGCGCAAGTGGATGCTAAAGAGATTGATGTTGTGATCTATATTGGGGAAGAGCATAAAGAGTACCCTTTATGGACAGCTGCGATAAAAATTCAAGAAGAAATAGGCGCAGTAAATGCTTGGGCTTTTGATGTACAGCTTCGTTGCGGTACGGCCATTATGGCGATGAAAGTAGCAAAAAGCTTAATGCTAGCGGATGATTCCATCAAGACAGTGCTATTAGCTGGGGGATATCGAAACCATGATTTCATCGATTATGAAAATGAGAGTACCCGCTTTATGTTCAATTTAGGCGCAGGTGCAGGTGCAATGATGTTGCAAAAAAATGCGGGCGGTCATGAAGTATTTGAAGCAGCCCTTATTACAGATGGTTCATTTTCAGAGGATGTTGTGGTCCCAGTAGGTGGTACAAAGGAGCCCCTAACAATTGAGCATATTCAAGCAGGGCGTTTTATATTGGATGTACTTGATCCAGAAGGAATGAAGCTTCGGTTGGAGCAAAAGTCCTTAAGCAATTTTTTAAAGGTAATTCGCCAATCGTTGCAGAAAAGTGGATATAGTGAAGAAAATTTAGATTATGTTGCGATGCTTCATATGAAAAAGTCCGCACATGATTATGTACTAAACGAGCTTGGTCTTTCAGAGGGGAATTCAATCTATTTGTCACATTACGGTCATATCGGGCAAATCGATCAGATTTTATCACTTTATCTGGCTCGAAAAGTAGGAAAGCTTCAAGAGGGTCAAATTGTTTCATTAGTTAGTGCAGGCATAGGCTATGCATGGGGTGCTATTACAGTAAAGTGGGGGTCTTAATATGAATAAGCTGGACGTTTTAGCGAAAGTGGAATTATCAAATGGTGAAACATTGTCGTATCGTAAACGTGAAGGTGGCGATGAACTTGTATTATTAGTGCATGGAAATATGACGAGTTCAAAGCATTGGGATTTACTGATGGAATCAATGGATGAACGATTCACGATTTATGCGGTGGATATGCGCGGCTTTGGGGAATCAACCTACAATGCAAAAATTAAGTCAATCAAGGATTTTAGCGATGATATCAAGCTTTTCGTTGATTCACTTGGGTTGAAGGATTTTACAATCATTGGCTGGTCAACAGGTGGCAATGTAGCTATGCAGTTTTGTGCGGATTACCCGGATTACAGTAAAAAGCTTGTGTTATTCGCTTCGGGATCTACACGTGGTTACCCGTTTTATAGCTCAAATGCGGATGGTACGCCTGATTTTTCAAATCGTTTAGCGACGATTGAACAAATTGAACAGGATCCTGTCAAAACAATACCGATGCAACAAATGTATGATACGAAAAATCGTGACGGTCTAAAGCTTATTTGGAACAGTGCGATTTATACACATAATCAACCGGATGAGGCACGCTATGGACAATATGTAGACGATATGCTGACACAGCGTAATTTGGCAGATGTGTACCATGCATTAAATACATTCAATATAAGTGCGGTCGATAACGAAGTGTCTAAAGGAATGAATCGAGTAAAAGATATTCAAATTCCAACATTCATTTTATACGGTGATCGCGATTTTGTAGTAATTGAAGCAATGACAAATGAAATTATTGAAGATTTTGATGGCCGTGCTCAAATTATGAAACTAGCAAACTGCGGACATTCACCTCTAGTCGATAGTTTAGGTGAAACAAAAGATGCAATTGAAACATTTATTTTAGCGTAAAAGGGGTCGTGGAAAATGCGTTTAGAAAATAAAGTAGCAATCATTACAGGCGGTGCAGGGGGAATTGGCTATGCAGCCGTAAAACGGTTTTTGGAAGAAGGAGCAAAAGTGGCCGTTGTTGATTACGACAAAGTACAGGGAGAAAAATTAGCAGCAGATTTAGGCGAGAATGTTGCCTTTTTTTCAGTAGATGTTTCCAAACTGGCTGAAGTAAAGCAAATGGTTGAACAAGTTGTTGCGCACTTTGGCAAAATCGATATATTGGTGAATAATGCGGGGATTACGCGTGATGCAACCCTTGTAAAGATGAGTGAAGAGGACTTTGATAAAGTGATTCAAATTAATTTGAATGGCGTTTATTACTGCACACAGGCGGTAGTGCCGCATATGATTGCACAAGGGTCAGGCAAAATAATCAGTACTTCATCTGTAAGTGGCGTTTACGGTAATTTTGGGCAAACAAACTATGCTGCAACGAAAGCAGCGATTATCGGGATGACGAAAACATGGGCGAAGGAGCTTGGGCGTAAAGGAATCAATGTAAATGCTGTAGCTCCTGGATTTACAGCGACACCGATGGTAGAAAAAATGCCTGAAAAGGTGTTGCAGCAAATGGAGGGTATTACAAGCTTGCAGCGTTTAGGAAAACCAGAGGATATCGCAAATGCATATTTATTTTTAGCTTCGGATGAGGCAAGTTATATTACAGGTCATGTTCTGCAAGTTGATGGCGGCATTATGATGTAGAAGGTGGGATGGCTTATGCAACAGCTAGACTTTTGGATTGCAAAACGAGCGTCCCAATCACCCGATAAAACAGCGTTAATTCAAATTGAAACGGGTGAAGCGTGGACATATAAAGAGCTGATGCAGCATGCAGGGTGGTGGAGCAATAAATTTTCCAAACAGCAGTTGCAGCAGGGGGATCGGGTTGCAACATTAATGGAAAATTCGATTGAAAGTTTTGCTATTTTAATTGCTTGCCGATTAAACGAATTAATCTATGTACCATTAAATACGAAGTTATCTATACCAGAATTACGGGCGGTTTTATCCGATTGCACGCCGGCTTTACTCATTGCTGATGATGTGCATAGTGAACGGGCAGAACTTCTTTTGCCAGCAAAGTTTCTAACATGCGGCGGCTCGGAGTTAGTTGAGCCTTCTACATACAGATGGCATGATGATCCGCAACTGCCGTGGATGATAATTTATACAGGAGGAACAACAGGAAAACCAAAAGGTGTTGTCCTCTCGTATGAAACGGTTACTGTGAATGCGATGAATACGGTCGTTAGCTGGGGGTTAAATGACAAAGATTGTACGTTAAATTATATGCCCCTTTTTCATACTGGTGGCATTAATGCACTTGCATTACCGATTCTACTGGCTGGCGGAACGGTTATAATCGGTCAAAAATTTGATCCGGAAAAAGCGATTCGTGCGGTGGATGATTATAAAACAACTGTTTCGTTATTTGTGCCGACAATGTATCAGCTGATGATAGAAACTGAATACTTTAAAAAATCCGACTTTCCTACGGTAAGAGTATTTTTATCGGGAGGGGCACCTTGTCCAAAGCCAATCTATGAAAGTTTTCAAAGAAAAGGGCTGTTATTTAAAGAGGGGTATGGTTTAACAGAAGCGGGACCGAATAACTTTTTCATTGATGCAGAAGTCGCGATGAAGAAAAAGGGCGCCATCGGAAAAAGTATGCTTTTTAATGAAGTGAAAATTGTGGATAGAGTAGGGAAGTTATGTGCACAAGGTGAAGTAGGTGAACTATATTTAAAAGGTAGTCATGTTTTTAAACAGTATTGGAATAATAAAGAAGCAACGACTAATACTTTTGATGAAGGCTGGTTAAAAACAGGGGATTTGGCGAAAGTGGATAAAGACGGCGATTATTATATCGTAGGTCGGAAAAAGGAAATGATAATATCAGGCGGGGAAAATGTATACCCTCAGGAAGTCGAGCAATGCCTAATTGCCCATGAAGCAGTGCAGGAAGTATCGGTTATTGGCATTCCGAGTGAAAAATGGGGCGAATGTGTTGTGGCATTTATAATTGCAGAAAATCCCTCAGAGAACCTTCAGCATCAGCTTTTCCAGTATTGTAAGGAACAATTGGCCAATTACAAAGTCCCAAAGCAAATTCATTTTCTCCAGGAATTACCGAAAACAGCCGTAGGGAAAATCGACAAAAAGCAGCTTGTTAATTATATTTTTATAAAGGAACAAAATATTGTCTAAGCTAACTAAATACAAGATATTAAAAAGACCGGAATGCTGTTAATTCAACATTTCGGTCTTTTTAATACCTTCCGAACCAAGGATAAATTCAAATGAGTTTATATAGAGTTCATATAGTTGCTTTACAATGCAGAAGTGTGAAAAAAGGAGGATTATAATGAACAAGCTATTAAATCCAATAACAGATTGGGTATCAACGAAACGCGGAGCTTGGATTACGCTTATTGTTTGGCTTGTGCTAATGATCGGTTTAAGCGCCGGTCCAATGCTAAGTGAATACAAAGTGTCAAATTTCCAGTCGCTTCCGGATGATGCGCAGTCAATTATCGCTGAAAATAAATTAAGCGAGTACTTCCCGAACGATGAAGGGACACCCGGTATACTAGTTTTCCATAATGAAGACGGGGAAATTAATGTAGACAGTGTGAAAGAAATCTTAAATGCAATGATTGCGGAAGATATTGAAGGTATCGATCAAATTATCGACATCTCGAATTTACCACCGCAAGCATTGGCAGGCTTCACGTCTGAAGACAAAACGACTATGATCGTGCCAATGACGTTGGAAAAAGGTCTTGGTAATGCTGATTATGCGGAAATTAACGATTTTGCATCTGAAATCGGAAATGAAGCAGCTGAAAAAACAGGAGATACACAGTTTTATATTACAGGTCCTGCGGGGATTGCCGGAGATACAGTAAAGCTATTTGAACAAGCAGACTTACAACTGTTATTTGCGACAATCGGTATTATTTTAGTTTTATTAATTATTATTTACCGTTCGCCACTATTAGCTATTATTCCATTACTTGCAACGGTAATTGTTTATCAAGTAGTAAATCAGTCGGTTGCTTTAATGGGTGCAGCTGGTTTAGAAATCAATAATTCTACAACTTCGATTATGAGTATTTTATTATTTGCCGCTGTAATCGATTATTCTTTATTCGTATTCTCACGTTACCGTGAAGAATTAAATCATTATGAAAACAAATATGAAGCGATGAAATACGCAATGCGTGCAACTGGTGAGCCGGTATTCTTTGCAGGTGGAACAGTGCTTGCAGCAATGCTTGTTTTATTCTTCGCGGACTTCCGTGATTATCAAAACTTCGCACCAATCTTTGGTACTGCTGTATTTGTAATCATGCTTGGATCGATTACATTAGTGCCAGCATTATTTGCCCTATTTGGACGTAAAGCATTCTGGCCAAAAGTTCCGAAATACGGTGAAGCAAAAGAAGTAAAACATGGTATTTGGGGACCGATTGCGAAGTTTGTTGTAAACAAACCTTATCTTTCAGGCGGATTAGTTTTAATTTTCATGTTAATTACTTCGTTTAACGTACTTAACTTGGAATACGAGTATGATACGGTTAAATCATTCCCAGAAGAATTGCCATCACGTGTCGGCTATGAAATAGTTGAATCACGTTTTGATAAAGGGGAACTTGCACCAACTTCACTGCTAGTTGAAAGTGAACAAGCATTAACAGAGGAGCAAAAGCAAGCATTAGCCGATACCTTAATGTCAGATGAAGCGATTGCGTCTGTACGCACATCTGCTGTATCAGAAGATGACACAAAATTAAAGTTATCAATGGCGTTTGATGTAAGCCCATATTCACCTGAAGCGATTGATAAGCTGGAAGAGATGCGTGAAAAAAGCGCAGATTATTTAGCTGAAGCAGGCATTGATGGGGAATTGTATTTTGCAGGTACGACAGCAAAATTAGTGGATGAGCGCAATGTAAATAACAGTGATATCATTAAAATTGTAATTTTGGAGACAATATTAATATTAGTACTGCTATTTGTATTGACGAAATCTTGGAAGATGCCAATTTATATGATGGCAACAATTTTAGTGTCTTACTTATCTGCACTAGGATTAGGAATCTTCCTAGTTGATGTATTATTTGGCTATGATGCCATCAGTACACGTGTACCTATTTATGCATTCATATTCCTGGTTGCTTTAGGAATTGATTACAATATTATTTTAGTATCCCGATTCATTGAAGAGCGCAAGCGTATGAATGTGAAAGAGGCGCTTGAAATTGCGATCCGTAATACGGGTGGTGTAATTTCTTCAGCAGGTATTATTTTAGCAGCAACTTTTGCGGCGTTAATGACAATGCCGATTGCTGATTTGTTCGTCTTTGGCTTTATCGTATCTGTAGGGATTATTATTGATACGTTCCTAGTACGTGGTATGCTATTACCAATGCTGATCTTAACGTTCGAAAAAGACAAAAAGTAAGGCGTAGCGTAATAGATAAAAGGGAGGCATCGAGTAATTCGGTGTCTCTTTTTAGTATAAGAAGGCGGTGAACTTAATGCGGATTTTAGTTGTAGATGACGATACATTTATACGGAAATTAATCGGTATTCATCTGAAAAAAGAAGGCTATGAAGCATTGTTTGCAAGTAATGGATTGGAGGCATTAACTATTTTGCAGCAGGAATTAGTGGATTTGGCTATTGTAGATGTGATGATGCCGAAAATGGACGGTATTTCTTTGACGAAGCGCTTAACTGAAGTCGGTGTTCCGGTATTAATGTTAACCGCTAAAACTACACTGGAAGATAAGGAAAAAGGTTTTTTGGCTGGGGCGGATGATTATATGGTAAAGCCATTCGAACCTAAGGAACTTTTATTTAGAGTACGTGCAATTTTACGTCGTTTTCAAAAACTTGAACGCAGTCAAACAAAAATTTCCAATATGCTGATTGACCGACAGACATTTGAAGTTAAAGTAGGGGAGCAAGTATTATTATTACCTTTAAAGGAATTTGAACTGCTAAGCATTCTAACTACGAGGCCGGAAGTGGTGTTTACGCGTGACCAGCTGATGGAGCAAGTATGGGGCTATGATTATGATGGGGACGACTTCACACTGACAACCCATATTAAACGTTTACGAAGTCGATTGGAAGAAGTGAATGCACGGGTAAAAATTCAAACAGTACGAGGCATTGGCTATAAAATAGAGGAATTAAAATGAAAACATTGTATAAGCAATATATTGTAGTGACATTGGCAGTTATCGTTGTAAGTATTACTATGTCTATGTTGTTGATTGGTCAAATTTATCAATCTCAAATTCGGCCGAATACGGATGCCAAAAATTATGAAGTAGCACAGGAAGTAAAAAATATTATAACGACAATGCCGAGAGACAGCTATGAAGCCTATTTTGAGTCGGTTGCCAAGCTTGGCTATCAAATTGCAGTAGCTAATCAATCAGGAAATGTGTCAATGTATGGCAATAATTTCAACAAGGTTGAGTTAAACGATGATATGCTGAATATTATTGGTACCGACAATGATTATCACGGGATTCAGGAGTATCAAGGATCTTCTTTATTTATGGATCATTTTGCGAATGATATTCAAAATACAGTTGGGGTGGCCTTTAGCTTTAATAATGAAAATTATGCATTTTTCATTCGGCCAGCTAACGCAACGCTCTTTTCAGAAATGCATTTATTACTCGTTAGCTTTATTATTATTACAGCCGTTGTAATTCTTTTGACAATGATTTTGCTAGCACGTCAGCTTGTAAGGCCGTTAAAACAGCTGCAAGAGGCAACCGAGCAAATTGCACAGGAAGATTATGATATTTATTTGCAAATTGATCGGAACGATGAACTCGGTCAACTTGCAACACAGTTCCAAAAGATGGCCAATCGTTTAGCGGAAAACGATCAGATTAAGAAGGATTTTATAAATAATGTATCACATGATTTTCAATCGCCGTTACTTAATATTCAAGGGTACGCAAATGTCTTGAAAGATGCGGAGAATACTGAAGAGGAACGCGTGCAGTATTTGGAAATCATTGAGCAGGAAACGAAGCGACTTTCTGCATTAACAAAGCAATTACTGCTATTGAGCTCATTGGACCAAAAAAACCTGCCGATTGAAAAAAAGCGTTATTCGTTGGATAAACAATTAAAGGAACGTCTGTTTTCAAAGCGCTGGAAGCTCGATGATAAGCAAATGGAGCTTGTATATGAGCTGGAACCAATTGAAGTATTTGCGGATGAGCAATTATTTGAGCAAGTATGGGATAACTTACTGTCAAATGCGATTCGATACAGTGAAGATAAGGGGAAAATTATTGTAACCTGCAGTAAAAAAGACGATGACATAATCGTTGTTATACAGGATTATGGGATTGGAATTCCTGAGGAAGCACTGGAAAAGGTAAAGGAACGTTTTTACCGAGTTGACCCATCACGCTCAAGTCAAAGCAGTGGTCTTGGGTTGGCGATTGTCACGGAAATTGTAAAACGGCATAAAGGGCAATTTAATATAAAGAGCGAGTTAGGCAAGGGGACAAAAGTAGAAATTATACTTCCTAATTAGCTGAAGAATAGAAGGGATGCAAAGGGAAATTTCAGCATCCCTTCTATTTTTTATTGAGGCAAGTCTTCCAATGCTAATAGTGCATCAATTGCACCGACTTTTTCACAAACTTTTGAAGCAACAAAGTTGGCAAATTCAATAATGTTCACCCATTCATTAAAAGAAAGGTTCGTTTCATCACGTTTACTCAGCTCATATAAAACGGCACCAACAAAAGCATCACCAGCCCCTGTTGAATCGATGCAATTTACCCTATTTGGTGGTACAGTTGTTATTTTTCCATTTTGAACGAGTACTGTCCCTTCAGCTCCTTGTGTAATAGCAATTGTTTTGTCGGTAAACTGACTCAGCCATTCAATTGCTTGTTCAAAGCTCTCTGCCCGAGACAATAACATTAATTCTTCGTCACTCATTTTAATGAAGTGAGCTGCTTCGATAAACGGTTCGCATTTTTGAATAAACTGTTCAGTATCGTGTTTCCACAAGTCAGCACGGTAATTTGGATCGAATGAAATAAAATGATTTTGTAATAATAACGTTTGCATTAATTGTTCGTAAGTTCTGCTAAAAGGTTCACTTAAAAGAGCAGTTGCTGAACCGAAATGAATCATATTAATGGACATTAAATGTTGGAGATTGAGGTCTTCAATGCAAAGCAGCTCATCAGCCCCTCGGTTAAAGATGAAATCCCGTTCACCACTGGCTTGTCTGGATACGAAAGCTAAAGTAGTGGGGGCAGTTGAATCAAAAATAAGCTGATCTGTATGAACACCTGCATGCTCCAATGTTTGTTTCAGAAAGTGACCAAATGCATCGTCACCCACTTTTCCGCAAAAATACGCTTGACCACCGAGTTTTGCGATAGCAGCTGCAACATTGGCAGGAGCTCCACCTGCTTGTTTTTCAAAGGTAGTTGCTTCTATTATTGATTGCTCGGTTTGAGTTGTAAAAAAATCGATTAATAATTCACCAATACATAAAATTTGCTTCATATCGTTTCCTCCAAAATGATATCATTTTATAAATTTTGTCATAGATGAACATCAATTGTAAATATTTACCCTATTTCACGTTAAGAAAACAAAAAAGCATACTCACAATTAATGCGAATATGCTTGAAGTGACTTATTTGCTAACGGCTTTTTATTATTCAAGATATAGTAGTGACAATAATTTCCATTTGAATTATTATTAGTATGAATGGAGGTATAGTTATGAGTTTAATTTTACGTTTAAGTAATGGAGAAAAGATAGAGATGAAAGCCAGTCTTGAGGAATTTGAAGAAATGTATTTAAAGGATGACGGTCACTTTCATTCTGGTTATATAAGATTCGTGTTAAATGATGGAAAAGAAGAGCAATCAGAACTAATATTTACAAACCACATTGTTTCTATAGAAGAAGTAAAGTGATTTTTGAAGTCACATCCAATCGGGTGTGGCTTTTTATTATGCATAAAGGCGTTGAACACATGAAATAACTACTTTTTAAAAAGAAAAAAGCACCTCAACCAATTTGGTTAAGATGCTGTATAAACCTTGATATGATGCTGCTTATGTAAGCAGCCACATTGCCGTAGTTATTATAGAAAGTTTTAAACCACCACTCCTCAAAGTGGGTGTTCGCAAATGCTATCCTGTCTATCCTGAAGTCAAAAGAGTCCAGGCACGCCATTCCAACATCGATGTAAAACTCCCTGTATAAGTATAAAGGTTAAAACTTAATATTCGTACGTACAACGTAGCCTTATTCATATAATATAACAACTTTCTGCTATGTGCAAGAAAGTACGTTCGACAAAAAAAGTCAAATGTTTTGAACTGTTTTAATGAATATCATCTATTGTAACTGGCACATCCGCCTGAAACTCTATATTGTACTTTCTTTCATAGTAAAGGGATGCATAGCCCTCTTTTTTGCCGTCACGGTTATCAATTTGTTCATCCATATAAATAAAAACAGTATCATACTTAATATCATCTGCGTCCAACACAGATTGAATTTCTTGAACAATTTTTATAAATTCCTCTTTTGTTTCACCTTTATATAATGGGAATTCCATTGTAATCGAAGGTGGAACGATAACATTTACGGTAGGAGCCCACTCCGTTTGTGAAAACTGATTCGGTACGTCGATTGAGTAAAATATGTTAGCAACCGGGAATGCTTTTAATAAGTTTTTTACATATTGTGAACCTTGATCGCTCCAGTCATTCGATTTTGTTTCATCCCTTGAATCATAATGCATCATCTTAGCTTCAATCGTATTTGGTACATATTTAGGGCCTACTTCAAAAGTATAGTTCCAATAATTAGGTTCTTCATTGAAAGTTACATCAAAATCATAGGTATTAAATTTAAAATTATAGGAGCCTTTTTCTACACGAAAATTGGTATTTGGATAATGTTCGGTTAAGTATGCCTTTATCGTAGACTTAGCAATTTGTTTAGAAATGAAATTGCCGTTAAATTCGTTATAACCGAACAGTACGGAACCTGTAATAACGAGGGCCAATAGAATTGAAAGCCACTTTTTCATATCGAATCCTCCTTGTTAAAAGCTTGAATAAGTAGTTTGACAACGATAATTCCCAGAACAGTAAAGATCGTGTGAATAAATGCAGTAAATAGACCACCCAAAGTAATTTCCCATAAAAGTGAAAGGGTAGAGGCGTGGTAAATGATTTGGTCAGTGTACCAATTCGAATAGGAGCCGAAAGAATCAATTGTTGTATAAATTGACCAAATAAATACAGGTACGAATGCCAACAATAGCGTGAGAATTGTATGACGATAAAAGTAAAATGTTACAATTCCTAAAATAAAATAAGACAAAATAAATGTGAAGCTTTCATTTAATAATGAAGTGTTTATAGCAAAGACAAAAGAAAGAATAACGAACAATAGCTGATAAATCGTAAGTTTTAAATGTGCGTGCTTAATCATTTTTGAAGCTGCCTTTTTAGGTGACGGGAGTGCCGGTAATTCTTCCATTGTGGCGGAAGTAAGCTTTTGGCAATTAGGGCAACTGGCTAAATGTTGCTCAATCCATTGTTTTGTTTCAGGCTGAACAAGGTTTTCTTCATATAAAGGTAATAAATCCTCGGTAATTTTACATGAATTCATAACAATTCCTCCTCTCGTTGTAGCTTAATTTTTTGTCGGTGAAAATTAACACGTACATAGTTTTCGCTTAGCTCCAACAGTTCACCAATTTCCTTAAAACTTAGTTCACCAATAATTCGAAGTAATACAATATCCTTAAATGGAGGACCAAGCTGTTCAATCTTTGACAGGAGCCGTTTGGATTCATCTTTTAATTCAATAAGTTGCTCGGTAGTAAATAATGTAATCGGCGGTTGTGCCTCCATTTTGGATGCTAAGCTCTTTTCATAACTTTTTTTACGGTAATACTTTTTTAATAAGTTATTTGCAATATGAAAAAGCCATGTCGATAGTGCCGCTTCACCGCGATATGTATGAATCGATTTTGCTGCTTCGTAAAAAACATCCTGTGTAAGATCTTCAGCGATGGCTGAATTGGATGTTTTAATATAAAAATAAGCGTATATTTTCGGTTGCAGCTCCCGGTATATCTGTTCTAGCGCATCCACTCAGTTCACCTCACAAAATGATGTTTATTATTATAGTACCTTCAAAATAGAATTCGTTACAAAAAAGGAAAAAAAAAGCTCCTCACCATTTTCAAGAAGTGGGGAACATGCCCTCATTAAATAAGGGGAGATATTACCGTTATTTGAATGATGTTGCTCTTTTTTAGAATAATTAAGGGAACGTTTTACCGCTATTTTAAATAAAATCACGAAATTTCATGTTTTTTAGGTCAATAACGGAAATTTATTCCCTTATTTTTACGATTTTTTATTTTATTTTTGAAATAAGGGAAATCCGTTCCTCTATTTATCTCGTTACGCAATTCGCGTGATGAGTCTAAAAAAAAAAGCCTTCCTTATATTTCGGAAGCCTTCTGTCGTTAGTCGTTATGTTGTTGTAGAATATTTTCTGTTAATAAAGCAATATCAATCACCGTTTTTTCCGTCACAACATCTGATAAAATTTCATTGCGGAAGTATGCAACAGATACCGGTAAATTGATTAATAGGAGCTTACTTAACGCACTTTCATACATATAGACAAATTCCTTATCGGTGTTTCCACGCTTAAGTTCTGAAAATGACTCATAAAACTGATCAAGCTTATCAGAGAATTCAAGTAAACGACCTTCAATCGTCTGATCTTTACCTTCTTTCATTCGATCAAAAAATACATCCTGCAAATCAGGTGGTATTTCTTCTAGAATAAACTTTTCCATCATTTTTTCTTCGACATGGGCAAGCATTTGTTTTAGCTCGACACTCGCATGTTTGACCGGTGTCTTTATATCTCCAATAAATACTTCAGCGAAATCATGATTGATTGTTTTTTCGTATAAAGATTTCCAATCAATTTTACTCCCTGCGCGTTCCTCTAAAGTTGCAAAAAACATCGCATACTGAGATACCTTCCATGAATGTGCCGCCACGTTATGCTCTTCAAATTTAAATCGACCGGGACAACGAATGATGCGTTCTAAATCATTTAAACTTGTAAAAAATGTATGGATACCTATAAGAATCACTCCTTTAAGTTGATACTTTTACTGTACTATTAGTTATACCCGAAAAGTGAATTTATAAAAGTAATTAATTAAACTTTAACATGACGTTAACAGAGTAAAGCTGAGAAAAGATTTGTAAAAATATATTAATATGACAAGGAAATAGAAAAAGCGCTCATTGAAAAAGTTCAAGAGCGTTTTTTCTTTTTAGCCTAAACTTGGACGTCAATCGATTGTCCTTTATAAGGATGGGCTGCTGGAACTGTCTGAGATTGGGGTAGTGTTTCCATCATTTGAACAGCAGTGGCTGTCCCCATATTCATTGCTTTGTCAAGAATGCTTAATTGCACTGTTTGCTGTAAAGATGCAACTTGAGCTGCCATCATAGAGCTAATTTCCAAAGTAATCCCTCCTTTTCTTTATTATCGACGAAATTGAAAAATGTTGAGTTGAATGTAGTATTTGTAACATGCCTGCAAACAAAATGGCAACTTCTATATCTAACTTTGTTGTTACTCCGCAAAAAAATGATAACTCTATGTATAATTCCCTTCAATATTAGTAATAATTATCCAAAAGCTCTGAAATATGCTTGTAATGGAGGGTTCATGGAAGCGACATAAAATTGCAATGTATTTGCGGTAAATTTGGAGCAGGGTGAAAATGAGTAAATTTAGTTGCTAAGAATTTGGAGGGAAAGAAGATTTGAGACATAAAAAACTATTAGTATTTTTATTGGCTGGAGTAATTGCTTCAAGTGGAGTTTTTACAAATGAAGCAGCTGCCTACACAATTGAATCGGATGATACGCTTTATAGTATTAGTCAACAATTCGAGACGTCCGTCGCCGTTTTAAAAGAAATTAATAATTACCCGAATGATGTAATATATGTTGGTGATACAATGGATGTTACAATAGAAGATCCCCTATATACAATTGAACAAGGGGATACATTATATAGAATTGCATTAGAACATGATGTTACGGTGGACCAATTACAGGAATGGAATGGTCTCAATTCAAATATGATTTATGCGGGTGATACACTCGCTGTTTCTGGACCTGTGGAAGAGGAAGTGGCCGCTAGTGAAGTTAAAAGTGCATCAGGAGAAGCCAATTGGACACCGCCAGAAATAGAGACGACGACATATTCAGGTGAAGCACCTAGTGAAGGAAAAAGGATGACTGTTGAAGCAACTGCATATACTGCATATTGTGAGGGCTGTTCGGGCACAACCGCAAATGGGACAAACTTACGTGCCAACCCTCATTTAAAAGTAATTGCGGTGGATCCCCGCATTATTCCATTAGGTACAAAAGTTTGGGTGGAAGGTTATGGAGAGGCCATTGCTGCTGATACAGGTGGAGCAATTAAAGGCAATAAAATCGATGTATTCATCCCAAATCTAAACAGTGCCTATGAATGGGGACGTCGTACAGTAACGATAAAAGTTTTAGATTAATACTGAATGAGCCACTCACTTTTGGGTGGCTTTTTGTATATTTACCTCCTTTTTTGAAATACTAGCTTCAAGGAGGAGATATTGTGCGAATTATAATCTTATTTTTAAGTGTATTCATGTTAGGAGGATGTAACTTCTTTCAAAAAGAAAAGATTCCTGTAAGTGCACCTGAAGCATTGTCGGCAAAGGCAATTATGTATGATACGAATGAAAAGCTGGTTGGTGAAATTGTTTTTACGGAGACAACTAAAGGAGTGGAACTAACAGCTATTCTAAATAGTTTGCCTCCAGGTGACCACGGAATCCATTTACATGAGTTTGGTAAATGTGACCCTCCTAAATTTGAATCAGCGGGAGCACACTTTAATCCAACTGATAAAAAGCATGGGGTGGAGAATCCTTCAGGGCCACATGTTGGTGACTTACCGAATATAACTGCGGATGAATCAGGTGAAGTACATTTAAACTTTATAACGGCTGACTTCACATTAAAAAAAGGCGAGAAAAATTCTTTATTTGATGAAGATGGCACGTCTGTCGTTATTCATGAAAAAGCAGATGACTATAAAACAGATCCATCCGGTAATTCGGGAGCCCGTATAGTTTGCGGTGTCGTCGAATAAATAACCATATTAAGATATATCATGTGCATTCCGTACATGATATTTTTTTATGGAATAAAATTTATCAAATATAAATATCAAATAACTTATTCATAAATATCTCTTTAGTGAAAAACTACATTTCACAGCATTTTGACGGTTTTATTAGAATAATATAATTATTTGAAAAATGAGACTTTTGAAATATTAATTGACTTTTGAATATTATTCTATGTAAAATGTATCCATATTAGGTGTAAAGGGGGAAATTTTATGTTCAAATCTAAAAATATGCTATTCGTATTAGTACTAAGTGTATTTATGTTAGTGCTAGCTGCTTGTGGCAGTGATGATGAAGACACATCTACAACTGATACTGAGTCCAACTCAGGTGATGCAGCAACGGAAGCGGATTATGGTGATGTTAAATTTTTAAGTATTTTAACAGGTGGTACGCAAGGGACTTACTATCCATTAGGCGGTACGTTTGCGGATTTAATCACAACTGATACTGGGGTAAAAACAACTGCGGAAGTATCACAGGCTTCTGCTGCAAATATGACGGCGTTAGCTGATGGCAAGGGAGAAATTGCCTTCGTTCAGACAGATATCGCATACTATGCAACACAAGGTACTTTAATGTTTGAAGGGCAAAAAATCGACTCGGTAGTAGCATTAGGTGCTTTATATCCAGAGACAGTTCAATTAGTAACATTAGCTGATTCAGGTATTAAAACGTTTGAAGACTTAAAAGGTAAAAAAGTTTCTGTAGGTGCCCCAGGTTCAGGTACTTATGCAAACGCTGAGCAATTATTAGAAATCCACGGTTTATCAATCAAAGACGATATTCAAGCGCAAAATTTAGACTTCGGTGAATCAACTGATGGTATTCAATCAGGTCAAATTGATGCAGCATTCATTACAGCTGGTTACCCAACTGGTGCGGTAGAAGCGCTAAATGCAACAAATGGTGTAACTATTATACCGGTTGAAGCAGATAAAGCAGAAGAATTAATCAAGAAATACCCATACTACGCAGTGGATAAGATCCCTTCAGGCACATATGGTTTGGAATCTGATGTCCCAGCTGTATCAGTAGGTGCGATGTTAGCGGTTCAAAAAGATCTGCCGGAAGATTTAGTGTATGCCATGACGAAAGCAATTTATGACAACACGGATAAAATTGGTCATGCTAAAGGCGAGTTTATTAAAGCTGAAACAGGCTTAGACGGAATCGGTATTGAAGTTCACCCAGGTGCACAAAGATACTTTGATGAAGTTAAGTAGTAACGAGAAACAAGGGCCTCTGTTGCAAAAAATGCTTCAGAGGTCTTTTATATCTATACCTTATTAGTGCAAGGGTGCTTTTAGCGGAGGATCGACATGAAAAAATGGTTATTTATAATCCTTGCTTTATCCGGTAGTGCTCTTTTTTTTATACCTTTTGAGCGCAGTATGACTTTTACGGAGACAAGAACTGAACAACCAGAGCAGTTTTTTTTGCCGTTAAAAAACGAAGACACATTTCAACTTGTCTTTATGCATTCCATTCATTTAACTGATGTAATAGAAAGCTATAAAGTGCTTTCAACGAACGAGTTTCAGCTGCTCACAATGGAATATTCAGATGTGGCTATCGGTATGCCGAGTTATGCAGAAGAAGGGCAAACACTTCGCTATGAGAATGGTGTCTATACACTTAAATATACAGATGCTAAATTAAAAGATTTTACGCTACATATTGGGGATGTCGACTATAAATTGGATCTCCAGCATAAAGGTAGAATTATACCTTTAAAGGAGCAACTAGTACGTGGGAAATCCTATTTGGTAAAAATAAAAAACTTGTCTTTATATGACAAAATGAAAGGAGTCGAATTAGATGACTGATAAAAAAGTGGCAGGAAATACAGGGGAATTACACGAAGCACTTACGCTAGAACAGCAGCAGGAGTTACTGGAAAAATACGATATAGAATCGAATCAGCGTAACCCGCAAAATATTATGAAGCATTTCATTTATTTTGGTTTACTGGCATTTACATTGTTCCAATTGTATACAGCCATATTCGGGCAGTTTCCAGCGCAAATTCAGCGTACAGTGCACATAGGATTTGCTTTAACCTTTGTATTTTTATTATTCCCGGCAAGTCGTAAGCTTTCAAAACGTTCGATCCCATTTTACGATTACATCTTGGCGCTGATTGCCATCTTTGTAGGTAGCTATTGGGTATTGAATTATGAGCGACTTGTTCAAAGCTTAGGTAAGCTGGAAACATTAGATTTCATTGTTGGGCTTTTAGCGATTATTTTAGTGCTAGAAGGTGCACGTCGAGCGGTAGGGTTACCAATCGCCATTATCGCTGGGCTGTTTTTACTTTATGCATTTTATGGCCAGTACATGCCGGACTTTATGGCACACCGCGGTCAAGACTTAGATAGCCTTGTCAACTTAATGTACTTCTCTACAGATGGTATTTTAGGTACACCGCTAGCAGTATCTTCTACATTCATTTTCGCTTTCCTGTTATTTGGAGCATTTCTTGTAAAAACAGGTGTAGGAGAATACTTTAATGATTTAGCTATTTCACTCGCAGGTAAATTAGTAGGTGGCCCTGCTAAAGTAGCAATTTTCTCATCTGCCCTGCAAGGGACAATTTCAGGAAGTTCTGTAGCCAATGTAGTAACTTCAGGTTCTTATACAATACCTATGATGAAACGTCTTGGCTACAATAAAAACTTCGCGGGTGCTGTAGAGGCATCAGCATCCACTGGTGGTCAGTTAATGCCACCAATTATGGGAGCGGCCGCGTTTTTAATGGTTGAATTTATTGGTCGTGGGATAACATATTGGGATATCGCAAAAGCAGCTGCGATTCCAGCAGTATTATACTTTGCAGGTATCTGGATTATGACGCATTTTGAAGCAAAGCGATTAGGCTTACGTGGTCTATCGGATGATGAAATGCCGGATCGCTCGAATGTATTAAAGAAAATTTATTTACTAGTTCCGATCGTGTTAATTATTGTTCTAATGATGTCAGGTGTACCGGTAATTCACTCTGCACTTTATGGGATTTTAGCATGTATCATTGTAGGGTTTATTAATCCTGATGTGAAGTTCGGCTTTAAGGAAATCATTGACGGAATGGTTGATGGTGCCCGTTCAGCATTGGCAGTAGCAGCAGCAACTGCATGTGCAGGTATCATTGTAGGGGTAGTTGTAAAGACAGGTTTAGGACTATCACTTGCAAACAGTTTAGTTAAGCTGGCAGGTGGCAGCATTATTATTACATTGTTCTTCGTAATGATTGCATCATTAATTTTAGGTATGGGTGCACCTACGACAGCAAACTATGTAATTACATCAACAATCGCTGCTCCGGCAATTATTGCACTATTGGCACCAGACGTTCCAGCAAGTGCAGCGCCAATTATTGTTGTATTATCAGCACACTTCTTCGTATTCTATTTCGGAATTATTGCAGATATAACACCGCCAGTCGCGCTCGCCGCCTTTGCCGCATCCGGTATCTCAGGTGGAGATCCGATTCGTACAGGTGTAAACTCTGCTAAACTGGCAATTGCTGCCTTCATTATTCCGTATATGATCATCTTCTCACCGGCATTGCTTATGATTGACGTAACAATTTGGCAAATTGGTTGGGTAGTATTTACGGCATTAATGGGTATGATTGCAATAGGTGTTGGCGTTATCGGCTATTGGTATCGTCCAGTAAATTGGATTGAACGCATTGTTTTATTAGCTGCGGGTCTAGCAATGATTTATCCTGAATCAATGTCTGATACATTAGGTTTAATTGCCTTTGGAATTATGTTTGTTATCCAATGGATGACAAGAAATAAAGAAACAACTTCAAAAATAGCGGTTTCTTAAAATAGGGAAGAGCGTTTGAATATTAATTCAGGCGCTCTTTTAATTTATCTCAAAATAAGATGGATTTAATACTATTTATGCATATACAGCAAATAATAGTTGATTTTATTAAAAATTCGATATATTATTTAAATTAACTAAAAATTCAAACAATTAAAAGGGGCGACTTTAGATGACTTCAATTTTAAAATCAATGCTTGAGACATACTTGTTCGATGAAGAAATGGACTTCGAATCGACAGAGCAACAAGAGGTGTCGGAAAATGAAGAGCGTACTCAATACCCAAATGGATTTTTCTCAAGCCTATAATATAATTTTTGATATGCATAATTTTTTCAGAACTTATCGGTGTCTATCCAATTAAGCAATTGGGATAGATGCCTTTTTTAATTTTATGCAATCATTAAGACTTTGGCAGTTGAAGTTTCACTTTATTGGGCAGTAATAATGTAGATTATAAATATTGTACTGTATAATAGGGATACTAAATAATATTCGAGGTGCGTTTCATGTTAGCAGTAAATTCAACTGAGCAAATGATTTTTGATTGGTTTCAGTATTTCCATGCAAATCCTGAAATAAGCTGGAAGGAAGTTAATACGACAGCTAAAATAACTGAAATACTAGATGAGATGGGCGTAAACTATAAAAGGTTTGACGATGTGACAGGGCTTGTCGCAGAAATTGGGCAAGGTGACGAGACAGTCGCGGTTCGTGCAGATATTGATGCACTTTGGCAAGAAGTAGACGGCGTGATGCAGGCGAACCATTCATGTGGACATGATGCAAATATCTCAATCGTTTTGGGGGCGCTCTATGCATTAAAAAATGAATCGCTAAAGAAGAAAATACGATTTATTTTTCAACCGGCTGAAGAAACAGGTGGTGGAGCGTTAGCAATGATTGAGCGCGGTGTTATAGAAGATGTAACACATTTATTTGGCGTGCATTTACGTCCAATAGAAGAGCTCCCTTTAGGGAAAGTTGCTCCGGCCATTTATCATGGGGCTGCTGCATTTTTATCAGGAACAATTACTGGAATTGATGCCCATGGTGCTCGTCCACATCAAGGGAAAAATGCGATAGATGTAATTGTAGCGATTCAGCACATGTTGAAAAATATTCATATTGATCCATTTGAAGTGTATTCCGCTAAGTTAACGAAGATTGTAGCGGATGGCGGAAGTGTGAATATTATTCCGGGCAATGCAAGCTTTTCGATTGATGTACGGGCTCAAAAAAATGAAGTCCTGACAAAAGTGCAAAACTATGTGGAAAAAGGTTTAAAGCAAATTGCAGAAATGTTTGATATAGATGTTACTTCGGACTGGTTAGATGTCACACCGGGTGCAGAAGTATCAAAGGAAGCGGCTGCTTTGGCAGAGCGTTCAATTATTGAAGCGCTTGGAAAACAAAGTTTAGCAAAGGCCGTTGTCACACCGGGCAGCGATGACTTCCACTTTTATACGATAAAAAATCCCCATTTGAAGGCTACGATGATTGGGGTCGGTGCAAATCTTGGACCTGGTCTTCATCACCCGAAAATGTCTTTTGATGAAAAAGCATTAATTGATGGAGTAAAAGTAATAGCCACGACGTTAAAAAATTGCGCAAATGAATAATGAGTTGAAGCGATGCTATGAAATGTAGCATCGTTTTTTGTTTGGTGATAGGGGGCATCGGATATTAGAAAAATTGAAGCGGATATTAGAAAACTTGGAATGTTTATTAGAAAGTACTTTGTATTTATTTGAACTTTTGACCACTTTATTAGCACATAGGCAAAGTTTATTAGCAACTCAAAAATTTATTAGAACTTTTCAGATTTTATTAGAAAAAGCAATTCACTTATTAGAAAACATCTACGCTCCGATACCCTTAAATTAAAAAAGTGCCGTTTTTGAACGACACTTAAAACCTGGAAATTATTTTATTGGACAGAAACCGCAAGCCATTAACCCCGGAATATCCTTCGAGAAGCAACAGCTTTTTCTAACTGGCTGATTAATTAGTGCAGATGGACTTTTTCCGCCTGTGTAATTTAAAAACAATGATTTATCTGAGAAGTAGCGCCAAACCTCTTTCCCTTCTAGCAATTCCAAATCCTCAAAGGCGCGGTCTGCCAGTGCCGGGTTTTCGAGCAATGTATGGTAGTGCCAAAGCATATAGCCGAAAATATTCTCCCATAAAATTAGTGGCGAAATTGTCGTCGTTTTACGTAACTGACCAATAATGACCGACGCTTTATATAAAATATCGGTAATTACACGCTCGCGTTCATCATCTTCCACATAGCGGAAATCATTCGGATTAATATACATACCAAGTGTGTGAATCCCATACTCCTGAACAATCGCAAATCTTAAATTTTCAGGCTTGCCGTCCCAGATCTCATCGTAAGTTGTCAGCATATAAAACTGCATTGCCACAAACATGCCATAGCGACGACCAAAGTGGGAAATGGCCGCAGTTTCTGTTGCAGCATTTGTTATCCCCATCATTAAATTACGAAAGTCCGTTAAATAAAAATCTTTATGTAAATTGGCCAATGTAAATAATGGACGGTCTGGTTCCTCTGTAAAAATACTGTATGAATTTAATTGTCGAACTTGATCGTATGAAAGTGCAGGCATTCCAATCACCTTTTCTTAAAAATTGTTTACTTTTACTATAACATTTCTCTTCACAAACGAGTGCAAAAACGCTACTATAAACTAAACATATAAGAAAGGTTGGTTTTAAAATGAAACCTATTTCTATTCCAAGACCGTTAGTTCGAGTAAATCAATGGACTATTTTTCTTTCTGTCATATTAACATGGGTGACGGGACAATACTGGCTTTTAGCAATTCCTTTAATAGCGAATTTACTTGGTATCTTTACTGGATTTAATCCGATTATGCGAATAGCCAGGTTATTTTTAACGAAAGATTTAAAATCCTATATTCCTGAAGATGTTGCTCAGCAAAAGTTTAATTCGACGATTGCTAGTATTTGTTTAGCAGGGGGATTACTAGGATTTGTATTCCAACTTCCAATCGTTGCCTATAGTTTTACAATAATGGTGGCAGTAGCATCATTTGTTGCGATTTTAGGGTTTTGTGTAGGTTGCTTTATTCATTTTCAATGGAAACAGTTCCAATACCGTCGTTCTATTAGAAATACTTAAAAAGTTTTTGAATTATATTGACAATGATAGTGATAATCATTATCATTATAAATGTAGCAAGAGCTTATTTGTAATACAGTACAAATAAGTCTGAGCTAACCGCTTTCTCCAGGAGCTAGTTAGCTCAGAAAATATTATTCTAAACCCCCTCATTTAGAATGTAAGTTTGACAGTGTGTCAGACTCTGAGTTTTTCACCCTTTATTTTTCATCTAGTTTACTTCCTTTTTGGAAGACCCGTTACCCGTATCAGCAAATTGATACGGGTATTTTTGTTGCAAAAAAAAAATAAAAACTTTTGAAACTAATTTTGAATTTTTCCGTCTGTACGTTGCTTTAAAAGAAAAGCTAACGGAGGAAATTATGAAAAAGGTTATTACTGTAGGGGTATTTGCTGCTTGTGTATTATTGATAGCAATTCAATATAAAAGTTTTGGTCAAAATATCGAAAGGGCTGTCGCTAATGAAAACGACGTTGTTCAAGTGGGTAATGAATTTCAAATTGAACAAGCGACACATCTGTTTGAAAAAGTTCTTCTTATAGAAGAAGCACAGCCAATTTATATAAAAGAGAAGGCACTTGTTGAAATTGGAACTGTGCAGCCAGGTGCATCTTTTGCCATTGCAAGTGAAGATGAGCTTTTTTATGAATTGCGGTTCGGTAAAATAACGACATTTATAAAAAAGGGAAGTGCAACCGTTGAAAAACGGGAAATTCAAGCATTACTTAATAAAGAGGTGACAGGTTCAGTCAAGGCAGACGAAAGAGTGGCTGTTTATGAAGAAACAAGCTTTGATAGCGCGGTTATGCTTCAGCTTGAACAAGGATTTCGCTTTCCGATAGTGGGAGAAATAGGGGATTGGTTTATTGTGAAAATTGGCGAGCGTGCGGGTTATATACATAGTCAATCAGTTGAAATAGATGAAGGTATTCCGGTTTTAGTGTATCATCATATTTTACCGAAAGAAGAGATGGTGACAGAGGCGAGTACTGTTTCGGTTGAATCATTTGAGCAGCAAATGGTCTTTTTGGCCGAGGAGCAATTTGAAACAATTACAACAGCACAGCTTTACGATTATTTGGAAGGTCGCCAAATTCTTTCAACCAATTCGGTACTTATTACTTTTGATGATGGTCTTCTATCGACGAAGGAGTATGCCTACCCAATTTTAAAGAAACATGGGTTTACAGCAGTACAGCATATTATCTCCTCTCGAACGAATCGTTATGAAGGCGAGCAGGTTTTTAATAGTGAAGGACCACTTCAGTTTTTTACGGAATATGAGATGGAACAATTAGCAGATGTATTTTATTATGAGGCTCATACAGATGGTTTGCATCGCCTCAATAGTGAAACAGGGCTTGGTGTAGCACTTGAACTGTCGGCTTCTGAAATTGCAGCGGACTTAAAGCGAAATGTTGCGACGCTTAAAAATGCGACATCGTTAGCGTATCCTTTCGGTCATTATAATGAAGAGATGGCTAAAGCGATGAAGGAAGTCGGGCTATTAATCGGCTTTACGACAAATGAAGGCTATGCAAATATTGAGCAATCAAATTATGAAGTAAATCGTTTTGGGGTAACAGAAAAGAAAACATATGAACAGTTCACTTCCTATGTAAAGGGGGTGTTCTGAAAATAGATAGATAGAAGGTGTTAATAGCTAATATGAAAGATTTTGATGCCATATTAGATGAGCATACGCGTTATTTAGTGCGCATCGCGTATTTGTACGTGAAAAATTGGGCTACCGCCGAGGATATCGTACAGGAAGTATTTGTGACATACTATCAAAAGAGTGATCAATTTCGCAACGAATCATCATTGAAAACGTATTTAACTAAAATGACTGCCAACCGGGCAAAAGACTATTTACGCTCGTGGAAACATAAAAAGGATGTTTTCTTCGATACGGTTTTTGCACAGACAAAGGGTGCGGATGAAGAAATCATACAAAAACAGCAGCTCGCTTCTCTCGAACAAAAGTTATTCCAGCTACCACTGAAATACCGTGAGCCACTCATTTTATATTATTATAACGAGCAGTCGATTGCGGAAATTGCATTATTTTTAGAGCTTAATGAAAATACGGTGAAAACGCGTCTGCGCCGAGCAAAGCAACAATTAAAAGAGTTTTTTAACGAAGAGGAGATGGAGGGATGATGCATGGATCCATTTAAAAAGCAGCTGGAAGACATGATGGGTGATACAAACTTGCAGGAAAGCCGAATAAAACAGCGTGTAAAAAATGATTTAACGACACCAAAAACAAAGCGTTCATGGCATGTGCAAGTAGTGACAGCAGCGGTTGCAGCGGTTGCGGTATTCCTATTTATGACAGCAGCTCCTTTTACCCAAAATTCAGCAAATGAAGGGCGGGGTGTCCCTTATGATCCGCTTGATGATTTGGCGCAAATCGCTACCCTTCAAAAATCAAAGCAACTTTCTACAATTAATTATGATGCTTTTGCACAGCTACCAGTGCTTGAAGAATTAACAGATTTACAATATATCGATAAGGATTCCTTTTCAATTGCAGGGAAAGAGGAACTTTATCATACGGTTATTGAACGACAATCTAATTTATTTGATGAGGTCGTATATAAAGCAGGCGATATTGTTCGAACGATGACAAATACGAGCAGTCATTTGCCTATTTATGAAAATGCCTACTATGAAGTGATCGCTGTGCCGGGAGACCGGGTCGTTTTGCAGAACGGCAAGCTAACAGTGAATGGGAAGCCTGTCCAATCGGAACTAATGGCATTGTATGAGGATAACGGCAATACGATTGCAGGCGGCTATGACCAATTATTGAACGCACGGGAATATTTTTTAGTAAATCATTTCCCAGCTGAAAATACTTTGCAGGCAGGAACGATTACCGCTGTGCATAAAATTTATGGGGAAGTAGTAGGGTTGGCTCAGCAAAATAAGACGGATTCCATTTATTTTGAGTTATCAAATGACTATACACCGGACCAATATTTCGATTTATATTTATATGACCAGATTTTTGGAGAAGGAACAATGAGTGAAAGATTGTCCGCCCAAGATAGTGCATTTCCGCATGCCAATCGCTTAGGGGAGCTGTTTTTAGAGGCGTCTTACCGCAGTGTTACGTATCTATCCGACACAGAAGTAGAAATTCGCTACCAATATGGTCGTGAAGGGGTAGGGGAATATGTATTTAAAATGTATAAAGATCAGACAGGCGTATGGCAATGGGGATTATAAAAAATGGGTAGTGACAAAAACTGTCGCTACCCATTTTCGTTTTTCAGCTGTAATCTTTTTCTATTTACTAGTACTGTATGATAACTATGAATGAGCAATCCAATGATGATGACAGCTAAACCTGCTAAAGCGAGAGGCTTTGGTAACGGGGCATTAAGTAACATCATTTCACCCATTACCACAAAAAGAACTTGGATGGATTGGGTTGCTTCTACAGCGGCAAGTTTCCCTTGGTCATGTCGTACGCGGTCAGTAGCGATAAAAAATAATACAGTAGCAATTACACCGGATGATACCGCCACAAGAAGTGATTGGTACAGTTGACTGGCAGATGGTAAACCAACTGTAAAGAAAGCATAAACTGCGAGTAGTACCCAAATTGGTAAAGAAGCAATTGTCATACCGAGCACACGTTGGAATGGATCAACTCTTCCGCCGCAAAGTGCCATCATTTTTCGATTGCCGAGTGGATAAGCAAAGGCAGCTATAATGACAGGAATTGTTCCAAGAAGTAGGCTTTGCGTTGAAACAGTTTGTGCTTGTGGGATTTGTATCATAAAAATACCGATTAAAATAATGCCCGAAATACTTAACGATATCAGTGGTATCTTTGCCCGAACTTTCTTTCCGTCAATGGTGGAAAGGAAAAGTGGTGCAAGAAGTAGACCAGCTACAATGGTAAATTGCCATGTACCCGATACGAGCCACCCGGGTCCATACGCAGCAGCAAATGTAAGAGGGGCATAAAATAGTACAAAGCCTATAAAACTCCATCCAACCCATGCAACGGGGCTTTCCTTCATTTCATTTGATAAAATCCGAAATCCATTTTTCCCTCGAATAGCCACGATTGCTATTAAAAAGGGGACCATAAAGAAGTAACGAAGGGAAGAACTCCAAAGCCAGCTGCCTCCCTCCAGTTCCATGGAACGGTTTAAAATAAACGTAACAGCAAAAAATAATGAAGCTAAAATGCCAATGAATATCTCCTTCATTTCACACCACCTGAATAGTTATAATTTTCCGTCTATTAAGTATATAAAAAAATGGAGCGAGTTCAATCGCTCCATTAATTTTAGTTGCGTTGTTCAAACAGCTGAACGATTTCAATAATGACTTCTGTAGCCTTTTCCATCGTTTCCGCTGATACGAATTCATATTTTCCGTGCATATTTTCTCCGCCTGCAAAAATGTTTGGCGTTGGCAAGCCCATGTATGATAGCTGAGAACCGTCTGTACCACCACGAATTGGTTCTACAATTGGAGTAATATCAAATTTAGAAAAGGCATCTTTTACGATATCGACAATTTCCATAACAGGCTCAATTTTTTCACCCATATTGTAATATTGGTCTTCAATTGCTACAGTGATTGCCTCTTTACCATACTTTGCTTGCATTTCTTGCCCTATCTTTGCCATATACGCTTTTTTCTCTTCGAATTTTGCGCGGTCATGGTCACGGATAATATATGACATCGATGATTCTTCAATGCCACCATTAAAGTGCATTAAATGAATAAAGCCTTCGTAGCCGTCTGTTTTTTCAGGAACAGCATCTTTAGGCATTTCGTTTTGGAACTCAATGGCCATTGTAATCGAGTTGACCATTTTATTTTTTGCTGATCCTGGGTGGATATTCGTACCGCGCGTCGTTACTTTTACACCAGCAGCATTAAAGCTTTCATATTGTAATTCCCCTAATGGTCCGCCGTCCATTGTATAGGCGTAATCAGCGCCGAATTTTTCCACATCGAACTTATGTGGTCCACGCCCGATTTCTTCGTCAGGTGTAAAGGCAACACGAATTTTACCGTGCTTAATTTCTGGGTTTTTAACTAAGTATTCCATCGCCGTCATAATTTCCGCGATGCCGGCTTTATCATCTGCACCTAGTAATGTATTTCCATCTGTCGTAATTAATGTTTGACCTACATAGTTTTTTAAATTCGGGAAGTAGTCTGGTGCCATCACCAAGCCATTTTTCAATGTAATTGCTTCACCGTCATAGTTGTCGATACGCTGTGGCTGTACATTTGTCCCTGTATAGTCAGATGTTGTATCAACATGTGCTAAAAAGCCAAGTGTCGGAACTTCTTTATCTGTGTTTGATTCAAGTGTTGCGAAAAGGTAGCCGTTTTCATCTAATGTAATCTCTGTTAAGCCAATCTCCGCTAATTCGTCCTTTAATACATTTAATAAATCAAACTGCTTCATTGTGGAAGGTGTTGTGTCTGAGTTGAAATCTGATTGTGTATCGATTTTTACATAGCGTACTAAACGTTCAATTACTTTTTCTTTCATATGAAAAAGACCCCCTATATACATATTGCTTTTATTGTACACTCTTTATTTCGGTTTTTGAACTAATTTTGAAGTATTGAGCAATGCTGAGCATTAAGAAAAACTGTGCAGCATAATAAGTGAACATGATAAGCTCATGTGCATAGGCAACTTCAAACATAAAGCGGTTGATTGCCAAAATGGAATCGGACGCAATAAATAAGGCTGCCCCGATAATTGCAAAGACACTTCCTGTACGAAACGAAGTCCAACCCATTGTCAAAATGACTAAAATATATGCTGTTACCGCAATTGCCAAAACCGTATCACCTTTTTGGAAAAGACTCCCCGCAATCCAAACCATCATAACAGCTCCATATAAACCTAAAATAATTTTCACATAAAGCGGTGTTGTTGCCTTATTCGTAGAACGGAAGGCAAAAATATAAAAAATATGCCCCGTTAGGAAAAAGCTCAGCCCGATGATGAACCATTGCAATGTATAATCACCAATCGCGCAGAAGATTAAACCAATTAGTATAAGCCAATAATAACGTGATTTAACAGGAACTTTTGTTAAATAGGCGAGCGCAATTAATAAAATCATTGGCAACAATTTAAATACCATCTTCAACGAACTATCAATCGTCTGAAAAAGAAAAACATAATATAGACCAAGACCAAAGAACAAAATAATTAGTATTTTACGTGCCATCCATTTACCTCCTGAAATAATATTAAAAAGGGCAGAACAAGTAGAAATTTCTATAATGATCATAATTAAGCTCTACACTCGTATTATAGTATATAAAACTATTTATTGAATATTTTACCAAACAAAAATATAATATTTAGCTTTTTTATTCGTCTAATGGATTTTTCCTAATGTTTATGAATCTTTTTTTTAGCTTATTCGTAAAGAGTACAGAGAGAGGTGAGTAATATGGGACAGTTATTGCTAATAACGGCAATTGGTTCACTTTTAATAACATTACTTTTAGTACCGCTAACAAAAAAAGTTAAAAATGATGAACTATCAACAAAAACATTTTCCATACTAGGGATCACAACATTTGTTTTAAGTTTTATTTCAGTGTTTTTAACGGTTTATATATCTAAAATTGATCTAAGCTGGACAATATTTTTATATGTATTACCCGTAGTGGCGATTGCAGGCGCAATATTTGCAGTCGGTGTTGAACAAAAAATAAAATCAGCCATCGTGCTTGTTGGAATCATCGGAATAGGTTATTTAGTAAGCGCACCTTTTTTTAACGCTGATGAGAAATTTGAATCTGCTCAAATGAAAGAGCAAACTGAAATTTCGCCGTTTGATGAGACGAAAACACCGGCAAGTGTACCACCGCAATTCGTTAGAAACAAAATGAAAAAAGCATTTGGTCAAGTACCAAACACAAGCTACTATGAATTAGGAAGCTTACAAATTCAAAAAGTAAATGATAAGTATGTGTATATCGCACCTGTAGAATTTTCCGGTGTATTTAAATGGTTCAATGGAAAAACGACACCAGGTTATTTCACAATGAGTGCGACAGATTCTAGTGATAATCCGAAATTTATTAAATCGGAAATGAGCTATGTTCCATCGGCATACTTCAATAAAAATCTGGAACGCCACATTCGATTAAATTATCCAACGTTGATTTTTTACGGTGATCCACAATTGGAAATCGACGAAGATGGTCATCCTTATTACATTCGATCATTCGGGGAATTTATTTCTGCGCGTAACGGCTTTGACGTAAAAGGTATTGTACTTGTCGATGCAAAAACAGGTCAATCTGAAAGGATTGCAACAGCAGACGTTCCGGAATTTATCGATGGCGCAGTATCTCCAGAGACAGTAAGCTTGCAGAACAGTTACTACGGAAACTATGTGCACGGTTTTTGGAATAGTCTCGTCGGTAAAAAGGATGTAAAATTACCGAGTGATGAAGGTACTGAAGCAAATGTAAGCCCAATCTTTATGGAAGATGGAGAAATGTATTATTTCACTGATTTCACTAGCCCTAAAGAGGGTGTTGATTCAATGCTTGGCTATGCATTGACGCATGCAAGTACAGGTGAAGCAACTTATTATACAGGGAATTTGGAAGAGTCCTACATGGATTCGCGAGGGGCTCTTGATATAATTGAGAAAAAATTCATCGAAAAAGAATGGAACGGTGAAATGCCGATTCTTTATAACTTTTATGGTGAAGCAAGCTGGCTATCGGCTGTTTTAGATGCAAATGGCTTTTTACAAAACTATTTCATCGTTTCCGCGGCTAATCCGGAAATTTCAGCATTCGGTACAACGCCTAATGAAGCGTTAAGATTATATAAAACAGCACTCAACAGAGGCGGAAGTACGGTGGATGGCTCTTCGAATGCCGAGGAAGCACAGTTGGCATCAGAAGTTGTCCGTGTTTATAAAGAACGTGTAGGGGATTTCACAATTGTGACGTTCTTAACGACAACTGGGGAAAACTTCATTGTAAGTTCAGAAACAGCACCTTTTGCAATCTACTTGCAGGAAGGCGATAAAGTAGTGCTGACATATTCAAAAACAGGGGAAGATTTCCAACCTGTAAAAGCACTGCAGATTGTAGGACTATAATAAAAATAAAGGAGCATGCCGTAATTTCGGCATCGCTCCTTTATTTTTAGGTGAACTTGTTTTTTGAAAACCTACTATTTCTAATACTCTTGAATAAACTGCATCATTTTTTTATAGCGTTCTTCAATATGATTATCTGAATAAAGTGTAATTGAAAGGAATTTATCGTGTTGTTCTTTTAAAATTGCACGCTCTTTCGCAAATTTCTCTGCTTGTTCGCGTTCGAGAATGTAATGTAAGTGGAAAATTTGCAATAGCGCCACTTCCGGATCTTCCAAATTGCAAACAAACTTAATCTGCCAAATATGTGTATAGGAAATATATTGATTGACATAAGCAGTGATTGCTTCATATTTTTCTTTATTAATATGTGATGCAATATGATTGTGGACATCTCTTAGTGCAGTGTTAATATCGATTATTTGCAACAAATGTTTGCGCACTGTTTTTAAATGTTGACGTTCCAAGGATTTTGCTACAAAACTAGGGGTCATTTTAATTCCTCCCTTTTACTACTGCTGTAACAATATTTTAACAAAACATAATAAAAAAATCTTAGGTATTAAAGATCGAATTAACTACAGCAATAAAATTAATTACCATTATTCTTATATAGAAAGAACTAACATCAAAAATTCCTCTAGTATAATAGGATCCAGTGATAACGTTGGGGAAAAATAAAAAGGGGCTGGGACAAAAGTAGAAATTTCTTTGTATAAGGGAAATATTCTTATTAAGGAATTGATATTATATGAATTGATTGGAGTGAAGGGGCGACTCCTGGGGGAACAGCAAAATTTATTTTGCGACGAGTAACCGCAGGAGCACCGACGACTGAGACTACAGGCTCAGGCCGTGCCCCCGGAAAGCGTCCCCGTAACGGAAATCAATTCTGGCAGAAGCAGAAAAACATCTATTTTTTCTTTGAAAAAATAGATGTTTTTCATTTTATCCCAGCCTCTTTAGATATTCCTTTATTTCCAGTTAAATCCTTTAGAAGCTAGGAAATCTTTCATATGAGGCCGCTTTTGTTCGATTAAAAAGTCTGCCATTTGCTTTGTCCATGTAGCCATTTTTTGATTAGAAGAACGGCTCGCATAGTAGCTTTCCATCGTTGCATCGTATTCATCTAGAAGAGCGTCATACTTTTCAACGTTGTAGCTGTTTTCATGCAACACGGCATCTACTGGTAAACGCGGTTTTGTTTCGTTTCGTTTTGTAGGTGTCCCGATTGTCATAGCGAATAGCGGAAATACATTTTCCGGCAAGTTGAACAGATCGCTGATTTCCTTTGGATTTGTACGTGCACCGCCAATATAGCAAATACCATAGCCCATTGCTTCTGCTGCCACAACGAAGTTTTGAGCAAATAGTGAAACGTCTGCAACACCTACAAGCACGTTTTCTGCTGAGTCTGTGACAATGTTAACATCATGCTTTTGGCCAGCCGCTTGTAATCGCTTGAAGTCTACGCAAAATAAAAATGAGGCGCCAGCTGTTTGGAATTGGAATTCGTTTTTGGATAGCTCACCTAGTTTTGCTTTCTTTTCATCATCCGTTACCCATATAACACTATATGCTTGGACAAAGTGCGAGCTTGCTGCCATTTGAGCAGTCTCAATTAAATCAATGACTGTATCTTTTGAAATTACTTCACCTGTATATTTACGAACAGATGAGTGACTACGTAACAATTCTCTCGTTTCCACATGAACATCTCCCTTTGTATGTAATAGAAAAAGCTTAAAGGAATGATCCTTTAAGCTTATTCTAGTCAATTTTTTACTTGAAGTCGATTATAATAGTCCAATCCATTTCCAGTACGTTGCACTTAGAAGAAGTATTAAAATATAACCAACGATTGTTAGCGGAATACCTGACTTCAAAAAATCCTTTGTTGTAAATGCGCCTGTACCGTAAGCAAGCATGTTTTGCGGTGCGCTTACTGGTAATAGGAATCCGAAGCAAATAACAAATTGCTGGATTAGTACAAAACCAATTTGATTTTCTAAAGGCATCGGTAAACTAATGGCCAATGCGATAAATACGGGAATCAAGGCAGAAGCCAAGCTTGTCGCAGATGCAAAACCTAAATGAATGACAATATTGAAAACAGTAACTAATGCTATGGTAGCTATAATAGGCATCGTCTCTAAGCCAAGTGAGCCGAAAATCGTATTAGACAGCCAGGCTGCACCTTTTGTACCCAAAAGAGTCGTTCCAAGTGAAATACCGACTGCAAAAACAATCAATGTACCCCAGTCAATACGGCTAGAAGCTTCTTTCCAATTAAATACTCCAATTTTAGGTGTCAATAAAAAGGCAATAGCTAAAATGGTAATCGTTGTCGTATCAAATGGATGCAATTTTCCTTCTGTTGACCAGAAGAATAATAGTAGAACAGAAGTGATGATTAAAGTAATTTCTTTGCGTTTTAAAGGACCAAGATCTTGCAATTGCTTACGGATAATTTCTTTTCCGCCAGCTATATTATCCGTTTCGGGTTTGATTAATTTAATCATAACAAAGAATAATACGAAGGACATGATGACTGAAAACGGCGCGGCATACATAAACCACTTGCCCCAAGAAATATCGACTCCAAATTCAGAGTTAATAAAACCAAGTGCTACTAAGTTTTGCGCTGCAGCAGTTTTAATCCCCACATTCCAAATTGAAACAGCTTGGGTAGCGGTAATAACTAACAACGCTGCAAGTCTACTTTCTTTAGATAATCCAAAGGCCGCAACAACCCCTAATAGAATAGGGACAACTGCACCAGCACGAGCAGTCGCGCTTGGTACAACAAAAGCTAATACAATTGCTACTAAAATAGCCCCTACTACTAATGCTTTCGTTTTTGTTCCAACTAATGATAAAACCCACAGTGCAATACGCTTATGAAGGTTCGTTATTTGCATGGCAGCTGCTAAAAATAATGCAGCCCCGACTAACGCAACCGAGGAACTACTAAATCCACCTAACGCTAATTTTAACGCTTCTTTAGTGCCCATTTGTACGGAAGGATCTTCCATACTCGGAGCCAAACCTAATAAAACAGCGATGGCAGCTAATATCATTGCAGAACTAACCGGATAGGCTACCGCTTCGGTTACCCATAATATAACGGCAAATGCTAAAATAGCTAATGCTCGTTGTCCAACAACGGGAAGATCTCCACCACTATTTGGAAGTAAAACAATGGTAATGAGTGCTGCAAACGCTAAAACTATCCATAATGGTTTTAAATTTCGTTTACTTGTCGCTTCTGTTGCCATACTTAACGCCTCACTTCGTTTAAAGTTTTAGTTAAATAATAAATTAATAAGACAAAATATACCCATTCTTCTAAAAGTAAAATATATTCTTTATTTCCAATTGCAAGGGAAATCCCTTAACAATTATGATTATAGCACTTCCAAAAAATGATACATGTTAATATTTGGTGAATAAATATATTGAGAAAAATTTTGTTTTAAGCAGAAATTGTATAGAATAGTATAATAATTTTAGTGTGGGAAGATAAAATATTTTTATGAATTAATTTAAAATCAGAAAATTTTAATTTTTCGGTTGACTTATAGAATTACTCTGCTTTATACTGAGAATCAACGATGGAACATAAATCACATATCTCTTATCAAGAGCGGCGGAGGGAATAGGCCCTGAGATGCCCGGCAACCAGTAAGTGATGAACTGACTAAGGTGCTAAATCCTACAAAATGGACAATCATTTTGAAAGATAAGAGGAGGCAAACTTGCTCATGCGCAACCCTCTTCTTAACTGAAGAGGGTTTTTTTCATTTAAAAAATCCTCCTCAAAAACACCGATTTCACCATCGAATAATTTTAGGAGGTTATTAGAGTGACGAATTTAAGACCAGAAACTTTATTATTGCACGGGGGGCAAAAGCCAGATCCTGTAACGGGGGCGATTGCAGTTCCTGTATATCGTACAACTGCCTATGCATTCAATGACACTGCTCATGCGCAACGTCTATTTGCATTACAGGAAACTGGCAATATTTATTCTCGTATTATGAATCCTACAGTGGGGGCATTTGAAGAACGGGTTGCTTTACTTGAGGGGGGCACAGCTGCAGTAGGGCTTTCATCTGGCGCAGCAGCAGTGGCATTCTCCATTTTAAATGTAGCCGGTGCAGGAGATGAAATTGTTGCTGCTGGTTCTCTGTACGGAGGAACATACAATTTATTCGCAACTACATTGCCTCGCTACGGCATTACAGTAAAATTTGTGGATGAATCAGATCCTGCAAACTTCCAAGCGGCGATTACTGATAAAACGAAGGCGATCTTCGCTGAAATAATCGGAAATCCAAGCTTGAAAGTTCTCGATATTGAAGCGGTAGCAAACATCGCTCATGACAATGGTCTTCCGTTATTAATCGACAGCACATTTGCTTCCCCATATGGAAGTAATCCGATTGAATTCGGCGCGGATGTTGTCATTCATTCTGCAACAAAATGGATTGGCGGTCATGGAACGACGATCGGCGGGATTGTCGTTGATGCCGGGAAGTTTGACTGGACGCAAGGAAGACATCCAGGATTTACGGAACCGGATGCTTCTTATCATGGTCTACGCTATGGAATTGACACAGCAGGCGCTGCATTTGCGACAAAGCTTCGTGTTCAACTATTGCGTGATTTTGGTCCAACATTATCTGCTGACGCGGCATTTAATTTCCTGCAAGGACTTGAAACGCTTCATTTGCGTATTGTCCGTCACAATGAAAACACACAAAAAGTTGCCGAGTATTTAAGAAACCACCCATTTGTGGAATACGTAAATTACAACGGCTTTGAAGATTTTGAGACACATGATTTGGCGAAAAAATATTTGAAAAACGGCTTCGGATCAATCATTACGTTCGGCATTAAAGGAGGACGTGAAGCAGGTCGCCAAGTAATTGATAACGTGGAATTATTCTCGCATGTAGCTAATGTTGGAGATGCCCGTTCATTGATTATCCATCCTGCGAGCACAACGCACCAACAGTTATCTGCTGAAGAATTAAAAACTGCCGGCGTATCGGAAGAGCTCATTCGCTTATCGATTGGTTTAGAGGCAGCAGAAGATATTATCGCGGATTTAGAACAGGCATTAGCGAAAGTTGCGGCTGAAGTAGGCGCAGAAACAAACGCATAAAACTTTAAAAAAGGCTTAGCTTTTCCCATTCGAGAAGCTAAGCAATTTTTAGAAAATTAATTCCTACTAATTGTATAAGTTTTATTGACAAAATTAATACCTAGTAATACAATTGGAATAATAAAACTACCAACCAAAATATTTGAAATAATGTTGCAGCATTATTGAAAGAAAAGGAGTTGTTCAACATGGGGAAAGTATACAGTGCACAAAATGTAGCAGCCTATATTATTTATGAATTAAACGAAGTAAAGGAATATATAAACGCTTGTGCAATTCAGCAAATTTTAGCGGATGTAAATGTCATGTGGCAAAAGGTTTTTGGGCATAGTGCTTTCTCGGAACAAACTCACAATCTGGAAACAACAGGCTATGTCATAAAGGAAGTTGCTGAGGAGTATAACGTTCATGGAAGTGCGCATATTTTAACTCCAGCACGCGAATGGTTTTTAAAATATGGTGAGTTCCAATTAGTGCAACGCCCATATGCGGTGCCAAACTACTCCGTGAAAGAAGAACTTGTTATGACAAAAATTTTAAATGCGCATCGTTTACGCGTATATAATTCTGTAAATGTAGCAGTATAAAATAACTTTAAACACTAGCCGGAGAATTTCTGCTAGTGTTTTTGTTTACCCGATTTAGCTATTAAACAATAGAATTTAAATGAAATTTGACCGTTTACAGTAAACAAATGTCCTTCTAGGAGAGATTCTCCTTGTTTTCATGTATTATATAGGATAGAATTTCTTTAAGATAAATTATTTGAATTATTCGTCAATATATATGTGTTAAGAATTTGGAGGAGAAAGGCAATGGCAACAATCAAGGCAGCGATCTTAGGATTTGGCACAGTAGGTCAGGGAATTTACCATATTTTAAATGAGAAGAGGCAGGAGCTTCGCGAAAAGCTGGGGGTAGAACTGGAGGTCGCGAAGATTTTAGTAACCGATGCAAGCCGTGAGCGTGTACCGGGAACAAAGCATTTAATGACAGAGTCAATGGATGACGTGCTGGCGGAGAGTGACCTGCAAGTAGTATTTGAAGCGATTGTAAATGAAGAACCTGCATTCACATACTTAAAACGTGCTGTTGAGGCGAAATGCCATGTCATTACAGCGAATAAAGTGATGCTTGCGAAACGGGGTGAAGAGCTCGAAGCATTAGCAAAGTTAAATGGTGTATTTATCGGCTTTGAGGCAACCGTAGCAGGTGGTGTGCCTATTATAAAAACGATGAAAAACATCCTGCTTGTAAATGAAGTTAGATGTGTACAGGGAATTCTAAATGGAACGACAAACTACATCTTAACGAAAATGCGTGCAGAGGGCTGGACCTTTGATCAGGCGTTAAAAGAAGCGCAGCAATTAGGCTATGCAGAAGCAGATCCATTTAATGATATTTCGGGTCAAGATGCCTTTAAAAAGCTGATGATTTTATCAAGCTTAGCATTTGGAGAACAACCAAACTGGGCAGATGTAGAAGTGATTGGCATTGATACAATTTCTGCCGAGCAAGTAGCCGACGCGAAAGCGCAAGGGCTACGCTACCGTCATGTGGCAGAAGTTGAAAAGCTGGAAGATGGTACAATTCATGCAAAAGTTGCACCGCTCTTAGTAAATAATGAACATCCACTTTATCCGGTAGATGATGTTTTTAATGCCGTAACGATGGAAACAGACTATATCGGCACATTATCCGTAATAGGACCAGGAGCAGGTATGTATCCGACAGCAAGTGTCATGGTAGAAGATTATGCGGAGATTATTGGCAAACGGGCAGGTTTTACAGTAACGATTTAACAAAAGAGAAGCTATCTCACTTAATGAATTAAATATTATCCATGAAGTAAAGACACCATTGTTCCTCTTTAGAAACAATGGTGTCTTTAGGTTGCTGTTACGAACTCTGCTGTACATTAAGGGTAGAATCAAACTTTTGAAACAGGTCCTTAACAGATGGATGTAGTTGATTGTTTTCTTCTATAATTAACTCTTGTATCTCACTCTCTTTTATCAGCCTATAAATCGTTTTTAACTGATCCATTTGAACGGCTGTTGGTGTGTTGATAATCATTTCGTTAAGAAAGGTAATGGGACCGTTTAAAGAAACATTTAGTTCAGGATTCAAGGTAAAGGCTAGCTCGAACAGATGTTCAGCATTTCTAAATTCCTGTAAGACTGGCTCTATGATATACCATCTCTCCTGAGGGTCCTGAAGGGTATTTTCACTGGCTTCTTGTATTGGGACAGTTTTCTCAAAGGCCATTTCCATAAGTTTATAAGCGTCTTTAAAAAGAGCATAGGAAGCGGGTTGATTATAATAATCGTTCATATTATCTTTTTTATAAAAGGTTTCCTTTTGAAATCCCTTTACCTTTTGATCGTAAGTGAATTTTTGGATAATGATATTACTGTGCTGCGTCATATGCATCACAATTCCCGGCTTTCCATCAAAAGTTGCGGTACTAAAATCCAAGGAGCCTAGTTGAATATAATCATCAAATAGCGGGTAAGAATTTTCACCATCCTGCACTAACAACAACCAGTTCTGACCATCGTCCCAAGCGAATAAACCATTTTCCATTTTGCCTGCATTTACGTACAATTCAATAATTTCCTCTTCACCATCTTCATCGATATCTAAGCTTTTTTTCTTATAAAGAGTCTGAGGATACTTTTCAATACTTTTTGCTGAAATAGTTGAATAATCACTGTTTGCTTGTTTTATGAGAGCCTCATTTTCTAGTGACATCTGTTCCACTTGTTTTTTTAAATCATTTATCTCTTTAGTCTGATCTGTATTTGATTGAGTGCACCCGCTCAGTATACCTGCAAAGCATATTGTTCCTAATAAAAACGTTCTCATTACAATCCTCCCTTATAGAGCTTTTTAATGTAAATTAGGCGTTTAATCATGATTGCATAATTCCTAGAGTTCTTTATGTAAATAATACTTAATATTAACATAAATTGGGTTAATCACTATAAAGTAGGAAAAATTTTCTAATAAAATTTCACTTGATTGGTGGGCTACGGCAAGACAGCGCTATAGCCACGTGATACGTGTCTTTATCACTGCCTTTATTGCCGTTTGCGAGGCCCACCAATCCAAAAATTTTGCCTTCGTTATAAAGTGAAGTAAAAAACACCCAATCAAGCCGCTTGCGCTATCGCGAGGCGGCGGAGAGCGGAAATGCTATGTTTTGTCTTTTCATTTTGGCGCTGAAATCCACTTTATGCCAAAGTAGAGTGACGTGGAGCGAAGGGTAAGCCGCCAAAACACTAGCTTCAACGAAAAGAGTTTTGCGAAGGGGAGGGGCGGACCCGGAAAGCGTCCCCCTAACGGAAATCAATTCTGACAGAAACAGAAAAACATCTATTTTCTCTTTGGAAAAATAGATGATTTTCGTTTTGTCCCAGGCTCTTTTCTAAGAGTAGATTTTTCAATTTTTTTTAGTCTTCATCCTTAATATCCACATCTTCTGGGATAGGAGTGTTTTTCCAAATTTCGATTTCTTCTTTAATTCGCTCAAGTTGCTGATGGTACGTTTCAAATTGCGCACTGTTAATTAAAAAGTTTTCACCATCATGCACTGCTTTAATACGACCAGCATAAATGTACTGTAGAATCTGGTGCTCCGGCATGCCTATATCATTTGCAGTTTGTTCGACTGATTTATACATCATGATGCCTCCTTTTAATTTTGGGTTAATTCTATTATAAATATAATTTAGAGAAAGTTCATCTCGATTGGCTGTTCAACGTATGATAGCATAATGGTTATAAAAGCGGGGTGTAATAGTGAACATTTTACCGTACATATTTGTTTTATTGGCTGCGATGCTTTGGGGCACAGTCGGTACGACTCAAACATTTTTAACAGAAGGTATTTCCTCGTTCTCAGTTGCTGGTATTCGTTCGGCAATTGGCGGGGGAGTTTTACTAATCGCAGTTATCCTCATGCGAAAAATTTCGTTTCGTCAATGGTCATGGAAGTGGACTATTCTGGCTGCGATTGCAATTGCTTTATTCCAAAGTTTGTTTTTCACATCTGTCCGTTTTACAGGTGTGGCGGTAGGGACAGTTGTGACAATAGGAAGTTCACCGGTATTTGCAGGAATAATTGAATGGGTCTTTTGGAAAGTACGCCCAACACTTGTCTGGGCAGTTGCCACCGTGTTGGCGATTGTCGGTTGCTTACTGTTGTTTATGAATCAGGGAGATACAACGATAAACCCTGTTGGAATTGCATTGGCGCTGGCAGCGGGCTTCATGTTTGCCTTGTATACGAATGTAAGTAAGCAGCTGATGAAACGCGAGGAAACGTTACCCGCGGTAGCGATGACCTTTACACTTTGCGCATTATTTTTATTGCCATTGGCAGCGAAGGATGGTTTCAGTTGGGTAACAGAAGGCGTGAATCTTTGGGCAATGCTATTTATGGCACTTGCTGCAACGAGTTTGGCGTACATATTATTTTTGGGCGGATTAAAGAAAATCAGCTCGTCCGCTGCAGTGACATTAAGCTTGGCCGAACCTTTAACAGCAGCATTACTTGGCGTATTTTTAGTTGGCGAGCATTTAACATTTGTAGCCTGGATTGGCGTTGGTTTATTATTAGGTGGAATTGTAGTATTAACAATAGGTGCAAAAAAAGCTGCTTCATAAGAGGTAGCTTTTTTCTGTATGATCAAAGCTAAAGATAATCTTAAGAAATTCTTCAGATTTTGAATAGGTAGATGTTAAGAAGTTCCATTTATTATAAAGTTATAAGAAAAAGTTGTGAGGTGAGCAGGATGGATCAGCTGACGGTGCTCGTGACTGATGACGATCAGGACATACGGGACGGCATAGAAATTTATTTGAAAAATGAAGGATATAGGGTGTTGAAGGCAGCAGACGGGAATGAGGCAATCGAGCTGCTGAAGCAAAATGAAGTACATTGTATTATTTTGGACGTAATGATGCCGAATATGGATGGAATAACCGCAACGTTCAAAATTCGTGCAGAGCGTAATATTCCAATTATTATGCTTAGTGCAAAGGCTGAACAGACAGATAAAATTCACGGCCTATCTGTTGGGGCAGATGATTATATTACGAAACCTTTCCACCCACTTGAATTGTTGGCACGTGTAAAATCCCAGCTTCGACGCTATGTCAATTTCGGAACACTTGGACTTGGGGAAGCAACTCCACTAGTTGAAGGACTTGAACTTGATGCGGCAGCAAGGGAAGTAAGAGTTGACGGGGAGCCTGTCAAACTAACACCGACCGAGTATAAAATTACCGAGCTATTATTAAAAAATGCAGGACGTGTTTTTTCAATTGGTGAAATTTATGAAATGGTTTGGAATGAACCTGCATACAACGCTGAAAATATTGTAGCAGTCCATATCCGTAAAATCCGTGAAAAAATTGAAGCCGATCCTAAAAATCCTCGCTATTTAAAAGTTGTATGGGGCTTAGGGTATAAAATTGAAAAGTAAAGTTTTTACTTGGATGGGGGCAATGAGCGCAGTAGTTGGATTTTATTATCTCGGAACGTATTTTTTTGATTATTTTACAGGGCGGTTTGTCCCGTTAGTTAAACAGTTTTTATATTTTTTATCAATATAAAAAGAGCATTTGCTGCATGATGGGTAGATGTTCATTCCATTAGGAGGAATAACGAATGAAGAACAATAAAATTTACCTCCAACTTTTTCTTATGTTTGTGGTGGCGACCGCAGTCATTTTAATTTTTACAAGTGGTAGTAGTTATTTTGGGAAAACATTTAATGAATCACAAGATTTTAAGCGTGATTCGGAGCGATTAGTATCCGAGCTTTCACAAAACTTATTTAATGTACCGACAGAACAAGATTTTGAAGGAGCCTTAACTGTTTCGGAAGAAGAAATGCATAGTTACCGTACACATTATGGTTCCCTGGCGGAGCAAATTCAAAATATTAAAGAGCAATATAAAGGTGATATAGAGGTAGCCGAAGACGCGGATGTTATTGAAGCACTTGAGCAAGAGCGTGATGCAAAAATAGAGGATATTAGGAAAAATTTCGAAGACGATGATTATGTTAAGGCTAAAATAATCGCAATAAAGAAAAAAGCGATACAAGAAGAGCTGAAAAACATTAACAGCGAAAGAAAAAATACATTAAGTCAATATAGTCACTTCGCTTACGAATTTACAGATGAAAAAACGGGAGAAGTTTACCGCAATGGCGATGTCGATGAGCAGTCAGTCTTTGAGAATACGTTTAATAATGTAGGAAAAGATTTCAATAGTAATTATACGATTCATTTTTCGGACCATGATAATCTAGGCATTATTAGAGACAGTTATACGCTTGACCGGGATTTGCAAAGTATTTCGGGTGTTGTAACGGTTCCAAAATCTTGGTTTGATAACTCGTATTTAGGAACAGACCAGAAAGCATTTACTATTACGAAATATATATATTATGGAATTGTTCTTGCAGGAATTATTAGCTTTGTATTATTAATGACTTATTTAGAACCAAAGCGAGAGGACTTCAACCGGAAATTCCCACTGCGTGATTCATTTGAACGTTTACCGATTGATATCCGTATTGTAGCAATGGTTATTGTTGCTTACTTCGCGATTATTGCGAATGAGATGTTTATAAGATCTATTCGATTACAAGTATATATAACTGGTCGTTATAGTCAGATTATTGATTTATTCATAACGGGAATCATCAGTTTTGTGTTTATTGCCGCAGTCATATTTATAATAGTTTCGATAGCTGAAAGTTTAAAGAACGAGCGAAATTTAGAAAAAATTTGGCCTCACACTTTTACATCGCAAGTAGTGGACGCTGCTAAATCAATGTTTGAGAATCGCTCTGTAGGGATGCAGTCACTAATATTACTATTTGTAGTGTTCCTCGGAGGGTTTGGACTTGCAGTTGTGATGGCAACAGCAGACGCAGGAGTTTTCCTGTTTTATATGTTCTTATTTGTAGTATTCTTCATGCCAACACTTTATATTTTCATGCGCCGTATGGGCTACCTAAACCGTATTATGAAGCATACAGAAGATATGGCAAACGGCCGTTTAACAAAAGACCTGAAAGTGAAGGGGAAATCTCCTTTAGCGAAACATGCACAAAATTTAAACGGGCTGCGTGAAGGCGTTCGTACTAGTATGAATGAACAAGCTAAAAGTGAACAAATGAAAACAGAACTAATAACAAATGTAAGTCATGATTTGCGTACACCGTTAACGTCAATTATTACGTATACGGATTTACTGAAAAATCCATCGATTACCGAGGAAGAACGCACTAAGTATATTGGGATTTTAGATGCAAAATCGAATCGTTTAAAAACATTGATAGAAGATTTGTTTGAAGTATCGAAAATGGCGAGTGGCAATATAGAAATCTCCAAGCAGCGCATCGATTTAGCCCAACTGTTGCAGCAGGCGGCTGGTGAGCATGGGGAAGATTTCGCGGCGGCAAATTTAGATTTACGAGTAAATATTTCAGAGCAACCAATATATGCTTATGTAGATGGGCAGAAATGGTGGCGAGTAATCGATAATTTAATCGTCAATGCTCGTAAGTATTCATTAGAAGGCACGCGTGTTTATGTGAACTTAAAATTAGTTGACGGAAACGCAGAGTTAGCGGTTAAAAATGTTGCAAAGTATGAGCTATATGAAGAGGCATCACAATTAATTGAACGCTTTAAACGTGCAGATACGTCGCGTCATACAGAAGGCTCTGGGCTAGGCCTTGCGATTGCACAGTCCATTGTTGATCTTCATGGTGGGCAATTGGAAATAGCAGTAGACGGAGATCTTTTTAAAGTAACAGTGAGTGTTCGTACAGAAAAATAAGCAGAAGAAACTGCAGTAAGGGGATGGCCCTTGCTGCAGTTTTTTCCTGTAGGAGAAATAGTTGGGTTATAAGAGTATGGATATAAAAGCATATTAAAGGGATATTGAAGATGACTAAATCTATTAGAAATAAGCATGGACTGAAATAAATTTTTTACAAATAATCTTCTTTACTAACGTCAAAATGTTGAAATGTAGTAAAATAGCAACATTAAATATGTGAGGGGTTTAAGTATAATGCGAATATTATTCGGCATCTTGGCGATAGCAATATATAGTGGCATTACGTTTTATCTCGGCTGGAATTTAAGGGCATGGCTACTGTCCATTCAGCAATTCCGCTGGCCAATTGTTTATTGGACATTTTTATTTCTCATTTCCTATGGTTATTTTATAGGAAAGCTCCACCCATTACTAACGCCTTTAACAGTACTAGGTAGTTATTGGATGTTCTTTTTGCAGTATGGGCTGTTTCTCTGTATTATAGCTAATCTGATAATTAAGTTTTCACCTCTTTCGACGAAAATGGTTGGAACAGGTGTTGTTGGTTTACTAGTCATTTTATTGATTGCGGGTACATATTTTGCATACTCTCCAGTAGTACGGAATGCTACTATTGAGATAAATAAGTCTGGAGAAGATATGCGTATTGTTATGGCATCGGATTTCCACCTCGGTCTGTTATCTGGGACAGGGCATTTAGAAAAGTTTGTTAAGCTCTCCAACGAACAAAAACCGGACTTAGTGCTATTACCGGGAGATCTTGTTGATGACAGTCCTCAGCGCTTTATTAATAAAGGCATGGGGGAAGTGATGAAAAACCTTCAGGCAACATATGGTGTTTATGGAGTACCGGGAAATCATGAGTATTATGGCAATGAAATTCCTGAATTTAAACAAGCAATGACTGAATCGAATGTTCGTATTTTAATGGATGAAACAATTTTAGTGGATAATCGTTTTTATTTAACAGGACGTGAAGATTTAACAAATAAGAATAGGTTGGCATTAAATGAGCTACAGCCAGAAAATCAGGAGCTTCCATGGTTTGTTATGAATCATACGCCAATGGATTTGGATGAGCCGGCTAATTTAGGTGTAGATTTTCACGTATCTGGACATACCCATCGAGGACAGATGTGGCCAAATCATTTCATAACGGAACGTATCTTTGAATTGGATTACGGCCATCGTCAAAAGGAACAAATGCATGCGCTTGTCTCAAGTGGCTTTGGTTTCTGGGGACCCCCTACACGTATAGGGAGTCAATCCGAACTCTGGGTAATTGATGTGAAATTTAATGAATAATCGTTTGTAAAAGGAGCAAGTATATGGAATGGATAGAGCTATTAAAAGCTTTACTCTTAGGATTTGTGGAAGGGATGACCGAGTTTGCACCAGTTTCTTCAACAGGACATATGATTATTGTTGATGATATGTGGCTGCAGACGAAGGAATTTTTAGGTTCGGGGTCTGCCAATACTTTTAAAATAGTTATACAGCTAGGATCAATATTGGCAGTCGTTTTTGTAATGTGGAAACGGTTATTGAGCTTAGTCGGACTATATAAAATGGAAGGGCAGCAATCGACCCGGTTTAATTTAGGGCATGTGCTGATCGGTATTATTCCAGCAGGAGTTTTTGGTCTGTTATTTGAAGATTTTATAGACGAAAACTTATTCAGCATTAAAACAGTAATTATTGGGCTGATAATCGGTGCTGTATTTATGATTATTGCTGATAAATTTGGACCTAGAAAACCTGCAATTACTTCTTTAGACAATATATCTTACAGTAAAGCCTTCAAAATTGGGATTATTCAATGTTTGTCGCTTTGGCCAGGGTTTTCCCGTTCGGGGTCGACTATTTCAGGAGGCGTCTTACTTGGACTAGATCATAAAACAGCTGCAGATTTTACATTCATTATGGCGGTACCGATAATGGCAGGGGCGAGCGGTTTGTCACTTGTAAAAAACTGGGACCAAATTAATGCCGATCACTTTTCCTTTTATGCAGTAGGCTTTATAAGCGCATTTATATTTGCCCTTATTTCGATAAAGTTCTTCCTGAAGTTAATTTCCAAGGTAAAGCTCACACCCTTTGCAGTCTATCGAATTGTATTGGCTTTAATTTTAATTTTTATTCTATCTATATAATGAATCCGTAGACGTCAAATATTTGTAGTAATTTGGCGTCTTTTTGTCGAATTGTATTGGCGATTATAGCCGATTCAAGCAATGTAACATCGGAAGTAATGGAAGCCATTGGCCATTGGGATGTGTTGAAATGAGTAAATGAGAAGAAACGATTCAAACATTTTAAATCAAAATGAGGCATATTCTGAAAGAGGGTTCAGAACATGCCTTGTTTAAGCTATTTATTAAACATATCAAATAATCCGCCGATGCCGCCTTCACCAGCATCTTTACCGCCACCGCCTTGAGAAACCGGTGCAGCTGCGAACACGCGGCTAGCTAAACGGCTAAATGGCAATGACTGCACCCAGACTGTTCCTGGACCAGATAGTGTGGCGAAGAATAAACCTTCTCCACCGAAAAGCGCTGTTTTAATACCGCGTACCATTTCGATATCGTAACGGACGTCTTGTGTCATCGCAACTAAACACCCTGTATCAATACGCAATGTTTCACCTGGCTGAAGTTTGCGTTCATAAATCGTTCCGCCCGCATGGACGAAAGCCATCCCATCTCCTTCAAGTTTCTGCATGATGAAGCCTTCTCCACCGAAGAAGCCAGTTCCTAATTTTCGCTGAAATTCTACGCCTACTGAAACACCTTTTGCTGCAGCTAAAAATGCATCCTTTTGACAAATAATTTTGCCGTCTAATTGGCTTAAATCCATTGGAATAATTTTACCTGGATATGGTGAGGCGAAATAAACTTTACGTTTACCGGAGCCATTGTTCGTGAACATCGTCATAAACAAACTTTCGCCTGTAATTAATCGTTTTCCTGCACCTAGTAATTTCCCCATCAGACCAGAACCTTGGTTTGCAGATCCATCGCCAAATACAGTTTCCATTTGAATCTGATCTTCCATCATCATTAAACTTCCTGCTTCAGCTACAACCGTTTCCTGAGGGTCGAGCTCTACTTCTACAAACTGCATGTCATCTCCATGTAATACATAATCGATTTCGTGGTTTTTCATATACATATCCCCTTAATAAACTAAATTTATTTACAACATACATACGCTTATAAATTTCAAAAGTTTCAAAGTAACAGAAATATATTTGGCAAATATTTAAGCAAATTAATATTTACCGGGATTGAGTATTTCCTTATTCCCCCTCAATTTACTCAGTATTTGTCGGAATTTTATGTATATTATTCCATAGAAAAAAAGGGGATAAAGTAGAAAATGTCGAATGATATAAAGAGAAAACTAGAATTTGTGAGGTGGGGTAATGAAACTGTTAAATTTTATTGGTGGAGAATGGATGGAAGATACTTCATTGCAAACAATGTCTGTGATAAATCCTGCAAATGGTGAACAGTTAGGAACAATACCACTTTCGACAAAATTTCAAGTCGAATTAGCTGCACAAAAAGCGAAAGAGGCACAAAAAGAGTGGGCACTTGTCCCAGCACCAAAACGTGCCGATTATTTATATGAAATTGCATTTAAATTAAAAGAGAAAAAAGAACATCTGGCACAAACGCTGACAAAAGAGATGGGCAAAGTAATCGAAGAAGCACGTGGCGAAGTACAGGAAGGTATTGATATGGCGCTATATATGGCAGCGGAAGGGAGACGTTTGTTTGGTGAAACTGTTCCTTCGGAGTTGCCAAATAAATTTGCGATGAGTGTACGTGCACCAATTGGGGTAGCAGGGCTTATTACACCGTGGAATTTCCCTATTGCGATTGCAACATGGAAGGCTTTCCCAGCTCTTATAGCAGGCAATACAGTTGTATGGAAGCCTTCAAACGAAACGCCTTTTATGGCATACGAATTAGCTAAAATCTTTGAAGAGGTAGGGTTACCGCCAGGCGTTGTAAACGTAGTATTTGGCTCTGGACCTACAGTCGGTACTGCAATGGTTGAGCATCCGGACATACGCATTATTTCCTTTACGGGATCTACAACAACAGGTAGCAAAGTAGCGGAGCTTGGCGGAAAACATTTGAAAAAAGTATCGCTTGAAATGGGCGGGAAAAATGCAGTCATCGTGATGGATGATGCAAACTTAGATTTAGCATTGGAAGGCATTTTATGGAGTGCGTTTGGCACGGCCGGTCAACGTTGTACAGCATGTAGCCGAGTTATCGTGCATAAAGATGTAAAACAGGAGTTGGAGATACGTCTTGTGGAAGCAACTAAGCAGCTGACAATTGGAGACGGACTGGATCCAACAATCAAAATAGGGCCAGTCATTAATAAGGCAGCACTCGAAAAAATTAACCATTATGTCCAAATAGGCAAGCAGCAAGGTGCAAACTTACTTATAGGTGGAGAAATATTAACAGACGGTGACTTAGCGAAAGGCTACTATTATGCACCTACGATTTTCACCGATGTAGAGTCAACGAGTATATTAGCACAGGAAGAGATATTTGGTCCTGTCGTTAGCATTATTGAAGTAAGTAGTTTAGAAGAAGCAATTGAAGTAAACAACAATGTGAAGTTTGGCTTATCAAGCTCAATATTCTCACAGGATGTAAATAAAATCTTCAAAGCACAGCAATTACTTGATACAGGTATTGTGTATGTAAATGCTGGGACAACAGGAGCTGAAATCCATTTACCGTTTGGAGGTACAAAAGGTACTGGAAATGGACATCGCGATTCAGGGCAAGCAGCTCTTGATGTCTATACGGAATGGAAGAGCATTTACGTTGATTACAGTGGGAAGTTGCAACGCGCTCAAATCGATAACGCATGATCTTTCGCCTAGTGCGAATTATCTTATATTACTTTATCTTCATTCAAGCAGTTCCTGAATGAGATAGCTTTCGGAGGATGTCACAGGACGCAATTGTGCCGAGGCATAATTGACATACAAAAAAAGGGGATGTTTACATGAAAGTAGTAGTGCTTGGTGCAGGTTTGATGGGGAAAGAAATTGCACGCGATTTAGTCGATAGTAAAGAAGTAGAAACAGTATATTTAGCAGATTTATCAATAGAAAACGCGAAGGAATTCGTCGATACTTTAAATACAAAAAAAGTAGAGGTTGTACAGCTAGATGCAGACTGTGATGAAGATTTACGTGAAGTAATGGGCCGTGGAAATGTAGTTATTAATGCATTGTTCTATACATTCAATGAACGTGTAGCAAAGGCTGCAATTGATGTAGGGGTTCATTCGGTAGATTTAGGTGGTCATATAGGCGGCATTACTGAATCAATTTTTCAGTTAAATAATTTGGCTGCTGAAAAAGGTGTAACAATTATTCCGGATTTAGGAGTAGCACCTGGAATGGTAAATATTCTAGCGGGATATGGTGCAACGAAGCTTGATACGGTCGACTCAATCAAATTATATGTAGGTGGCATTCCAACAGAGCCGAAGCCACCCCTGTTTTATACTCGTGTATTTTCTTTGGATGGTGTATTCGACCACTATACAGAGCCTTCAAAAATGATTCAAAAGGGCATTTTAGCTGAGGTAGAGTCTTTAACAGGCGTAGAGCCCATCTATTTTGATGAGTTTGGTGTACTAGAGGCGTTTTATACATCGGGGGGAATTTCGACTTTATACAAAACTTTCCCGGATGTAAAAACATTAGAATACAAAACAATTCGCTATAAAGGTCATGCCGAAAAGTTCAAATTACTAGCTGAGTTAGGTTTCCTAGATAAAAACAATATAGTAGAAGCTAGCGGGCAGGAAGTAAATGTTCGGGAAGTAACTAAAGAAGTATTGAAGAAAAAATTGGATTTAGGCAAGAAAACGGACGCTGTATTGTTGCGTGCGATTATTTCAGGGGAAAAGTCAGAAGAACAAATTACGTACGAGTATGAAATGGTAGTACGCAAAGATTTAGAGAAAAATGTAACGGCAATGGCACGTGCGACAGCCAATACAATTTCAGTCGTAGCGCAAATGGTTGGCAATGGGATGATTACCGAGCGTGGTGTAATTGCTCCGGAATCAGTAGTACCGGGTCGTGAATTCATTAAGGAAATGGCAAAGCGTGGTGTCGACATTAGAGAGACATCACATCGTTCATCAATGATTGTTAAATGGTAGGAGTGATTTTATGAACTTCGAGTTTACTGAAGAGCAAACACTTTTACGTAAAACAGTGCGGCAATTTGTCGACACTGAAATCATCCCATATATTGCAGAGTGGGATATGAATGGTGGATTTGATCCTAAAGTATGGAAGCGCCTAGCCGAAATTGGGCTAATGGGAGTCTGTATTCCCGAAAAATACGGCGGGGCTGGAATGGATTATAACTCGCTTGCGATAGTATGTGAAGAGCTGGAGCGTGGGGATACAGCTTTTCGTACAGCTGTTTCTGTGCATACAGGTCTCAACAGCATGACGCTTATGCAATGGGGTACAGATACCCAAAAGGAAAAATATTTAACACCTCAGGCAAAGGGTGAGAAAATTGGTGCATTTGGCTTAACAGAACCTGGTGCAGGGTCTGATGTGGCTGCGATGAACTCCTTTGCCAAACGAGATGGAGACTATTATATTTTGAATGGGCAAAAAACATGGATTTCGTTATGTGATATTGCGGATCACTTCATCGTTTTTGCCTATACAGACAAGGAAAAGGCGCATCACGGTATTTCCGCTTTTATTGTGGAACGGGAATGGGCTGGCTTTAGCTCAAAGGCGATTAAAGGAAAGTACGGAATCCGGGCAGGCAATACGGGCGAGCTGTTTTTTGACGATGTAAAAATTCCGATCGATAATTTACTAGGTGAAGAAGGGGAAGGCTTTAAAATTGCCATGTCCGCCCTTGATAATGGACGTTTTACCGTAGCAGCCGGTGCGGTTGGTCTAATTCAAGCTTGTATCGAGGCCAGTGTGAAGTATTGTAAGGAACGTGAAACTTTTGGGAAGCCAATCGGTGAGCATCAGTTAGTCGGTCAAATGCTTGCAAAGATGGAAGCGGGCTATGAAATGAGTAAACTTCTTGTATACCGTGTAGGGGAGCTGAAAAACAAAGGCGTGCGCAATACCCGTGAGACTTCTTTAGCAAAATGGCAAGCATGTGATTTTGCAAATAAAGCTGCAGATGACGCTGTACAAATTCATGGGGCATATGGTTATTCCGATGAGTATCCAGTTGCGCGCTATTTACGAAATTCAAAAGCACCTGTTATATATGAGGGAACGCGGGAAATTCATACAATTATGCAAGCTGATTATGTACTCGGGAAACGCAACGATAAAAAACTGCGCTGCATGCTGCCTAGCTGGCCGTTTGAATAATAGAGTGGAGCGAAAGGGTTTTTATGAACCTTTCGCTTTTTTTGATATAGTAAAAAATGTAAAATATATTTAGTAACCACAAGTTAGGATGGAAATGGAAAAATAGGATTGCTAATGAAGTCCGTTATGCTTTGGCATAAATTCATTTCTGCAAAAATGAAGATATAAAACAAAGCATTTCCGCTCTCCGCCGCCTCGAGATAGCGCAAGCGGCTGATTGGTTGTTTTTTACTTTATAACAAGGGCAAAATTTTGGGATTGGTGGGCATCGCAAACGGCAATAAAGGCAGTGATAAAGAGTATGACGTGGCTTTAGCGCTGTCTTGCCGCAGCCCACCAATCAAAGTGGAATTTTATTAGAAAAGTAACCCCATGTTATGGTGATGAGCTTGGAAAATGGCAAAAATAAGATTTTCTAATGAAGTCCGTTCTGCTTTGGCATTAATTCATTTCTTCAAAAATGAAGAAATAAAGCAGAGCATTTCCGCTCTCCGCCTCGAGATAGCGCAAGCGGCTGATTGGTTGTTTTTTACTTTATAACGAGGGCAAGATTTTGGGATTGGTGGGCATCGCAAACGGCAATAAAGGCAGTGATAAAGACACGTCACGTGGCTTTAGCGCTGTCTTGCCGTAGCCCACCAATCAAGTAGAATTTTATTAGAAAAGCAATCCGATGTTATTTATGGTGAAGAGCTTAAAAAATATTTGTAAGGGGGAAGAATGAAATGAGAATAAGAAATTCAGCAAAAGCAGTTATCGTAAAGGACGGAAAGTTATTAGCTATAAAATTACAGGAAAATAATAGTACATACTATACTTTACCGGGCGGTGGTCAAGAACATGGTGAAAATCTGCATCAAGCATTAGAAAGAGAATGCATGGAAGAGATAGGTGCCAAAGTGGAAATTGGAGATTTGATTTTTGTACGTGAATACATTGGAAAAAACCATGAATTCTCTGCTAGACATGCTCATGCGCAGCAAACGGAATTTATGTTTTTGTGTAGTGTACATCAGGATAGCTTTGATAACGGAAGCAACCCTGACACTGGACAATCAGGTACAGAATGGATACCAATTAAGGAATTACTGAATTTTAAATTATACCCGCAAGCAATGAGACCCCAGTTGATTTCTTATTTTAACGGGGAGAGAGCTGCAACTTATTTAGGTGATATAAATTAATGAGTACGTTTTAGGATGCAATGGAGGGGTATCAGAGTAAATAATAAGTTAAAGGAGGCAAAGTTAATGACACATGAACATTATCAGTCAGTAATAGAGGCACTTCATGAATGCATGGCTGCTTGCAATCATTGTTATGATGCTTGTTTAAAAGAAGAAGATGTAAAAATGATGGTAGGTTGTATTCGTCTTGATAGAGAGTGTGCAGATATTTGTGCTTACTTTGAACAGGCAATCAGTAGAGGAACGCCATTTATTTCTGAACTGGCCCAAGTATGTGCACAAATTTGTGAAGCATGCGGTAATGAATGTAAAAATCACCATCATGAACACTGCCAAAAATGTGCAGAGGCTTGTTTTAAATGTGCAGAAGCATGCCGAAGTCTGATTGCATAATTTTTATTATTTGAAAGAGCGTTTCCATAGAGGATTCGCTTTTTTCATTATGAATAAGTATTTATTTTAAGTATTTTTCATAAATCACCTTGATAAACCATACCACTTATTATACTGATGGAAAGGTGATAATACGGGATGTGGTTATTAGGTTTTTTATGTACCTTTTTAGGCTTATTTATGGGTGGTCTAATAGCTTGGCTTTTCAAAGGACTGCATCAGAGAATAGATATTTTTTACGGGCTCTGTGCAGGTATCATCTTTGGTTTAATTAGTTTTGAAATTTTTCCGGAGGCAGTTGAATTAGGAGGCTGGGCAAGTACGTTTTTAGGGTTTACAATTGGGATCATTATTTTTGCAGTCTTGCATAATACTTTACATAGTAACGAAAGTAAAAAAAATACTGAAAAAGATAATTTGTATATTCGTACAAGTTTATTATTAATATTCAGTCTATCCATTCATAATATACCGATGGGAATTATTTTAGGGGCGAATCAAAATTCTGATTTTACAATGGCATTGTTGCAGACATTGTTATTTCATAGTATCCCCGAAGGTATTATTTTGTTTACCCCTTTGATTTTGGCAGGAACACGAATGAATCTTTTTATTGTATTTTTAATTGCCTTTATTGTATCGATACCAGTTGCCCTAGGTATCTTTATTGGTGATTTTTTAGGATTTGTACACCAGTCAATTAACACGATTTTAATAGGCTTAACGTTAGGAATTATTTTTATGGTTACTGTATCGGAAATTTTATTCCCGGCATTAATCAAATCGTCAGTGTTTAAAGTTTTACTTTGGACAATGATAGGGATGGGGATAATAGGGGTTTATATGAAAATATTATAAATGTGCTTTTAAAGCGGCTGTGCCTTAGTTTGTAGGTTCTGCCGCTTTGTTATTGGTTGCAGAATTTAGTACTACAACCCCGCCTATAATTAATAATATGCCTGTTACTTTAAGGATACTAAGAATTTCATCCCATAATACTACACTTACAAAGAGCGTTAATAAGGTTCCGATTCCAGCCCAAATAGCGTAAGCCAAACTTAACGGTAAAGTTTTCAAAGTTAATCCAAGGAAAAAGAATGAAAGTCCATAACCTAGAACTACTGCAGCTGAAGGTAATGGTAGTGTGAAACCATCTGATATTTTTAGCATCGTTGTAGCGAATACCTCACAAATTATTGATATTGTTAATAAAAAGTATGCTTTCATATTTTTTTCCTCTCTTCTTTAAGATAGTAGGTTAGCCAATATTCAAAATAACAACGCCTCCAATAATTAACCCTAACCCTAAAAGCTTTTTGCTGTTCCAGCCCTCTTTAAAAATGATAATTCCGATTAATGCAGTTAAAGCTGTCCCCACTCCAGACCAGATCGCATATGCCAAACCAAGTGGAAGTGTCTTCAGCGATAACGATAAAGCATAAAAAGCGATGGCATAACCAATAGCTATTCCAATGACAGGGAATAATTTTTTGAAGCCGCTTGACGCTTTAAGCATTGTACTTCCAAATACTTCACTAACAATGGCAACTGCCAATAGAAAATATGCGTTCATAGTAATCCCTCATATCTTTTGATGTTTTTGTATTTCAATATTATTTTACCTTTTTTAAATAAAACTGTAAGTGTATGCACAAAATGTATTATAAAATGATTGAATATTAAATTCTTTATGATGCTTTATATGGATAAAGTAGTAGTATTTATTAACTTAATTTCTAATTTTAAGTATATTTCTGCGATTCATCATCAGATTTTTAGTAATCTAGATAATGTATTAAAAAAGGAGGTTTTATTAATGAAAAAACTCGGATATTTATCTTTAGCTGTATTTTTAAACTTGTCTCTTGCAGCGTGTGCTGAACAATCTACAGAAACTATTGAACCAAAAGAAGATGAAAAAGCTAGTACGGAACAAATGGAATGGTCTTATGATGATGTTACAGGTCCTGAATACTGGGGTGAACTAAACGACGAGAACTTAGCGTGTGTTAACGGAGAAGAACAATCACCGATTAATCTGGAATTTTCCCAAGTGAAAGTAGATAAAAAATTAACAGAAAATCAGATTAACTATGAGCCAACCAATTTTACACTGATAAACAACGGTCATACCGTACAGGCTAATGCTACAACAAAAAATAACAGCATGATTGTTGAGGGAAATGAATATAAGCTTTTACAATTCCATTTCCATACGCCAAGTGAGCATCAGTTTAATGGTCAAAGTTATGAGATGGAGCTGCATTTAGTACATAGTGATAAGAATGGAAACCTAGCTGTCCTTGGATTGATGATTCAAGAAGGAAAGGAAAATGAAATAATGGCAGCTCTTTGGAATGAATTACCGGCTGAAAAAACGGAAGAAGCAGATAAGGAAGACTATCTAATTGATTTACAGGCTTTGTTGCCTGAAAATCAAATATCTTTCCATTATGCAGGGTCCTTAACGACACCTCCTTGTACAGAAGAGGTAAAATGGAACGTTTTTGAACAGCCAATTGAAATGTCAAAAGAACAGATACAAGCATTCCAGCGCATTTTCCCGGATAATCATCGACCAGTTCAACCATTGAACGATCGAGAAGTTAATAAAAATTAGTACTGAAAAATTCTACCGATAGTTTAAAGAGGTAGTATGTAATCAAACGAGTGCATAGCTAAAGAGACCATCACGTTATGGTCTCTTTTTGATAAAGAACATTAAATGTTAACAGTAATACGGGGTAGAATATTCACTTTAAAAACACTGGACTGGACATTACTAATTATTTGTTATATACTATGGTTAATAAGACGGATTACAATACATTAATAAATTCACCTATTACAAAGAGTATTCGTGTTTTATTTAATACTTTTTGTAATATGTGAATTTTTTTCTTTTTTGAGGAATTATGATCTTATTAATACGAATAATGGAGGTCATTTAAATGACACAAGGTACAGTAAAATGGTTTAACGCAGAAAAAGGTTTTGGATTTATCGAAGTTGAAGGCGGAAACGACGTATTCGCTCACTTCTCAGCAATCCAAGGCGACGGTTTCAAATCTTTAGACGAAGGTCAAAAAGTTGAATTTGAAATCGAAGACGGTCAACGTGGCCCACAAGCTACAAACATCGTAAAACTTTAATTTTAATGATGTAATAATAAAGAAGAGGTATCCTTTAACGAGGATGCCTCTTTTTTTGGTGCTTAATTTACCAGGAAAAGGAATATTCGTTTTTTCATGTTAAATAAAGATTTCTTGTTTTAAGAGGTTATAGCAGCCTTCATCCCGAAATAAATGGATAAAGGATTGTTTAGTTTATAATTACTTAAATTGATGAATAGGGGGAGTAAGGATGGAAGTAAATATGATTCAAAAAATTGGGCAGATTGGGGTGCCAATAAAAAATATGGAGAACGCAATTGCGTTTTATAAAGATAAATTAGGATTACCATTACTTTTTAGTACAGATAGTATGGAAAATTCTTTGAATGTAGTGGGCAAAGGCTTCTTCTATCTATCCCTGAAAAAGAGGAATTTGCAAATTCAAGTTCTGTTATCTACTTTCAGGTAGAAGATATAAAAGAAGCTTATAAAGAATTGATTGGAAAAGGAGTTTTCTTTAACGACGAGCCACACATTGTTGCAAAAATGGAACATACAGAAACATGGATGGCTTTCTTTAAAGATAGTGAAGACAATACACACGCTTTAATGAGCGAATTGCAAATTTAATTCCTAGCATTCGATGTGGCGAAAAGTCTCCTGATTTTTATGGAAAAATTGGGATATATAGGAATAAATATAGGTTTTAGTAAAAGTTTAGTTCATGATTAGTTTTCCATTTAAAAATTGTGGATCTAAAAAGAATAAAGGGGGCGTTCCAATTGTATAAATTTAGTTGGGTGGGGAGTGAAAATCATTTTGTAGATACACCACATATTGAGCAAGCCAACAACTTAACAATCGGTCGTTTTGGTGGTAATTCATCGGCAGGTCAATATAAAAACGAGGATGGCTGTATCGTTTGGTCAAATGAAGAACAGGATTGGGAATTTGTAGTGCTCCTAGATGCACATAATTCAGCAGAGAGCGCCGAACTTGTCATAAATAGTATTACAGAGGAAGAACAAAATTTAACGACTATTTTTAACATGCCATTACGAGAATCTTTTAATCAAATGGACAAATACATAGTACATATTTTTCAAAATCCACTTTTTCTAGCGAGTTGTCGAGAAATTCAAGGGGAAACGGCATGTCTGATAGTTTTAAGAAAAGACAAGTATGTTTGGTGGTTTTCCGTTGGAGATTGTATCCTCCATCTGTTTCACCCCGAATTAGCTAAGATGGATCAATATCTTTTGAACCAAAGAAATTTCTATGAATGGATAGGACAAGTAAACACCTTTGAACTGGATGTACCATGCTATAGTACGGGGCGTAGGGAATTAAGAAAAGGAAAGAACCATCTTTTTCTTACAACAGATGGTTTAACGGAATGCCCTGATGGTAATTTCCATAACGCTACCGAAATTATTAAGGTATTTGATAACGCCAAATCCCATCAAGATTCCGTGCAGAATTTATTAAAGGAGATTGAAGAAAAGGGAGTACGAGATAGCACTACTATTATTTCGTGGGTAGTTAATGTAGAAAGAAATGCGAGTGAACCAAGTGACTTATAAATTTATGAAGAATAGGAGGTATTTCTATGTTTAAAGTAAAAACGGATTCAGTAGCGGGATATAAAGAAATGAAAATTCCTTATACTTTATTAAGCACCAATGAGGATACAAGAAATTTAGTAATCATGCTTCCTGGAGCTGGATATAGCGCGCAAGCTCCTCTCTTTCATTATTCGACTGGAGTGTTTTTAAATAAATCCTCTGATGTGTTACAAGTCAATTACTCTTATAATGACAAATTCTATGATAATTTCAGTATCGATGAAATTAGTGATGCGATTAAGCACGATGTAAGGGTAGTTATTGATCAGGTTTTAAATGATAGATCGTATGAATCCTTTTGTCTGATCGGCAAATCTTTAGGGACAATTGCTATGTCATCTGAGTTAAAAAGAAGTATTTTTAAAGATGCAAAAGCAGTTTGGCTAACTCCGCTTATTAATAGGGAAGATGTTTTTGAGGCGATGGGAAAAGCAGAAAACAGAGGATTGTGTTTTATCGGTGACAACGATCAGCATTACAATGCAGAAAGATATGAGCAAATAGTTCAAAATACGAACATTGATTCCACACTATTCCCTAATGTAAATCATGGTTTACAATATGAGAATGACCCTGTTACTTCAATTGATGTATTAAAAAGTGTGATTAAAGAAATTAATGAACTTTAAATACAGATTGCTAGGAAGAATAACAAGGAGTTGATTAGATGACTATCCCCATTTTTAAAGGAATGGAAGGTGTTTTTATCCCTGTAAAAGACCCAGCTATTTCGGCTAAATGGTATGAAGAAGTACTGGGATTTAAAATAATTTACATTGAAGAAGAGGCAGCTGTCATGCAAATCGGAGAAGAGTCCCAAACGGTAGTATGTTTGGTGAAGACCTTGAATCACGTACCAATGAAGTTCCCGGAGAATAAGTTTGGAGTGGGCAAATATTATAATTTTATTCCTACAGATATAGAAGAAGCCCATAAGATTCTTCTGACCAAAGGTGTAAAGGTGAATTCAATTGGAGGGGAAGGGTCTACTAGATTTTTCACTTTTTATGATCCGGATGGCAATCCATTGGGAGTCTGTAAATAAAGGCTTTTAAAAGCTGAAAGGAGATAAAAATGAGTGAGAAATTACTAAGAATAGGTACAACATATATTCCAGTAACGAATGTAGACCTTGCTGCTGATTGGTATGTAAAAAAATTAGAAGCAGAGTTAAGCTACAAAGATGAGGACAAAGCTATTTTAAACTTGGCCAATCAAAGTATCTTTCTTGTAAAGTCCCCTGAAGGCCAAAGCTCCAATTTCTTGGATATTTACGGGAGTGAGCGTTTTTCGTTAACATTTGAAGTCGATGGAATAAAGGCATTAGAAGCATTACACAAAGATTTTAAGCAAAGTGAAATAAACGTTGGAGAAATTGAAGACAGAGGACATGCTGGCCGGAATTTTACTTTTTTTGATCCGGATGGTAATAAATTTGATGTATGGAGTGAGCTTAGCCCTTCCTTTAAATAAAGAGGGTTATTTTCTATTGGAGAAAACAAGCCACCGCTTTGATTATATTTTGCTCAAAGCGGTGGTTTTTTGTTTGTAAATATATGTGTAAAAATTTTTATTTAAATTTTGTAACCTTTCCGTTATTTCCAAGTCTAATTAAATACAAAAGAATGGAAAAGGAGGGTTTTTATGAAAAATGGCAGGCTTTTTGGAATGGGATTAATTACTTCACTTGTCGCAATTTTAGTATTTGGCTATTTTTTCTTTACTAAAAACACAGAAGTGCAGGCAACAGGTATTTCATTTAAAGGGGAAACGTATTCGATTACATTGAAGCAACCAATTATGAAAGAAAGTTTAACGGATGGTTCTATCGTTGTATTAGATGAAAATGAGAAGGTTACAAAGGCTAAATTTTCGATTAATAGCAGCGGGAAAATTTTATCTGTAGATGGGTTAAATTTAGGGAAATACACACTTCAAATTAAAAAAGATGCCTTTGCAAAGAAAACTAAATTGCAGCAGGAACAGTCTGTGACACTTGTAGTCGTTAAGAAAGTGAAAAATATTGTTTCAACAGAAGATTTAAAAGATTATTTTCGCGCATTTTTAGCGGTAGAAAATTCATTGTCGAATCGATTTAACGATATGGTAACAAATGATATGGCAAAAGAGGAATCCGCTATGTCGATGGATAATAGTGCAAAAAGTAGCGGGGGTCCGAGTCATTCTACTACAAATAATCAAGTAGAAGGTATTGATGAAGGGGACATTACGGTTACAGACGGCCGATATATTTACACGATTATTGATAACAAGGTAGCAATTGTCGATACGAAAGATTTAAAAGTGGTGAAGCGTATAACTGTTGGTAAAGATATTTATCCGAATCATCTAATGATACATGATAAAACATTAATAGTTGGATACTCGTCCTATGTTCAGACACAAAAGGAACCGTATGATGGGAAATCCGTATCAACAGTAGTGTTTTATGATGTGACCGATGCCAAAAAAGCAACATTAGTACGTGAAGTAGGTCATGATGGTGGTATATTAAATATTCGCAAATCCGGAAACTATTTATATGTAGTGTCGAGTCTTACACCGAACTACTGGATGCTTCAAGATACACCGAATGTTGAATTGCGTCCGTCTACGTATGATGGTAAAAAGGAAACAATTATGCCAATCGATAAAATCCGTCTTTTACCGGAAAGCAATGAGCCGAATTATTTGATCGTTTCGGCAATCGATGTCAGCAATGTGAAGTCAAATGAATGGAAAACAGAGAGCTTTTTAGGAAGCAGCGGTCAAATGTATATGTCCGAAAATGCGATCTATATTGCGTCTATGAATCATTACGGTTTCTGGCCGGAAATTGAAACCGCAGATACAGCCGTCTCCAATATCATGCCAGCACCACAAAATAATGAAACGACAATTTATAAAATTTCAGTAGATAAAACAGCTTTAAAAATGGAGGCACAAGGAAAAGTAACAGGTTCTATATTAAATCAATTTTCAATGGATGAGCATGATGGTCACTTCCGTATTGCCACGACAGAAGGCAATGCCTGGGGAACTGCAGCAAATTCGAAAAATCATTTATTTATTTTAGATGAAAATATGAAGCAGGTTGGGGCAGTCAAGGATTTAGCAAAGGGCGAACGTATTTACTCCGCTCGTTTTATGGGCAATAAAGCGTATTTAGTAACATTTAGAGAAACTGACCCGCTGTTTGTCATTGATACAGAAAATCCAAAAGCTCCCAAAGTATTAGGGGAGCTGAAAATTCCAGGTTTCAGTAATTACTTGCATCCGATTGATGAAAATCATTTACTTGGAATTGGCTATGATACGGAAGTTCGAATGGAAGAGGGTTCTAAAGAGCCGATTGTCTTAACGAAAGGTATGAAACTGAGCTTGTTTGATGTAACAGATTTCAATAATCCGAAAGAAAAACAAGCGTTAGTGATTGGAGGACGTGGCACATATTCTCCTGTTCAACACGATCACAAAGCATTATTCAGAGATCCACGCCAAAACTATTATGGATTCCCTGTAACACTTTACTCACCGACAGAAGAGGAAGACCGTTTAAAGTATGAAGGAACGGGTGCGCACATTTATAAAGTAACGGCTTCAGGAATTGAACTTGTAGCTGACATGATGGAAAAGGCACGTCCAGGTGAACAATATGAAGATTATTATAATGTAGTACAACGATTATTATATGTAGAGGATCAATTGTTTACAGTGTCTCCATCCAAGGTAACAAGTTTCAATGGGAAAACGTTTGAAAAGCAGCAAACAGTAGGGTTTTAACAGTAAATTAACCGTAGGCACACAGGAAAATATGTGCTTGCGGTTTTTTATTTGAAAGAACTAATGCAGTGACTAGTTTCCTTTCCTTTAGAGATAAATCTTTGAGCGTAGGCGTCGCCTTGCATAGGCATAGCGACGCACCTGGAACGTAACGATATATAGGTAGACACTCTTTGTTTGGCGGGGGTCTCATGCCGCAGTAATAGTAGCAGTAAAGGTATGGTTTACGGCGTACCTTTACTGCTACTATGCGGCTCCCGCCAAAGGAAAATCGCAACTTATTGGACTTGTCTTTTTTCTTAAGAATTTCTTCACTTTTAGCCTTTCTAAATATTAAGATTTACCGTTTACACTAAATGTATGGGAAAAGGAGTGAACAATGATGATTAAAGTGAATAACTTACAACATACATTTTCAATCGGTAAAAAAGGGAAGGAAAAAACAGTACCCGTACTGAGGGATGTATCCTTTGATGTAAAGCGCGGTGAGATTGTAGCAATCGTAGGGAAGAGTGGTTCTGGAAAATCTACTTTACTGCAAATATTAGCAGGTTTTATGAAGCCAGAGCATGGTTCGATTGTCGTTAATGCACAGGAGATCGCGGCATTTAATGAAGCTGCGAGCGCTAAGTTTCGTTTAGAAAATTACGGCTTTATATTTCAAAACTTTCAACTGATGCCAAGCTTAACGGCATTTGAAAATATAGAATTGCCTTTAAAATTAAAAGGGATGAATGTTTCAGCGCGTAGAAAACGTGTTGAAGTTATTATGCAGAAGGTTGGTTTGACGGAAGTAACGGATCATTACCCAAATGAATTATCAGGGGGGCAACAGCAGCGTGTTAGTATAGCACGGGCACTTGTAACCAATGCCCCAATATTATTGGCGGACGAACCTACAGGGAGCCTTGATTCGGAAACGGAGCAAGATATTTTGATGCTTATTCAGCAGTTAAATCGAGAACTTGAATTGACATTTATTATTATTACACATGACGAGGAAGTTGCAATGATTGCTGATAAACGCTTCCGCATGCATGATGGCAAGTTAGTAAAGGAGGGTAATCACCGTGTTATTTAAAGATCAAGTAGACTTTGTCATGCAGCATATTAAGAAGAACAAATTACGCGTATTTATGACGGTGCTTGCCGCTACAATGGGCTGTGCGTTTCTAATCGTACTTGCTTCGATCGGATTTGGGTTGCAAGCTTCAATGGAGGAAGAAATTTTATCGAGTGAAAGCGTCACAAAAATTGAAGTTATGGGTGGGGAAGCACAGTTTTCGGAAGAGGAAGTAGCAGAAATTGAAGCAGTAGAAAATGTACAGACTGTTTTAAAAACAACGACAATAGATGCAGAGGTGAAAAGCTTTTTTGAAGACCGGGATACAATTTCTGGTTTACGATTAACGAATTTCACTGATTATGCTTCTATAGCAAAGCCGTTAGCAGAAGGCACATACCCGAAAAATGAAAATGAAATTGTTGTCGGCTATCATTTCGGTCAAACGTTATTGAATGAGGCAGACCGCAAATTGATTGAGGAAAAAGAAAAAGCGGCTAAAACAGAAGGTACTTATTATAATGGAGAAGAAGAAGGCTATAAGAGCTCATTAATCGGTAAGGAGATTGAAATTGCGATAAGGTCGTATGATGATCCGAACAAGCTTTCAGATCGTATGACATATACGATTGTTGGTGTGATGCCAAAGCCTGCATATGAATGGGCAGTTGAAAATAGAATTTATATGATGGACGAGCAACGTGCAGTTCTTGAAAATAGCTTTAAGCAAGTAATTGATGAGAACCCGGCTGATTACCAATTATTTTTTGAACGCTATGATATTTATGCAAAAAGCTTAGAATACGTGAAACCAATCTTGGAAGATTTACGTGGGAAAGGCTACGGTGTATACTCGGTTACCGAACAGCTTGAGGACTTAAATGTCTTTTTCTTAGTGTTAAAGGCAGGTCTGGTATTTGTTGGGACGATTGCAGTACTAATTGCATCAATCGGTATATTCAATACAATGACAATGGCGGTAACAGAGCGTACAAGGGAAATTGGTGTACTAAAGGCAATTGGAGCGAGTCCAAAACTGATTCAGCGACTATTTTTAATGGAAAGTACATTTATAGGTGTTATCGGAACAGTTATAGCCATTGCTATTTCCTACCTAGTAAGCTTTGCATCTAATCTTTTACTGCCGATTGTTTTAGAGGCAGCAACAGGTGAAGAAAACTTTGGCAATATCCAATTTTCTGCTATTCCATGGCAGTTAGTAGTGATTGCCGCAACAATTAGTATCGGTGTTGCGATGATATCAGGATTAAGACCAGCACGAAAAGCAACGAAAATCGAAGTAATGCAGGCACTAAGACAAGAATTATAGGGAAAATTCCACCTCGTAAAAGTAGGGCTCTTCTTTTACGAGGTTTTTTCTATTTCAAAACGGCTTCGAGCAAGCGTAATTGCTGTTCTAGTTCAAAATAAGCTTCTTCGGCCTGTTCGAGTGATACAAGCTGGAAAAGTAGTGTCTGTTGGGGAGCAAGCTGCGCTAAACGATGTAAATCAGCGGTAATTACTTGTGCAATTTTCGGGTAGCCTCCTGTTGTTTGCCGATCTGCCATTAATAGAATCGGGTGTCCACTTGGAGGTAATTGGATCGTACCGAATGTGACGGCTTCGGAAAGTAATTGAAACGGTTTTTCAAGAAATATGGACTTGTGGGAGTCTAATTGATAGCCCATACGGTCGGATTTATTCGAAATTGTATAAGATTGATTAATAAAGCTAGTTTGCATACCACGGCTAAATTGCTGCCACTCGGTTCCTGGTAGTATACGAATAGTTGCTTTTTCGTAGAAGGTCTTTGTATTTACTTGATATGCAGCATATTTTATTCGCGTTTCCTCATAAGGAATCTCATCGCCCGGTTGCAGTGCTCGTCCTTTATAACCGCCAAACTTCGCTTTTAAATAGGTGCTTCGACTACCGAGTATTTCATCCACTAAAAATCCACCTGCAATACAGAAATAGCTTCTTGCACCATTTATTATAGTCCCACACGTTAATACGTCACCTGCTTTAGCGGAAATAACTTTATACATGGGGACTAGCTGATTATTAAGTGTTGCGTGCATCATTCCACCTGTCAAAACAAATGCTGTGGCTTTTTTAAATTCAAATACCCCGCCATTTAATGTCATTTCAATGGCGGCTTTACCAGATTGCTTTAACAGTGCATTGCCGATTCGGTAGGCAACTGAATCCATTACGCCACTTGCAATAATCCCAAATTGTTGATGGCCAGTTCGCCCTCCATCTTGAATGGTAGAAAAAATTCCTGGTTTCATAACTTTTAGCATGAGGTGACCTCCTTTACGGCTACAAATCGAACTCGGTCACCTGCTCGTAATAATGTAGGAGGGTTTTTGTCAGGCAAAAATAATGGCGTCATCGTTCGACCGATAATTTGCCATCCGCCTGGTGTTGCAAGCGGATAAATGCCTGTTTGTTCTCCGGCAATCCCTACTGAACCGGCCGCGATTTGTAATCTTGGAGTGGAATGACGTGGTGTTGCGATTCGTTTATCCATCCCGCCCAAAAACGGGAACCCAGGTGCAAAGCCGAGCATATAGACGAGATACTGTTTAGCGGTATGTATATCTATCACTTGTTCCGGTGTTAATCCATTAACATGTGCAACATCGTTTAAGTCAGGACCATATTCACCACCGTAAATAACTGGGATATCTATTAGCCGGCCCATTTCTTGAGATGAAATGTCTTGATTAGTAAGTAAGGTTTCAATATAGTTTTGTACTTTTGTAGAGCTCGTTTTTAATGAATTGGGTTGTAGAGATTTTCTAACTATAAATGGATCGTAATAAATACAAAGATTCGTATAGCTCGGCACAAGCTCGATAAAACCGGGAAAAGGGTGCTGTTGGATAGTTATCATAGCTTGCTGGATTTGGTGGTGTGCTTGTTCATTAATCGTCGTACTAAATTGAACAAATAGAGCATTGTCGCTTAATTGCCTAAATTGCAGAACCGGCATGTAATTTCACCTCATTATTGGAATGAATGATTATGTATGGCATGATAATAGCATAACATTCTGATAGTTGTTGGGGGAGAGGCTATGTATACGATTGATATAAATTGTGATTTAGGCGAGAGCTTTGGAAGATATAAGTTGGGAGAACAAGAGGAAATACTACGTTATATAACTTCTGCCAATATCGCATGCGGATTTCACGCAGGAGATCCAACTGTCATGCGCGAAACGGTGGAGCTGGCGGTAAAAAACAATGTGCAAATCGGTGCACATCCGGGACTGCCTGATTTAAATGGCTTCGGGCGCAGGGAGATGAAGATTTCTCCTCAAGAGGCGTATGACATCGTTGTATACCAAATCGGTGCACTGCAAGGATTTTTAACAACTACAAACGTAAAAATGCAACATGTTAAACCTCATGGAGCGCTTTATAATATGGCGGCGGTACAGAAAGATATATCAAAAGCCATTGCACAAGCGGTATATGATATTTCCCCTAAGTTAATTTTATATGGATTAGCCTCGAGTGAATTAACGAAAGCAGGAGAAAAAATCGGCTTGAAAACTGTGCACGAAGTATTTGCGGATCGGACGTATCAGCAAGATGGCACGCTTACAAAGCGCAACGAATCAAATGCTCTTATTACAGACGAAAAAAGGGCTATCGCACAAATAATAGAGATGATAAAGGAAGGAACAGTCACTTCCGTTCAGAATACGAAATTCCCACTTCAGGCACATAGTATTTGTGTGCATGGGGACGGGGAGCATGCCGTACAATTTGCCCAGCTGACCCGTACGAAATTGGAGCAGCAAGGTATTGTAGTAAAGGCATTTCAATAAAAAAGGGTGGTTATCTCGATAATAGAGATAATCACCCTTTCGTCATATTCTAGTGATACTTCAAAATTTCAGTAACTGTTAAAAACTCGTAGCCCTCATCTTGTAAAAAGGCGAGTACTGGCTCTAATCCGTCTGCGGTTGATTGATGGATATCATGCATTAATACAATCGCATTGTTATGTAATCCATCCTTTAGCATTGACAGAAGTTTTTCTGAGTCACGATGTTTCCAATCGAGGGTATCAATTGTCCAGTTAACCGTTTTACAAGGAATAAGCTTTCGCACTTCATCATTAACCGCTCCATAAGGCGGACGGAATACAGTCGAGTTCTCACCGGTAGCATTTATAATGGCCTGTTCTGTAGATTCATACTCTTTTTGAATTTCCGATGGAGACATTTTCGTTAAAACACCGTGTGTCCACGAATGGTTGCCAATTTCATGACCAGCTTGACGCACTTTACGCGCCAATCCAGGATAATATTGAACACGGCTGCCAAGCATGAAGAAAGTTGCCTTTGCATCATATTTTTCTAAGAGTACTAAAATCTGTTTCGTTACTTCCGGGTGTGGTCCATCATCAAACGTAAGGGCAATTCGTTTTTTTGAAGAGTTCTTATCATTTTTCGGAACAATCGTTTCCTCTGCCTGCATCTCAATTTGGAAATCCGAGGCTAAAAGGGGGTTAATGAATGATAGAGACATTTCCACTGTTGGTATTCCTGCTTCAAGTTCTGTCACTTCTCCTTCATTAAAGTAAATAATGAGGGAATCTCCCTTTAATGCAAAGCGCTTAAATAATCGCCATTTCGGTTGAGTGGCAGAAGCGAGCTCTTTTTCCTTAATATAATCTTTATAGGCTGTGTTCTTTACCATTTCAGATTGAACATGTGCAGCAAAAGTTTCCAAACTTTTTAGATCTTCATTCAGTAGTGTACGAATATCGAATAATTCACCGGTTTCATTGTCGATTAAAAATGTTGTGATTGTTGTCTGTTGCTCTACTGCATTTAAAATTGTCTTATTCGTTAATACGAAGGAGTAGTAATGGTCATACTCAAAAGTATCAAGGCTAATATTTAGTTCGCCGGATAATTGTTTTTCGTTTTGCTGAAGGCGCATCATGCTTATGTAATATTCTTTCGATTCTTCGATATACGTAGTGACCGCTTGATTGAACGTTTTGTATTCCGTAAGTGGATATTGAATTGCGAAAGGCATTTTATCATCATTCGAAATGTCTGTGACAATCTTTACCCCAGGAAAAGTTGATGGCTCTTCGCTTGTAGTAGAATCTTGCTCTTCTGCAGATGTCTCCTCACTACTCGGGAAAAGTGGGTTATCGCTCAAAACAGTTAAGTAGACAGTAATAGCTCCCAGTATAATGATAGAGCTAATAAGGGTTAAATCAATCCAAGGACCGCGGCGTTTTCTGTAAGGGTTTGACATGATGTACTTCGGTTCCTTTCTATTAAAAATAGACATCTAAGTAAAGCTATAAAAAATATATTAAATTTATTAATCATTTTAGAAAATACACTATCATAGTAGCATATATTGTATGAAAAAAGGCTGTTATTTTAAGGGTGCTTCAAGTAATATGAGCTAAGAAGTGGAAGGAGGTCCATCGTATGGATAATGAACATACTGAAATGGCAATAGACTGCTTTTTACTTGCAGGCCGTATCATGATTGAAAGTGGTGCGGAAACGTATCGAGTGGAAGACACGATGCTGCGTATGGCCCGTTCTCAAAACATGATGGATGCACAAAGCTACGTAACGCCAACAGGAATTATTTTTTCTCTTGGTAAAACGCAACCTACCAGAATTACATCGATTCCAACAAGAATTACGGATTTACATCGAATCGCTCTTGTCAATAATGTCTCGCGTAAGCTTACATCCCACCTCATATCAATTGAACAAGCATATGAAGAATTGAAGAAAATAGAAAAAACGAATTATTTCCTTCCAATAGCCATTCAGGTCCTTGCTGCGAGTATAGCGAGTGGTGCCTTTTTACTGCTGTTTAAGGGGACTGTAAGTGACATTCCGGCTGCTTTTATTGCAGGAGGGTTAGGTTTATATATCGTTACTATCATTCATAATATGACGCGCGTAAAATTTTTCTCGGAATTTCTTGCTGCGGTGGCTATTGGTATTGTGGCATCTTTTGCAGTCTATTATGGATATGGTAAAGAAATCGATAAAATTATTATTGGCTCAGTTATGCCACTTGTACCTGGTTTGCTCATTACAAATGCGGTACGGGATATGATGGCTGGGCATTTTACAGCAGGGATGGCAAAGGGAGCTGAAGCTTTTTTAACAGCGTTTGCGATTGGCTCGGGAATTGCACTTGTTCTGTCCTTCTAAAACTTTGGCTGTCAGTATACTTTGCAATATTGGAATAGGAGGAAAGCTGGATGTTGGATAGTGTTCTTATTCAAGTCGTTATTAGTTTCGTTGCAACAGCGTGCTTTGGTGTAATTTTTAATGCGCCTACAAAAACAATTCCAGCATGTGGCTTTGTCGGTGCAGTCGGTTGGGCAATCTATTACGTCATGATTGAAATCGGAGTCGATGAGGTACAAGCCTCGTTTTTAGGGGCATTTGTTGTGTCATTAGTAGCGTATTTCTTTGCGCGCAAATTTAGAATGCCCATGATTATTTTTAGTGTTTCAGGAATTATTCCGCTTGTGCCTGGAGGAATAGCCTACAATACAATGCGTAACGTTATGGAACTCGATTATATTATGGGTCTGCAAAATGGGATGCGGGCATTTATGATCTCTGGAGCCATCGCGATGGGGCTTGTTTTCGCAGAAGTATTTATGCAAATTATTTTCAGGCTATTGAGCCAGGGGAAGACTTCAATGCAATCCTTTATGAAATCGAAAAAAAGAAGCTCGTAATGCACTGTTTTACAGTAGCCTTACGAGCTTCTTTATTATTACTATACAAGTAAAGATGAAATGCCATTAGAAGAGCTTGGTTTACTAATAAAGTATCCTTGTAAAATATCGCAGCCGATATTTGTTAGGAATTCTTTTTGTTCTTCTGTTTCTACGCCTTCTGCAACGACTGTTAAATTCATCGATTTGCCAAGCTGAACCATGCCATTTACAAGCTGCTGCGTTTTTTCAAATTTCAGTGAGCGTATGAAAGTTTGATCGATTTTCAAAATAGAAATCGGCAATAGCTGCATATAACGGAATGAGCCGTAGCCCGTACCAAAGTCATCTAATGCAAAAACAATTCCTTCGTTCTCAAGTGTGCGCATCTGTTTAATGATGCTAGTTTCAGCTTCTGCTTCCAATGCAAATTTCTCGGTAATTTCGATTTGCAGTAAATTAGCAGGGCAACCTGTACGTTCAAGAGTAGCTAAAATTGATTTTGCCATGTTTTTGTCACGGAACTCACGGACAGAAGAGTTAATACTTACTTTAATATTATGACCAGCCTTTTTCCAAAGAACGGCTTGCTCACATGCCTTTTCGAGCATAAATGAACCGATATTATTAATTAGACCTGTTTCCTCTGCTATTGGAATCAATTCATCAGGAGAGACAACACCAATTTCCTCATCATCCCAGCGAACTAAAGCTTCTACTCCTGTAAATTTCCCAGTTTTTACATCGAGCTGTGGCTGGTAAAGAACATGTAAATTTTTCTGATCCAATGCCAGTAATAACCGCTTTTCTATGATTGAGTTACGATTCAATGTAACATGTGAAGATTTTGACAAGGAAACAATTCGGTCACCACCAGCATTACGTACAGACGTAATGGAAGCCAATGATGCCTTCATCAAATGTGTAAATGTCAATTGATCTTCAGGGTAGCGAGTAATGCCACCGCTTACGGAAAGGGGAACAGCAACATTTCCGTTGTATATTGGGTTTTGCTGTAAATAACTAAGGAAACCTTGTGTAAACCATTCAGGCAGAGGTGTTATCACAACAAAATCATTTTCGTTAATACGGGCCATTGTACTATCTTGGAAATACATTTTCAGACGTTTTGTGAATTCCATGATAAGTGATTTCTCTGCACAATCATCATGCAGATCTTTAATGGTATAGAATTTATCGATGCTTAAGTAAACAAATGAAAAATGACGATCTTCCTGAATCATTTCATCGATCACTTGTGCAAGGCGGTGCACATTCATTAATCCTGTTTCAGTATCGATATAGGCAATTTTTTCGAGCTGGAACTGAATCGCTTTTTCCTTTGTAATGTTTCGTTCGATTAGGAAATATTGATTTAGCTCTGGTGCAGGGCCAAGCATCGGAATGGCGGTTAAATGCACCCAATAATGTTCGTCGTCCTTTGTCACCTTTTCTACATCACCTTGCCAAATTTGCCCACTTTGCAGTGTTTTCCAAATTTCCAAAGCGACTTTTTCGGATTCACCATTATTTGGGAATAGCTGCCAAAACGTTTTGCCGAGAACCCGCTTTGGTGTCCAATGGCTTGCCTTTAAAAATTGCTGGTTGGTTTGTATGATAAAACCATCCTGATCGAGTGTCACAGTCATAAAGGATTGCTGAATACCACTCTTTAAATCGATTAAGTGTTGCTGTTCGTCATCTACTAAACGCATTTCTTCATTAGGAACACATAAAATGAAAATAGCTTCCTTATTTTCGAAGAGGATAGGTTTTGTATAAACTGTACAGATTTTGGAAGCTTCACCCTTCATCAATATTGGAACATTGTGTAAGCATAAAGCTACAGTACTTGTTAAGATGGACTCCACTGTCTCGTTACTTACTTCTGAAAAAAGAGTGTTGTAAACAGGGTTTTCTTTTAGTTCTTTAGTCTTGACTTCTGAGTAGTCGAAATGATGAAAATTTCCTTTAACAATTGTTCCATTTGGTAGAAGTATAAAAGAAGGGAAGGGAGTAACTAGTATTGGTTCAATATTAGTAGAAAGGGTTTGCTCGTTTATCATACTTTAAATCTCCTTATTTAATAAATTATTACTATAATTATAATGAGGCAACATCCATTGGTCATTAAAAAAAATCTTTTATATTTATATATAAGCGTTTAATAGGATTATTATACCTCAATTTTATAAGAAGGATAGTTAAAATTGTACATATTTCTTATATTTGGCATCAATAGAATGTCGTGCTCTTATCGTCGTGGTATAAATAAGAGGAAAAATAAGAGAATAGCTTTGAAAGTCATTTTAAAATTGATAATTGCGCGCTATTGTTGCGTAACTACGTGAGCTTTACTAAAATAGAAACATTATAGAAGATAGAATTGGAGTAGAAAGAATGAATTTATCGGCAATTACCGTGTCGTATCCTTTAGATCAAGAAACATATGAAGAAGTACAAAACTTATGTAAAACATCAGCTGTTTGTGATGGCATCCTATTAAATCAGGTAATGAATCTAACAATTGCTAAAAGTTATGAAACACGCGGGTTTTATGTACTTGTATATGATGATGAAAAAAATCTATTAGTTGGGGCAGGAACTGCTGTGGATCTAATGGGTTTAAATACGTATGAATGGTCGATGCTAGTTGCCCCAATGTACCGTCAGCTTGGAATTGGAACAGCGATTTTAAATGTCCTAAAAGAAGGTATGGCGATCCGGAACAGTGAGGGGGAGCTTGCTCTTGTAATAGAAGGCTCTAAATTCGGAAAAGAGTTTTTAGAGCAAAACGGGTATTTATACAGTTTTTCTGAGGCAACTTTAGAGGCTCATGCGGAAGTTATGGAGAATAAGGGAGCGGTGACTTTACGTCCTTTCATGCAAAAAGATACGGAAGCGCTCATTTCAATTTTTAGTGATGCTTTTGGCGATATGCGTGAAGAATCATTGGAGTTAATTGAGTTTAATACGACGACAGAAGGCTTAGTAATGTGGACAGCCGAAATGGATGGCGAAGTTGTTGGAACTGTGACAACCCGTAAAGAAGGGGAAGTACAATGGATTACTGCGTTTGCAGTATCACCGAAGAGACAGCGCCAAGGCGTCGGTACGCAAATTTTAAACTTCGTGAAGGACTATGCAATCCGTTCAGGTGATAAAACTATTTTACTTGATGTAGAGATTGAAAATATGGGTGCACTCCGCGTATATGAAAAAGCCGGATTTATGAAGTCGTCACAGGTTGATTATTATATTTATATTGGGTAAGAAAATGAGAAAACTTTATTTAGTGCTTCAGTTAATAGGGAGAAAATAATTTTAAAAATAGTATTTAAGGGCACAATTCGTCTATGAATTGTGTCCTTGTTTTCGTTGTTGCTTCACCAACTATATATACACAAATGCAATTAGTACAGGAGCATCGTTAAAATTATGTGTCTTCATTAATTCCATTGTTAAAACACTTGCTAATTAGATATCAGAAAGAGATGGGAATTCTATAATAAGGCTATGTTCTCCAACTAACTGAGAAGTTAGTTTAATCCCATTTCCTCGCACCAAGGTCCTTGTCCTTTACATTGAAATTGATAAATTTTATTTTCATTTTTAACTTTCAGTTCAATTATATAATCAAATGGGTGATGAAAATTACCTTGCTTCGCATCTCCAACTATATTTATTTTTTCAATATCGTGATAACTCAAGTTTAATTTTTGATAGTCAGTGGAACTCCCTAAAATGACTAACAAGCGATGCTGTTCATTTATTAATCGATCCGAATGTCTATCATATGCATAATAACTAATAAGCCCTGTTTGTATAATCAATAAGGCACAAATAACAATGCCAATCTTTTTAGAAATCCCTTTCCGTGCTTTCCAAAATAAAAGGATGGTCAATGAGCATGCTACGTATAAGATGGTAAATTCAATCGTTACATTATTTAAAGCGATACCATTTCTGAATAAAATAAAACCATACAAGAAAATTAAAGCAATAACTATAATACCCATTTCATCACCCCTATTATTTAACTGAACAACTAGTAACTAAGATGATTTGATTTTCTTTCAATAAAGAATAAAATTCTACAACCCTTTCCAAAAATCCTATTTGAAGAGGAGATATCATTAGAATTAAAGAATAAGATATGAAGTAGTTTGGACTATAGTTCAACAAGGAAAGCAAAATATTTCGCCCAAAAAAACGCTCAGATTTCTAAGCGTTAAACTTGTACTAATTAAGCTGTTAATTCCGTTGTTAAATACGCTTTTCTACCGATATATTTGCACTAATTGGCTTCATTAAAAAAGCCTCTTTCGAAGGACCAATCAAATAAAGTTCATGCATGGCACGGGTTAAAGCTACATATAAAAGCTTCCGATCGAGCGGGTTGTCATAATACGGTGTGTCAAATGACGTGAGAATAACTGCATCAAACTCTAATCCCTTTGCTAAATGACTTGGGATGACTAGAAGCTTTTGCTGATCGATTGCCGAGTTTTCGTCAAGCAACTGTGCAGAGATATCCGAGTTTTCAAGCAGTTTAACCAACTGAACAGCTTCATCTGTTGTTTTGCATATGAGTGCAATGGATTGATGATGGTTTTCACGAATTTTTGCCAGCACGTCTTTAATGATGTTGTCATCAAAGTTTTTCGCTGTGATAAACTCAGGCTTTTTCCCATGACGGACAACGGGTTCAACGAGCGGTAAGTCCTCATCCATCTGCATTAAAATTTCATTGGCAACTTCCATAATTTCAATTGTCGTACGGTAGCTTTTTTGAAGGGTAGCATAGGTTGCGCGAGGGAAAAGCTCAAGGACCGGCTGCCATTCTGTAAGAGATCTATAGCTATGGATACCCTGCGCTAAATCGCCAACCATCGTGAACATATCCGTTTCAAGTCCCGCCTTTAAAGCAGCGAGCTGGAAGTAGCTATAATCCTGTACTTCATCAATAAAGACGACCCGCATTTTCCATTTATCCTCAATCCCTTTAATTTTCGCATGTAAAAATAAAAGGGCTGCTAAATCTTCAAGTGCCCATTGCTCTTTTTGGTGTGCCTCTAAAAATAACTCTGTTTCTTCGACGGACCATTCGGGAGCCAGTTCAAATAATAATTCACGGCTTGTAAGGAATGTTCGATATAGTTGCTTGATTTTTGCCTTCTGGAATTTTCTCATATAAGAAGATGCGACAGTTTTTGCTTCCTGTTTAATTTTCGGAATGCGATCATCACGTTCGTCGATTAGTTTTGTTACAGTATGACGGCGCTTTTCTGCATCTCGCATACCATTGAGTGCACGGCCAATCGCGTCTTCATATCGTGTATTCAATGTAGTTAATACAGCAGTTGTTTTCCGTTTTACTTCGTTCTGAATAACCTTTTTAATGCGCTCGAGCCGTTTTTCAACAGGCATATAATGAAATTCTACTAAGAACAGCTTTCGCAAATGGTCGCCTTTCATTATCCGGTATTTTTCAATAAATACATCATCAAATAAAGCGGCTAACTTGGCTTCGTAATGCTGCAAATAGCGATTCATCATCAGCTCATAAAACGGACTGCCTTTCATTTTCGGAATCATCCAGCCTTCATGTGTAGAGGACGGATTGGCGATTAGCCGTTCGAGCTGTTCATTTGGATTTTGGAGCTTCAACTTAAGATTAATGGCATCAAGTACATATTGAGCGTAAGTTGTTTGGCATATTTTATCGACACCTAGCTCAGGGAGAACGTCTGCAATATAGTCAATGAATAAACGGTTTGGTGCTAAAATCATGAGTTGTTCGGGATTGAAATGGTCACCCATCGTATAGAGGAAATATGAAATCCGGTGCAGGGCAATCGTTGTTTTCCCTGACCCTGCTGCTCCTTGTACGAGAATCGGTTGACGTAGATGGGCTCGGATAATTTCGTTTTGCTCTTTCTGTATTGTGGAGACGATTTCGGTTAAGCGAACATCTGCTTTACCTTCTAGTGCCTCTTGCAGCAACTCGTCATTCGTTGTTAAGTCGACGTCCCGGTAGTCGAGGAGCTTTGCATTTTCAATTTTATATTGTCGCTTTGCAAATAAATGTCCCGTAAGTTCTTCACCGCGAACATCATAAGTAATCTCACCTAACCGTCCGTCATAATAGACATTTGCAACAGGGGAACGCCAGTCGACAATAATAGGTTCATGTGTCTCGCTGTGGAAGAGGGAAGTTTTTCCGATATAAAGAAATTCCTCATTTTCCTGCTCACGCTGGAAGTGGATTCTCGCAAAATATGGTCTTTGGCGAATCGCCTCCAAGCCTTCTTTTTGGTTGCGGGCCAATTCGAAAAAGCGAGTATTCATTAAAATATTTAAGAAGCTGTCACTCGAATCCAAGTATTCCACATTGGTCATTGCAGAGCGTATATTTTCCTGTGCTGTTTCGATATCTCTTTTCGAACTATGCAAAATCTGGTCCATATAATGAACCGTATCATGTAACCGCTGCTGTTCTTGTTTGAACTCTTCATTTACCGTCATGTCGTTCCCCCTATCATCAATCAATTACACTTCATTGCACAGCGTAAAGATTAGGTTTTTACTTTTTTGAGAATCTGCAACATTGTCAGATAATTATCTTATCAAAATACGACGTGTATATTCAAGGAGATGTATGGAAATAGGAAGTCATGATATTTAAGGCACTAATAATACTTAGGAGTTACCGAAATATTTCAAACTAATAAAAACCATATAATGGTATTATTTTAAGTGAGGTTTATTTAATAATTGAAATAATGAAGGAGGATTTTTAATGGAACAAGGTACAACAAAAATCTATACACCCCCGAAACATATCGTTTCAGCAGCAACAATTGTTCTTAATGATCAAAACGAAATTCTGCTAATCAAAGGCCCTTTAAGAGGGTGGGAGATGCCAGGAGGTCAAGTAGAAGAAGGTGAATCGATAAAAGAAGCCGCTATTAGGGAGACAAAAGAGGAAACGGGTATAGATGTTGAAATAATAAAGTTTTGCGGAATTTTTCAAAATGTAAAAAGGTCAATCTGTAACACGCTCTTTCTAGCAAAGCCTATTGGAGGACAATGTACGACTTCTACCGAAAGCTTAGAAGTAGAATTTTTTTCAATTGAAGAGGCTTTAAAACTGGTGGAATACGGAAATTTTCGACAAAGAATCGAATGCTGCCTAGATGAAAGTAATCACCCTTTTTATATAGATTTTTAAGGGCAAAAGAAGAGAGGATGTCACCGCTATATTTTAAAAACGAACATCGACTGTACAACTGTATCGAGGTGTTTCTTTTTCAGCGTAAATATTTTCCTGAATTATAACTTTTGCATTGCCAAAAGTATATGATTCTTCTTTATCTGCATACACTTGGAAAAAATCTGCGGTGTAATATTTATACCCATCTTTTTCAAGGTAGGCCCAGACTTCATCGGCTTTACGTGGGTCAAGACCTTTACTATGTAAAAACTCGATAAGTTCAACATTAAACATAATTTGCTCCGCGTATAAAACACAATCACCACATATACAATGGTTGGCTGTACCAACAAGTGCTCTTTTCGAATAAAAATTTTCATTTAGCTGCTTAGTGTTCATAGTGCCCTCCGAGAAAATAGTAGTTTTATTTACCTTAAATACCTTAAAAATATAATTAAACTCGAATTTTGGGATTACTTCAAGAAAGGGTAAAGTATTTTTATTGAAATTTAAAACTTAAGGAGGAATAATCTTATGGACATACAGTGGGGGAATGGGCAATATCCGGAAGATAAGAGGATTTTCGATTCTGAGATGGAAGTGTATGAATGGACACACTCATTGTATACGGATATTTCGCTTTATTTATTTAGAGAACAAAATGTTGGTTATGCAACGCCTGATGAAAAAGTAATCGATTTTTTAACCGAACTGCTTCCGCAATGGGCAGATCATTTAAATCTACAGCTTATTGTGCATAAAGATAAAGTAGAAGAAAACGGTAAATGCATTTATAGAATTTGGACTTCACAAGTAAAAAAACTTGATGGAAGGGATGGAAAAGGGTAGCTTTTTGTAATGAATTCACTAAATTTCCAATCAGGAGAGATATTCAATGATTGAGAAATTTATACAGTCCTCAAGAGGAACAATGAGGTAGTTTCCCACCAGAAATATGCTATTGTCTTTAGCCATGGGTTAACAGCAGATCACACCCTTTTCGATAAACAAGTTGAATAGAGTTTAATGACTTGCTCATTTCTTTTATTCAGTCCAATTTATAAAAGTAATATAAAGGAGGAATACTATTTCTAAATTTAATAAAAGACTATTGCCGGTAGTTATTTATATATTTTTAATAGCAATATTAATAATCTTTATAAAAAAGACAGATTTTAATTTGACTGGCTATACGTATTACTTTGATGAAGAAAATACGGTGTTAACAATTGAAGAAGGATATTTAAATAAAGAAGTAAATCATGTGATATACAATGTGCAAGATCATTCTAATGCCGCTAAAGCATTATTGATTATATTACCGATTAACAAAGCATATCAATTATGGATGGTTACTATAATCTTCCTGACATTTTATTTATCATGCATCTTCTTTATAATATTTTCTGAAAAACTGAGATTATATTTGGGCTTATATCTTTTATTCCTAATTGTCTTTATTTTAGGAGACCTATACATTCACAAAGAATTGATTGAGGAAATATCTAATACTCTCGATAAATTAATTTAAAGCTATTAATTTACCTAAAATCAGCCAGTAAAAAAGGATAATAGTCAAATAAGATCTATTATCCGTATTTTTATCTTCACCACTTCGCCACATGCTCTTCAATACAGCCAAGCATTTGCTGGATTTGTAAAGTTGTGCCGTCTTCGAGCTGAATAAATCCATCATAATAGCCTACCATTTGGTGGACAGAGGAAACAATGACCTTCGCATTGGTTTCGGCTACTCGTTCAAAAAATGGTGTAAACATTAAATTGACCTGCCCGCTGAATTTGGATTTTACAGTCCATGGCTTCATAAAATCGGTACGGTCATAGTGAAATAATACATCTTCATGTATTTTTGTCATCTTTCCATCGACAAAAACGGCATTTTCCGTCATACCTGTACCGTCTGTCCACTTCCCGCCAAAGTTTAAGCCAATTCGTTGACCACGAACGCGCTGTGAGGCCATTCCCCAATTCCATGTTGCTTCACGAGGCCATATCCCACGACCATAATCCAGCACCGCAAAGCTTTCTTCAGGAGTAAAGGTAAAGCTGCGATTGCCAATATGTACAACCCCAGAAGCCGGTAACGTATGATGTTTTGCTGTAAATTGAAATGTTTTGCGATTCCATGGAATAACTACATTAAGGGACTCATCATTTTTTGGATGCTCAATCTTTAGCTCAGCATGTAATGACTCTCCATCAAAATCTGGCGCATTGACCGTTAAATGAGTTTCATTGTTGAAGTACGCCATTTCAATAGAGACTTCGCTATTTTTATATTGGATAGTTTCCAACACTTTTTCAGGCATTTTTACATTTGCCCCAAGTGGAATTAAAATTGTTTTTTCGAAATAGCGCTGTGTTTCATACTCGAGAAAATAGACGAAGCACACCGCAGCGTAATCTAAGTGACTAATCGTAGCGGAAAACAAAATTTCCTCACCAAAGACACACCAATAATTCCATTTTTTCTTGCGCATAAAATGACCGGAAAGATTGCAATCGATAATGGGTGTTCGTGCATAGCCGATTGCCTCCGGATTCAGATTCCCTTTTTTATCGCATAGAACCGTTGGAAGGACGATTTCCCTTTCTGCGTGTTGCCTCATCTATATTCCCCCTTAAACTATCTTTAAAAATCAAATGAACATAATGCAGTTAAAATAATTGTATCAAACAATTACAAAAACAGGGTATTTTCACTCTACATTCATATAAAGTACATAAAAAGGAGAAATTCGACATAGGTTGTGAAAAAAGGAGAAAAAAGTTGGTTTCATACTATAATCGAGAGGCTGCAGTGGCCTATGCCAATAAATGGTGGGATAGCTTTAATCCTGAGTTTCCTAGATTTCAGGATGACTGTACAAATTTTATTTCACAATGTTTATATGCTGGAGGGGCGCCGATGCGAGGGGCACCGAATCGTGGGCAAGGCTGGTGGATGATTGGCTTAAATGAGCGCTGGAGCTATAGCTGGTCTGTTGCTCATTCACTCCGTTGGTATTTGGAAACGTCAAAGCGTGGACTCCGGGCAACAAGAGTAAATTCAGTTGAACAGTTACAGCTAGGGGATGTCATTTTTTATGATTTCCAGGGGGATGGAAGAATTGATCATAGTACAATTGTTACGCGAATTGAGGGAGGTATTCCATATGTAAATGCCCATACGTCGAACAGTGCCGACCGGGAATATTCTTATGAGGACTCCACAGCCTATACACCACAAATGACTTACTATTTCTTTCATATTGAGGATGAGTTTACGTTGTAAAGCAACCTTCTAACATATGTTAAATGTTGAAATTTCATGATAAGGTAGTATTAGTAACAGAAGGGGGTTTTGTCGATGACATTATCAGTAAGAGATGCAGTATTACAACGTCGATCAATTAAACTATTTAACGGACAGCAAGTTGAAAAGGAAGCAGTGTTGGGGATTTTAGATGAAGCAAAATGGGCGCCAAATCACGGCAACCGTCAGCCTTGGCGTATAGTAGTAGGCGCGGGCGAGCAACTTCCAAAAGTACATGAATTACTAAGAAATCTAGCTATCCCAAAATGGGAAGAACTTTCAGAAGAGGCTCTTGCTGCTCAAATGAAAAAGTTCACATTAGCGGGTGCTTACGCATTTGTATTAGTGACGGAGGATGTTCGTCAAAAAGAACGCCTGGAAGATTACGCCGCGGCTTCTTGCTATTTACAAAACGTACAGCTGCTTGCATGGGAAAAAGGCATCGGTACATGCTGGAAAACACCTGGATTTTTAGATAATCCGAAATTCCGTGAAGCATTAAAAGCTCAGCCACATGAACGAGTAATTTCAATGTTCCAGTTCGGCTATTTTGATGAACTGCCAAAAGCAAGAGTGCGTAAAGAGCTTACGGATTTTGTGACAGAGTTCGAGATTTAATAATATGAGAATGCATGAGGGAATCAACATTTCCCCGTGCATTCTTTTTTTGTTCGTTAAGGGATTTCATCAATTATATGGGTGTGACTTCCACCTGTTTAAAGATTTGTAACATGGCATACCCTTGCTTTGAAGACTTTTTTCTCTTAAACATAAAAATTAGTTTGAAATCGAGATAAATACATAATAAAATGCAATTATATGAGGAAAAAATAAACAGGTGTTTAAGAAGGAGCAACTATGCGCTATAAAAGTTTAAAAACGCGACTAATATTAATATTTTTATTAGTTGGTATTATTCCCGTTTTTGCTACAGTTATTTACAATTACTTTGCAGCATTTAATAGTTTTGAAGAAGTGCAATATTCTCAACAAAATGAAATGGAACATTCTGTAACGAAGTATTTTGAACAGACGGCATCTGATTTACAATATTTAGTTGAGCTCTATGCGAAAGATCCGGAAATACAGCAACTACTCTTAGAGGAAGACCGCACCTTAATAAAATCCGGTGGTGAAGCGTTATTTAATAAACTTAGTGCACAGCATAAGCTAGCCATTTTTGAAATTGGCGATGAAAAGGGAGCAGTGCATGTAAGAGGCCATAATCCATCTGCTTACGGAGATGATAAATCCGAAATTGTCGCTATTCAAGGTGCCCTGCAAGGAAATACGTATAGTGGGTTTGAATATGGTACAAGCGGTTTGGCAGTGAGAGCCTTTGCACCAATTGAATGGAATGGGCGAACAATCGGTACATTACAAATGGGGGTTCGAAATGAATTTGTGACAAGTGTTCAAAGCTTATTTCCAAATGCAAAGCTGCAGCTGATAGATGCAAATGGAGAGATTTTTGAAGCATCTGAAAAGGAAAATATCGGGAGTAAACTAACAGGAAATGCAATTTCTGCTGTTTTAAATGGAGAAGCAAGCCAATTAAAAAATCAAGATAAAAAAGTAATTGAGAGCTTTTTACCTTTGCAAGATCCTACAGCAACTACTGTTATCGGAGGCATCCATTTAACCCAAAATATTGGAAAGACGCAATCTGCTATGTTCTCGATGATTAATGGTGGTGCCGTCATCTTAATAATCACTATTATACTAGCAATAGTCGTTGCGCTAACTTACAGTCGCACATTAACAAAGCCTATCATACATACATCTAAACTTCTGCATGTATTAAGTGAAGGTGATTTAACACAACGAATGGAAGAGCATAACCGTCAAGATGAAATCGGCCAGCTAATGACAGATATGAAAATAATGCAGGAAAATCTACATAGAATGATTGGTGAAGTTTCGAAAGCATCAAGCAGTGTAAATTCAAAAAGTGCTAGTCTCGCTCTGTCAACAAGTGATGTGTCGACAGGGTCTCAGGCTATTGCTGAAACAATGGAAACATTATCACGTGGCATCGAATTGCAAACAAATGAAATTACCGAAGTCTATGAGGCTGTTAATAAGTTTTCAAACGATTTAAAGGAAACGGCAGAACAAGGGACAAAACTCGAATCAGTTTCCGGTAATGTACTTTTACTTTCATCGGAAGGAACAAAAATGATGCAAACTTCCAATGGACATATGCAGGAAATCCACTACATTATGGATACCGCAATTCATAAAATGGAGGAATTAGGTGAGCGTGTTGGAAAAATCACATCTTTTGTAAATATAATTGAAGATGTAGCTAATCAAACGAACTTACTAGCACTAAATGCCTCTATTGAAGCAGCGCGGGCTGGGGAACATGGAAAAGGATTTGCCGTTGTAGCAGAGGAAGTACGGAAGCTTGCTGAACAAGTGGCAAAATCAGTGATAGAAATTTCCGCGATTGTCACAACGATTCAACATGGTTCAAATGAGTTAAGTAACTCACTACAGCAAGGATTTACGACAATCGAAACGGGGACAGATCAACTTTCGAATACTGCTGATACGTTTAAAGAAATTGAACGATCTGTTTTACAAATGGATGCATTTACAAAACAAGTCCTTGGGCAATTACAAACAATGAGTAGTAAAGGACAAGAGATTAATCAATCCATGCAGGAAATTTCGGCAATTACTGAGGAAACAACAGCAAGTGTGGAAGAAACGACTGCTACAGTTATTGAAACGAGTGCAACGATGAGTAACGTCGCAGAGACAACAGAACAGTTAGCCGAACTCGCAGATCAGCTGAATCAAATCGTAAAAGAATATAAAATCTAATGAAAAAGAAGTCGCCAAACATACTACTGGCGGCTCTTTTTTTGCATTATTATAGGCGATTGCTATTTCAAAATAGGTTTTGTGTAATGTAGATGGGGAAAAGGGCAGTAAGAAGAATTAATGGAGGGATGCAAATGTTTAATGAACCAAAACAGTCGATTGATGTCGCCTATACTAAAGGGGAATTGCTAGAGAAACTCCAAGAATTACGTGGCGGTGAACCGGGCGAGGAGATAGATAGAACCCATGTTTACGTATTAACTAAAGATGTGGACGAGTTCCATTCCATTGCTCGTCATCAGCAAATTTCTCTAATTACGACAAATGGTGTCCGCAGTATTCTTAAAACGCTATTTACGAAGGAAACACCGATAGAGGAAAAATTACGCCGCCTAAACTTACCGGAAAATGAACGTCTTGAATATGAAAAGATTATAAATGATGGGGGTAAAGTCCTCATAACAGGAAGTGATCCATTTGATGAAGAGGGTTGGGAAGGACATACCCTTGATAATTGGATTACGAACCGCTCTAATCCATCGAATTTGATCCGCTGGGATATTGAAGAGGAGCGACCAATTCCATTTGAGGAGCAAAAAAAGAAGTATGATCCGTTGCCTCCGAATAGCGAAGTAGCAGGTGAGTTTGGACGTGGCGATGAAGTAGAAGATCCGGATATCATTCCATTGAAGGACAACCAGCGTTACGTTCGCGACCCGCATACAAAGGAACTAAGTATTTATCAAGGTCCACATAAAAAGTGATCATGAGAGCCCAACTGACATGTGAGCAGTTGTGGCTCCTTTTTGATTTAATCAACGGAATATATGGTTTTTGAAGGGGAATTTGTAGTTTTGTAGAATATTTTGTAAAGATGTGAAAGGGGATAGAGAACATGGACAAAGTAGTAGCTTCTGTACAGCAGGCGATACAACATATAGAAGATGGGGCTGTTTTATTAGTGGGGGGCTTCGGCTTATGTGGCATTCCAGAAAATTTAATTCAGGCATTAAAGAATAAAGGGACAAAGAATTTAACGGTTGTCAGTAATAATTGCGGTGTCGATGATTTTGGGCTTGGCATCCTGTTACAAGACAAGCAGATTACGAAAATCATTGCTTCATATGTAGGCGAAAATAAAACATTCGAACAGCAATATTTAAATGGTGAGCTTGATGTAGAGCTAACACCACAAGGGACCCTGGCTGAACGTATCCGGGCAGGTGGTGCAGGCATTCCGGCATTTTATACTGCAACAGGTGTTGGAACGCCGATTGCAGAAGGAAAAGATACAAAAGAATTTGATGGCAAGATGTATTTACTTGAGCGAGCGATTACAGGAGACTTTGCTCTTGTTAAAGCGTGGAAAGCCGATCGCTCTGGTAATTTAGTATTTCGTAAAACTTCACGCAACTTCAATCCGCTCTGTGCTACAGCCGGGAAAGTTACGATAGTGGAAGTGGAGGAGCTTGTAGAAGTTGGCGAGCTTGATCCGGATGAAATTCATTTACCAGGTATTTACGTGCAGCATATTGTGCACAGCGACTCCTTTGAAAAACGGATAGAACGCCGCACTGTAAAGGGGGAAGCATAATGGATGCACGCTTAAAGATTATTCGCCGTGCTGTAAAGGAAATTGAAGATGGTATGTATGTCAATTTAGGAATCGGTATACCAACACTCATTGCGAATGAAATCCCTCCACAGTTTAATGTAATGCTTCAATCTGAAAATGGGCTTCTTGGCATTGGACCATATCCAACGGAAGAGGAAATCGATGCCGATTTAATTAATGCTGGGAAGGAAACGGTAACTGCAAAGGCTGGTGCAACATTTTTTGATAGTGCTGAAAGCTTTGCGATGATACGAGGCGGGCATATTGATTTAGCGATCCTCGGTGGAATGGAAGTGTCAGAGCAAGGAGATCTTGCGAATTGGATGATTCCCGGGAAAGTAGTAAAGGGAATGGGTGGCGCAATGGATTTAGTAGTTGGCGCGAAAAAAGTAATCGTTATTATGGAGCATACAAATAAATACGGTGAGTCCAAATTAAAGCGCGAATGTACATTACCTTTAACCGGTAAAGCCGTTGTTCACCGTCTAATTACGGAATTAGCTGTATTTGATTTTACTGATGGCACGATGCAACTAGTTGAGCTTCAAGAAGGTGTGACAATAGAGGAAGTAAGGGAGAAGACAGAGGCTGTATTTGAAGAAAAATTATAATAAAAAAGAAAGCGCAAAAAGTTTAGAAGCTTTTTGCGCTTTAACTTACTTCGGATATGTTTGACATACACGGCCGATTTGTCCATCTGTTAAGCGGACTTTTATGCCGTGTGGATGTGAGCTAGAGTTCGTCAATAAATCCTTTACTACGCCCCGTGTTGTCGTCCCTGTACGCTGGTCCTTTTTTAATACGATATCAACTTCCAGACCAGGGTATACATCGCTACGATTTTTGCCGTTCATTAAATCCGTCCCTTCAACTAAACTTTCCTAAGTATAACACGTCAAAAAAAAATAACCCTACATGGAAGCAGGGTTAAAAACTATTTAGGTAAATGATTTATAAAATTGGCATAAGCAAAGCCTCGTACTTGCTCTTCACTATAATATTTGAGAAGTTCATTAATAAAGTTTTGATACATCCCTGCATGTTCAAGTCCTTCAACTTTATAATCGATTCCATCAAAATCTGAGCCTAAACCAATTAATTCTTTTCCACCAAGCGAGCAAATATAATCGATGTGACGAATTACGTCCCCCATACTCGCACGATTTGTTCCGTTTATAAATTCAGGATATAACACGATATGAATGGGCGCATTTTTTTCAATCATCGCCCGTATTTGGGCGTCGTTTAAATTGCGAACATGATCACATACAGTTTTCGCATTCGAATGCGTGGCAATGACATAGTCCGCCTGCTCTATAACATCCCAAAAGCTTTGTTCATTCAGATGAGAAACGTCAGTGAAAATCTTATGCTGATTGTTAAGTTTAATAATTTCTTTACCAAACGGTGTTACTCCACGCCCATATTGGCTATGTGCTCCATCTGCTGCTTCGTTAGGGTAGTTCCAAGTGAGTCCAATTGATAATACGCCAAGCTGATGAAATGGATGCCAAATTTTAAGGTCCCCACCGAAAAAATCGACACCTTCAATTGTTAAAAATGCCCCGATTTGTCCAGGTTGAAGTGTTTCGAAATCTGCCCATTTTTTAATATGTACTACACCTTCGCGTAATACCTCATTACGAAAGCACTCAATTTGCTTGATCGCAGTTGCACGTTTTTCTACAAGCGAAAGCTCAGAATCAACATAAATAGCAAACGCTTGTGCTATCACATGACCTTCAACTAATTTTTCATAATTCACATCAAGCTTAGGGGAATTAAGAAATTTATATCCGTTCTTTTGCATGCGTAACAATGCATCACAGTGTAAATCAATAATCGGAATGCTCATAAGGATACCTACCTTTCTAATTTTTTTAAAAAGGTGAATGACCTAAATCATTCACCTGAAAATTTCTAAGCATGATGAAGCCCTGCGAAAATGCCGCCTTTTGCGACAAGTTCTTCATACGTACCTTGTTCTTCAATGCCATTTGGTGTTACAACGAAAATATAATCTGCATCACGGATCGTAGCTAAACGGTGAGCAATAATTAATGTTGTACGGTTTTTCGCTAAATCATTTAATGATTGTTGGATAATACGCTCTGTGGCTGTATCAAGCGCAGACGTCGCCTCATCTAAAATTAAAATCGGCGGGTTTTTCAAGAACATACGCGCTATGGCAAGACGTTGTTTTTGTCCACCTGATAATTTCAAACCACGTTCACCAATCTCTGTATTAAAGCCATCTGGTAAGTTTTCGATGAACTCCAGTAAATTTGCCTGTTCAACGGCCGCTTTAATTTCTTCAAAGCTCGCACCTAGTTTACCATATTCTACATTTTCCCTAATAGTTCCTGTAAATAAAAACACATCTTGTTGAACAGTTCCGATTTGCCTGCGAAGTGATTGTTGCGTCAAATCACGAATATCGTAGCCATCGATTGTAATTGCCCCATCCGTAATATCATAAAAACGGGGAATAAGCGCACTTATCGTCGTTTTCCCTGAACCAGATGGCCCTACGAACGCAACCGTTTTGCCAGCTTCCACTTTAAAGGATAGGTCGTTTAAAACTTGCTTACTGTCCGCATACTTAAAGCTTACATTTTTAAATTCGATATTCCCGTCTAAATGTTCAATAGCAATTGCGTTTGGACTATCAACAATTGTCGGCTCCTGGTCCAGCAAATCACAGAAACGTTTAAAGCCGGCCATTCCTTTTGGATACATTTCCAGTAAGGCACTGATTTTGTCGATCGGCTTAATTAGAACATTCGTGAATAAAATGAAGCTCGCAAACTCACCGGCTGAAAGGTTGTCATTAAATGAAAGCCAAGCACCAACAACAAGCACTAGCAATGTCAGTAGACGCGTTAAAAAGTAAATGCTTGAATGTGTACCTGCCATTACTTTGTAGGCATAGATTTTCGCTTTACGGAACAAGCCGTTTTGATCTTTAAAGCGTGTTGTTTCGAATTCTTCATTTGTAAATGATTTCACAACTCGAATACCTGAGAAGCTGTCTTCCACCCTGCCATTGACGTTTGCAATTTCACTGTACATAACGCTCCAGCCCTTTTTCATGCGCTTATTGCTCCAATACATTACGGCTATTAAAAGTGGTACGAAAAATAAAATAATCGTCGCAAGCGTTGCATTAATATTGAACATAATCGTAAATGCCCCGATGAATGTCATCATGGCAATGAATAAATCTTCCGGACCGTGATGCGCAAATTCGCCAATATCAAACAAGTCATTTGTAATCCGACTCATTAAATGACCAGTCTTCATATTATCGAAAAACGTATACGGCTGACGCTGTACATGGTTGAATAGCTGCTGGCGCATATCGGTTTCGATATTGACCCCAAGCTTATGTCCCAAATAGTTTACGATATAGTTCATCACTGTACTTAATATATAAGTCAGTAATAAAAGGGCACTGATTTTAGTGATCATACCCCAATCATTAGTCGGGAGCAGGTCATCAATAAACCATTTCACCGCCAACGGAAACAGTAATTCCAAAATAGCTACAAACACTGCACAGGAGAAATCAATAATGAATAATCGTTTGTGAGGCTTGTAGTATGTGAAAAATCTTGCTAGCATTTCAAGTCCTTTCTGTACACAACCTAAACCGAGTGTAACTTGTTGTAATATTTTTGGTTAAATGGATTATAACATTTCTTGGGAATTTTTCGAGAGGCGAAATAATGATTTACAAAGAAAATGTTTTTAGGCAAGTTATTTATAATAGGAAATTAGAAATGATACACTTATAGGAAAAGAATTGAAGGTGTACGAATGAATTTTTATATTGTAATGCAAGGCCGTACATACGATGAGGCAAAGGAAAAACAAGTCGTATGGTGCTCGATTTTGGATAGTAGTGGTCAAACACCGCATTCTTGGGAGCGGATGAAAGAAGTGAAAAAGGGAGATGCGATTTTTCACTGTGTCAAAGGGGAAATTGTTGCCATCAGTACCGCTCAGGAAGATTGTTATGAGGGGATTAATCCATTAGAGGATAATGGAGCAGTCGGCCATCTTTTTTCTGCTGAATACGAAGAGTTAACCTCTCCCATTAATATTAAATTGAATTTTGATGAAATCCAACCGTTATTACCAGTTAAATATTCCCCGTTTCAGGAAAATGGTGATGGGAATCAAGGCTTTTTATATCCATGCAATGAAATGCTGGCAATTAAATTACTTGAGCTCATGAGTGATGCGAATATCTATGAAGAAAATGTAGAGCAACTGGAATTTGCAATTGGCTTGATTGCGCAAAAGGAACGCAAAACATTGGCACCGGTTCTCATCGAAACAGAAGCAAAAGCAAAAGTGAAAATCCGCAAAGGCCAAGAAAAATTCAGAAAGCAATTATTGCCATTATGGGACAATCATTGTGCTTTATGTGGTATCTCTTTACCTGAATTATTACATGCAAGCTATTCGAAGCCATGGAAAGACGCAACAAATGAGGAACGACTAGATCCATACAATGGAATTTTGCTGTGCCGCAATCATGATGCTTTATATGACAATGGCTATATCGCATTTGATGGCACCGGGAAAATCCATATCTCCTCAGAAATTGACCGAATCGACTATGGAAAATACGACATTCATGAAAAAATGCGAGTAGCACGAGTAGAGGAGAACAAGCCGTATTTTAAATGGCATAAGCGGGAGATTTTTAGGGGAGAAGAATAGTTTATAGCAAAGGCAAGGCGCTATTCCAAAGTACATTTTGGATAACACCTTGCTTTATTTTATTCCTCTACTAAATAATGATAAATATCGTATTGGACTGGAGTATCTAATACGATATTCATTGTTACTACGGGCTCCCATCTGGCATAATCTCATTTCTACCAGTCTCTGTCACTACGTGAGTTTCTCTTAGGTTGAAAAGAAGCTTCAAGTTTTTAACTAACTGCTCCATAAAAGCACACCTTTAAATAATTATTTTAATAACTTTTCAACGGTTGGAATATCTGCTGGTGCAAAATCTAGTTCATTGAGTGATGCACGCTTTACCCACTTCGTATCTGAATGCTCTAAAGCAACAGGTGTTCCATTCACAATTTTAGCCATATAGGTTTCAAGACGAACGATAAACGTACCATAATCATAAGTTGTATCTTCAACTTTATCGCCTACAACAATTTCACAAGTAAATTCTTCTAAAATCTCGCGTTTTAATGCTTGCTGTGGTGTTTCATCTTTCTCAATCTTTCCACCTGGAAACTCCCAATAGTTTGGTAATGACATTTGAGGGCTACGTTGTGCACAGTAAATTTCCTGTTTATCGTTTTCGATAATAGCTCCAACGACATGTACTTGTTTTTTCAAAATTAATCATTCCATTCTTAATTAATAACCTAATTATAGCTTGTGAGTGTTTAGTAGAGGTTAATAAGGTTTTAAATAACTGTTCACTTGCCCTATAGTATATACTTTTGTATATATATGGTATTTAATTGGGTTTGCAAATTTACAAAAACAGCAAGATTAGAGCCATTAATGATGTACTAGAGGGTTTGAAGATAAAACTAATTAAAGAGGGGGGAGAATTGAAATGAAAAAATTATTATGTTTATTGTTATTTACATTTATATTAACAGCTTGTAATTCATCGAAAATGAGTATTACTGAAATTCAAAACATTCCTAATAAAGTACAGGAAATTATAAACCCCGACTATCAGCTTCAATGGATTAATAATATCGATAAGAATGCCAGCTATATTATTTTTCAATCTACTGATAATGTTACCCCGGACCTTGAAGTAGTTGATAACATATTAAACATAAAACTGGATAGCACGGGTCAAAAAAATAACGAGTTGAAAATGTATGTATATAAACTCAATCGTGGTGATGCAGAGTTTGACACGATAAACGTGAAAGTAAACGGGCAGGATACACCAATAGATAGTCTTACAGGTTTTTAAGGAGAATAGAGAAATTGTATGATTGGTAATGCCAGTTTCATTGCCTCTCTCAATCCAGTTACGGATGTAACAACTCCAACAGCAATCCTATTAATTATTGAAAAGGTATAGAAGAGACATCTCACTTCTGAATAATGTGTTTGAATTTCTGATAACAGCTAAGTTACCAAGTGGATTTCCCTCACTTTAGGGGGTAAGTAACGGTATTTGAAAATTTATTTTTTACGTGTATATAATAAGAAGAGAAAAGAAAGAATAAAAAAAGAGAAAAAAACATTTTAAAAAGTGTTGACGTTTATTTAAATGGCGTGTATAGTTATACAAGTCGCCGAGAGAAAACGCGACAAACGAACAAAATGAACCTTGAAAACTGAACAAGCAACGTTAATGAAACAAGCTTCTTAAATGAAGCAAACAATAGATTTTAACTTTTAATTAAGTTGAATCGCTAGCAAAGCAAATGAGCTTTCAAACTACTTTTATGGAGAGTTTGATCCTGGCTCAGGACGAACGCTGGCGGCGTGCCTAATACATGCAAGTCGAGCGGATGATGAGAGAAGCTTGCTTCTCTCTGATTTAGCGGCGGACGGGTGAGTAACACGTGGGTAACCTACCTTATAGATTGGGATAACTCCGGGAAACCGGGGCTAATACCGAATAACACTTTTAAACACATGTTTGAAAGTTGAAAGACGGTTTCGGCTGTCACTATAAGATGGACCCGCGGCGCATTAGCTAGTTGGTGAGGTAACGGCTCACCAAGGCAACGATGCGTAGCCGACCTGAGAGGGTGATCGGCCACACTGGGACTGAGACACGGCCCAGACTCCTACGGGAGGCAGCAGTAGGGAATCTTCCACAATGGACGAAAGTCTGATGGAGCAACGCCGCGTGAGTGAAGAAGGATTTCGGTTCGTAAAACTCTGTTGCAAGGGAAGAACAAGTAGCGTAGTAACTGGCGCTACCTTGACGGTACCTTGTTAGAAAGCCACGGCTAACTACGTGCCAGCAGCCGCGGTAATACGTAGGTGGCAAGCGTTGTCCGGAATTATTGGGCGTAAAGCGCGCGCAGGTGGTTCCTTAAGTCTGATGTGAAAGCCCCCGGCTCAACCGGGGAGGGTCATTGGAAACTGGGGAACTTGAGTGCAGAAGAGGATAGTGGAATTCCAAGTGTAGCGGTGAAATGCGTAGAGATTTGGAGGAACACCAGTGGCGAAGGCGACTGTCTGGTCTGTAACTGACACTGAGGCGCGAAAGCGTGGGGAGCAAACAGGATTAGATACCCTGGTAGTCCACGCCGTAAACGATGAGTGCTAAGTGTTGGGGGGTTTCCGCCCCTCAGTGCTGCAGCTAACGCATTAAGCACTCCGCCTGGGGAGTACGGTCGCAAGACTGAAACTCAAAGGAATTGACGGGGGCCCGCACAAGCGGTGGAGCATGTGGTTTAATTCGAAGCAACGCGAAGAACCTTACCAGGTCTTGACATCCCGGTGACCACTATGGAGACATAGTTTCCCCTTCGGGGGCAACGGTGACAGGTGGTGCATGGTTGTCGTCAGCTCGTGTCGTGAGATGTTGGGTTAAGTCCCGCAACGAGCGCAACCCTTATTCTTAGTTGCCATCATTCAGTTGGGCACTCTAAGGAGACTGCCGGTGATAAACCGGAGGAAGGTGGGGATGACGTCAAATCATCATGCCCCTTATGACCTGGGCTACACACGTGCTACAATGGACGATACAAACGGTTGCCAACCCGCGAGGGGGAGCTAATCCGATAAAATCGTTCTCAGTTCGGATTGTAGGCTGCAACTCGCCTACATGAAGCCGGAATCGCTAGTAATCGCGGATCAGCATGCCGCGGTGAATACGTTCCCGGGCCTTGTACACACCGCCCGTCACACCACGAGAGTTTGTAACACCCGAAGTCGGTGAGGTAACCTTTATGGAGCCAGCCGCCGAAGGTGGGATAGATGATTGGGGTGAAGTCGTAACAAGGTAGCCGTATCGGAAGGTGCGGCTGGATCACCTCCTTTCTAAGGATTATTTCGGAATCATTCTCATGGAGAATGAAACATTAACGTTTGCTGTTCAGTTTTGAAGGTTCATTCTTAATTGAATGAAATACTTCAAAACACTTGCTCCTGCGGTTACTCGTCGCAAATATGCGAAGAAGTAAGACAGGAAGCATATTCGTTCTTTGAAAACTGGATAAAACGACATTGAAAGCAATAAAACAAATTTCTATTTTATAGAAATGTAACAAGTCAAGCAATTGACGTGTAAACTTAAATCTTGGATTTTATCCAAGTGTTAACTTTTGGTTAAGTTAATAAGGGCGCACGGTGGATGCCTTGGCACTAGGAGTCGATGAAGGACGGCACTAACACCGATATGCCTCGGGGAGCTGTAAGTAAGCTTTGATCCGGGGATTTCCGAATGGGGGAACCCACTATCTTTAATCGGATAGTATCTACACGTGAATACATAGCGTGATGAGGACAGACGCAGGGAACTGAAACATCTAAGTACCTGCAGGAACAGAAAGAAAATTCGATTCCCTGAGTAGCGGCGAGCGAAACGGGAAGAGCCCAAACCAAAGAGCTTGCTCTTTGGGGTTGTAGGACACTCTATACGGAGTTACAAAAGAATGAGTTAGACGAAGCGACTTGGAAAGGTCCGCGAAACAAGGTAAAAGCCCTGTAGTCAAAAGTTCATTCCCTCCAGAGTGTATCCTGAGTACGGCGGAACACGTGAAATTCCGTCGGAATCCGGGAGGACCATCTCCCAAGGCTAAATACTACCTAGTGACCGATAGTGAACCAGTACCGTGAGGGAAAGGTGAAAAGCACCCCGGAAGGGGAGTGAAATAGATCCTGAAACCGTGTGCCTACAAGTAGTTAGAGCCCGTTAATGGGTGATAGCGTGCCTTTTGTAGAATGAACCGGCGAGTTACGATTACGTGCGAGGTTAAGTTGAGAAGACGGAGCCGCAGCGAAAGCGAGTCTGAATAGGGCGAATTAGTACGTGGTCGTAGACCCGAAACCAGGTGATCTACCCATGTCCAGGGTGAAGGTGAGGTAACACTCACTGGAGGCCCGAACCCACGCACGTTGAAAAGTGCGGGGATGAGGTGTGGGTAGCGGAGAAATTCCAATCGAACCTGGAGATAGCTGGTTCTCTCCGAAATAGCTTTAGGGCTAGCCTCGTGATTGAGAATACCGGAGGTAGAGCACTGTTTGGACTAGGGGGGCATCTCGCTTTACCGAATTCAGACAAACTCCGAATGCCGGATATTTATACACGGGAGTCAGACTGCGAGTGATAAGATCCGTAGTCAAGAGGGAAACAGCCCAGACCACCAGCTAAGGTCCCCAAGTAATCGTTAAGTGGAAAAGGATGTGGCGTTGCTTAGACAACCAGGATGTTGGCTTAGAAGCAGCCATCATTTAAAGAGTGCGTAATAGCTCACTGGTCGAGTGACGCTGCGCCGAAAATGTATCGGGGCTAAACGATTCACCGAAGCTGTGGATGCATACTTTGAGTATGCGTGGTAGGAGAGCGTTCTAATAGCGTTGAAGTCAGACCGGAAGGACTGGTGGAGCGATTAGAAGTGAGAATGCCGGTATGAGTAGCGAAACATGGGTGAGAATCCCATGCACCGTATGACTAAGGTTTCCTGAGGAAGGCTCGTCCGCTCAGGGTTAGTCGGGACCTAAGCCGAGGCCGATAGGCGTAGGCGATGGACAACAGGTTGATATTCCTGTACCACCTCCTCACCGTTTGAGAAATGGGGGGACGCAGTAGGATAGGGTAAGCACGCCGTTGGTTGCGCGTGTTCAAGCAGTAAGGCGTGTATGTAGGCAAATCCGCATACTTTAACGTTGAGCTGTGATGACGAGCTCTTATGAGCGAAGTTCCTGATTTCACACTGCCAAGAAAAGCCTCTATCGAGGTGAGAGGTGCCCGTACCGCAAACCGACACAGGTAGTCGAGGAGAGAATCCTAAGGTGTGCGAGAGAACTCTCGTTAAGGAACTCGGCAAAATGACCCCGTAACTTCGGGAGAAGGGGTGCTTCTTTGGGTGCATAGCCTAGAGAAGCCGCAGTGAATAGGCCCAGGCGACTGTTTAGCAAAAACACAGGTCTCTGCAAAACCGTAAGGTGACGTATAGGGGCTGACGCCTGCCCGGTGCTGGAAGGTTAAGAGGAGCGGTTAGCGCAAGCGAAGCTGTGAATTGAAGCCCCAGTAAACGGCGGCCGTAACTATAACGGTCCTAAGGTAGCGAAATTCCTTGTCGGGTAAGTTCCGACCCGCACGAAAGGCGTAACGATCTGGGCACTGTCTCAACGAGAGACTCGGTGAAATTATAGTACCTGTGAAGATGCAGGTTACCCGCGACAGGACGGAAAGACCCCGTGGAGCTTTACTGTAGCCTGATATTGAATTTTGGTACAACTTGTACAGGATAGGTAGGAGCCAGAGATCCCGGAGCGCCAGCTTCGGAGGAGGCGTCGGTGGGATACTACCCTGGTTGTATTGAACTTCTAACCCATGCCCCTTAGCGGGGTAGGAGACAGTGTCAGGCGGACAGTTTGACTGGGGCGGTCGCCTCCTAAAGAGTAACGGAGGCGCCCAAAGGTTCCCTCAGAATGGTTGGAAATCATTCGAAGAGTGTAAAGGCATAAGGGAGCTTGACTGCGAGACCTACAAGTCGAGCAGGGTCGAAAGACGGGCTTAGTGATCCGGTGGTTCCGCATGGAAGGGCCATCGCTCAACGGATAAAAGCTACCCCGGGGATAACAGGCTTATCTCCCCCAAGAGTCCACATCGACGGGGAGGTTTGGCACCTCGATGTCGGCTCATCGCATCCTGGGGCTGTAGTCGGTCCCAAGGGTTGGGCTGTTCGCCCATTAAAGCGGTACGCGAGCTGGGTTCAGAACGTCGTGAGACAGTTCGGTCCCTATCCGTCGTGGGCGTAGGAAATTTGAGAGGAGCTGTCCTTAGTACGAGAGGACCGGGATGGACACACCGCTGGTGTACCAGTTGTCTTGCCAAAGGCATCGCTGGGTAGCTATGTGTGGACGGGATAAGTGCTGAAAGCATCTAAGCATGAAGCCCCCCTCAAGATGAGATTTCCCATTACGCAAGTAAGTAAGACCCCTGAAAGACGATCAGGTAGATAGGTTCGAGGTGGAAGTGCGGTGACGCATGTAGCTGACGAATACTAATCGGTCGAGGACTTAACCACATTTTATTGCACAAATTCAATGAACCGTTTATCCAGTTTTGAAAGAATGAAATTCTTTCAATAGTGAAGTGATGATGGCAAAGAGGTCACACCCGTTCCCATACCGAACACGGAAGTTAAGCTCTTTAGCGCCGATGGTAGTTGGGGGCTTCCCCCTGCGAGAGTAGGACATCGCTTCGCTTATTTTTTTTGGAGGATTAGCTCAGCTGGGAGAGCACCTGCCTTACAAGCAGGGGGTCGGCGGTTCGAACCCGTCATCCTCCACCATTTTATGCAAGAGCCATTAGCTCAGTTGGTAGAGCATCTGACTTTTAATCAGAGGGTCGAAGGTTCGAGTCCTTCATGGCTCACCAGTTTTTTATAAACTATATACTGTCAGAATAAAAATATCCTATGTATAGCTTATTACTGAAGTAGTTATTACTTCTATATTATAAATGCCGGGGTGGCGGAACTGGCAGACGCACAGGACTTAAAATCCTGCGGTGAGTGATCACCGTGCCGGTTCGATTCCGGCCCTCGGCACCATTTTTAATAATAAGCGCCCGTAGCTCAATTGGATAGAGCGTCTGACTACGGATCAGAAGGTTGTGGGTTCGACTCCTGCCGGGCGCGCCATATATATTAATGTAGCTTGCTTGAGAATATCAGCAATAAATAACCACATTAAAATTAAGATAAAATAATACTTATGGCTACCTAGCTCAGCTGGCTAGAGCATTCGGTTCATACCCGAAAGGTCGTGGGTTCGACTCCCTCGGTAGCCATCTTATGGATTTATAGATTCATCTAATTATTTTGGAGGTATACCCAAGTCCGGCTGAAGGGATCGGTCTTGAAAACCGACAGGCGGGTAACACCGCGCGGGGGTTCGAATCCCTCTACCTCCTCCATTTTATCTATATGGTATTAATACATATTTAAGCAAGAGAAGAAATAATATTGTCGCGGGGTGGAGCAGTGGTAGCTCGTCGGGCTCATAACCCGAAGGTCACAGGTTCAAGTCCTGTCCCCGCAACCAAATGGTCCCGTGGTGTAGCGGTTAACATGCCTGCCTGTCACGCAGGAGATCGCCGGTTCGATCCCGGTCGGGACCGCCATTTGTGGGTTTGTAGCTCAGTTGGTAGAGCATTAGATTGAAGCTCTAAGTGTCGGCGGTTCGATTCCGTCCAAACCCACCATTTATGCGGGTGTAGTTTAGTGGTAAAACCTCAGCCTTCCAAGCTGATGTTGTCGGTTCGATTCCGATCACCCGCTCCAGTTTTTTAATAAGGGCCTATAGCTCAGCTGGTTAGAGCGCACGCCTGATAAGCGTGAGGTCGATGGTTCGAGTCCATTTAGGCCCACCAAATAATTCATTATTCCGAAGTAGCTCAGTTGGTAGAGCATCCGGCTGTTAACCGGCAGGTCGCAGGTTCGAGTCCTGCCTTCGGAGCCAAATAGGCCCGTTGGTCAAGTGGTTAAGACACCGCCCTTTCACGGCGGTAACACGGGTTCGAATCCCGTACGGGTCATTTTAAAGCATGTAGCATAGGCTGCATGTTTTTTATTTTTGTCAGGAATACGATGCTATTGCTTTGGTTCAAAATTAAAGATAAAAAATGAAAAAATAAAATTTTATTGAAACATAACATACCTATTACCAATCCATACTATAAACAATAATCAGAAAATAAAAATTCATTTAACATCTTAAAGTTGCGACTCAATAATGTTTCTCCTCCAATATTGGAAGCATTCTATAAAGTAAGGGTTAAATATCCACAAGTGGTATTAAATAACCTTATATATTATTTGAAAATAACTTCCTTTCTATTCTAAAAAACCTATAATTAATAGCAGGAGGTTAAAAAATGAATAAAATATTTAGTGCATTACTAACATTGATTCTTATAATATCAATGTCTTTACCAGCAACCACTGCACAGGCGGAACAGGTCTTTACTGATGTACCGCCAAAGCATAGTAACTATAATGATATAGCTTATTTATTAAATAAAGGTATTATTTCTGCAGACAAAAAAGCGTATGGTGTGAAGGATATTGTGACGCGTGAGGAAGTAGCAGTCATGGTAGCAAAGGCTGTCGGACTGGATGGTACAAAACGTGCCACGAAGTTCAAAGATATACCCAAAACACATGCCAATAGTGGCTATATTCAATCTGCTGTGGAAGCAGGGATTATCAACGGCTATACAGATGGTACGTTTAAGCCGACGACAAAAGTAACGCGTGGACATATGGCGGCGTTTATTGCACGTGCATTCGATCTGCCTAACGGTACGAAAACTTTCAAAGACGTGAAAAAAGGGCATACTGCATATGAAGCCGTGAGCCAATTAGCAGCAGCAAAAATTACAACCGGTTATGAGGATGGTACGTTTAAACCAGCCAATAATTTAACGCGCGCACATATTTCTGCCTTTCTAGCACGAGCAGTGAAATATCAGGAAAACCTAAACTCATCGAAAAAAATGAAAGTCCACTTTTTAGATGTAGGACAAGGGGACTCGATATTCATTCAGGCGCCAAATGGTAAAACAATGCTTATAGATGCCGGGACAAAGGATTATGGCAATACAGTTGTTTCGTACTTAAAAGCACAAAATGTGAAGAAGCTCGATTACATTGTCGCAACTCATCCTGATGCAGATCATATCGGCGGGTTAAATGCAGTTATTCAAGCGTTTGAGGTAGGGGAGTTTATCAACAGTGGTAAATCTCATACAACAGTGACGTATGAGAAATTACTGGAAACTGTTTTAAGTAAAAATATCCGCTATAAAGAACCAACTGTTGGGGAAACAATTAATTTAGATAGTGAAGTAAAAACACAAGTTTTAGCAGTTGATGCAAAGACAAGTAACACAAACGATGCATCCATTGTATTGAAGCTTACGTATAAAAATGTATCATTTTTATTAATGGGTGATGCTGACACTGAAGTAGAGGCACAAATCTCAAAGGCATATAATGTGTCGGCAACGGTATTAAAAGCGGGTCATCACGGATCAAGTACAAGTAGCTCACTGTCATTCTTGAAAAAGGTTAAGCCTGAAGCGATTGTTTTAAGCTACGCAAAAGACAACAGCTATGGTCATCCACATAAAGAAGTGGTGGCAAATATTAAAACAATCGGTACAAAAGCTTATGCAACAGCTGAGGCAGGTACAATTGTTGCTACAACAAATGGTCAAACGTATTCGATTAATGCAAAAGAATTCATTGTACCGATAACAACACCAACACCAACAACGCCTACGAAACCAATAGGTGATGTAAGCTCAGGTATTTACGTTATTCCGGGAGCACCGACTTCATTTAAAAACTGTACAGAAATGCGTAAATATTACCCTTCTGGTGTCAGCTCATCTCACCCTGCTTATGCAGCAGCAAGAGACGGGGATAAAGATGGTTGGGCTTGTGAATTATAATAGTAAACAGGTAAAAGGGTGGCCAATTAAGGGCATCTGTCATTAAATAAAGCGCACCGGTTCATTTAAAGAATCGGTACGCTTTTTTATTTGGAAGAAGTTAACCTAGGAAATTTACGAGTTACTTAATCGATACTTGTTAATTTCCTTTTGCATGTGACTATATAATTCATGTTCTTCGATAGTTTCCAATATTAATAACCCCCGCTGGATATAGTCGGCACCTTCTTCTTTTTGATTTAAATTATATAGGCAAATTCCTTTGCGTATATAGACGATAGCCATTTGATAATGCATTTTAAAACTTTTTACTTTAGGTATAAGTAGATCAAGTTGCTGCAAAGCTTTATCTTCTAATTTATCCTTTATTAACATTAAGCTATAATTCAGTCTGAAGTTAACTTCTATACGGTTAATTGATTGGAAATCTTTATACTTTTTAAGGGATTTCTCGACATATTCAATTGTTAAATGGGCTACTTCTACCGGGAAAAGGAAGAAAATAGCGTTTATTATATATAAGTCCTTTATAAATAGTTGTTCTTTGTTAGAAAAGAAATCTAAAAAGTGAAGCGCCTGAGATTTGTTGAAATATATATCCTCATTTCGAAAAGCTTCTAATAAAAATTTCGAAATTTGATGAAGGAAAGCAATTGTTGATTCGTTCCTTACTTCCAAATATTTTTCACACTTATCAATGAACTCTTCCAATGAATTAGTATTTGTAACAGAAAATCTAAAAAACTCACGGTACAGTTTTTCTTCTTCTGTATAGCTATAGCCGTTTGCGATAAAGAGTACTTCCTCCAAATCGATATTAAGATTATTCAAGATACCTATTAATGCTTGGGTAGGGATATCTGCAGTTCCTTTTTCAAACTTTGAATATGTACCTTGAGAAATAATTCCCTCGCTAACGTCCCGTTGAGTCATTCCTTTTAATAAACGTACATCACGGACTGCATTTGATAAAAACATAAACTACCTCCTATTCGTATACGAATAATATTACTACTTTTTTTCAAAATATAGTAATATTTTTAAGGGAAAGGGGGGATTAAGATGGAAATTTTAATGTCATTAGTTACAGCATTAGATGTATGGTTAATAGGTATCGATGTATTCTAAGGTTTCTACAGTAAATATCGACTTGCCAAAGATTCACTCTATACTTAGAAAAAATAAAGAATATTACTTAGAGTTATTAATTTTTGAAACACTAATTTTACATCTTCCTAGATGTGAAAATTGGTGTTTTTTTATGTAAAGTAATCAAGTACGTCGTACATTCGCCATGTTATATCAAATAGTTTCATTTAAAACGATAAAAAATAGCAGCCAAACCAAAACTGTGGTCTCGGTTTGGCTACTATTGTTAATAAACTTAATTTATATTTCTATTAATTACTGAACGCGGGCGAAACCGAATCCTGAAGCGTAGTCATCGCCTGTAGAGGCACCGTGACCACCTTTAATGTCTACAGCCTTTGCTCTTGTTTGTAGGTTAGAGCGCAGTTGCGTATGAGACCATGACGGGTTTTGAGCCCAAATTTTTGCTGCTAAACCTGATACATGAGGAGAAGCCATTGATGTGCCGCTAATTGTGTTATAACCGCCATTATGCCATGTAGAATATATTGCCGAACCTGGAGCTGAAATTTCAATATCTCCTTGCTGGATTACATAATCACCTGCTGTTGAGGCATATCCGCGAGATGAGTAGTCAGCTACACGGTACGTTCCATTTTGTTGTACATTTTCCAGAGCAGCAACTGCAACTGCATTCGGTAATGCTCCTGGATAACCAATTGACCCTTGCGCATAGCCTGAATTACCGGCTGCAGCAATAACTAAAACACCTTTACTGTATGCATAGTTGACAGCACTTGAGATAAGGCTGTTATTGGCTGAAGAACCCAGTGACATATTAATGATTGTTTTAGTACGAGTAGAAGTTGCTTGATCTGCTGCGTGTCGGATTGCTGCAGCAATATCATCCGAATATCCAGAACCGCTATCTGTTAATACTTTGTAAGCCCAAAGATCGGCATCTGGTGCAACACCGTAAACACCGCCTCTATCGCTTCCTCCATTAGCTAATGCTGAACCGGCAACGTGTGTGCCATGCCCGTTTCTGTCAGTACAGCTATTGTTCACAAGTGATGTCGCAGTCGTAAAGTCTTTACATTGCTCCACATTGTTTGCTAGATCCCGGTGAGAAGTATTAACACCCGTATCCAGTACGGCGATATTAATACCACTACCGCCAGATGTTGATGTTAACGAGTTATTGTTGTAAATTGCTTTAATTCCCCACGGTACTTGCTGGGAAGCTCTAGCATAAATCGACGCATCCGGCTCTTTATTTTCTAATGTATAATCCTTTTCCAGATTAATTGTATCTAATGTAACGACAGGAACTTTTGTAACTGTGAAATTTTTGTTCTTTTGTAATGCTTCGAACTGTTTTTCATTCATTTCAGTAGAAAAGCCGTTGTCTGTTAACTCCCAGCGAACGGAATACTGTGCTTTTGCTGATGCTTTTGCCGATTGGTTATTGGCTTCAACATATACGCGGAATTTTTCCTGACCGACGTTATTTGCCGAGCTATCTTCGGTATTCAGTGTTGTCGCCTGTACGGGACTTACTAAAGCTCCCGCCATCAAAAGACCTAATAATGTACTTTTAAATTTTTTCATTTTTTCCTGACCCCTTTTCAAATATGAGTGATAAGATTACTATTTGAATCTATCATATTTTCATTTTTTTGATTATTGGGAAAAATTTAAGTATACTGGATAAAATACCTAGCTATTTGAAAGGGGCGTTTATTTGTATGAAAGTAGGATCATTAATTAAGTACTATCGTACAAAGCTGGGAATGACACAAAATGAGGTGGCAGCAGGGATTTGCTCAATTCCCCATTTAAGCAAAATTGAGAATAACAATAAGGAAGCGAATAGCGAGACAATTCGTCTGTTGCTGGAACGGTTGAATATTAATATACATGATGTAGAAATCAGCGAGCAGAATATTATTATATTACTGAATGATTTACAAAAACATATAAACTACTTAGAGAATGAAAAAGCGATAGAAATAATGGAAAAATTAAAAAAATACGAAGAAATTATCGGTTTTACTGAATGTATTTTTTTATATGAGCTTTATAAATTGCGTTATTATGTGTTTATTAATGAATATAAATTGGCAGAAGACCAGTTAAAGTGGCTAAATGCCCACCGTCAGAATTTTTCCCAACATGAGAAATATTTACATTCTTACTATTTTGCATTAGTTTTAATAACAAGAGGGAAGTATGCTGAAGCAGCTGTAGAACTTACTCAAATTCTTTACATACATCCGGAACTAGGGTCACTGGAAGGGGAGTTTTATTACCATTTCTCTTTAATAAAAGGACGGCTAGAAGAGACAAGCCAGGCGATTATTTACGGGAGAAAAGCCCTTCAATTTTATAAGGACCAGTTTAATTTTAAAAGAATTATTTATACATCAATGTCGTTGGCGCTTTATTATTCTCAAGGAAAAGTATTTCATGAAGCAATCGAAATCTATGAACATCTATTGAGGAATGTAGAACTTTTGCAGCAACAGCAGCTACTGCCTGCTATCTATCATAATTTAGGAGATTTGTATCAAATTAGAGGAGAATATGAAAGTGCATTAGTCTACTTTGAAAAAAGTGCTTCTTTAATGGAAAAGAACAGCGATAACTATTTATTTTGTTTATACAATTTAGGTTTTACACAATATCGCCTCAATCTAGGGGAAGAGAGCCTGAAAACCTTTACTATTTTAAAGGAAGAAGCAAAAAATATGAAAAAACTAAGTTTTAATTTATTTGCTTCTTTTTATTTATATTTGCTCAAAGGAGAAGAAAAGAAAGCAATGGGTTTTTTAGAAGGGAGGTTAATTCCGTTTACGGCAAATAATGAAGAATTTAAAGTAATCCATCAGCAGTTTTCTTATTTATTGGGTGAGTACTATCGACAGGAAAAGAAGTTTGAAAAAGCAATCCAATTCATTTAACAATAAAGGAGACGAAGACTATGAAGAAAAACATTAAATTATCGTTATTATTATTAAGTGTGACATTGGTGACATTGTCTATCCCAATTTATCCCCCAGTTTTATCCTAATAAAAAAACGCCATTCAGAAGCTTTATATAAGTTACTGGGTGGCGTTTTACAATTATTTCATTACCTTTGACTTCATTAAAAAAGCAAAGCCTTCCGCGCTTTCCAATGAAAACGAAGCACCGCGTCCTTCCATTACATCAACAACAATTTGCATATGCTTTAAATACTCCGCCTGCTGCTTATCGATGTAATAGGGAACACCTGCAATTTCCCCGATGAATACAAGCTGACTGCTAATATAATGACCGTTCGCTTGGAAACACATCGGCACCGTGCCATCACAGCATCCGGAAGACTGTTCAAAAACTAACTTCCCATGCTTTGTCTTCAACAGCTCAATAACCTCAACCGCTTTTTCAGTCGCAACTAACTTTTCCATAAAGCACCCTCCTATAAAAAAGAGGATGCACTATAAAAGCGCATCCTCTAATAGTCCGCTTCGGCTTAGAAGAAACCTTGAGCGTTTTTGTTGTAGCTTACTAACATACATTTTGTTTGTTGGTAGTGGTCTAACATCATTAAGTGGTTTTCGCGACCGATACCTGATTTTTTATATCCGCCGAATGCAGCGTGTGCAGGGTATTGGTGGTAAGTGTTTGTCCAAACACGACCTGCTTGGATACCACGAACAGCGCGGTAAGCTGTATCCATGTTACGTGACCATACACCAGCACCTAGACCGAATTCAGTGTCGTTAGCGATTTCCATAGCTTCTTCGAAAGTAGAGAAAGTTGTTACAGAAAGAACTGGACCAAAGATCTCTTCTTGGAAGATACGCATTTTGTTGTGACCTTTGAATACTGTTGGTGCCACATAGTAGCCGCCTTCTTGGTCAGCATCTAATTGGTTTTGGTAGCCACCGATAAGTAGCTCTGCGCCTTCTTCTTTACCGATTTCGATGTAAGATAAGATTTTTTGTAATTGTTCATTTGAAGCTTGAGCACCCATCATTACTTCTGTATCTAACGGGTTACCGATTTTGATTGCTTTAACGCGTTCTAGTACACGTTCCATGAATTTGTCATAGATAGATTCGTGAACTAATGCACGTGAAGGACAAGTACAAATTTCGCCTGAGTTTAATGCGAACATTACTAAACCTTCGATAGCTTTATCCAAATACTCATCGTCATGATCCATTACGTCTGGGAAGAAGACGTTTGGTGATTTACCGCCAAGCTCTAATGTTACAGGGATAATATTCTCTGTAGCGTATTGCATAATTAAGCGACCAACACCAGTAGAACCAGTGAACGCCACTTTGTTGATGCGTGGGTTCGTAGCAAGTGGTTTACCAACTTCAATACCTAAACCATTTACAACGTTGAATACACCTTTTGGTAATAAATCTTGGATTAATTCGATTAATACCATGATTGAAGCTGGTGTTTGTTCAGCAGGCTTCATTACGATTACGTTACCAGCCGCTAATGCAGGAGCGATTTTCCAAGAAGCCATTAATAATGGGAAGTTCCAAGGAATAATTTGACCTACAACACCGATTGGCTCGTGGAAGTGGTATGCTACTGTATCGTTATCGATTTCAGAAATTCCGCCTTGTTGTGCACGAATTGCACCAGCAAAGTAACGGAAATGATCCACTACTAAAGGAATATCAGCGTTTAATGTTTCACGCACTGCTTTACCGTTGTCCCAAGTTTCAGCAACAGCGATTTTTTCTAAATTTTCTTCAATGCGATCTGCGATTTTATTTAAAATATTCGCGCGGTATGCAACAGAAGTTTGTGCCCAGGCACCTTTAGCTGCATGTGCTGCGTCTAATGCTAATTCAATATCTTCTTCAGTTGAACGTGCAACTGAAGTAAATACTTTACCAGTTACAGGTGATTTTACATCTAGGTATTGTCCTTTAACAGGAGCTACCCATTCGCCACCGATAAAGTTCTCATATTTTTCTTTAAAGTTAACTACTGCACCAGCAGTATTAGGATTTGCATAGATCATTTAACTACACCTCTATCACTCAATTTAAAGTTTATTAACTTTATAATTTGATTATGCATCTGTGAAAGAGAAGTTACAAATGAAAAGGCTTACAGAAAGAACTTCATAACTATATTTATAAAATGTAAATGTATATTTCTTTAATTTAGGTTCGTATTGTTATGTACTGATACAGAAGGGATTATAGCATCTGTTAATGGAGTGGAGTATTGATTTAACTCTATAGTATTATAATTTATGTTTATTATATAACAAGATTTAATAATAAAAATTAATGTATAAATATAAAATTATAATGATAAAAATTCTTTTTAAAAAATTTATCAATAATACTATTAAAATACCTATTTTTTGTTTTTTGTAGCATAAAAGGTGGGTGGAACACCTAATTATTGTAAAAATAAATTTTAACATTTTCTGTTAATACACCCTGCTTGTTCGCTTTACGAAATAGTTTCAGCTAAAATAAAATAAACTACTAATGAAAGTGGAGGGGCGTTATGTTTCTTGCGTTTATCATTGCACTAATCGGTGCACTTTTATTTTCAGCCCTCTCTTTACCCATTCCCTGGCTGATCGGTCCTATTTTTTCGGTACTGATTGCACAATTTTTTATAAAAGACCGTCTTCGCTGGCCGGCCACTTTACGAAATACGGGGCTCATTATCGTTGGAGTCGCTATTGGTCAGCAGTTTGATTTCGCTTTGTTTTCCGATTTTAAGTCGTTAATGTTGTTCATGGTTATTGTGAATGTTTTGCTGTTTTTATTTTGTTTAGGGATTGCATGGGGGATTTCTCGTACGACAGGACTTACTTTTAAAACAGCAGTAGCTGCAAATGTTCCTGGAGGATTGTCGCAACTCGTATTGTTTGCGGAAGAAGAAGGGGATGTTAATTTAACAGCGGTCACTTATTTTCATATAGTGCGTGTATTGGGCGTTGTACTGCTTATCCCATTTTTAGTATCCGGCAATGTCGTAGGAGGGGCTTCGATTCCGCTTACTATAGATGTTTGGCAAGTAGTGCTGCTTATTATTTTGTCTGCTGCACTTGTGCCAGTTGGTAAAAGATTAAAGCTGCCTGTTGCCCATTTTTTGACTCCGATTATCGTTGTGATTGCTTTGAAGTTATTTAGTATTGATACACCGACAATGCCGAGTGATGTTCTTCATATAGCACAGCTATTGATTGGTACATATATCGGCTTATTGTTAAAACCATCAACTTTGCGTTTACCTGCAAAAGTTCTGGCCGGGGGAGTATTGAGTACTATTGCGATGATTGTACTTACCTATGGCACTAGTCTGCTTATTGCTGAATTTTTAAACTTAAGCTTCGCAACGAGTTTTTTAAGTACAGCACCTGGAGGACTTGACCAAATGGGCTTGCTTGCTGCAGCTGTAAAAGCAGATATTTCAGTCGTAACAGTATTCCAACTCTTTCGTTTGCTCTTTATTTTCCTCTGTATATTGCCGCTGATTAAATGGATTTATCGCGAGAGGGAAAAGGAATTGAGTTAATTGGCAATGTAATTGTGTCTACATTATCTCAGAATATTCTATGAAGAAATGAGAAAAAAAGCCTGGATATTAACCCTTTATGACCCATTTGGGGTATACTAGAGAAAGTGATTAATTAGGAAGTAGGATTAGGAAATATGCAAACGCAATCGAATCGCCAATTGTGGGCGCAAGCTGTGAAGACTGGCATTATTAAATCAAACTTAATTCCGATGATCGCGGCATTAATGCTTGCCCTATACACATATGAATTAAATTTTATTGAACATATTCCAGCTATTATTTTTGCAATTCTTGGTTCTGCAGCAGTCATTGCCGCAGCAGGTGCGTACAATAACGTATATGACCGAGACATTGATCAAATTATGCCCCGAACAAAAACACGTCCAACAGTTACTGGAGAGCTATCAGCAAAGGTAGTACTGATTGTTGCGACGATTTTATTGATACTAGGGTGTGTGGCGCTGTATTTAGCTTCACCATTAGCGGCTTTATTAGGATTCTTAGGTGTATTTTTCTATGTTGTGCCATATACAATGTGGACGAAACGCCGTACCATTTGGAACACAGAAGTAGGAAGTATTTCAGGAGCCATGCCACCGTTAATTGGGTGGGCAGCTGTAGCTCCGGATATTTGGCACCCAGCTGCATGGGCTCTTTTCTTAATTATGGTGATTTGGCAAATGCCACATTTTTATGCTATCGCCATTCGTAAAAAAGAAGATTATGCCGCTGCGAATATCCCAATGTTGCCTGTAGCAAAAGGAGAGCGACGCACTTATATTCAGTCGAATATCTATTTAGTGTTGTTATGTTTATCAAGCTTTCTGTTTTACCCGCTTAGCTTAGGGTTAACCATTGTTTCGCTTGTTCTAAGTGTCATTTGGCTATGTATGAGTATTACGGCATCAAAGAAACAAGAAGAGAAAAAGTGGGCTAATATTATGTTCGGCTACTCGCTATTCCATATGATGGCTGTTTTTGGAACAGTTTTCATTTATGCATCGGTCGGCATGATTTTAAATGTACTTTAAATAGAAAAAGCGTACCGGAAGTTTCGACTTTTGGTGCGCTTTTTTGTTAAGGGTTATTGCTTGTTAAGAAATTGTGAACAGAAGTTGTGATGATTATATGTCAAACGCATTGGGCCTATTTTTTTCGGAAAATGGAAATGCTATGATGAAATCAACAAGCGAGGCGAATTGCTTGGAAGTTAATTTGCACTCTAATCTAATATGCTATTTTACTCAAATTTTCTCGTATACGACTTCGACAGCATATAAAACCCCCTATTTTTATATGGTCTCGTACGGAAACAAAAAACTCCGGTGCAGTAGTGTGCATCGGAGTTTTTTTTGTGCAATCGTTATTATAGTTTAATGTTAGCAATTTCAAACATGTAATCACCAAGTACGCGTAAACCTTGGTCGAAGTTTTCCAAATGGAAGTGCTCATTCGGTGCATGGAAATTTTCACTTGAAAGACCGAAGCCCATTAACACAACCGGCAATTCCAAAATTTCATCGAATGCTGCAACGATTGGAATCGAGCCACCACCACGTGTATAGGCTGTCGGTACGTTGTATACTTTTTCATAAGAACGGCCAGCTGCTTGGATCACTGGGTGATCAAATGGTGTAATGTAAGGCTTTCCTTTATCGAATTCAGAAATCGTAACTTCTACACCAACAGGCTTATGCTTTTCGATATGTGCTTTTAATAATGCTACAATTTCTTCAGGGTCCTGATCTGGTACTAAGCGGCAAGTAATTTTTGCGCCAGCCTCAGCAGGTAAGACTGTTTTAATCCCTTCACCGGAGAAACCACCGAACACGCCATTGATTTCCAATGTAGGACGTGCCCATGTTTGTTCTAAATAAGTATAGCCTACTTCACCGAATAGCTCCTGCACACCTACTTCTTCTTTTAAAGCACTTTCGTCAAAGTTCAGGTCACGATATGCCTGACGCTCTTCATCAGTTAATGGCAACACTTTATCATAGAAACCATCTACTTGAATTGTTCCATGCTCATCACGGAATGAAGCCAGAATTTCAGTCAATGCGTGAATAGCGTTTTGAACGCCGCCACCATATAGACCTGAATGCAAGTCGCCTTTTGCTCCGCGCACATCTATTTGAACCCCCGTTAACCCACGTAAGCCGTAGCATACTGCCGGTTTCCCTTTAGCATAAAGACCTGTATCGGAAATGACGATTAAATCTGCTGCTAATTTTGCCTTGTTGTCTTCCGTATATTGCGGAAGGGACGGACTACCGATTTCTTCTTCACCTTCATAGATGAATTTTACATTGACTGGCAATGTGCCTTCTGTTGCAAATAACGCTTCAATCATTTTTAAGTGCATAAACACCTGTCCTTTATCATCTGAAGAACCACGTGCAAAAAGCTTATTATCACGGATTGCCGGCTCGAAAGGAGGTGTCTCCCATAAGTGAAGCGGATCTACTGGTTGTACATCGTAGTGACCGTAAAACAGAATAGTCGGTTTGCCTTCTGCATGCAACCACTCTCCATATACAACAGGGTGACCGGCTGTTTCATCAACTAATACATTTTCGATGTTTAAAGATTTTAAGTGGTCTGCCAACCAGTTTGCTGCATTTGTCATATCGTCTTTATGTTCAGATAAAGCAGAAATACTTGGAATGCGTAAAAATTCGTTTAACTCTGCTAAATGACGTTCGCGATGCTCTGTGAAATAAGCATCTAAAGTTTGTAAGTGACTCATTAAAGAGTGCCCCCTTATATTTCGATTATAGAAATAAGTATAGCATACAACCTATAAAATTCAGCTTTGTATCCGCTCTTTTTTTGAGCTGGAATCAAACAGTAAATAGAGGGTAGCAGTTGTAATTGCAAAGATTATGCCACCGTACATAGGAAGATAAATAGATTCCATTAATATTGAAATCGTCATTAAAAGCGTAAAGGATATAAGCAAATGTGCAAAATATTGATGGAAACGATGAAGCTGCTCTGACTTTAATTCAATGAGGACATCGGACAGCATCACAAGCGCAAACTCAATGATACCGTATAAAATGATGAATCCGACTAGGTATTTCCAATGCTCAAATTCAATGCCGACGAGCAATAAAACTCCAACCTCTGCGGCAATTGCTATACAAATAATCCCAATGAATAGTAAAATGATTAAAACAATGCCTAAGGGAATTCCAATTTTTTTCATACATTACTCCTTGTAAATGGCAATAGATAATGGCAATAGATATTAGTAGTATAATAGTTTTTTTTAATAAAAGGGAATAAGATGCCTGAACAAATGTATTATTTAGGAGTGAAAATAGATGAGTAAATGGAAGCAAAGAATTTTAGCAGGTTCAATTGGTGCAATTATTGTCGGTACTGGCATAGCCTTTATAAGTATTACCCAAACACACAATAAAAACATGGAAACAATTGATATATGTTTTGAAGGTTTTGAACAACAGCAAAAAACGGTAACCTTTGAGTATAAAGAGGATGGCTTGTTAACTTGTGAATAAAGCATGGCATGTTAGCCAGGCAAAAGAGGGAATAATATAATGCTCTTTATTATAGCGAGTTATTTACTTGGAACAATTTTAATAGCGGCAGTTGTCGCAAAGATAAAGGGAGTCAAATTACACGAGCAAAACAGCGGGAATTTAGGGGCGCGGAATGCGGGAAGAACACTTGGCAAATCAGCTTTTGTCATTGTTGCAATTGGTGATGGGCTAAAGGGTGTGGCCATTGTAGTTGCAGGGCGTGTTCTTGAGTTACCTGAGCTGACAATTGCAGTGGCAATTATAGCCGTCGTGCTTGGTCACTTGTATCCATTTTGGAATAGCGGGAAAGGTGGAAAAGGTGTCGCAACTGTTATCGGTGCAATGCTCGCTTTTTCTCCTTTAATATTTTTGTCGTTTTTAGCTGGATTTTTAATCTGTCTAGGCATTACGAAAAGTGCAACGCTTAGTATGGGTGGGGGCTTTATCGTATATGGAATTGTTACAGGCATTTATACAGAAGTAGGATTTATCGTATCCATTGCACTTCTGCTTGTTATTTGGAAGCAAAGACATAGTATTATAGAAAGAGTGAAGCCAAATGTATTGGAGTAAAATTGCTGCAACGGAAAAAGAATTCGATGCGATTGCTGCATTAAATTATGAAACGTTTGTAGAAGAAATACCACAGCATCAGCCCAATCCTTCCAAGCGTCTTATTGATAAATTTCATCATGAAAATGTTTACCTCATTGTTTATAAGAACACCGAAATAGTTGGAATGGCTGCATTTCGAGACAAAAGACCATTTTCGATTGACCAGAAAATCGGAAATGTAGAAAATCACCTAGACCCTGAAGTTTGTGAATATTTATGCGAAATCCGGTTGCTTGCCGTTAAAAAGGCACATCGTAATGGGCGTGTGTTTGCAAAGCTTGCCACTGCCATTTATCGTTATTATTATGATGTGGGCTATACTGCCTGTGTCATTTCAGGGACAGTAAGAGAAGAAAAGCTATATACACAAATGGGGTTTAAACAGTTTGCGCCAGCAGTAGGTACACAAGAGGCAAGCTATTTGCCCATGGTATTAACCAGAAAAGATAGTGAAGTATTTCGTGAACGGCTGCGTGAGCAAAATATTGTGTTTTATCCAGGTCCGGTTGCGCTTGAACATTCGATTGAACCAGCAACCATTTCGCATCGTTCCAATAAATTTAATCAGGAACTGCAGGATATGAAGCAACAGCTATGCAAGCTGGCGCATGCCAATCACGTCATTCCGCTCGTCGGTACAGGGACACTAGCCAACGATGCAATGCTCGGTCAGTTGAAAAGTGAATTTCCCCAGGAGCAGGGGCTTATTTTAGTGAACGGGGAATTCGGCAATCGTCTAAAAAATCAGGCAAAGCAGTGGGGGTTACATGTCGAGTGCCTGGACTTTGGATGGGGTAATGAATTTGATATGCCACAAATTGAGTCAGCTTTAGAGCAGGGTAACTACCACTATATTATTTTCGTCCATGGTGAGACATCCAATAGTATATTGAATCCACTCGAGCCTCTTTTAGAGCTGGCAAAAAAATATAGGATAAAGCTTTGTGCAGATTGTATTAGCTCGTTTGCTGCGCTGCCTTTTTCGATGGAAGGGTTACTCTATGCGACAGCGGTTAGTGGGAAGGCACTTGGAACGATAGCGGGTCTGGCTTTCGTCTTTTGTAGAGAATTGCCGTGTGCGAGTGATGCACCTCTTTATTTAAACTTACCATATTATATTGAAAGACAAATTCCGTTTACATTACCGCATTTTTATATTAAGGCAGTAAGTGATGCGTTGAAAGCTTACCCGGAGCGCTATACTGTATTGAACAAACGGATGGAGCTTATTAAAAGCTCAGGGTTACCTGTAAAGACGATGTATCCGATGATTGCATCGTGGCAACACGAAAAAATGCCTCTCATCATACAAACATGTGAATTGAATGGATTTTTGCTCCATAGTGACAGCGCCTACTTAAAGGAGCGTAACTTTGCGCAAATTAGTACGATACAGCCGAACTTTGAGAAAGATTATAAAAAAGTTATGGAGCTCATTTCTTATATGATGGAGACATTGTAAGAAAAGGGAATAGTGTAAGGCAATATAGTGAGGGAGTTACATAGAAGGTCATACAGTTCAAATGATTTCTTCGATTCTTACAGCATTGTAAGGTAATTGAAAGCCAATCCGATAGAGCGTAAGTATTTTATTTGGCACAATAAGGTCATACCATATTATGCCGATGCATAATGGATATTTATAAAATTGCACATAAATTGACCTTATATAAAATACATTCTATCGGAGGATAAAAAAATGAATGAATTACTAACAAATATCTATGATGAGTATAACCGTTACATCTATCACCTTTGTTTAAAACTAACTCGCAATCAAAATGAAGCAGAAGATTTGATGCAGGAAGTTTGGGTAAAAGTTGTACGTTATGAAGAATCAGTAGCAAAAGTAGACCATGTGAAAGCTTGGCTGACAACCATTACGATGAATACATTCCGCGACCGCTATCGCAAAAATGTTCGTCGCAGTAAATACATGATGAATCAACCTGAACAATTAGACGTACCGATTTTAGATTTGGTTCCCAACAATGACTTTACGACAGAAGAAATTGTGGAAAAAACAGAAATCACGAAAATTGTGCAGGAAAAAATGAGCCAGCTTGATAATATTTATCAAAAAACATTATGGTATTTCTATGTGGACCAATTTTCATTAGCCGAAATTTCTGATCTGATGAAAGTTTCAATTGGTACTGTGAAATCACGTTTATTCCGCGCAAAAGCACGCTTAAAAGAAATATTACTATCCGATAATGGTGTCGCAGAAGCAGTATTAGCTTAATAATTTTTAGGACGAAAGCTATGGCAAAAAGTTGCTGTAGCTTTTTTATGTTAAATTGCCCTTTATAATGGCGAATAAGTTGTGTAAAAGGGCGATTAAAAAATTTAAGTGGCGAATATATGTGGAAGTAGCTAATAAAATTCTGAAAGTGGATATTATGACATTGGTATTGACGATTATGATAGCTCAGTTGGCGAATATAGAAGCAAGTATGGCGAATAACTCACAAAAAATGACGAATAAAATTAAAACACGTTCACCTGATTCCCGATCTAAACTAAAAAACCACGTGAGCAGTGAATGCTCGCGTGGTTTAAAATTTCGCACATTTTTCAAAGATTGCTGTTAAAGTTTTAATTTCATCTTCTGTTAACATACCGAACAGATTCTCAAAAAGATTATCTACTTGTTGGCGAGAGCGTTCGAGTATTTCGATTCCTGCTTCTGTAATATGAATTTGCGAAGCGCGGCGATCCGCTTCATTTTGAGTTTTTTCAATTAGTCCAGCTTTAATAAGCTTCGTCGTCAAAACCGTTACACCGCCTGTAGTCACTTTTAGCTTCTCGGCAATGGCAGAAGGACGCTTTGGTCCGTCTGTATGTAAGTAAGCTAGAATTAAAATATGTGATTTTGAAAAGCCTAGCTGATTTTGACTATTCCATTGATTGGCAATTTTGCGTTCTAACGATGTCATCTTTTCAAAAAGGTCGGATAATTGCTCGCGTTTATGCTCATTCATTTAAGTGTCAACTCCAAATGTTATCGCTATTCTACGGCTAATTTTTGAAGGGCATTTAATTCAAATGCTCGCACTTTTCGTGGAATGAAACGACGAATGTCCATTTCGTTATAGCCGATTTGAATGCGTTTTTCATCAAGTAAAATAGGGCTGCGCAGCATGCGTGGATGATGTTGAATCAAATTGTACAGTTCCTGAATGGATAACTGATCAATATCAATATCAAGGTTTTTGAAATCATTCGAGTTTGTCGCAATAATTTCATCTGTACCGTCTTCTGTCATACTTAAAATATGTTTAAATTCTGCTAATGTTAAAGGTTGAGAAGTTGTTCTCTTTTCCGTATAAGCAATGTTATTTTCGTTTAACCATTTTAATGCTTTTCGTGATGAGGAACAGCTTGATTGTGTATAGATTGTTACTGTCATAATAATTTTCCTCGCTTTCCCATAATCAATAATTTGGTGATAGCTTAGTTGTAAGACATTTATTTATAATAATATCTTACCAGTAAGCTATTTATAATGCAACTGGTTTTTTTATATGTTTACCTTTATCTGTATACCCATTCTTCTAATAAAATATACGTATTCTTATAAAAAAAGTTTCAATTTTTATATTACAGTTTTGTAAAGAAACTAAGAGAGAAGGAGATTAATAATATAGAAGAAATAAATCCTCGAATTTCTAATATATTCTCCACTTTTTCTAAAAAGAACTTAAAATATTCAAATTAAAATAAAAAATAAAAAGCAGTACACTCCATAAAGAGAGTATACTGCTCCAACAATTTATTTAAATTCGTTTAATTCCTTCGTTTCACGCGTAGTGAACCAATCTTGTACATTCCATACTTTTGTTGCTAAGCCTTCATAGAACTCAGGCTCATGCGATACAAGAACGATTGTGCCTTTAAATTCTTTCATCGCACGTTTTAGTTCTTCTTTTGCATCAACATCTAAGTGGTTTGTCGGTTCGTCAAAGATTAACCAGTTTGTTTGGTCCATCATCAGCTTGCAAAGACGTACTTTTGCCTGCTCACCACCAGAAAGTGAATTCAGTGGGCGAGTAATATGATCTGTTTTAAGACCAGCGCGTGCTAATGCTGCACGGACTTGTGCCTGTTCCATTGAAGGGAAGGCATTCCATACATCATCAATCGGCGTAATTTTATCAGCTTTTACTTCCTGTTCAAAGTAAGATGGCTCTAAATAATCGCCTAAAATGACTTTCCCGTCCAGCGGTTGGACTTTCCCTAGCATTGTTTTTAATAGAGTCGATTTCCCGACACCATTCATGCCTACTAGTGCAATTTTTTCGCCGCGCTCAATTTGGAATGTAAGAGGAGGCAGTAACGGCTTTTCTTTATCATAGCCAATAACTAAGTTTTCGGCTTCAACTACGTAACGGCCAGGTGTACGTGCTTCTTTAAAGCTGAATTCAGGTTTAACAGCAGTTTCTGGACGATCAATACGCTCCATACGATCCAATTGTTTCGCACGTGATTTCGCACGGCCACTTGTTGAGTAACGAGCCTTATTGCGGGCAATGAAATCTTCCTGCTGCTTAATAAATTCCTGTTGTTTTTCATATGCATCAATATGCTGACGTTTATTTATTTCCGCAAGCTCAATAAACTTTTCATATGTTGCCGTATAACGCGTCATTTTTGCGAATTCCAAATGTAAAATGACATCAACTACATCATTCATGAATTCCGTATCATGCGAAATTAAAAGGAAAGCATATGGGTAATTTTTTAAGTAGTTTTTTAACCAAGTAACATGTTCTTCATCCAGATAGTTCGTCGGCTCATCCAGTAACAGTACTTTTGGCTTTTCCAGTAAAAGCTTGGCAAGCAGTACTTTTGTACGCTGACCACCTGATAATGCTGCAACATCGCGGTCAAGGCCAATTGCATCTAATCCTAAACCACGAGCAATATCATCAATTTTCATATCTAATGTATAGAAATCGCCTGCATCCAGTGCATCCTGGATTTCAGCCATTTCTTCTAAAAGCTTGTCATAATCTGCATCTGGCTCTGCAAGCTCAGCTGAAATTTCATTTAAGCGTGCTTCTTTTTTGTACAACGGTAAAAATGCATCACGCAATGCATCGCGCATCGAACGACCAGCCGTTAAAACCGTATGCTGATCTAAATAACCGTAGTGTGTGCCAGGTAGCCATTCTACTTTTCCTTCATCGTGAATTGCCTGACCTGTAATAATGCTCATTAATGTCGATTTCCCGACACCATTTGCACCTACTAAACCAATATGATCGCCTTCTACAAGACGGAACGATACATCTTTAAATAATGTACGGTCACCAAATGAATGACCTAACTTTTCAACAGTTAAAATTGCCATATATAATCCTCCGAGTGTTTTTATTGTATAAGTAATAGTATGGTAAAAAGTAATATAAAATTAGCGGATAATATAGTTGATTGGAGTGTAGGTGGCGAGTGCAACTGTCGGCTCCGCCTATCGTTGCAGAGCGAAGCAGAGTCAAAGAAGTCACTCAAAGCTTCCTGGGGAATAGCCTGACGCCTGAGACTACAGGCTCGGGCCACACCCCCGGAAAGCGTCCGCCGAAACGGAAATCAACAAGTACCAAAAACGGCATTATATTACTTTGCTTTTTCCTCAAAAAAAACCCGCAACATTAAAGTGCTGCGAGCTGTTTGTTTAGTTCTGCTAGCCGTGCTTCCATATTTTCAAGACGTACGAGCGCTTGATTGACTGAGTCTGGATGGCCTACTGATTCAAGCTTTTCCATATCGCCTTGAAGATTGATGTAATCCATCTTTAATTCGGCGATTTGCTGCTGCAGCTGGTCTTTTGTTAACATCGATAATTGCTCCTTTACGAACGAAAATTTACCTTTTCATATTGTAACATAATGCATTCTAATATGGAGGATAAGAAACCTTAATTTTTTGCGGAATCTATATAAGAAACACATTAATATATACCCGAAAGGCGCAGACTACAATTACCAATACTTAAATGTGTGCCATATTATGGCGGGCATAGGCTAAATCCAACAGTAAATTTTTTAATATCTCATTATTTGTCAAAATTTCAAGATTTCGTTGTTTACGGACAGCTCGTTCGCGACGTTGTTCATGAAGTAAAAGCTCCATTACCGCATTTTGAATAATAGATTGTTTCATTTTCCGGCCTAAACCGATATGGATAAAGCCATTCATTTCACGAGTGAAAGCATAGTTGAGTTCATTATCATGTTGAGCGGTTGTAATGCAAGGAATACCGGCTGCTGCAACTTTATATGGTGTATAGTTGGCATTACAAATAATTAAGTCCGCTTGTGGCATTAGTTGAAGAAGTGCGTCGGACTTTTTGACTATGACTGTATTTTTCCGGCTTAAAGCCATTAATTTTAAACTATCCAAGTCATGCTTATAATCATCATCAATGGCAACGGAAATTTTCAGCGGGATGTGCAACTGTGTTAGGTGGCGCAATGTGCGGTATGTTAAATTATTGTTATCTCCATCTTCAAAGGCGACAACAATGTGCGGGAGTTCGCCCTTTATAGTGCTGTCAGGTGTTTCGAGAACTTCATATGCAACTTTCTCTAAGTTCGGTGGAACGGCAAATGCATAACTGCCTGCAAGCTCGTGTACATGTGAATCTTCATGAGATTCGCCAAACAGAGCGACGAGGTGGCAGTCTATCAGCTGTGCCCCAACTCCAAAATCATCAAAGTGAACAATAGTAGAGCAAAATGGTCTAATCATTTCAACTTGTTCTACTAGTGTATCTTTTCCGTCGTGAATAATTAAATGTGGTTCAATCTCACGGATTTTCTTTTTAAGCTCAGTAAAACGATCGAAAAGATTAATATTTAAGCCTGTTTGGGCCAATTTATCAATGAGCTGCTGGTTATTAGTTTTAACGAATAGAATGACACTCTCATCTTGCAATAAATTTGCTAATGTTACCGCACGTTCAAAAGGATACGTCCCTTTAATATCACATTGTTCGATAATCCAGATAATTTTTCTTTTTTGCACGTATATCCCATCCTTTCCACTATCTCTATAAAATATGGTGGAATAGCCGAAATTATGAATGAGAGAGTACATACATTAAATCGTAGAAAAGAGGAAAGATATGAAAGTAATGCGTTCAGCTTTAGTCGTAGGTGCAACAGGATTAGTTGGGACGGAACTCGTTAAGCTGCTGTGTGAAAGTGAAGAATACGCGGCAGTAAATGTCCTTTCGAGAAGACCGCTTGATTTTTCCCATCCGAAATTGGATGTAAGACTTTGTGAATTTGATCAGATTGCTGAGTGTGATTTTGAGTTTGCGCATGAAGTGTTTTGCTGCTTAGGAACAACGATGAAAAAAGCAGGGTCAAAAGAACAATTTGAAAAGGTTGATTTTGAGTTTCCATTGTCAGTTGCCGCACTTGCTAAAAATAAGGGTGTCGGTCATTTTATCGTTATTTCGGCAATGGGTGCAAATGAAAAAGCGTTCGCATATTATAGTCGGGTAAAAGGGAATTTAGAGAGGGAATTGATTAATATGGATTTCCCGAAACTATCTATTGTCCGCCCCTCATTAATAACCGGGAATCGTCCGGAGTTTCGGTTAGGTGAGACGGTGGGGGAAAAGGTATTAAAAGTGCTCAATCCTTTACTGGTGGGTCCGATGAAAAAGGTACGTTCAATCCCTGCAAAGCAAATTGCTAAAGCTATGAAAGTCATCGCGCTGCATGGTAAAAAGGAAAAAATAGCAATTTATTTATCAGATGAGCTTTTGGAATTGGAAATGCCGATAAATGTAGAAAAAGACTCATTTATAGACGAGGAGGTAACCTTCAATTGGAAGAAATTCCACGAAGAAGAGTTACCACATGCAGATAAAGATACTGAAATCGATCACAGTAAATTAAAGGAAGCCGACAAAGAAAAATAGCATTTTTATTCCGACATAACAATGTCAGACAAAAGACTGAAATTGATCTTTCCTAAGCAACTACCTATTATCAAAATAAGTTATTCTGATACAATATGAGTACAACGAGTTACATGGAGGAACAATTATGAAAATATTACTTGTCGACGGCACCATATTTGGCCGTAAAACCGGCGTTCTTTTGGAGCAAGTTCAACAATATATCGAAGCTTTTAACCCTTCACTGGAGCTGGAGATATTATATTTCTCAAAATTAAAGCATCAAATTTTAGATGGCAGTCCGCTTAACGACGATATGAAAATGATGATTCAAAAATTTGAAGAAGCTGATGCTTATATTTTTGCTTCACCGATCTTTCAGGCATCTATTCCTGGTGTATTGAAAAATGCGTTTGATATGATTCCACCAAAAGCAATGCGCTACAAGCCGGCAGCGATTATCGGCAATGGCGGTACGTATCAGCACCATTTAGTATTAGAAAACCAATTACGTCCGATTTTGGACTATTTCCGATGCCTAGTTACACCAAACTATGTATATACGCATGCTGATCATTTTGATAAGGATAATAAAATTATCGATGAAGATGTACACAACCGTCTTCGTGAATTGGCACGAGTATTCGTTCAATATTGTGAAATGACGAAAACATTGTCAAAGCAGCCAGTAGATATTCAGTAAAATAAAGTGAAGTGTCCCGAAAATGGATGCTTCACTTTTTTTGTTTAGCTTGTCATCTGCCGTAGGGGTATATCATCTTTAGTTGGATTCTAAATAATGGAAATTAATACATTCTTCAGATTGAATCTCATGTGATTTTGTTGTAGCATGAATATTCATCTGGAAATAAGTAAGTAAAATTTTTACTTTTGGAGCATTTGGAGGCGAACAGAAGATGGAACAAACGATTTGGCAAAAGGAAGAGGCGCATTTAAAGCAAATTAGTGCGCTGTTAAAACAACAAATCGAAGTGCAGACAAACCATTTAAAAAAGCAAAAAGGCGACATTGTCGAGGAACGTACACAAGCGTCTTCGGAGTTTAATGATATTTCAGGGGAAAGTGCCATCCAGTTTTCACAAATGCTACAGACGATGCAATTACGTGAACGAGAATATGTACAGCAAAGTGAACAACTTGCCAAGATGCAAATTTTATATAAAAGTCCATATTTCGGACGCATATCACTCGAAAATGAACAAGGTGAGCGCGAGCATTTATATATTGGCCTATCGACTTTTAGGGAGCCAGTAACGGATGATGTTCTAATTTATGATTGGCGTGCACCGATTTCGAGTCTTTTTTATGAAAACAAAGTTGGACAGGCACGCTATCAAATTCCGGACGGCGAATATATTTCTGTAACGATTCAAGGACGCCGCCAATACAAAGTGAAGTATGATGAGTTGTTGCAGGTATTGGATGCGGATATTTATGTAGGAGATGAAGTACTACAAAGCCTTTTATCCGATACCGCAAAGGAAAAGATGAAGTCGATCGTTGCTACAATCCAAAGTGACCAAAATATCGTCATTCGTTCTTCAAATAAAGACAACCTCATTGTACTAGGACCACCCGGTAGTGGGAAAACGTCAGTAGCGATGCAGCGAATTGCCTTTTTGCTCTATGAATACCGTCAGACAATGAATGCGCGTAGCATTTTACTCATTTCACCATCGGATTTGTTTAATGACTATATTTCAAATGTTTTGCCGGAGCTCGGTGAGGAAAATGTACAGCATACAACTTATTATCGTTTATTGCGCGATTTAAAATTAACACATTACAAAGCGGAAACAAGCTACGAAAACATTGAGCGGCTGCAACTTGCGACCGATGAAGGGCGTGAATATTATGCATTTAAGGGGTCGCATAATTATGTAAAACAACTGCTCAATTATATTGCGAGCATAAAAAAGGCGGGCATGCCATTTTACAACTTAAAGGTAGAAGGGAAACTATTCGTTTCTGCAAAAAAGCTAACCGAATTGTTTTATGAGAAATATGGTGCACTGGACATTGATTTTCGCCTGAAAAAAATCCGTAATGTTCTATTGGAAAAAGTGGGGCAGCAAAAATCGAAGGACCGTAAAGTATTGATGAAAGAACTAAAGGCTGTAAATGCTTACATCGGAACGGATAAGGAAATTGAACAGCAAGTAAATGAAAAGCTGCAAAAAAGATATGGAAAGCTAGAAAGTACAATTCAGCAACTCGGTTTCGTTAACATCAATAAAATGTATATTAATTCACTCGGATTCGAAAAAGATGATTTATTTATGCAGGCGATTCAAGAGGCAACTACTGAAACATTAAAAAATCGCATATTGTATTATGAAGATTTAGCGCCAATTATGTACTTGCAGGCAATTGTCAAAGGCTTGTATGCCAATAATACAATCAAACATATCGTTATTGATGAAATTCAGGATTATTCTTATTTACAGCTCTTAACAATTAAAGCGATGCATCCGAAAGCCCATTACACATTGCTGGGCGACAAAAATCAACTCGTGCATCCACAAATGAAGGATTCACTGGCTGGTCCATTGGCAAAGCATTTCAAAGTAGTCGAGCTGAATAAATCCTATCGCTCAACAAATGAGATTACCGATTTTATGAGTGCCATATTGAACAATACGACGACACAATCGCTCGGTGTATCAGGTGAGAAGCCGCAAGTTATTGAGACTGCGACTGTAACTGTAACTGTAACTGATACGATTGCCCAACTCGTAAAAGTACAATTTAAAGAGCAGGACAGCTTTGTCATATTATGCAAAAATAAGTTAGCCTGTGAGCAGTTATATCATGAATTAAAGCCACTCGTACCACAATTGCAGCTCGTAACGGAGGAGCAAAAGGTATATATGAAGGGCATTTTAATTATGCCGGGCTATATGGCGAAGGGATTTGAATTTACGACAGTGGTTGTAGCGGATGCGAATGCTGGGGTCTATACCGAAAAGATGGATGCTTATTTACTTTATACAATGGCTTCTCGTGCCACACGCCAATTATTTTTTGTGACAGGTGGAACTTTACCAAAAGCTCTTGCACACATTGGCGAACAGTATTATCGTAAAGAGGAGAACATTTAGGCGTACTTTGTCGTCTAACAGAAGATAACAACTTTTTTAGGAGATACAAATGGAAAATTTTGATTTAATTTTAGTTTTAAAGCACTTTATTATCGGATTGGTGCAAGGTTTAACAGAGCCAATTCCAGTTTCGTCCAGTGGTCACGTAATGATTGCAAGTGAAATTTTAGGGTTGGGTGAGCAAGGATTTATGTTCGCCATTTTAACGAATACAGCATCATTAATCGCCATTATGTTCATTTTTCGTGAAGATATTATTCGATTGCTTACGGGATTTTTACTGTTTATTAAAACACGTGATGCTAGGTACCGTGCAGACTTTAACTTTGCGATATACGTTATAATCGGCTCTATTCCAGCTGGTGTCTTAGGTGTATTGCTTAGTGATGTAATTGCAGATAATGTTAGCATGACGATCATTGCTATCATGTTATTTGTTACAGGGATTGCCTTATGGCTAATTCGTAATTTGCGAGGAACAAAGCGTGACGGTGATCTAACAACTAAAGATGCATTTCTAGTTGGTTTAGGGCAAGCGGTTGCATTAACACCGGGTATTAGCCGATCAGGTGCGACAATTATATCTGCCATTGCAGTTGGCATGAACCAAGAGACGGCTTTACGATTCTCATTCATGCTGTATATTCCGGTAAGTTTAGGCGGAGTAGTATTAGGTTACACAGATTTCTTAGCGGAGCCAAATAAAATGGACTTAGCCATTCCCTACACAGTAACGTTCCTTGCAACGTTATTTATGACATACTTTGCTATGCGTTGGTTTATGGGAATCATGAAAAATGGTAAGTTGCATTATTTCGCATATTACTGTTTCTTGGTTGGTACTTTATTGTTAATTTTCTATTAGTTAAGCCAGGCACGTTTCGGAGGAGGATTTCGAAACGTGCTTTTCTTTTTAGGGACTTTAACATATTGTATCTTGACAAAGTATACAAACTTCTATTTAATTAGTTAGTCTAACTAACTAATTTTTGGAGGAGAAGAAGTGACATGACATTCTTTTTACAAATACATCGTTTTCATAAACGTTATACGGCACAGTTAGCTACTATTTTGGCTCCGCATGAATTATCGAATGCCAACTGGTCGCTTTTACATTATTTAATGGAACATGGTTTAACGACAACAAGTCAAATAGCAAAATACTGGGATGTGGAAAAACCAACTGTATCAGCAAATGTCAAAACATTAACCCAGCATGGACTAATTCAAATAAAATACGGGGAAGACAAACGTGAAAAATATTTGAGTTTGACAGAAAGCGGAGAAGATTTATATGGAATCATTTTTCCGGAAATTAAATTACTGCAACAGCGGTTATTAAGTACATTAACGAAAGAACAACAAAAAAAATTTCAACAAGCCTTAAATGAAATGGAACAATTATTGAAAGAAGGATTAATATGAATGAAGTAAAAGAACCTATTTGGACAAAGGATTTTATTGTTGTATCAATCATTAATTTTATGTCTATTTTAATATTCTTTCTGTTAATGGTAACAATCTCTAGCTATGCAGTCGAAACGTATCATGTCTCAACAAGTATTGCAGGTCTTGTATCGAGTATCTTCATTATAGGAACATTAATGGGTCGATTAGGAGCCGGGCGATTGATTGGAAATAGCGGTCCGCAAAAAGTACTGTTGACTGGTTTAATTGTATTTTTTATTGCGACAACTCTTTATTTATTTGAGTGGGGGGTTACGTATTTATTGGTAATCCGTTTATTACAAGGGGTCGCAGTCGGTACAATTGGTACAGCAACAGGGACAATTGTTGCCACGATTTTACCTGCAACGCGTAAGGGAGAGGGAATTGGCTACTTTAGCTTAAGTGCTGTTTTGGCAACAGCAATAGGGCCCTTTGTAGGGATGTTTATGATGAGACTTGAAAATGGCTTTGATGTAATTTTCTATACAAATACAGTATTATCATTACTTTTATTAATTGCCTCATTATTTGTTAAAGTGTCAATAAATCAAAAGAATACTAATTCAGAGCATCAATCAAAAAAATTATCACTACTTGAAAAATTTATCGAACCGAAAGCATTGCCGATTTCATTTGTTGCGTTACTAATCGGTTTTGCCTATTCAGGTGTTATGTCATTTTTAACGTTTTATGCAAGGGAAATCAATTTAGTAGAAGCTTCAAGCTACTTCTTTTTAGCATATGCCTTTATCATTATATTTTCACGCCCTTACACAGGGAAATTAATGGATTTACGTGGACCAAATATTATTGTGTACCCATGTCTCGTTATTTTTGCAGTCGGTATGCTGCTATTTAGTCAAGCTTCAGCAAGCTGGATGTTACTTGTTGCTGCTGCCTTGATCGGACTTGGTTATGGGAACTTTAATTCAATTGCCCAAACAATTGCTGTTAAAGTGACTGAACCACATCGTTTTGGTTTAGCTACATCGACTTACTTTATTTTGTATGATTTAGGTTTAGGTATTGGACCGTTTATTCTAGGGATGGTAGAGCCGCATACAACTTACCGTATGATATTTGCATCCATGATTCCACTTATTTTAATCTGTATTCCACTTTATTATTTTTTAGTAGGAAGAAAAACGAAAACGGTGTAATTGACACATCTATGTCATAAATAAACTAGCAATAGGTAGGCATTTTCTTAATTGATACTTACCTATTGTATATTGATTAGAAAAGTGCTAAAATTTTGAAAATTCCAAGTGAAAGAAGAGAAACATCAATGCAGTATTCTGATAGTATTTTAAACACACCATCATCATTTATCCGTAATATTTTAAAAGTAACGGACTCAGCGGATGTCATTTCATTTGCCGGGGGATTGCCAAATCCGATTTCTTTTCCAATCGGGCAGTTGAAAGAATCTGTTAATCATGCGATTGATGAAAGTGGTGCGAAGGTTTTCCAATATTCCACGACTCAAGGGTATTTACCACTACGTCAGTATATTGCAGAAAAACATAACAAAAAGCAGCCCGGTCTGGATTATACAGCTGATGATGTACTGATCACAACTGGATCACAGCAGGCATTGGAGCTTATTTCGAAAGTACTTTTAAATAAAGGCGATGGCGTTATTATAGAAGAGCCGGGATACTTAGGGGCAATTCAGGCATTTACACTTCGTGAACCGACTTTCCACGGTGTCACTTTGGAAACGGAAGGTATAAATGTAGCGGAATTGAAAGAGGCACTGAAAAAGCCAAATGTCAAAATGGTTTATACAGTACCCAATTTTCAAAATCCAACCGGTTTAACTTATACACAGGAGCGCCGGGAAGAAGTTTATGAAGCGGTGAAAAATGAAGATATCATTTTCATTGAGGACGATCCATATGGCGAGCTGCGTTTTACAGGAGAGCATTTACCCTATATTGCAGCAGGTAAGATGGAAAATAGCGTCCTATTAGGTTCTTTTTCAAAAACAGTTGCACCAGGTATGCGCTTAGGTTATATGCTTACGAAAAATCATGAATTTTTAAGTCATGTTGAAACGGCAAAGCAAGCATCGGACTTGCATACGAATATTTTTGCGCAGTACACGTTGCATCATTATTTAACGAATAATGCCTATGAGAAGCATGTTGAAAAAATAATTGCTCTCTATAAGGAGCAATCAAATGCGATGTTGACCGCAATAGAAAAATATTTCCCGCCATACGTTTCCTATACAAAACCTGAAGGCGGCATGTTTATTTGGGTAACGTTGCCAGAAGGGGTAAATGCCCTTGAAAAATTCCATGAAGCAATGGATCAAAAAGTGGCCTTTGTACCGGGCAATCCATTTTACACATCGAAAAAGGAAGTAAACACGATGCGCCTTAACTATACAAACGCTACCCCAGAAATTATTGAAGAAGGCATTAAACGATTAGGGCAAATTTTATAAATTCATACTTCGAAGCTATTGTGTTGATTCATTCAAGCAATAGCTTTTTTATATAAACCATTTATAGGAAATTTGTGAAATAGTAGTATAATATTTTATAAAATACCCATTTGAACGAGGTGTACGATATTGAAATTAACTATTGAAGTAATTGAAGAGTTTGGGGAGGTACTTTTACCTGCGGTAGAACTATTTGCAGAAAAACCTTTAGTCAATATTTATACAGACGTAACAAAAATGAATCTTTTAAAGCTGCAACTATTGAAAATGCCTAAAGTATACGTCCATGCACATGAAGAAGGGCATTACGAGCGATTAACTGTAGAGGAAACATTTCAGTTTTATTTAAAATTACATAATATGAACGATTCTGTTGAGACCCTTATGAAGGCATTTGGCTTAGAACAATTAAAAAAAGTCCGTGTAAATGAATTAACCTCTGGTGAGCGCCAATTACTTAATTTTTTAAAGGCTTATGTACAGCGGAAGGAAGCAATTGTTTTAATTGAACCCTTTCAAAATTTACAGCAAGTTGAACGCAAAGTTCTTATGCATTTAATTATACAACTTCAGCTTGCAGGCAAAAAAATAGTATTACTATCGAATAATTTAGAGCACTTAATTAATTCGGAAGGAGAAATATTAAGGCTGGATGAAGAAGGCTTACATAAAATGGATGTTAAAGAAGAGCAACAGGAACAAGGACAAGGACCAATTGAAACGATTCAGTTGAAAATCGAAAAGATTCCAACGAAAAAAAATGAAAAGATTATTCTATTTAATCCACCTGAAATTGACTATATTGAAAGTGTCGAAGGGGAAGTGTTTGTTTATGTAGCGGGAGAAGCATATCCATGTACATTAACATTGAGTGAGCTGGAAAAACGACTGCATCATTTCGGCTTTTTCCGCTGTCACCGCTCATATATCGTCAATTTGCAAAAAGTAAGGGAAATAATCTCATGGACACGTAATAGCTATAGTCTATCACTGCAAGGTACAGGAAAATTAGAGGTGCCCCTTTCAAGAACAAAGCTTTCGGAGCTAAAAGAAATTGTCGGAATATAAAAGATTTCCTGGGAAATAGTTTGCGCCACTCATCGATTTATAACACCAAACAACCCCATAAAGCGACAATTCACCGATATTATAATGCAGTGAATGCGCACTTCCTTTAAATTAATGGTATCAACGATTTCAAGGGAGGAAATAAAATGACAGCAATTATTGAGGTGCAAAATTTACAAATGAAGTACGGAAAAGAAGAGGCATTAAAAAATGTTTCCTTTTCCATTCGTAAAGGAGAAATTTTCGGCTTTCTTGGTCCAAGCGGCTCAGGGAAAACGACAACAATTAAAATACTGACTGCACAGTTAACACATACAGGTGGTCAAGTATCCGTTTTTGGACAGCCAGCAAGTGAAATGAATAAAGGCCACAATAAATCGAAGTTTGGCATTTTGTCAGACAATAGTGGGCTATACCAACGTCTCTCCATTGAAGAAAATTTATTATTGTACAGTCAGTTATACAACTTGCCTAAAACTACAATAGAAGAAGCATTGGCATTCGTGAATTTACAGAAGGATCGTAAAAAGAAAGTTAATCAGCTTTCCAAAGGGATGATGCAGCGTGTTGTTCTAGCCCGGACAATTATGCATAAACCGCCATTGCTGTTTTTGGATGAACCTACATCTGCGCTCGATCCAGTAAATGCCCAGCATATTTATAACGGGCTTCGTAAATTAAATGAGTTAGGCACAACGATCTTTTTAACAACACACAATATGGAAGAAGCAGAGTTGCTATGTAATCGTGTTGCCTTCTTACATAAAGGCGAAATTCGAGAAATTGATACACCACTTGCTCTAAAGAAAAAATATAGCGACCACTCATTTACAGTAGAACTGGAAAATGGAGAAAATCATGTTGTCTATAATGGCGAACAGGGTGCGGTGCAATTAATGGAGTGGATGAAGGCAAAGCGTGTGTCACGTATGTATTCCAATGAACCAACATTAGGCGATATTTTCGTACAAATAACAGGGAGTGATTTATAATGAACATTTCAGTAAAACGTATTCAAGCCATTTTCATGAAGGACTATAAAGAATTTTCCCGGAATTATGTAATATCTTCCGTTGTACTTATGCCACTAGTTTTAGCGCTTTTTTATGGACGAATGGGCTCTAACTCCATTGATATGTACTTTTTGCCTCTGAATGTAACACTTTCAATGGTAACTACGTATGTTCAGGCATGTCTGATTGCTGAAGAGAAAGAAAGGAATACGCTGCGTGGTTTAATGATGTCGCCGGCTTCAACATTTGATATATTATTTGGCAAAAGCTTACTAGTATTTTTAATGACAGCCATCATTTTAGCCGTATCTTGCTATTTAGTAGGGTTTGCACCGGAGCAGATTATAGTAATTGCACTTGCTTTAGCGCTTTCGACAGCTTTCTACTTGGCGTTAGGAACGATTTGCGGTTTATTTACAAAGTCCATTATGGAAGCTTCTTTAGCTGTTCTACCAGTAATGATTATTTTTACATTCGGTCCATTGGCACTAGCTTTAGGAGAAGATCATCTATTATACAAAATTGTCGAAGTTTTACCGAGTACACAATTGATACGATTGGCAGAGCTGTCACAGGCAAATGCAGCATTCACTGAATTAATAGGTGCATTTAGCATAATCACTGCATGGACAGCAGGTGCAATCGCAATATCGGTAGTACTGTTTAATAAACGTACAAAAGACTTATAGTATACGGGGCTTTCTGAATTTACTTCGGGAAGCCTTTTTTGATGTAGAAATATTAAAGCAGAAGTAATTATGAAACTATAAAAAAAGAAGCATACTCAATGTGAGTATGCTTCTTGCAACTAACTATATACTTAAATCGTTAAAATTAAAGTTTAGTTACGTTAGTAGCTTGTGGGCCACGGTTGCCTTCTTCAACGTCGAATTCAACTTTTTGACCTTCGTCTAAAGTTTTGAAACCTTCGCCTTGGATAGCTGAGAAGTGTACGAATACATCGTTACCGCCTTCAACTTCGATGAAACCGAAACCTTTTTCTGAGTTAAACCATTTTACTGTACCTTGTTGCATGAGAGAAAACCTCCAAAAAAATTAATTATTGAATTGCTAAATGTATAAAAAAATTCACACATTAAAAAAGGGAGCGTACACGTTCACTTTTTTAATATGTGAATTAATCGTAAACAGCTTAAGCAATTTAATTAACCTTATTGTATAACAAGATTATCCAACTGTCTACTAATTTTTCTCGTAAAGAGGTGAAATTTTTGATTTTTCATACAAATGAAGGGAAAGAACGATTAAATTATATCGGAAATAATCTTATTTTACCACTTAAATTTTGATGAAATGAATAAAATTTTGCGTATTTATTAAAAATATAGGTTATTTTTACAAATAATTAAATTATAAGGAAATTAATTGAAGTATTATATTCATTAATTTTACATAATTTAAAGATTTGAAGGGCTAAACATGTATCCCACAAACGTTAGACACAATTACGCCAAGGCTTAATTAATGTATGGTATAGTTGGGTTAAAGAGGTATGAAAGGATTGTGTACGATGGCTAAAAGTTTAGTATTGGCAGAAAAACCTTCAGTAGCACGAGATATTGCAAATGTGCTGAAGTGTCATAAAAAAGGAAATGGCTTTTTGGAAGGGGATAAATACATTGTAACTTGGGCTCTAGGCCATTTAGTGACACTGGCAGATCCCGAAAGCTATGATGAAAAATATAAGCAATGGAAGCTGGAAGATTTACCGATGCTTCCGGAACGTTTGAAACTAACGACTATTAAACAGACGAGCAAGCAATATAATACAGTGAAATCACAGCTGACACGTAGTGATGTCAATGAAATCATTATCGCAACAGATGCAGGACGTGAAGGAGAGCTTGTAGCACGTTGGATTATAGACCGTGCAAAAGTGAATAAGCCGATTAAACGTCTTTGGATTTCTTCTGTTACTGATAAAGCGATTAAAGAAGGCTTTGCGAATTTAAAGCCAGGCAAAGCGTATGAAAACCTATATCATGCAGCAGTTGCCCGAAGCGAGGCCGACTGGTATATCGGGCTGAATGCGAGTCGTGCATTATCGACGAAATTTAATGCACAGCTAAACACTGGGCGCGTGCAAACTCCAGTTGTCGCAATGGTAGCGGCACGTGAGGATGAAATAAAGCACTTTAAAGCTCAAACATACTACGGTATCGAGGCACAAACGAAGGAATTAAAATTAACGTGGCAAGATGCTACTGGAAATTCACGCAGCTTTAATAAGGAAAAGATTGATTCGATAGTTAATGAACTGGACAAGCAGGATGCAAAAGTAATCGATGTGGAACGAAAGCCGAAAAAAACATTTTCTCCCGGGCTTTATGATTTAACAGAATTACAGCGTGATGCGAATAAACTATTTGGCTATTCCGCAAAAGAAACGCTAAATATTATGCAAAAGTTGTATGAATCACATAAAGTGCTAACATATCCACGTACAGATTCTCGCTATCTATCTTCTGATATTGTAGGTACTTTATCAGAGCGTCTAAAAGCATGTAGCGTAGGTGAATATCGTACATTGGCAAATAAAGTATTAACGAAACCAATTAGAGCAAATAAATCTTTTGTAGATGACAGCAAAGTTTCAGATCATCACGCCATCATTCCAACTGAAGAATACGTTAATTTTGCGAATTTTACGGATAAAGAGCGTAAAATTTATGATTTAGTCGTTAAGCGTTTTCTGGCTGTTCTTTTCCCGGCACATGAATATGAGCAATTGACAGTGCAGGCCCTTATCGGTAAGGAGAAGTTTATTGCGCGCGGTAAAACGGTGCTATCTGCTGGATGGAAAGAAGTTTACTCAAATCGATTTGACGATGAAGATTCAAATGAAGACGTGAAGGAGCAATTGTTACCACGTCTCGAAAAAGGACAAGTACTGCAGGTTAATTTACTAGCTCAAACTTCCGGGCAAACGAAACCACCGGCCCGTTTCACAGAGGCTACAATACTGACAGCGATGGAAAATCCTTCGAAATATATGAATACGCAAAATAAAAAGCTTGCTGATACATTAAAATCAACGGGTGGATTAGGTACTGTTGCAACCCGTGCCGATATTATCGATAAACTATTTAATTCCTTCCTTATTGAAAAGCGCGGGAAAGATATTCACATTACGTCAAAAGGCCGCCAGTTATTGGACTTAGTGCCAAACGAGTTGAAATCTCCTGAAACGACAGCCGAGTGGGAGCAAAAGCTTGAACAAATTGCTAACGGTAAGTTGAAAAAAGATATATTCATTAATGAAATGAAACAACATACAAAAGCGATCGTTTCGGACATAAAAAAGAGCGACAAAAAATTCAAGCACGATAATATTTCAACAAAATCCTGTCCGGACTGCGGGAAACCGATGCTAGAAGTGAACGGGAAGAAAGGCAAAATGCTCGTATGCCAGGATCGTGAATGCGGTCACCGTAAAAACGTCTCACGCGTAACGAACGCACGCTGTCCACAATGTAAGAAAAAATTGGAGTTGCATGGACAAGGTGATGGTCAAATTTTCGTATGTAAATGCGGTTACCGTGAAAAATTGTCAGCCTTTGAAGCGCGCCGAAAAAAAGAAGGCGGCGGCAAAGTGGACAAACGCAGTGTCCAAAAGTATTTAAAAGCGCAAGAAAAAGAAGCAGAGCCGATTAATAATGCATTTGCAGACTTATTAAAAGGTATGAAATTTGATGATTAATCAACAGGTCAAAAAATAATAAAACGCAGGACAATGAGTGGGAAAGTATTCAATGTACCTGCGTTTTTATGTTGGATTAGTTTTTCTGTGCTTTTACCGGTTTGAAAATAGATAGAATGAAAATCACCAAACCTGTAATCCCAATTCCTAAAATAGTATTGAAGGAAGCACCTGTGTAAAAGCCGCTGCCGAAGTAGAAGATTTCGCGTAATCCTTCAGAAGCAAAGCGAATCGGTACCCAAGGGCGAATGAAGTTTACAAAGAAGCTTGGAAGCATTTCCTGTGGTGTCATTAGTACACCCATACCTAGAAGCATGACTACCATGAATAATGTAATAGCAGGTTTTCCGATCCATGCAGTAATTGCAGATACTAATAAGAAGAAACAGAATGCTGCAAATGATACAAAGAAAGCAACTAGGAAGTAGCCAGGCATATTAATACCAGCGATGTAAGCCAATGTGGCTACAGTAAACCCTGAGAAGAGGGCAATAATAACACCGAATAATACTTGTTCACCCATTAAACGTACTACTTGTTTACGAGTTAAATTATCTCTTTTTAATATGATGGATGTGGATAAAAATAATACGAAACCACCAATTAGCGCCCCTACCCAAGCAGGTACTGCCAATAAAGTTGGTGCACTGCCATTAGCTGTAGCTGAAGTAATTGGGTTAAATATCTGTTCATTCGCTACAATCGGATGCACTAGCACAGCAGCTTTTTCAGCATCAAATGGCTGGTCACCCATTTGTGCTATAAAGTTTGCTGAGTATTGATTGCTTAACTGTGTAATTAAACCATTTAATGCTGTTTTAGCGACGTTGGCACCTGTCATGTTAAAGCCTTGGTTAAGATAAATTTCCAATGTCGCTGCACTATTATTAGCCAGTGCATTTTGCACGTCATCGTTATAGCCTTCAGGAATAACTAGTGCTGCATAATATTCCTTTTCATCAAATAATGCTTCAATATCCTCCAGGTTTTCATCTGTAAAAGCAAGCATTGGCTCTGCGCCATCAACACCTTGACTCATTTGTGCTACAGCGACTTTCACAGACTCTACATGTTCACCCTCATCATTTACAATCAGTGCAACCGGCAGGTTTTTTACTTGTGGATCTCCTTGTGCGAATAAGTTTACCGAAAATAGAGCAATTATTAATATAACGGCAATGGGAGCGGCCCATGCTAATTTTTCTTTAAATAATTTCAATGGAAATCATCTTCCTTTCTCAATTTTGAACATGTTGTTTAGTGGTACCTGTTTATTTTATAATCGAGAAAAGTGCAAAGCAATCAACAAAATGAACAGATTGTTCAATTTTGTATGGAGGGGTGTTTTTTTGAGTATCTACAAAGAAAAAAATCGAAAAACAAAAGAGCTTATTCAAACGTCATTTATAAAAATTTTAGAGAGTAAAACTTTTGAATCTATTACCGTAGGCGATATTGCAAAACAAGCACAAATTAATCGCGGAACATTTTATTTACACTTTATAGATAAATTTGATTTATTGGATCAAATAGAACAGCAGTTATTTGCGGATCTAGGTAATCATATTGATGAATTGCAATCGAACTATTCATCTACACATACGTTTGAAAAAGAGCAGGAGCAATTAGCGGCTACTTTATTCAGTGCTATTAAAATACAATCCCCTTTACTTAAAATTTTTCTAAGTGATCATGGTAGAGCGGGTTTTCACCTTCGATTCAGGGCGGCATTTTCAGAAAAGGTACGTATCAATTTAGAGAAAAACGAAAGTTTCAAAGCTACGTTAGAGGTACCAATGGAATATTTTTTATCGTTTATCACATCTGCCTTTTTAGGATTAATCGAACAATGGGTTCAAAATGATTTGGACAAAACACCTCAAGAAATGACGACAATATATATTAATATTATTTCCTTTATTCAAAAGACAAATACTAAAAAATTGTGATATTGACTTAAAAACAATCTTATTTACTCAGGTTAAGAATTCTAAATCAAATACACTCATTTTAATGGCGAAGGGACTTCATCCGAGTTCAAATGGTCTCCGTATTTCATTTCCCGTTCCGGGGGAAAAGCCGGTAGTTACGGAAGGTCCTTTTACTGAAACGAATGAACTGGTTGCTGGGTTTATATTGATTGAGGTGAAGTCGAAGGAAGAAGCGATCGAGTGGGCAATGCGGATGCCCGACCCGCAAGGACATGGAGAAGGGCAGATTGAATTGCGTCAAGTATTTTAGGAGAAAGGGGGAAGTTTTGGTTTCAAGGTATAACCAAATATTTAGCTTGAAAAATTACTAAAAGTTCCCCAATACTCCTGTTTATATAGCAGTGGATAAGAGGATATAAAGTTTACCATTATTACTGCATAATCCAATACTGGGTACATGCCGAATAAAAATCGGTCTCCATAACGGATGGCTGTCAATGCAAGCGGTAGTTCTCGCCTGAAAATACCATTTCGGCGTATTGCTGCTTCTATATCATGCTCTTTTTGATCTATATAAATATATACATTGTAGATTAGGGAATTACCATTCAGTACCCACTGTCCTAATACTTCATCTCTCAACTCCGTATTAACTTTGTCCCAGGCAAATTGTGTCCCAATGGTCAAAAATAATTCTCCCGTAAAATCAGAGTGCGTTAATGTGTGATGCCTTGGAATAATTGGCTCTTGAGCTGTTACACCATTTCTATATTCAACAGTAAGCCTTTCAGAGTCAAATTTACCCATGTCACTACTCCCATCATCTTTTTTTATCAATATGCGACCTAATTGTTTATGGTGACGAAGCACTGCACTTTAAGTAAGAGGGGATAACAAAAGCACTGATCTAATAATAATTCGCTCGAGATTCGTTATTGTAAAAAAATAAAGTATTAATGTCTATGTTACAAAAAATCACGAACATATATTAGATTAGAGTCGTAATAGTAGGGAGGTGAATAATGTGGTATTTTTTAGACAGGACCCTAGGATGGGATATCCACCACCAGCTGGCCAACAATTCGGCCCTCCTCAAATGGGTAGACAACGGATGGGTTTCTCTGGACCAAATGAATTTTCAAGACCTAGAGATTCCTTTTACTCACCGTATCCAAATGATCCAAGGCAAGGCCAACAGCAATTTAATCCTAACTCCCAGGCACCTGGCTCACGGCTTGGAGGGCTAACAGATAATTTAAATACAATGATGGGTCACGTTGGAACCATTACAAATGGAGTAAATACGATGAGGCAGGTTGGTGCAATGCTTAACCTCTTCAGATTTTAAATAAATCCAATTTAGCATATCAATAGATCCTTATTGATACGCTTTTTTTTAATATGTAAAAAACCCAAAAGATAAGCTCTTCTGAGTTTTAGTTTCCTTTAGTTAAAGTTAAACATTGTATAAAGCACCGTCTATTGTAATTGAAGAAGAACTTACATAAGAAGCCTCATCGGAAAGCAAAAAGACAATGACATTTGCTACCTCTTCTGGTTCACCATAGCGCTTCATCGGTACGGCATCATTGTATGCGGCTTGAGCGGCCTCCGCTGCACCTGGTGCAACATTTGCTTCGATTTTACGCATCATTTGTGTATTAATGACACCCGGATTTACTGTATTTACACGAACGTTGAATGCCGCTGCTTCTAAAGCCGCCACTTTATTAAGCCCCATTACTGCATGTTTAGAGGAATTGTATAGTGCCATACTTGGGGAGCCGATTAAGCCTGCTACAGATGATGTATTTACAATAGACCCATATTTTTGGCCTTTCATTACTGGCAATACATATTTTAAACCGAAAAGAACACCCTTTACATTAATGCCATAAACGAAATCAAACTCTTTTTCTGTAATGTCCTCAAGAGGCTTTGCTGGACCCTCTACACCTGCATTATTTACAAAACCATCGATGCGTCCAAACTTCGAAATGGTTTGGTCCACATAGTTCTTCACATGGTTCTCTTTGGATACATCCGCTTTTACGATTAAGCTGTTATCTTCAGTAAGAGAAAGCTCTGATTGAACTGCTTTGATTGCATCTTCGTTTAAATCAACTAACACAACCTTTGCCTGCAGCCCAATTAATTTTCTTACAACCTCTTTCCCAATACCGCCTGCTGCCCCTGTTACGATCACTACTTTATTGTCCAAATTCATTTTCCCATCTCCTTATCTTGAAGTAAAAATAGCCTGCCAAATATTTTAACCGCTTTTACAAAATGTAGACCTTGTAATTTTAGGTGCAATTTATAAATGTAATTATTGACAGTTAAATTCAAAGTGTGGTAAATTTATCTCGAAATAAAGATGTTTTAATTAGAGATAAAAATTTCACGGGAAGAGGTAAACAATATGAACTTTGAAGAATTAGTAAAATCCCGCCACTCCGCAATGAATTTTCTTGAAAACGAACTAATGAATGAAGAAGACTTTAGAAAAATATTTGAACTTACCAAAACAGCACCGAGCGCGTATAATTTACAATTTACAAATTACTTAGTCATTACGGATAAGGAGAAGAAAGAGAAGGTTAGGGAGCTAAGCTACAACCAATATAAAATTCATACAGCAAGCGGCGTTGTCATTGTAATGGGCAATAAAAACAGTATTGAAAGACCGGATGTTGAGAAAATTTATGGTCCATTAAAAATGCTGAAAATGATGGATGAAGTGGACTATGAAACAACAATTAATACCATCAAAAACTATAGTGATGGTTTAAAGGAGAAACAAGGTGCACTGGATTTGGAACTGGCATTAAATGCGGGTCTGCACGCAATGTTATTTATGCTAAGCGCAAAACATTATGGCTTTGATACATGTCCAATGCATGTCCATAATGTGGATGAATTAAGGAAAGTATTTAATATTCCAAATCATTTGGAGCCAATCATGATGATTACGATTGGAAAAAGTGTAGAAAAAGTACGTGCCCGCGGATATCGTAAACCTGTTGGAGAATTTGTGAATTTCAACGGTTACTAAATAAGAATGTGTTAAAAGCCAAATTGACTTTTAGCACATTCTTATTTTATTAAAGAGGATAGGAAAAATGCTTGAAAATGTTTTTTACTCTAGGTATTGGGTACTTTTATATAAATATCAACTTATAGGCAAATGGAAGAGGTAGGATTTAGTAGGAAAGTTCTGAATGTGGATATTGTGTGAATATTCTCTATTTATTTCTTTGCTATATTGGTATATTTAAATAAATTTTATTCGGGAATCTACAAGAGAGGTGAAAACAGATGAAAATTTCTAGCATTGTCCAAGGATCCAACCTTGTATTAGAAGATAGAAAACGAACAATGCAGCGCAAAGAGGCAAGTGAAATTTATAAGAAGCATGCAAAATATACAGATACAAGTAAAAATCCACTGCTTGAAGCACTTGAACATTTACTTTCTGGTAAAACGGAAAAAGAATTGCACGACACGGATGCAGCAGCCCGCAAAAGTTCGCAACTATCAGTAGGGGAAAGCAAAAATCAATCTAAGGAATTCGCTCCTTTGGAGAATGAAGATTTATCTTTTTCTATGCCAGAAAAATTTCAAAAAGATTTTGCACGTAATCCAGACGAGCAATCCTTAATTGACCTGGATTTGGAAAAGCTGTTATTTCAGCGTTCATTCAATACCGCTACACAAAAGTATATTTCTCATATTGCGATGGTAAACAACGGTTATCGTTCAATAGATGAACCGGCTTTCTCCCAAATTGCATAACAACAAGCTCTCTTTAGTGGAACAACTAGAGGGGGTTTTTATTTTTAATAATTTGTGAAGGCCCCTTAGTAATGCATTCAATGATATACTATTTTCAAAGTTGGCTTCTTTTTTCTGGTGTTCAAACGCTCTCATAAAAAGAAGTTAAGGCGCCTAAAACTAAATAATTGCTGATTGGGCAGCATCCAGCGATTTTGAAGCTGAAATCCAGACGCAATTATGCCGAGATGTATAAGATAAAAAGGAGTGTTTTCGTTGGCGAAGAAACAGGCCAAAACAAATGCAATTCGTTTAATTGAGCAGCAAAAAATTGCACACGAGATTTTTGAATACACGACAGAAAATGGGGGAGCGGTTGATGGCATCACTGTGGCTAGTAAAATTGGTCAGCCTGTGGAAATGGTATATAAAACATTAATTGCCACTGCTGGTAAGGGGAAATACTTCGTTTTCGTCATCCCAGTCGACGCAGAACTCGATTTAAAAGCAGCTGCAAAAGTTGTAGGGGAAAAGAAAGTGGAAATGATTCCAGTGAAAGAGTTGCTTGGCTTAACAGGGTATGTGCGCGGAGGCTGTTCGCCAATTGGCATGAAAAAGCCGTTTCCAACATTTATCGACCAAGCCGCTGCAGCACTTGATTATATCATTGTAAGTGCAGGTAAAATAGGGATGCAAATTAAGCTTGCACCGACAGACTTAGTAAAGGCAACAAACGGTCATTATGCAGTGATTGCCGTGAAATAGAAAGAAGGATTGTTGTGTCGAAGAAATTTAAATGGCAATGGGGAAGTTTTTTTATAGGGCAAATTATTATGGCTCTGGGTATTACGATGACGATTAAAGGTAATGTGATCGGGACAGGTCCATGGGATGTTTTTCATATAGGCATGTATAAGCAGGTTGGACTAACAATTGGTTCGTGGTCTATTTTGACAGGGCTTTTTATTATTATCGCGACATCTCTTTATTTAAAGCGAATTCCGAAGCGGGCGACAATTTTAAATATGCTGTTGATTGGTTCGTTTATTGATTTTTTCAACTGGCTATTACCTGTGGCAAATATATTTTTGTTTGAGCTCGCCTATTTTACGGCAGGATTTTTTGTCATGAGTATTGGTTGCGCACTTTATATTGCACCAAATTTAGGCGAAGGGCCTCGTGATACGATTATGATGATTATTGCGAGTAAAGGCTATTCTGTCAAAACAGGACGTATGGTTATGGAAGTATTTGCAACAAGTGCAGGCTGGTTACTTGGTGGACCTGTTGGTGTAGGGACGGTTATTTTAGCACTCGGCACCGGCTATGTCATTCAGCCATCGCTCTTTTTCTTTAGAAGAAAGCTTGAGGAAATAATAGGAGAGCCACTTACATAAAAAATTTTCCCTATATGCTAAAATAAAGTGGAGTTAGAAATCGAAAGGATGAACGCGCATGTCAAACGTATTAAATACCTTTTTAGATGAAAATTTACTGGCATTACAAGCACAAGGTTTATACAATGAAATCGATCCAGTAGAAGGTGCAAATGGCCCGATTATTCAGGTAGCGGGAAAACAGTTGATTAACTTATCATCAAACAACTATTTAGGCTTGGCAACAAATGATGAGCTGAAGAAGATTGCACAAGACACAATTGCTACATACGGTGTCGGCGCTGGTGCAGTTCGTACAATTAACGGTACACTTGATCTACATGTAAAGCTTGAAGAAACATTAGCGAAATTTAAAGGTACGGAAGCAGCGATTAGCTATCAATCAGGCTTCAATTGTAATATGGCGGCAATTTCCGCTGTAATGGATAAAAATGATGCGATTTTATCGGATGCATTAAATCATGCTTCGATAATCGATGGCTGCCGTTTATCAAAAGCGAAAATTATTCCGTTTGCCCATGCAGATATGGATGATTTACGCGCAAAGGCAAAAGATGCAAAGGAATCTGGTCTGTACAACAAAGTAATGGTCATTACAGATGGTGTATTCTCGATGGATGGCGATATTGCAAAGCTTCCTGAAATCGTTGAAATCGCAAAAGAGTTTGACCTAATTACGTATGTAGATGATGCACACGGTTCAGGCGTTACAGGCAAAGGTGCAGGAACAGTGAAGCATTTCGGTCTGCAAAACGAAATCGACTTCCAAATCGGTACATTATCAAAGGCAATTGGTGTTGTTGGCGGTTATGTGGCAGGGAAGAAGAATTTAATCGACTGGCTAAAAGTTCGCTCTCGTCCATTTTTATTCTCGACAGCATTACCACCAGGGGATGTTGCGGCAATTACACGCGCAGTGGAGATGATTATGGAATCAACAGAGCTGCATGACAAGCTTTGGGAAAACGGTCAATATTTAAAAGACGGCTTAGCGAAACTAGGCTTTAATATTGGAGAATCCGAAACACCGATTACACCATGTATTATTGGTGAAGAAAAACTGACGCAGCAGTTTTCAAAGCGTTTGCTTGAGGAAGGTGTTTACGCAAAAGCAATCGTGTTCCCAACAGTACAAAAAGGAACAGGTCGTGTACGCAATATGCCAACAGCAGCACATACGAAAGAAATGCTGGATGAAGCATTGGCAATTTATGAAAAGGTTGGCCGTGAGTTAGAAGTGATTAAATAGAGAAGAAATACGGAGATAAATTTAAATAATCTGTATAGTAAACCTTTAAAGTTAGAAGAAAAATCTAATTTTAAAGGTTTTTTGTCGTTAAAAAATTTTAATATATTAGAAATAATTAATTTCTCATTTATATTTTATTTTAATTTGGTAAAAACGCGTGTCTTACATAAAAAAAATGGATAGTAACTTTTTTTGGTAAATAAGAAGAACTTTCCTAATATAATTTAAATCTTCTAAATATATTAAATATATTAATTATTTCGAAAGTTTTTATTGACGAATGGTGCTATAAACAATATATTCTGTTTAATGATAAAAATTTGTTGAAAGAGTGGTGTTTTTCTGTTTTGAAATATATTGTTCTATCTGAAAGGGATAATGTTGCAACAGCATTAGAGAATATTCCTATTGATACAGAGGTTCAAATTCCAACGAAAAATAACCTAATTAAGTTAAAGCAAGAAATTCAATTTGGTCATAAATTTGCTCTGGAAGATATTTTGAAAGGGGACCGTATTATTAAATACGGAGAAACAATCGGGGTGGCGACTTGCAATATTTTAAAAGGTTTTCACGTCCATGTGCATAACCTTGAGGGTACGAGAGGAAGGGGCGATAAAGTTGATTGATTTACAAGGGAAGAAGTTTTGGGGATATCGTAGACCGGATGGTAGGGTTGGTATAAGAAATCATGTGTTGATTTTACCGACAATTACTTGTGCCACAAAGGTAGCGAACCAAATAACAGAGCTGGTTCAAGGGACTGTTTCTTTTGTGCATCAGCATGGTTGTGCACAAGTAGGCGTTGATTATGATCAAACATTTCGTACATATGTAGGGATGGGCTGCAATCCTAATGTCTATGCAGTGATTGTTGTCGGTCTCGGTTGTGAAACACATCAGGCTCGAAGTGTTTATAAGGAAATAGAAAAAACCGGGAAGCCCGTAAAGTTAGTTTCTATACAGGATCATGGCGGTACGTTGGATGCAATTGCAGAGGGAGCAAAACATGCAGTTCAATTTGTGCAAGAGGCCTCTATGCTGCAGAAGGAGTTATGTGATTTTAGTGAATTAACTATAGGAACTGAATGTGGCGGTTCTGATGCTTGTTCCGGACTCTCTGCAAACCCGGCAGTCGGGTATGTAAGTGATGAAATTGTAAAACTGGAAGGAACGGTTATTTTAGCCGAAACTACAGAGTTAATCGGCGCAGAACACCTATTGGCAAATCGCGCAAAAAATAGTCATATAGCCAAAAGGGTTTATGAAGTAATAGATCAAATGGAAGCGCGTTCAGTATTGATGGGTGTAGATATTCGTTCAGGTAACCCAAGTCCAGGGAATGTAAAAGGCGGATTAAGCTCATTGGAAGAAAAATCTCTTGGTGCAGCAAATAAGGCAGGGACTAGCACACTTAATGAAATAATCGAATACGCTGAAACACCTTCAGAAAAAGGTTTAGTATGGATGGATACACCAGGTCATGATATTGAGCAATTGACGGGAATGGTTGCCGGAGGTGCACAGTTGGTATTATTTACGACAGGGCGAGGTACGCCGACAGGTTCACCTATTGCACCAGTAATTAAAATTACCACTAACTCTCCTATTTTCGAAAAGATGAAAGAAAATATGGATGTTAATGCAGGGACGGTTATCGAAGGGACGGAAACAATAGAAGAAGTGGGTGAAAGACTTCTTACCGAAATAGCAGCGGTAAGTTCAGGTAAGCTAACAAAAGCTGAAATTTTAGGGCAACATGATTTTGGTATTTGGAGAATTGGCCCTACTTTTTAAAGTAAAACGAAAACGGCGTTTCACAATATAAAACAGTGGGGGCGTTTTGCCGGTGGATTATTCACTTCTCATTATCGTTTTTTTTCTTGGCTTTCTTAGTCATTTAGTTAGTGCACTAGTTGGCGGCGGTGGACTAATTTCATTACCGACAATGTTGTTAATGGGAATTCCAATTCACAATGCCATCTCTGCAGATAAATTTGGAGCGGTAATCAGTACACTGCTTACTTCAATAAATAGTATAAGGAAAAAAGAAGTGAATCTATCTGAATGTTTAATGCTCTTTGTTATTGCATTAATCAGTGGATTTATTGGGGGTGCGTTTGCTTCCAGTCTAAATGAAACAATTTTAAATACCATTGCCATTATATTAATGATTTTTGCCTTTGCCATGACTTTCTATTCGAATAATTTTTTCGGAACAAATGAAAATGTAATTAATAAACGTAAGGTTTACCAGCTGTTAAGTGCGATTGGGTTTTATGATGGCATTTTTGGTCCGGGTAGCAGTACATTGGCTATTTACGTTTTTTCAAATGATCAAATGCAATACTATAAGGCAATATTATTTACGAGAATTAGTTTACTGGGCTGGTGTAGCGGCGCGCTTATTTCTTATATTTCATCAGGCCACATGATTTGGGAGATAGCGTTTGCAATAACGGGCGGAGCAATTATTGGTGGATTTCTGGGTGTTTTTATATCTAAAAAAATCAATTTACGTTATGTAAAGCCTTTGCTTCGTCTAATGATGCTAATTATTCTCATACAGCTGATTATTAAAATGCTTGGCTAAGCTTTGGGAAGGATGAGACTGTTGAGAGTTGTAATTTATGGTTTTGGAAAGATGGGGCGCAACATAGCCTTGAATATTCTTGAAAAGGGATATTCCGTAATAGGATATGATATTGATCGTTCAATAAAGGAAAGTATCAATAAAGAAGAATTATTCCATAGTAAGTCCTTTATTTTTATTGATGAGGATGAAAAAATATTTCAGGAAATTAAACCTGATGATTTAATATTTCTTCTAGTACCACCAGGAAAAATAACAGATGAGGTTTTAACAGTATTATTAGAACGATTACCGGAAGGAAGCACTTTGATCGAAGGTGGCAACTCTAATTTTAAAGAAGCGATGGAATGGGCCGCTTTATTCAAACAAAAAGGAATACACTTTTTGGATATGGGAACAAGTGGTGGCATAAATGGAGCAAGAAATGGTTTATGTGCCATGATTGGTGGAGATGCGTCCGTTTTTGAAAAAATAAACCCATTTTTGAAAGAAATTTGCTGTAAGGATGGACTTATATATACAGGCGCATCAGGGAGCGGACATTATTTAAAAATGATTCATAATGGAATCGAATACGGTATGATGCAAGCGATCGCGGAAGGATTTGAAATGCTGGAAAAAAGTGAATTCGATTTTAACTATTCAGAGGTAGCAAAAAATTGGAACAGCGGCTCGGTTATTAGAAGCTGGTTGATGGACTTATTAATAGATGCCTTTCAGGAGAATAATAAATTGGATAATATTTCAGGTAAAATGCATGCGTCAGGTGAAGTGAAATGGCTCATGGAAGAGTCTATTAGATTACAATTACCAGTGCCTGTAACCTATTTATCTTTAATGATGAGAAATCGCTCTCTTGAAGATGAGACTTTTAGCGGGAAAGTAGTATCTGCTTTGAGATATTCCTTTGGTGGACATAACGTTAGTAAGGGGTGATTAAAATTAAAGATGTATTTTCGGTTGGCGAAACAATGATAATTTTTCAAGCAATGCAAATAGGGAATTTTGAAGATATACCTGCGCTTTATCAAAAAATTGGTGGTGCTGAATCCAACGTTCTTATTGGACTTGCCAGGTTAGGTCATGATGTTGCGTATATGTCTCAAGTAGGGAAGGATCCTTTTGGTAAACGAATCATTAAATCAATACGAGCTGAAGGCGTTGATGTTTCCAATGTTAAAGTAACTTCTGAGAGTCCAACAGGTTTGCTGTTTAAAGAGCAAAAAACGAAGGAAGCGACACATGTGTATTATTACCGGAAAGATTCTGCTGCAAGCAAGATGAGTGTGCAAGATATCCCGGTTGACGTGATAAAAACATCCAAGTTTATTCATTTAACCGGTATTACACCGGCCATAAGTCTGTCTTGCAGAGAAATGATATTTAAAATAATCGAAATTGCAAAGGAAAATCAAATACCTATAATTTTTGATCCGAATATCCGGTTTAAATTATGGCCAAAAGAAGAAGCAAAAGAAGTTATTTTAGAAATTGCAGCGAATGCTGATTATATTTTGACCGGCTTATCAGAGGCTGAATTTTTAGTAGGTACCACTAATGAGAGAGACATTTGCAATATCCTTACGAAACGCGAAGGACAAGTTATTGTTATAAAAAAGGGGGCATCATCTACCCTATTCTCGATTAATGGAAGGTTGACTGAAGTCCCAACAGTCCAAGTTTCAGGAATAGTAGATCCGGTTGGAGCAGGGGATGCTTTTGCTGCAGGTTTTATTCATGGCTTACTAACGAATCAATCATTAGAAAGAAGTGTCTACTTCGGAAACCTGCTTGGAGCTTGTGTTATTCAGCAGTATGGCGATATAGAAGGCTTACCGAATAGAGAAGAATTTGAAATGCTTTGCCAATCAAATGAACAAATAGACATCTTAAGATAGGGGGGATTTTATGTACAAATGGGATAAGTTAAAGTTTATTGAGCAAAATGGCGTAGTTGCCGTTGTGCGGAAAATAGACCCGACTGTAGTAATGGAAGTAACGGAAGCAATTGTTGAAGGTGGTATTAAAGTACTTGAAGTAACAGTTGATAGCGAAGATAGCTTTAATACAATTCATCGATTAAAGGAAAAATACAAAACAAGTGTTTTAGTTGGAGCAGGAACGGTATTGGATAAAGAAACCGCTAAACAAGCTATAGAGGCTAAAGCAGATTTCATTTTTTCACCAATTTTGGACATAGATACGATTCAATTAACGAATCGTTACGGGAGAATTTCCATCCCTGGAGTGTATACACCCACGGAAATTGTTCAAGCATATGCAGCCGGAGCAGATATTTTGAAAGTATTCCCGGCTACTAAGTTAGGGCCTGGTTATTTTAAAGATATGAGGGGGCCACTGCCACATATTCCGCTTATGCCTACTGGGGGAGTGAGCTTGGAGAATATGACGGAGTTTTTCAATAATGGGGCTGTTGCAGTAGGAATCGGAAGTGCATTATTTGATAAGAAACTTATTGATAATAGGGATTTCAAACAAATGACCGAGATTGCGCGGCAGTATGTAGAAAAATTTAATGAGGTGAAAGCATGAAAATTTCTATGGTAGAAACATTTAAAGTGCCGCCAAGATGGCTGTTTTTAAAAGTTACTACAGATGAAGGAATTATTGGCTGGGGTGAGCCGGTTGTTGAAGGGAGAGCATCTACAGTAGAAGCTTGTGTTCAGGAATTACAACCATACTTGATAGGTAAAAATCCGATGAATATTGAAGACATTTGGAATGAATTATATCGTGGCGGGTTTTATCGTGGTGGTCCTATTTTAATGAGTGCAATTGCTGGAATTGATCAGGCATTATGGGATATTAAAGGAAAGTACTATGATGCACCAGTTTATGATTTGCTTGGTGGTACATGCAGAGAGAAAACAAGGGTATATTCCTGGATCGGGGGCGACCGTCCAAATGATATTTTAGAACACGCTAAAAAAGCTCATGATAATGGATTCACGGCCATTAAAATGAATGCTACAGAAGAGCTTCAAATTATTGACTCTTTTTCAAAAGTTGAGAATGTATTGGAGCGTGTAGCGATTATTAGAGAAAATTTAGGTAAAGATTTTGGGATTGGCATTGATTTCCATGGAAGAGTGCATAAACCAATGGCAAAAATCCTGGCCAAAGAACTCGAACAATATCATCCGATGTTTATTGAAGAGCCGGTATTGCCGGAAAACAACGAGGCGCTTCGGGAAATTGCCAGACATACGACCATTCCAATAGCTACTGGCGAAAGAATGTATTCACGTTGGGATTTTAAAAAGTTGTTAGCAGACGGTTATGTAGATATTATTCAGCCTGATTTATCTCATGCCGGGGGTATTACGGAGTGCAAAAAAATAATTTCGATGGCAGAAGCATATGATATTGCGGTGGCACCTCACTGTCCACTAGGACCAATCGCATTAGCATCTTGTCTGCAGGTAGATGCGACATGTCATAACGTATTTATTCAAGAGCAAAGTTTAGGGATTCATTACAATAAAGGAAACGATATTTTGGATTACTTGGTAGACCCTAGTGTATTTGAGTATAAAGACGGATTTGTTGGAAATCTTAAAAAACCGGGATTAGGAATAGAGATTAACGAAGAATTCGTACGTGAACAGCAGAAGATTGGTCACGAATGGAAGAACCCTGTTTGGAGACATGCTGACGGGACTGTCGCGGAATGGTAGGACCCTATAATAAAAGTCAAAACATGACCCGAAAAAGGGAGCTAGCTGCACAGGCGGTTCAAATGGTGGAAGACAATACAATAATCGGCTTGGGGTCGGGCTCCACAATGCAATTATTTGTAGATTTGATTGCTGAAAGGATGAACCGAGAGCAACTTGAGTTATATTTTGTTCCCGCTTCTAAAAGAATTGAGAGTTATGCGTCGAATTATAGTCTGAATATTATGGATATAGATGATGTCGCTTTACTGGATATTTCATTTGATGGAGCTGATCGAATTGATGCACAGCATAACCTGATAAAAGGTGGAGGAGGCTCATTATTTAGAGAAAGGCAAGTACTTGAAAAATCACAAAAAAAGGTAATCATTGCCGATGAATCGAAATTTGTGGAAAAATTTACAAATGAAATCATTCCTGTAGAGATTATTCCATATAATTTCAGCTGGACAATTGAAAAAATAATTAAACTCGGCTTTTATGTAACGGTAAGAAAGGTGAGAGAAGATTATGTTATTACAGATAATAAAAATTATATTGTAGATATTCACAAAGAAAAACTATTAGATGTTAAAACGACCTACGAGGAACTGAAAATAATCTCAGGAATAGTAGATGTAGGGTTATTTACAGAAAATTCATTTATAGTAATGAAATAGTATATATTATAAAAATAGTAAAATAATACAGAATATTCTTGATTTTAAATAAGTGGTACTTTAAAATAAAAATAAGTTTGAAAGCGTTTTCTTGCGATTTCAAAACGGCGTTTCATAATATCAAACAAAGGGGATGTTTGGATGAAAAAGTTACTTTATTTAGGATTTTTATTGTTATTTTCATTAGCACTGGCAGCATGTGGGGGAAGTGACGAGGAATCGAATGGGATTCCGGTAAATGCAGATTCATCTGTAGCGGGAGATAGCTCTTCAGGGGAAAAGAAAAAATTACGTATCAGTCTCGGGTTAAATGATCAGACACCGTTATATAAGAGTTCATTGAAATTTAAGGAACTTGTAGAAGCGCAAACAGATTCATTAGAAGTTGAAGTATATCACTCAGGTCAGATTGCTGATGACCGCTCAGCGATTGAAATGTTACAGTTTGGAACATTGGAAATTACAATTCCTTCAACTGCACCATTTACATCATTCGTTCCGGAGTATGGGGTATTCGATTTACCTTTCACATTAACGGATACTGATATAGTAGATTCTGTCTTACAGGGGCCATTTGGCGATAAACTTGCAGAAAAAGCTTCAAGCCAAGGTGTTTTACAATTAGCTTGGTGGGAAAATGGTTTCCGTCAATTAACAAACAGTAAAAAAGCTGTCAAATCAATTGATGATTTAAAAGGCTTAAAGATTCGAACAATGGAAAATGAAATTCACTTAGGTGCTTGGTCTGCAATGGGTGCCAACCCAACACCAATGGCTTTCACAGAGTTGTTTACAGCAATGCAACAAAAAACAGTGGATGGACAAGAGAATCCTTATCCAACAATTTTCCTTGAAAAATATCCGGAAGTACAAAAATATTTAACTGAAACAAACCATATTTATTCTCCATTTATTTTCTTGATCAGTCAAAAAACTTGGGATGGTTTATCGGAAGAGCAACGTGAAATCGTACAGACTGCAGCTTTAGAAGCTGGTGAGCATAACCGTGATTTATCTCGTGAAACAGCAGCGTCTGCTTTAGAAGAATTAAAAGGATTAATGGAATATAACAAAATTGAAGGTGCAGAGTTAGAATCATTCAAAAAATCTGTACAACCAGTTATTGAGAAGTATAAATCAACAATCGGCGAAGATTTTGTTAATGAATATTTAGAAGAAATTGGAAAGGCTCAATAATAATGATGCGATGAGAAATCAGAAATAATTTTTGATTTCTCATCGCATTCATCAAAAAAGGGAGGGATTACATGAGTATAGTGAAATGGCTGGATGAAAACTTTGAAAGAGTGTTGCTGTTAATTTTACTTGGGGTTATGACAGTTGTAATTGTATTACAGGTATTTATGCGGTATGTGGCCCAAAGTTCACTTTCCTGGTCAGAGGAGTTGGCAAGATTTTGTTTCGTTTGGCTGGTGTACATAGGTATCAGTTATGGGGTTAAAAAGGCCAAACATATTCGTGTTGAAGCATTACTTATTGTTTTAGGCCGTAAAGGTAAATACTTCATTAATATGGTAGCTCACATTTTATTTTTAATATTTGCTCTCTATGCAATGTACTATGGTTTTTCAATCTTTGAAATGATTGATACAAGTGGACAAAGAGCCCCATCATTAGGTATCCCAATGTCGATTATGTATCTCGGTATGCCTCTTGGAATGGTTTTAACTTCTATTCGTTTAATTCAACGCATGTATCTAGAAACGAAGATGTTTAAAAACAATGAAGAAATCATAGATGAAGACATGCCTAAACTGTAGGTAGGGGGATTATAATGGGGATTACAATATTTATATCTTTTGCTATTTTACTGATTTTAACGGTTCCAATTGGGATCTCATTAGGTCTATCCGCAATGATTGCAATTTTAATTGATGGCACAATGCCGATAGAGTTTATTATGAAAGAGCTTACAACTGCTGTTAACTCATTTCCGTTATTAGCAATCCCGTTCTTTATCCTGGCAGGGGAAATTATGGGGAAGGGCGGTATTTCCAAGCGACTCATCGCAGTTGCAGAATCTCTTGTAGGCTCTGTAACAGGAGGGTTAGCACTTACAGCTATCGTAACATGTATGTTCTTCGCCGCAATCTCTGGTTCTGGCCCTGCAACTGTAGCTGCAGTAGGTAGTATTATGATTCCAGCGATGGTGAAAAAAGGCTATGACATTAAGTTTTCTACTGCTGTTGTAGCATCAGCAGGTTCTATCGGTGTAATTATTCCTCCTTCTATTCCTATGGTTATGTATGGTGTATCAGGGAGTGTTTCTATTGGCGATATGTTTATGGCCGGTATTATTCCAGGGATTTTAGTTGGCCTCGGTTTAATGGCTTATGCATACTATTATGCAAAAAAAGCCGGATATAAAGGGAGCACGGAAAAAACTTCGCTTTCCAATATCGGTAAACAAATTTGGAACGCAAAATGGTCATTATTAATTCCTTTTATCATCTTAGGTGGAATATACGGTGGTATTTTTACTCCTACTGAAGCAGCAGCAATTGCGGTTGCTGTAGGATTTGTTATCGGGGCCTTTGTATATCGTGAACTAAAGCTCAAAGACCTTACATCTGTTTTTGTTGATTCGGCTCTCATGTCAGCAACAATTTTAATCATTGTAGGGAGTGCAACAGGGTTCGGTAAACTTTTGGCAATGGAACAAATTCCTCTTAAAATTGCAAACGGATTGCTATCACTATCAGATGACAAAATAATTATTATGTTACTAATCATTGTTTTACTTTTAATTGTTGGGTGTTTTATGGATACAATCGCTGCCATCATTATTTTAACACCGATACTATTACCAATCGCAATTCAAGTTGGGTATGATCCAATCCATTTCGGTATTATTATGATTGTTGCTTTAGCAATCGGATTTATTACGCCACCAGTTGGAGTCAATCTATTTGTCGGTTCAAGTATTTCAGGAATAAGTCTCGAAGCATTATCAAAGGCCATTATTCCATTCATTATTGTGATGATAATTGTACTTTTAATTGTCACGTTTATTCCTATTTTATCACTGGTATTCCTATAAACAATAAAGGAGGATAATTATGGTATTTCCATTAATGCAAAGTAGGGTCAACCCTTATAGTGACCACGTACAAGGGAAGGCTAATGAGCCAATTACAGTAGCTGGTTTATTAGACAATTCAAAAAAAATATTAGGACCACTCTACGAGGGGGGGACACCTGATTGGACACTCGAAGAAATTATTCATCGTCTGGAAAAGGATGCACCGCGAATTGCAATTATTGGAGGATCTGCTGATCATCCGGCTCATATTATGGATTATTTAACATCTTCCAGAGCAGCAATTCGAATTTGGCAAAATGGAGGAGTTCCATTTTACTTCTCTACACCTGTTATGTGTGATGGTACAGCTCAATCAAACCAGGGAATGAGCTACTCGCTTCAAAGTAGAAATGCCGTCGCTCAAATGATTGTCAATCAGTTGGAAGCGCACAGTTATCATGGCGCCTTTGTCATTCAAGGCTGCGATAAACAGCCATTAGGTGTTGTAAGTGGGTTGGCTCATTTGGATACATTAAGAAAATCAAGAGGAGATGCACCTTTCTTCGCTACATTCGCACCGGCGCATGTATTAGTTGGAGGAACAATTCCTGAGGACGTAGTGTTAAAGCTTAACGAAGTGTATGACAGAGCTGTTGCAAGCGGACATGAGGATATTGGTGATGATCTAAAAGATACAATGAATTATATTTTACAATGTTCATCGAATACTTCATTCCAAGGCGTATTTGAACGAGCAGTTGAAAAAAAGGTTATCTCAAAAGACGAGCATAAATATTTGGAAATGCGTTTGGCGGCTGCAACGTGTGATAGCCAAGGCGGTGTGTGTGCTTTCAACGGAACAGGAAACAGTTCACGTCATTTAGTGGCGGGATTAGGGCTTGTCCATCCATCAGTTGAATTATTGACAAGTCCGCCAGATCAGCAGCAAGTGAATGCGGCAGTCGATGCCTTTGAATATATGATTAATAAGCCGGAGTTTGGTGTTGCTGCATTGGTTAGTCAGAATATTCGGAATGGCGTACGCATCCACAGTGCATCAGGCGGCTCGACGAACTTAATGATGCATATGGTATCTGCAATGGTGTACGCAGGCTATGAATTTAGCTTATTTGATATTGAAAGTATATTAAAAGAACAGCCGATTCCGGATTTATTTAACTATTCGTTAACGGAAGGAAGAGATATTTTTGCTTTAGCAATGCAATGCTGTAACGGTGAAAGTAGAGGTATGGAATCATTGTTCCATGAACTATTGACGAATGGTATCGATATGGATGTAGATGCTTTAACAGTAACCGGAACATCTTGGAAAGCACGGTTAGTGTATTCAGATAATTTACCTGCATCAAATGTTAAGGACAATCAGGTTATTTTAAGTAGCCCGAGAAGAGCATTCAGCGGGGTAGATGTATTACGCGGAAATTTCTTTGAAAGTGCCGTAGTAAAGATAAGCGGGATGCCAACACCTCAATTAGACCAGTTCGACAACAAATTAGCTGCAGTTGTCTACTTTGATAATGAAGATGAGGCAAATGCACAATTGTTGGATTCTACATTAATGGAACGTTATAAACAATCAAAAGTTTTTAAAGAACATGTATTGAAAACGATTGTAAAATATAATGCACCTGAAAGATTTGCCGAGTTAAACAATTTATCCTATGACGAACTTTTCGATGAAATTGTAAAGTTAGGTATATTAAAAATTGCGGTTATTATTGCAGGACAAGGACCGGTCGCGTTTGGTATGCCGGAAATGTTTACTCCAATGCAGCATATTAATGCAAACCGTACTTTGAAAAGAATTTGTACAATTATTAGCGACGGAAGATATTCCGGTGTAACTTATGGTGCAGCCATAGGACATATGACACCTGAAGCTTTTGAAGACGGAGGAATCGGTTATTTAAAAACCGGAGATATTTTACATTTAAGATTACGCGAACAGCGAATTGATTTAGTAGGTCATTATGATAATGAAATTTCATATGACGATACTATTAAAGAAAAAACAGATCGAATCCAGTTATTTGATGAGAGAAAACAAAAGATGAAAACGAGACAAAAGCTTGTAGCTGCTGTAAACAGGATGGTGGGTCATACGGATGCTTCAAAAGGTGTTGTTCCGATCCAGGTTTATGAAGAGGCGACAAAGAAGTTTCAAAAAGAACATTCATTAAACTAATTTCGATCTCTTAACTAATTAAGAGGTGAATTCAATGACATTAATCCAGTCTATATCAAGAGCACTTGAAATTTTAGAATTATTTGATGAAAATCATCGTTCGTTTAGTATTAAGGAAATCAGTACAAAGCTTGATTTAAACAAAAGTACTATACATTCCATTTTAAAAACGCTGAAGCATTACGGCTACATCGTGCAGGTTCAGGATACTGCGGAATATGCATTAGGCTGGAGATTATACGAACGAGGAAATTTACTAATGAATCAGGTTGAAATGAAACCGATTGCTCATAAATATTTAATGAAGTTAAACCATTTAACGAATGAGACGGTCCATTTAGTTACGCGTGTTGATCGAGAAGCTATATATATTGATAAAATTAATGGGAATAATACTTTGGTTATTTACTCCAGAATTGGTAAAAAAGTTCCGCTACATTGTAGTGCGGTAGGTAAAGTTTTAACTGCATACTTAGAGCAAGATCAATTTGAAAATATATTTAAGTATTATGAATTTAAACCAGCGACAGCAAACACCATTTTAACGTATGAAGCGTTTTTATCGGAAATGGAGAAAGTACGTGAGCAGGGCTACGCCATAGATAACGAAGAAAATGAAGCTGGGATATACTGTATGGCTATGCCTGTTTACGATTACACTCAAAAAGTAGTGGCGGCAATTAGTATATCGTCACCTCTCGTGAATTTTACAGAAGAGAAAAAACAAGAGATTTTAACCTATTTAAAGCAGTGCACATTAGAATTATCAAGTGAGTTAGGTTATTTAAAATAATATAAATGAGGGGTACTTATGAAATTTATTCGATTTATTTTTGAAAACCAGGTTCAAACAGCTTTAGTAAATGGAGAAAACTCAGTTTTTCCTATTAAATTTAATGACTATGTTGAATTTTACTATTATCTAACTGAAAATAATTTAACAGCTTCCGACTATATCCAGAAAGAAAATATTCAACCCTTAGCAGTCAATGTAGATGAACTGCAGTATACATTGCCGATTGTTCCTGAAGAAATTTGGGCATCCGGTGTAACTTATTTAAAAAGTAAAGAGGCTCGCAATTATGAGGCGACTAAGGCAAATGTTGAAATTCAAGAAACATTCTATGACAAAGTATATGATGCAGAGCGTCCGGAAATCTTCTTTAAATCAACAGCACGACGTATTGCAGGACCTCTCGATGACTTAACGATTCGAAGTGATTCAAATTGGCAGATACCTGAACCAGAGCTTACATTAATCATTGGTAAAAATGAAGATATTATTGGTTTTACATTGGGGAATGATATGAGCTGTCGTGATATTGAAGGGGAAAATCCGCTTTATTTACCACAAGCGAAAATCTGGAAAAACTCTTGCTCAATCGGACCGGCAATTTTAATGCCTGAAGGTATTGAAAATCCATATGATATTGATATTACTTGTAAAATTTTAAGAGACAATGTAATTCAATTTGAAGGAACTGCCTATATTAGTCAGTTGAAACGAAAGTTGGATGAATTAGTTCATTACTTAGTATTCGAAAATGACATCGAACCAGGTACAGCCTTGATGACTGGAACTTGTATCGTACCGCCAAATGAGTTTACATTACAAAAAGGTGACCGTATCGAAATATCTAGTACAAAAATTGGTGTGTTAGTAAATAGTATTACAGAAAACTAGGAGGGAATATAATGATAACGACAAAAGTGTTTGAGAATTTTATTAACGGAAAATGGCAGGAATCAAAGAGTGGTAAATTTATAGATAGTATTAACCCTGTAAATCGCCAGGTGATGGGAAGTGTACAGGCATCTACTGTTGAAGAAGCTAACGAAGCGCTGGAAGCAGCAAGCAAGGCTGTTAAAGAGTGGAGAAAATTAGGTGATTTCCAGCGTGGACAGTTACTTTATAAGGTAGCTTCACTTTTAGAAGAGAATATGGAAGATATCGCGAAAACTTTAACGGACGAGATGGGTAAAACGTATCCGGAAGCTTTAGGAGAAACACAGCGCGGTATTGCGATTTTAAAATATTATGCTGCGGAAGGTGCGAGAAGTAATGGTGAAGTAATTCCGGCTTCTGAAAAAGACGCGTTAATGTTTACTAAACGTACTTCATTAGGTGTTGTAGGTATTATTACTCCATGGAATTTCCCTGTTGCGATTCCTATCTGGAAAATTGCGCCTGCCTTAATTTACGGGAATACTGTGGTATTTAAACCGGCTTCTGAAGCTGCTGTAACAGCAGCAAAAGTAGCAAAATGTTTTGCTGACGCCGGTTTACCGGATGGCGTATTTAACTTCGTTACTGGAAGCGGTTCAACAGTCGGAAACGAAATTATTAACAGTAAATTAATTAATGCGATTACGTTTACGGGTTCTTCGAATACCGGAAAAATGATTGCAGAGGTTGCTTCTAAAAATCAGGTGAAGTACCAGCTGGAAATGGGCGGCAAAAACCCGGTAATTGTTCTGGAAGATGCAGATCTTGAAAATGCTGTGCAGGCAGTGTTAAGCGGTGCCTTTAAGTCGACAGGTCAAAAGTGTACGGCGACAAGCCGCGTGATTGTTCAGTCAGGTATTTATGAGCAATTTAAAAATCGCCTAGTCGAAGAAACGGAGAAAATTACGATTGGACCGGGATTGGAATCTTCGACATGGATGGGACCTTGTGCAAGTGAAGGCCAATATAATACGGTATTAGAATATATCGAAATTGCAAAAAATGAAGGAGCAACACTTATTGCAGGCGGAAATGCGGTGCAGTCAGATAATCTTCAGGGGTATTTTGTGGAGCCGACTATTTTTGACGGTGTTACAACAAATATGCGTATTGCACAGGAAGAAGTGTTTGGCCCGGTTATTGCATTAATTAAAGCAGATACAACTGAAGAGGCTATTGAATTGGCTAATGATGTTGAGTTTGGGTTAAGTGCTTCGATCTTTACAACAAACATCGGTAACGCTTTAGCATTTATTGATGATATGGAAGCCGGTTTAATTCGAGTGAATGCTGAAAGTGCCGGAGTAGAGTACCAAGCCCCATTTGGTGGAATGAAAAACTCTAGTTCAGGTAGTCGTGAACAAGGACAAGCGGCCAAGGAGTTTTATACAGTTTCCAAAACAGTCTATATTAAAGCGAAATAAGGGGGAATAAATCATGAAGGGGATTATTTCACCAGTTGTTACACTATTAGATGAAAACGGCAAAATAGATATAGAAAAAAACAAGGATATGCTTGATAAAATAATCGATGGCGGGGTACATGGCATCGTATTGTTAGGCAGTTCAGGAGAGTTTCCTCATTTCACATTAAATGAGAAAAAGGAATATTTAAGTAAGATAATCCCTTATTTAAATAATCGGGTTCCTGTACTTGTCGGAACTGGTAGTACCGTCTTAGAAGAAACAGTTGAATTATCGGATTTTGTAGGGCAATTAGGTGGAGAGGGTATACTTGTTGTACATCCTTATTATTGGACGATGAGTGAAGAACAAATCTATACCTATTATGCCGAATTAGCAAAACGTGTAATAATCGATATTTATTTATATAATATTCCACAATTAACAGGGCAGGAAATTCCGGTTAATATCATTGTAAAACTTGCGAGTGAGTTTCCTCATATTAAAGGGATCAAAGAAACGGTAGGAAGTATGGCAAGAATACGAAATGTCATCAATGCAGTGAAGTCTGTAAAGCCGGATTTCCATGTGTACAGTGCATTTGATGAGCATTTATTGGACGCACAAATTCTGGGGGCATCCGGCAGTATTAATGGTACATCCGTATTTCTGCCTGAGTTATCAGTCAGCCTGTATAACGCCATTCAAAATAATGACTTTCAACAGATTAAGAAGTTGCATCAGCAAATTAGCGAGTTAATGGATCTCTACTCTTGGCACCCATCATTTTATATTTCAATGAAGGAAGCCGTTTATGCAAGGTGGTATCCAACAGAACGGGTAAATTTGAAAACACCGTTTGTTAATAATGAACAGGATTTGAGAAGTTTAGCGCAAGCAATGTTAACGAAAAGCTTAGTTTTAGGAGGAACGAAATGAATCAGTCCGTTGAATTTCTAGAAAAGTTAGGTTACCCAGCACGAGATTATCAGGACTTACCTACTTCATCGAAGCGTTTTCCTGATGGGGCACAATACCGTATCGAGCTGCCGAGTGTTGAAGGACCTGTAGCATTGAAGGAAACATTAAAAGCAATTGATGAATACGGTTTAACTATTCACCGGATTTCACAAGGTAGTGGAATTATGCTTCAGACGGATGAGGAAATTGAAGAAATGTGTCAATTAACTTCAGAGCGCGGAATAGAACTAAGCCTGTTTGTCGGGCCAAGAGGGACATGGGATATTAGTGCGGGACCGCTAACAGCTGCAGGGAAATCGCAGGCGTTACGTCATGAAGGTGCCGATCAGTTAGTATATGCAATGGAAGATTTGAAGCGCGGTGCGGATTTAGGGTTACGTGGAGCACTTGTGGCTGATGAAGGGCTTCTTTATATTAGTAAGAAAATGAAAGAGGAAGGTTTGCTGCCTGAAGATTTTGTTATTAAAGTTTCAGTTCAGATGGGCGCATGTAATCCTGTTTCAGTGAAAATTATGGAGGATTTAGGTGCAGATACTTACAACGTCCCTTCCTCTTTAACATTAGCAAAGCTTGCTGCAATTCGTCAGGCAATTGATATTCCGATTGATATCTATATAGAAGTACCGGATAATTTTGGTGGCTTTTTAAGATATTATGAAATTCCGGAAATTATTCGAGTGCTTTCTCCGGTATACATTAAGTTCGGGTTACGTAATCATCCTGATGTCTATCCGTCTGGAAAACAATGGGAAGCAACTAACCTGTCACTGGCTCGTGAACGTGTTCGTCGTGCAGCGATCGGGATGGATATGATTAAACGTTACTGTCCGGAAGCAAAGATGTCAGAGCTAGGAGCAGAAGGTCTTGGTGTCGCATCTGTACGAAAGGAGCCAAAACATGTTTAAAGTAGTGCTGACGGATTACGAATTTGATACTTTAGAGTATGAAGAGCGTGTCTTTACTGAGAGTGGTTTAGAAATTTCATTTATCAAAGCACAATGCAGAACAGAGGATGAAGTGATTGAAGCTGCGAAGGATGCGGACGCTATCATTAATCAGTATGCACCGCTATCAGAACGTGTTTTAAGATCGTTAACAAGTTGTAAAGTGATTTCTCGCTATGGGGTAGGTGTCGATACAATCGACCTTGCCGCAGCAAAAGAATTAGGGATTAAAGTATGCAATGTTCCTGATTATGGAATCGAGGAAGTTTCTAACCATACATTAGCGCTTCTTATGGCTTGGTCTCGTAAAATTGTAGAACTCAATAATGCGGTTAAAAATGGCGTATGGGATTTCAGTGTCGGTAAACCGATTTACCGTTTTGAAAACAGAGTTTTTGCAATATTCGGATTTGGTCGTATCCCGAGAAGAGTAATTGAAAAGGTAAAGCCATTAGGCTTTACATTAGTAGGCTATGATCCTTTTGTATCAGAAGAAGTAATGGCCAACTACGGTGTGAGGAAAGTGGAATTGGAGGAGGCTTTAAAAATCGGAGATATTCTTTCGTTCCACGTTCCATTAGTAGAAGAGACGAGACACCTGATCAATAAAGAAACATTAAAGTCATTGAAGGATGGCGTCTTCATTATTAATACCGCCCGCGGTCCAATTATTGAAACGGCAGCGTTAATCGAAGGCTTAAAAACTAAAAAAATTGCTGGTGCAGCATTAGATGTGGTTGAACATGAGCCTGTTCAGGCTGATCATGAATTACTAACATTTAATAATGTTTATATTACACCACATAGTGCGTTTTATTCTGTGGAAGCAATAGAAGAATTAAGAACGAAGACAACCAAAAATGTGGTCGATGTACTAGCAGGGCAAAAACCAGTGTATGTAGTTGTTTAATGTGTAGAGACTGCGCGGTCGTATCGGCTATGCAGTCTCTTTTTTATACCCAAATTGTGTAAATAGGAGGATTTTATGAAAATATCGGTTGATGATTATAAAAAATTTGTAACGAATAAATTTCTGGACAATGGTGTAACAGAGGAGCATGCCGCTATCGTAACGGAAATTCTATTATATGCAGATAGCAGAGGCATTCCTTCACACGGAATTTTAAGACTTCCTCATTATATTGAGCGTTTAAAACATCAAAGCATAAAAAGTAACCCGTCCCTTAAATATAACAGAATAAATGACGTCATCACTCAATTGAACGGTGATGATGGGCTTGGTCATGTCGTGGCGAAATACGCAATGGATGAGGCGATTTCGATTGCCTATAAAAAAGGGATTGGGGTTGTGAGTGTCAATAAAACATCCCATTCAGGTGCGGTTGGCTATTATGCGAAAATGGCAGCTGAAAAGAATATGATCGGTTTAATTTTTACACAAGCGGATGCTTTAGTTGCCCCTTATGGAGGTAAAGAAGCCTATTTAGGGGCGAATCCGATTGCATTTGGAGCTCCAACCGGCAAAGATTTTCCGATGGTACTGGATATTTCAACGAGCAAGGTATCATTCGGTAAGGTGATGATTGAAAAGGAAAAGGGAAATAAAATTCCGAAAGATTGGGGACTGGATGACCAAGGTGTTGCGACAGATAACCCGGCCGATGTGGTGGCATTACAACCTATGGAGAGAGCAAAGGGGTATGGATTGGCAATTTTGGTAGATATTCTTTCCGGAGTGTTAGCCGGCACAAATACAGGACGGGATATAGAACCGATGTATAAAGATTTAACAAAGCCTAGAGATTTAGGACAGTTTTTTTTAGTTATTAATCCAAGCTTTTTTGGGGCTTCTGAAAGTTTTATAAACAGTATGACATCGATGGTGTCTTCTATACAAGGCTGCCCTCCACAGGAAGGGTTTGAAAAAGTGTATATTCCGGGAGAAAGAGCAAATTTAAGAGAAAAAGATGTGCAGGAAAATGGAATTGACATTACTGATGAACAATATGAATTTTTAATTTCGTAAATTGAGGGAGGAAAAGTTATGGAATTATTCAATTTAAATGGGAAAAAGGCCCTTGTAACCGGTGGAAACCGTGGTATTGGAAAGGCAATTTCAATTGGCTTAGCGCAAGCAGGAGCAGAAGTTGTTATTGTTTCGCGTTCTTCGGCGGAAGAGGTAATAGAAGAAATTAAACAAAGCGGTGGGCAGGCGCACCATTATCCTTGTGATTTAAAGTCAAGAGCAAGTCGGGAAGAAGTGGTTCAAAAGATTCTTGATGAAATGGGTACCATCAATATTTTAGTAAATAATGCCGGTATTCAACAACGCTATCCATCGGAAGATTTCCCTCTGGAAGCATGGGACGAAGTGGTTGAAGTGAATATGACAGCCGTCTTTCATTTATGTAAGTTATTTGGTAAAAAAATGCTTGGTGAAGGATATGGAAAGATAGTAAATTTAGCTTCGGTTATCTCTTATCAAGGCGGCATTTATATTCCGGCATATTCAGCAAGTAAAGCGGGCGTAATGAATTTTACAAAAACCCTTTCAAATGAATGGGCCAGTAGAGGAATTACTGTAAACTGTGTAGCGCCTGGTTATATTGCAACAGATATGAATGAGGCACTTATCGCCGATGAAATTAGAAATAAACAAATCTTGGATCGTTTACCGGCAAAAAGATGGGGAAACCCTGCTGATTTGATTGGTGCAATCGTATTCCTTTCATCGCCTGCATCAGATTACGTGAATGGTATTACCATTCCAGTTGACGGTGGTTGGCTAGGTAGATAACTATTATTTTTATAACGTAACCAATTAGAAGTCTACTATTACTTTTATTTATAAACTGTAAACAGGCGTGTTTAAATTGTTAATGGCGCGTACTTTTCTCGGTCCTTCCGAAGTTACGCGGATTTACATATGTTAGATGCTGTAGCACAACAAAATGCGAGTCACGCGCCTCTAAAATATTTATTTATGTCCTAGTCTCTGAGTCACTTTATTCTAAAGTGACTTTCGCAAAAAGTCCAAGCTTCGCAATACGCTGTATGGCTTCGCGCAAACGCTCTTCATCTACGAGTAGCCCGACACGAATATAGCCTTCACCATACTCACCAAATCCATTTCCCGCAGCAACAGCAATATCCGCTTTTTCTAGTAAAAGGTCGGCAAATTGCTCGCTCGTATACGATGCAGGGACAGGAAGCCAGGCAAAAAACGAGCCTTTAGGTGCAGTAATATGCCAGCCGATTTTTTGAGCTTCTTCCACAAGGATATTTCGTCGTCGTTCATATAAATCCCGCAGTTCTTCCACGCAAGTTTGTTCTTCATTCAGTGCCAGGGCTGCGGCATGCTGAATTGCAGGGAACTGACTGCAAAAGAGATGGTCTTGAATAATATTAATTGCTTCTACTATTTCTGCATTTCCTACAGCAAATCCAATACGCCAACCCGCCATATTATAGGACTTCGACAAAGTATAAAGCTCAATGCCAACCTCCTTTGCACCAGGAGCCTGTAAAAAGCTAGGCGGACGCTCTCCATCAAAACCAATGGCACCATATGCAAAGTCATGTGCAACAGCGATACGGTTTTCCTTCGCCATCTGAACGGTTTGCTCGAAAAATTGCTTTGTGGCGATACCGCCAGTAGGGTTGTTCGGATAGTTTAAATACATAAGCTTGGCGCGCTGCTTTACTTCATCTGCCAGGGCACTATAGTCCGGCAAAAACTGATTTTCTGTTTTCAGTGGCATTGTATCGAATTTAACATCTGCAAGTGCTACTCCCGACAAATAATCAGGATAACCCGGGTCTGGAAGAAGCATATAGTCTCCAGGGTTTAATAGCGCAAGCGGAAGTTCGACTAAACCAACCTTTGTCCCACCAAGTATCGCAACCTCTGTATGCGGATCAATATCCACATTATATTCACGTTTATAAAAGTCGGCTGCTGCTTGTTTTAATTCCGCAATGCCGCGAAATGGAGAATACTTATGTGTTTGCGGATCAGTTGCCGCCATCTGCAATGCTTCAACAATATGTGCCGGTGTTGGCTGGTCTGGATTTCCTTGACCTAAATTAATGACATCGCGCCCTTCTTCCATTGCTGCATTCACCTTATTCACAAGCGCTGCAAAAAATTGTGGAGGAAGCTGTTGTAGTTTTTTTGAGAATTCCATTATTCATCATCCTTTAAAAATATTAAAATTAATCTTAGTACTTTTCTAGGTTTAAGTAAAGTGAAGATTTTGATAACTTAAAGTAGAATGTTACAATAGAAGGCAAGTATGCGAAAACTATACGTAGGAAAATTATTTAAAGGCGGTGTCTATTTATGAAAATCGGCTGTATTCAATTAAATGTAGGTTTTGGAAAAGTAGATGAAAACTATGAGCGTGCAGAAAAATTCATTCGTGAAGCGGCAGCAGGTGGCGCAGAAATTATCGTATTACCTGAAATGTGGAATACTGGTTATGCGCTTGAAAAATTAGATGCGCTTTCTGATACTAACGGAGAACGTACAAAAGCATTTTTAAGCGGGCTAGCAAAGGAATTGGCAGTACATATTGTCGGTGGTTCCGTATCGGTAAAACGTGACGACAAGTTTTATAATACAATGTACACATATAATCGTGATGGAGAATTGGTCGGCGAGTATAGTAAAGCACATTTATTCCGTTTAATGGATGAGCATTTGTATTTGGAGTCAGGGAATGAGATGAACCGCTTTGCATTAGATGAGCTGGAAGCTGGTGGTGTCATTTGTTATGACATTCGTTTCCCGGAATGGTTACGCTCTCATGCATTGGATGGTGCAAAGGTATTGTTTGTACCGGCACAATGGCCAACGCCGCGTATCGATCATTGGAAAGTTTTATTACAGGCCCGTGCTATTGAAAATCAGTGCTTCGTCGTGGCGGTAAATCGCATCGCACGTAAAGTGGAAAATTTCAACGGGCAATCGATGATTATCGGTCCATGGGGCGAGGTTCTTTGGACAGGTGCAGAAGATGAGGAGCTGGCAATTATTGATGTTGATTTTTCGAATGTCGATGAGGTGCGCGGACGAATCCCGGTTTACGAGGATCGCCGCCCGGGTCTTTATGAGAAAGTAATAAAAGAATAAATTTTTGAAGCGTACCAGGTAGCTATTAACGGGTTCGGTTGATAGGGAGAGAACAGTAAAAACATAACATTTGGGGACACAATTCGCATATTAATTGGTGTCCCTGTTTTTGTTATTATAACAACATTTAGATGCTTTATATGGTCAAATTGACACACCATTTGGCTTAAGAATTAGCATCAGCGCATAAATTTATGTTCCTTTGTTAATTCCATTGTCAAAACCATTGCTAATTATATTTATTTGAATGTCATTTTTTAGAAGGAAGTTAATGAATAGTTAAAATATACTGAATATTATGTAATTATGCAAAGTTGAAGAGGAGGATTTAATTATATGGGGAGAATTATAATTGCAATTATATTAACAATTTTGGGTGGAATTTTCGGAAGTTTTTTAGAAAGCTTTTTAGAACCACCAATCTTTGCAAACAGCATTCCGCTTGCAATTATGGGAGGATTTATTTTAGCAGAGATTCAGCGTAAAAATGATAAATAGAAGGAGATTTTAGTTCAATAAAGATAGTAAAATATTTCGACAAAAAAACGCTCAGAGTGAGCGTTTTTCTTGTTATTTATATAACCCATTTCACTGCTGAAACGTGTGCTGATTAACCTGTTATTTGTGTTGCTAATTGATTTTTCTCTCCATTAACCGAACCTGTTAGATAGATATGGATTCAACTAGAAAATAGAGAGTGGAGATTAAGTTGCATCAAGTGGCGAATAAAAAGTTTAATTGTCTATTAAAATTTCAAGCGACGATTATCGGTGCTTAAGTGACGAATATGTAATACCGATTGACGATTAAGTTTATGAAATTGACGATTAAGTAACTACAGTTGACGAATATGAACAAAGAAGAGACGAATAAAATTCCCTGACCTTAAAATAATATTCAATAGATTGTCTAAAAAGAGCCTAAATTAGATAAATAACGCAAAATATCTGACGAAAAAAATTATCCTTTATACAAAGTTCCCCATTACTTACCACTTGCCATCTCACATGTCTCATTTTAATATAAGAACAAATGTTCTCTTTAAGGAGATGAGCTTCATGTATGAAAATGCACCAGAACGCTCGATTATATGTATTGATATGCGCAGCTTTTATGCGAGCTGTATCGCATCGTTAGAAAACTTAAATGTAATGGAAGTGCCAATTGCCATTGTCGGGAATTTTCAGCAAAAGGGAAGCGTCGTACTTGCTGCATCGCCTCCAATGAAAAAGCGCTTTAATATTCGTACCGGATCACGTTTGTTTGAAATCCCACCACATCCGGACATTCGCTTATTTGAGCCGCGAATGTCACTCTTTATTCGTATGTCGATGGAAATTACACGTTTGTTCAATAATTTCGTTCCAAAAGAGGCCATTCATGTATATAGCGTTGATGAAAGCTTTATCGATTTGACCGGCACAGAAAAATTATGGGGATCTCCTGAAGAAACGGCGCAGTATATTCAACAACTTATTTACAACCAATTTGACATTCCATGTGCAGTCGGTTTTGGACCAAATATGCTTATGGCAAAGCTGGCGCTGGATATTGAAGCAAAGAAAACGGGATTTGCGAAATGGACATATAATGATGTAGCGGAAAAATTATGGCCGATAATGCCGCTATCTACAATGTGGGGAATTGGTCGTCGTACAGAAAAAACGCTGAATCATATGGGTATCTACTCTGTTCATGATTTAGCGCATACCGATTTAACCCTACTGGAAAAGCGCTTTGGAGTGTTGGGTAACCAGCTCTATTATCATGCATGGGGAATCGATCACTCGACTGTTGGTGCACCAATCATGCAGGGGCAAATCAGCTTCGGAAAAGGGCAAATGCTCATGCGTGATTACCGCAGCCGAAAGGAAATTTTAGTCGTACTGCTTGAAATGTGCGAAGACGTAGCAAGGCGTGCAAGGGAAGCAAAGAAAACCGGACGAACGATATCATTGGGACTTAGCTATAGTAAAGATGCTTTCGGAGGTGGATTCCATCGTTCGCGTACAATTGATGAGCCGACAAATGATACATTGAAGATTTTTGAAGTATGCAAACAATTACTCGACGAATTTTACGCAGAACGCCCAGCACGCAAAATTACAATTACATTAAGTAATATCGAAAGTGAATATTCAATGCAGCTTAGCTTATTTGATGAGAAGAGGTGGCGCAACCGTAAGCTCGGGGAAACAATGGACCGTTTACGTACAAAATACGGAACGACTGCATTATTACGTGCGGTTTCCTATACAGAAGCGGGTACAGCACTTGCACGGTCGACATTAGTAGGCGGACATAAACAATAAGGGAGTGAACGCGCGATGAACAAAGATAGAGGTGTGATTAAATGGACCGCGATGATGTTACCCGAGCATGTAAAGTTATTGCGTGAATGGCAGGAAGAGGATGCATTGGTGATACAGCCTGAATTGGATGAAGCCCAATTGGAACAAATTAATATAAATTTACAGAGAGCCTATTCAGAAGCTAGCCCCATCCAATTGAAGGTGTGGGAGCAAACAGGCATTTACACAATTACAGGTATTATTCAAAAAGTAAATGTACACGAACAATATGTGAAGCTAACAGACAACCGAAAAATTCTATTTCACAATATTTATGAAGCCATATTGGATGAATAAAATTCCAACTATACGTATCTAGCGGGCATTACCCATTCGGATTTTGTACACGTACAAATGTATCGCTGAAAAAGAATATTCAAAAAATATTGTTTTTTACAAAAGAACACCCTATAATCAATTTCATGGAAATCTTTGAACATCAAGTTTTCGTTGTAGATGATTGTGCTTTCCTGAAGGACAATTGTTTTTAGTGAATAAAAAATAATAGATAGAGTTCAGCAATATTTAGGGGTGGATTCATCTTTTAAAGGATAGGGAGGCTTCATCGTGAAAAAAATTATGGTGACCGGTGCTTTAGGTCAAATTGGTTCGGAATTAGTAGAGAAATTGCGTCATACGTATGGCGTTGACAATGTATTGGCAACAGATATTCGAAAAATTGATCAGCATGAAGGTCCATTTGAAGTATTGGATGTAACAGATGGCAAACGCATGCATGCGCTCGCACATGATTTTGGCGCAGATACGATGATTCATATGGCTGCACTACTATCAGCAACAGCAGAAAAAAATCCAGTTTTTGCATGGAATTTAAATATGGGCGGTTTAATGAATGCACTTGAAGTAGCACGTGAGCTCGATATGCAGTTTTTCACGCCAAGCTCAATCGGCGCATTCGGTCCTTCTACGCCAAAGGACAATACACCACAAGATACATTACAGCGTCCAACTACAATGTACGGAGTAAACAAGGTAGCGGGCGAATTATTATGTGATTATTACTATACACGCTATAGACTGGATACGCGCGGAGTCCGATTCCCAGGATTAATTTCTTATGTAACGCCACCAGGTGGGGGAACGACGGATTATGCAGTAGATATTTATTATAAGGCGATTGCAGAAGGTCGCTACACATCTTATATTGCAGAAGGTACTTATATGGATATGATGTATATGCCGGATGCACTGCAGGCAATTGTTGATTTAATGGAAGCAGACCCGGCAAAGCTTATACATCGTAATGCGTTTAATATATCAGCCATGAGCTTTGAGCCGTCACAGATTGCAGCAGAAATTCAAAAGCATATTCCAAGCTTCTCAATGGATTATGATGTAGATCCAATACGTCAGGCAATTGCAGACAGCTGGCCAAATGCTATTGATTCATCGGCTGCTATTGAAGAATGGGGCTTTAAAGCAAGCTACGATTTGGAAAAAATGACAGTCGATATGCTAGAAAAACTAAAAGTACGATTAGCACAAAACGCAATTTAATTTATAGAGCGAGTGAACCTGTTGAAAAGCGGTTTCACTCGCTTTTTTATCGTAGATGAGTTTCTTAGATTAAGAAGCCAGTTATTTTTCTAAAGGGAAAACCTGGATTCCTTAGGTTGGGACAATTATCTAGTTTTTACAAACCCCTCACTTCACTTCTCAGTTCCCTCACAATCGCCTAATCTCAACTGAAATCAACAAACCTTAATAAGCAAAAAGTGCCATTATTAACAAAATATTTTCATTTTTCAGTATATTATATTAGAATGATATTGTGGGATAAATTGGTAGTCTTTTGTTGGGGATGGGGATTTGCCGATAAAAGAAACGCCTAATACAAGGGGGAAACAAACTATGATGATGCAAACACCACTCGTTCTAACAGATATGATCAAGCGTGCAGAAACGTATTATGCACACAAAGAAATAATATCACGTACAAGTGAGAATAAGGTTCACCGCCTTACATACGGGCAATGGGTAAAGCGCACGAGAAAACTGGCGCATGCATTAACAAAGTTAGGCATGGAACGCGGCGATAAAATTGCGTCATTTGCCTGGAATCAACACCGCCATTTAGAAGCGTACTTTGCAGTTCCATGTTCAGGTGCAATATTGCATATGGTCAATATTCGCCTATCACCGGAACATATTGCTTATATTATTAACCATGCAGAGGATAAAATTATTTTAATAGACGAAGATTTAGTGCCGTTAATTGAAGAAGTGCAACACGAATTAAAAACGGTGCAGCACTACATTATTATGGCAGATGGAGATTTGCCAAATACAACTTTGCCAAACGCCTTATCGTATGAAGCATTGCTGGAAGAAGCAGATGAAGAATTTGCGTTCCCGGAAGATTTGGATGAAAATGAACCGGCAAGCATGTGTTATACAAGTGCTACAACAGGCAATCCAAAAGGAGTTGTCTATACACATCGTTCGCTCGTGCTGCATAGTATGTCGATCTCAATGGTGGATACGATGGGGATTTCGGAGCGTGACACGATTTTGCCGATTGTCCCGATGTTCCATGTAAATGCATGGGGTATGCCATTTGCTGCAGTGAATGTAGGAGCGACGCAAGTGTTAATCGGCCCACAATTTACACCAGCTTTAATTTTAGATTTTATCGAGCAATATAGTGTGACGAAAACAGCAGGAGTACCGACAATTTGGCTTGGAGCAATACAAGAGCTAGAAAAGAAGGCGCGTGATTTATCGTCATTACAGGCCATTTTCTGCGGGGGATCGGCTTCGCCAAAAGGGCTAATTAAGAAATATGAAGAAATGGGTGTCAATTATATTGTGGTGTACGGTATGACGGAAACTTCACCGATTGTTTCGATGTCACGTGATATGTCGCATATGGATGACTGGCCGTTAGATAAAAAAATTGAAACACGCGCAATGCAGGGGCTAACAGTTCCCGGAATTGAATCGAGCATCGTAAACGAAAACGGAGAAGTACCTTGGGACAACGAAACGATGGGGGAGCTACGTTTGCGTGGACCTTGGATTGCAGCGGAGTATTATAAAGATGAGCGCACAGCGGAAGCATTTTCAGACGGATGGCTTTACACGGGCGATATAGCAGTCCGCTCAAAGGAAGGCTTCATTAAAATAACAGACCGCACAAAAGATTTAATTAAATCAGGTGGCGAATGGATTTCATCAGTTGATTTGGAAAATGCGCTTATGTCGCATGAAGCTGTATTTGAAGCGGCAGTAATTGCTATCCCACACGCGAAATGGCAGGAGCGGCCACTGGCATGTGTCGTATTAAAAGAGGAAGCAACCACTACAAAAGAGGAATTAATTGCATTTTTGGAAGGGCAATTTGCCAAATGGTGGCTACCAGATGATATCGTCTTCTTAACAGAAATTCCGAAAACTTCTGTAGGGAAGTTTTTAAAGGCGAAGCTGCGTGAAAATGTAAACGAAATTTATCCGCAGCTCCAAGTGTAATACAGAATTGCCGAAAAAAATGGGAACGCATCGAATTACCGAGCGTCCCCATTTTTTGTTGCTTTTCCACCTGTAAAAAAGCGTTTCATTAACGAAAGTCCTAAATTGAAAAGGAAAATAATAAGTGCTACACGGAAGAATGCGACAAAATATTGCCACGTCGTCGTACTCTCAATAAACAGCAAGGGCATGTTGTCGACTAAAGCATACGTAAAATAACCTGCAAGTGCGATGAAAAATACCCCAGCAAAAAAATCCTTTACACTCATTCATTGGCCTCCATCCGCTACTACTTAATAAGTAAACGATACCACAGGAAGGAAAGAGAAAGTAGACTAATTTATCGTAGCTTTTTTCGTCGCCTGTACGAGTGCTTCAATCGTTGCCCAGTCCTGCTCAACTAGTGCAGTAACAATTTTACTGCCAACAATTACGCCATCTGCAATCTCACCAAAACTCTTCACATGTTCGGTTGTTGAAATCCCGAATCCTGCTAACACCGGAATGTTGCTTGCTGCTTTCAAGTTTGCAAAGTGCCCGGCAAGTTCTGTAGCAAAGCTTGCACGTTCACCGGTAATACCATTTACCGTAACGGCATAAACGAAGCCTTCACTTGCAGTGGCTAATTTCTTAATACGTTCAGGAGGGCTCATTAATGACACGAGCTGAACAAGCGCAATGCCGTTTTCTTTTAAAGCGTCATGCAATAAAGCACTTTCTTCGTAAGGCATATCTGGTACAATTAGTCCTTGAACACCACCACGTTTTGCATCCTCTGCAAATGCCTCAATTCCATAAGCTAAAATCGGGTTTAAGTAAGTCATGACAACGAGTGGGATATGGATTTCCTGTGCAAAGCTTTGCAGTTCATCCAGTACTTTTTTCAATGTCGCACCGTGTGCAAGTGCACGTTCGCCGGCTTGTTCAATTGTTGGTCCATCTGCTACAGGATCTGTAAATGGAATTCCGACTTCAATTGCGGAAACTCCGATTTGCTGAAGCTTTAATATAGTAGGTTTTAACGTTTCAAGCCCGCCATCGCCTGCCATAATATAAGGAACAAATGCTTTATCCCCAGCTGCTAATACGTCTTCAAGCTGTTTTTGCAATGTCATTTCACGTCACCTCCAAGTTTATCCATTAATGTGTGAACATCTTTGTCCCCACGTCCTGATAAGCACACGACAATAATTTCATCTGCAGGACGGTCTTTGGCAAATTGTGCTGCATAGTAAACGGCATGGGCACTTTCCAATGCCGGCAAGATTCCTTCCGTTTCACATAACAGCTTCACACCTTCAAGTGCTTGTTCGTCTGTAACAGAAGGGTAGGATGCACGACCTGTTTCATGTAAATGACAATGCTCAGGACCAACACCTGGATAATCGAGCCCTGCCGAAATGGAATGTGCTTCTTGTACAAAACCATCTTTGTCTTGCAGTAAATACATGAAGGCACCATGTAGGACGCCTGTTTTCCCGACATGAATTGCTGCGGCATGTTTATCTGTATCTACACCCGAACCTGCAGCTTCAACCCCGTATAATGCAACATTTTGATCTTCTACAAACGGATAGAACATTCCAATCGCATTACTGCCGCCGCCAATACAAGCAATAACTGTATCCGGAAGACGTCCTTCCTGCTGTAAAATTTGGGCACGTGTTTCATCCCCAATAACGCGTTGGAAATCACGGACAATTGTAGGGAAGGGGTGCGGGCCAAGTGCTGAACCTAAAATGTAATGCGTATCTTCAATATGAGTAACCCAGTGACGCAATGCTTCATTCACCGCATCTTTTAATGTGGCAGAACCTTTTTCTACCGCAACAACTTTTGTCCCGAGCAGCTCCATACGGAAAACGTTCAGTTGCTGACGGCGTACATCTTCTGCCCCCATATAAACGATACATTCCATATCAAGCAAAGCACACGCAGTTGCCGTTGCGACCCCATGCTGACCTGCACCTGTTTCAGCAACAATTTTCTTCTTCCCCATACGTTTTGCTAAAAGTGCTTGGCCGATCGCATTATTTATTTTATGAGCGCCGGTATGATTTAAATCTTCACGTTTTAAATAGATTTTCGCACCGCCGATTTTTTTCGTTAAACGCTCCGCAAAATAAAGGGGAGTTTCCCGTCCGACATATTGCTTTAAATAATAGTCAAGTTCTTCCTTGAAAGAAGGGTCCTTTTTTGTTTCCTCATATGCAAGCTCCAATTCTTCAAGTGATGTCATCAATGTCTCAGGCACGAATTGACCGCCAAATCGTCCAAAGCGTCCTTTTACTGTCGTCATAAAATCAACTCTCCTTTTGCTATTTCAATAAAATTCGTAATCGCTGTCGAACTTTTTCGACCATCTACCTCTACACCACTTGAAACATCTACAGCAAATGGCTCGACCAGCATGATCGCCAGTCCTACATTTTCTCCATTTAAACCACCTGCTAAAATGACCTTATCCATCGGAATATTTACTTTATCCAAAAGCATCCAGTCAAATGATTCTCCACTACCTCCGCGGAAGTTTGTACCTGGTGCATCGAATAAATAGTAGTCGACATCATATGCTGCCGCTCGCTTAACGTCTTCTTCCCCACGAATCGAAAATGCCTTAATAGCTGGTAGGCCAATTTCCTGTATTTGCGCCTGCGTTTCATCCCCGTGATACTGGATATAGTCGAGCCCGACTTGATCGGCAATTTGTCGAATGACATCGTTCTGTTCATTTACAAAAACTCCAACCTTTTTTACCGTACTTGGAATACTCTTCGCCAGCTCGGTTGCTTCCTCTACTGTAATGCGTCGTTTACTGGGCGCAAACATAAATCCGATAAAATCTGCTCCAGCTTTTACCGCAACTTCGACATGTTCGATTTCTTTCAATCCGCAAATTTTTACTTTAGTCATCTCTTTTCGCCAACCTTCGCTATGATGTCGATTTGTAGTGCTTTAAGGGAATTCTTGACATTTCCGCTCACCATTAATGATTCACCAACTAAAACTCCTTTTGCGCCTGCATTCGCCACAAACTGCGCATCTTCAGCGTTCCAAATGCCACTTTCGCTAATAAATGCAATGGAAGAAGGGGGAAGATGCTGGGCAATTTCAGCGGTAGTTGTTAAGGAAACTTCAAATGTCTTTAAGTTACGATTATTAACTCCGACAATTTTCGCACCAATATTCAGTGCACGCTGTAACTCCTCCGTATCATGCACTTCTACAAGAACTTCCAACTGTTTTTCGGTTGCATATGTGTAAAGTGCCTTTAATTGTTCATCCGTTAATGCCGCCACGATCAATAAAATGACTGAGGCACCTGCAGCCTTTGCATAGTCAATCTGCACTTCATGAATCATGAAGTCTTTGCATAACACTGGAATATTCACTGCATTTGCTACCGCATGTAAATCTTCGAAGCTGCCTTTAAAAAATGCCTGCTCTGTTAATACGGAAATGCAGGCAGCCCCGGCTTCCTCATACTGTCTTGCCTGTTCAACAGGGTCGATATGTGTCGCAATATCACCTTTCGATGGTGAGGCGCGTTTCATTTCAGAAATGACCTGCAACGTACTGGCGGTAATTAATGTTTCATACAAAGAGGGACGTACCTTATCAATTGTTGGGAAGTTTGGTGCTGATGCAAGTAAAGCAGGTAATTCAAGCTCTTTTTGCGCTATAATTCGGTCTAAAATAGTCATATAATCGTTTCCTCCTGCATCACTTTTTTGTTATAGGCAACAACACTTTCTAGCTTTTCATATGCACGACCCGACAGGATGCTGTCCTTTGCCATGTCGATACCTTCTTTCATCGTGCTCGCTAAGCCATATGCAAAGAACCCAATGCCGGCATTTAACACGACTGTGTCGAAATATACACTTTGCTTTCCTTTTAATAAATCGCGCATAATTACTGCGTTTTCAGCAGGGGTGCCACCACGGATAGCCGATAGTGGCTGTGCAGTTAAACCTACATCTTCCGCACGAAGCTTAAATGGAATAATATCACCGTGGTCTAAAAGGACGAATGTATTCTCACCGTCCAATGATGCCTCATCCATTCCTTGTGCACCCGATACGACAATTGCGCGCTCACGGCCGAGCATGTGCAGCACTTCAGCATAATCAGTAGTAAAGTTAGGGCGGTTAATACCAACGAATTGAGTTTTCAAAGGTACAGGATTTGTTAAAGGTCCGACTAAATTAAAGATTGTCGGCTTTCCAAGTGATTGTCGAACTTCGCCGATTCGCTTTAGCTTTGGATGCATGTTCGGTGCATGCAAAAAGGCGATTCCGTGCTGTTTCAATAAATCTATCGTTTGTGCTGTATCCGGGAGTAGGGTAATGCCAAGTGCTTCTAAAACATCTGAGCTGCCTGAAGCGCTCGACACTTTCCGATTACCATGCTTCGCGACTAGAATGCCCCCGCCAGCTAACACGAAAGCGGCGGTCGTACTAATATTGAAGCTTTGGAGGCCGTCGCCACCTGTACCGCAATTATCGATATAAATACCTTCTGGTGCATCAACTGAGACGGCATGTGATTTCATGACAGAAGCGAGTCCGGCAACTTCATGTGCTGTTTCGCCTTTAATACTCATCGCTGTTAAAAAGGCAGCTATCTGTTCTTTCGGTGTCTGCTCATTAAAAATGAGTTGTGCAGCCTGCTGCATCTCTTTAAAAACTAAATGTTCTTTTCGGCCGATTTGTTCAATATATGGAGTTAAAGACATACATACTCATCCTTTCAATAGTGAGTGGAATGGGGCATCCTCACTCGTTTCTGTGTGAAGATGTGCAACATTTCCCTGAATCGTTATCGTATTATCGGGTGTCGTGAAATCGACTTGCCCGTTAAAGCCAATATAGCCGATTAATCCTTGTGCCGGCACAAGCTCCTTTACAACATCAATCGCATGCAACGTTGGGTTCAGTGATCCTTGTGTTGTTGTGGACAATTTGTGCACTGAATTTTCCACACTAAATGGTTCAATCGGCAATGCTTTGTTTGTAACTGAAATAGATCCGTCCCGCACTTGCATAAAGTTTGCCTGTGATGTACCTAGTACAGTGCAATCATCAAATTCGACATAATACATATATGGTGCAGCATAATCAATCCGCATTTTTCGATAAAGCGAAAGGGCATCCCCAGTAAATTGTGCGGCATAATGACCGCTTCGTTCTTTTTCGACATGGTTTAGGGTATACGATGTTTCTTCTGGTGATGTGCTTGTAAACAACTGCTCAATCAGTACATCAATATTTGGCTCCTCCTGCTCGGCTTCAATATTCGTATGGAAAACAGCAATCTCGTCTGTTAAATGATCGAAAATAACGAGTGTATCGTAAACATGAAACTGCAGTTCAGGCAATGGTTTTTGCAATGCATGAATATAGCCGATCCCCCCGCCCGTAAAAGGATATTCGGTATGTGATGATATGCGCGGCATTACTTGTTTAATCAATTGAATAAGCTCACCGTCATATGTGTACTCTCGATTGGATAGATGCGATTTATCAATAAGCTGCTGTCCGTTGCCGCTATAGGTTTTTCTTGGATTGACCCCGATGAAGGAATAGCGTCCATTACCCTCATATTTGGATGAGCTTTCTAAAAGAAACTTTCGTTCGCCCTTTAAACGTTGGAAAATGGAGATTGGTGTCAGTAGATCACCGTTCACTTTTTTCATTGATGTACGAAAACGTTGTTGAATTGCCATTCGACACACTCCTTTTAATTTTGGGAATAAAAAAAGTCCCCAGCAAAAGAATAAACTTTTGCTGAGGACGATCTGCACCGCGTTGCCACCTCGATTGAAGCTATAAAATAGCCTCCACTTAAACCTGATAACGGCAGGGTACCGTCCGCCGACTAATGCCGGCAGCTTTCATAAGGCCCATTCACATTTACCTTTTGACGTATTTTCACCAACCATACGCTCTCTGCACAAAATGGAAAATGCTACTCTTCTTATTCAACAATTTACTCAACTAAACTCTTCTCAACTGAAACGGTGGTCGCGCTCCCGCAACCTGCTACCGTAATGTAATATTTTGAATATGCTTATTCTAACATTGAAAATGAAAATGTCAAACAATTCTAAAAAAACTTCAACAAAAAACCCACCGGCTAATGACCCGTGGGTGAAACGATATATGTTAGATCAATTTTTTGAAATCAAGTCGTTTATTTAAAGTGTACATAATAGGTGCACCAACCGCTAAAACTACAAACTCCCCAAATGCTACAAATAACCATGTCTCCCAAAACGGAAAGTCCAACACTAGGTTAAGCTGTGCCGCAATGATAAACATTGTAAACGTAAAGAGTATCGTATTAATAACTAAACGTGCCCAAATGTTTTTTACAAACTTACAGACGAAAATAAAAACCCCAAGTGTAAGAATAGTATGTCCTACGCCAAAAATTAGGTCAATTGGACCAACAGATGACATAAGGAAATTTGAAAAAAATACACCCAATACAACACCTAGCATAAAACGAGGGTTGAAGGCGATTAGATGATTAAATATTTCGGCAATACGGAACTGTACTTGTCCAAAACTAATCGGGGCAACTAGCATAGTAATTGCAATATATAATGCTGCAATAATTGCACTCGTTGCAAGAAACTTTACTTTCATATTAAATTCCTCCTAGTTTTTTAACGTGGGATGGTTACGAACCACGCAAAGCAACTGCAATCATAGCAATATTGAAAAAGAAAGTAAAGAATTATAGAACTAATTTCCCTTCAAAGTTCAATAAATTGACAAATGATAAAATTTTGAATAATACAATTATAATTCAGTGGTTTAAAGCGCGAAATTAACATGAATGAATATGAGGAGATTTAATTTGAATTCTGAACATTCTAAATCTTATTGACTATCTGAAAATGAAGAGGTAATATAATTTTAATTCACACTTCATCCAAATGAAGTTCGTCGCTTTAAAGTGACAGAGAATAATAGGGGGATAAATTATATGACACGTAAATTAACGAAGCTTTCCTTTTTAGTATTTGGGCTTCTTTTACTTTTAGCAGCATGCGGTGGAGAAGAGCAAGATACTGCTACTAATGCTACAGCTAGTGACGGAGGAACAGAGTCTGCACAAACTGATGAAGCAAAAACATTTAAAATCGGAACAACTCAAATCGTAGAGCACCCATCATTAGATGCTGCAAAAGAAGGATTCAAAAAGGCGATTGAAGATGCAGGAATTAAAGCGGAATATGTGGATAACTCAGCTAATGGAGATAACAGTACAAACATGACAATTGCACAACAATTAGTAAGCGATAATGTAGACCTGATTTTTGCAAACTCAACACCATCTGCACAAGCGGCAAAAGGTGCAACTGCTGATATTCCAATTATCTTCACATCGGTAACCGATGCGGTAGGTGCGGAATTAATCGAATCAATGGCAACTCCAGGGGCAAACGTTACTGGAACAATTGATTTACATCCGGAAACAATGCCAAAAACAATGGCGTTTTTAAAAGAACTCGGTGTAAAAAATGTCGGGATGGTTTATAACGCTGGAGAGCAAAATTCAGTAGCCCAAATTTCAACTGCTAAAGAATTAGCAGCAAAAGAAGGTATTACAATTGTAGAAGCATCTGCTTCAACATCAGCGGAAGTAAAACAAGCAACTGAATCATTATTAGGTAAAGTAGAAGCGTATTACATCATTACAGATAACACAGTTGTAAATGCATTAGAATCAGTTATCGATGTAGCAAATGCAAACAAATTACCATTAATCGTTGGTGAATTGGACTCTGTAGCACGTGGCGGGTTAGCAGCATACGGTTTTAATTACTACGATATCGGTTATGAAGCAGGGCAAATGGCAGCTCAAATTTTATTGGAAGGGAAATCTCCTTCTGAAATTCCGGCAGCATACCCAGCAAACTTAAAATTAGTCATCAATAAAGCGGCTGCAGAAAATTTAGGCTTAGAAGTTAAACCTGAGTGGGAAGCAGAAGTACAATAATTTGAATGCTGGTAAATAGCCAGGAGTAAATATTCGCGCTTGTGCCCTCAAAGAAGGTCTGCCTAAAGTCATCGTAATGAAATCCAAGGCTAATATTCTAGAGGGTCCTAGCGCGAATTAACGTTTAACTACTTTTTAATGGATACTCATAAGCTCGCAAGGTGCAGTGGATAAAAATTATAGGAGATGATTCGAGATGTTTACAGCTTTGTTTGGGTCGGTAGAGCAAGGAATCATCTATGCAATTATGGCACTGGGTGTTTATTTAACATTCCGGGTGCTGGATTTTCCGGATTTAACGGTTGATGGAAGCTTTGTAACGGGTGCAGGTACGGCCGCAATGATGATTGTACTTGGCTATAATCCGATACTCGCAACATTGGTCGCAACAGTTGCTGGATTTATTGCTGGATGTATGACAGGAATTTTACACACTAAAGGGAAAATCAATCCGCTGCTTGCAGGGATTTTAATGATGATCGCGCTTTATTCTATTAATCTTCGCATTATGGGATTAAGCTCCGATACGGGTGTAACAAGACCAAATATTCCACTCTTAAATTCAGAAACAATTTTTACAGTATTTAATAATTTTTGGGCAAGTTTAGGCATTGATTCAGTCATCTCAAATGCTTTAAAGTCAATGGGTATGACAACGGTGCCAACAACTTGGGGTATTTTAGCCGTTATGCTTGTTGTGACGATTATTATTAAGCTTATCGTTGACTGGTTCTTAAAAACGGAAGTCGGTTTGGCGATTCGTGCAACAGGGGACAACAAACGGATGATTCGCAGTTTTTCGGCAAATACTGATTCATTAGTTATTTTAGGGTTAGGTATTTCAAACGGTATGGTTGCACTGTCCGGGGCATTAATTGCGCAATATACAAAATTTGCGGATGTTGGATTAGGTATCGGGATGATTGTTGTCGGTTTGGCCTCTGTTATTATAGGGGAAGCTATTTTTGGTGCTAAATCGATTGTACGCGTAACCTTCGCTGTTATTGCCGGGGCAATAATTTACCGTATGATTTACGCTTTAGCGTTGCGTGTAAAATGGCTGGATTCAGGTGATATGAAATTAATAACAGCATTTATCGTTATTTTGGCATTAGTAATTCCGCAAATCGTTAATAAGTATAAAGAAAAGAAACGTAAGGCAAAACGTTTGGAAGAACGAATGGCACTACAAAAGGCAAAATTAAAAGTTGAGCAGGGAGGGAATGGCCTTGCTTAAATTGGATAGTATCAATAAAGTGTTTAACGAAGGAACACCCGATGAGAAAATGGCATTGGATAATATTAATTTGCACTTAGCACCTGGCGATTTTGTCACAATAATTGGAAGTAATGGTGCAGGAAAATCGACAATGATGAATATGATTTCCGGGGCCCTAACACCCGACTTTGGATCCGTCATTATTAATGGCAATGATTTAACACGTTTACCTGAACATAAGCGGGCGGTACATATTGGCCGTGTGTTCCAGGATCCAATGGCTGGTACAGCACCTACAATGACGATTGAAGAAAATTTGGCGATTGCCTATTCACGCAATGCCAAACGCACACTTCGGTTCGGTGTAGATAAAAAACGCCGTGAATTTTTCAAATCCTCATTAGAAAAATTGCACCTGAATTTAGAAAACCGTCTAAATGCAAAGGTAGGTCTATTATCTGGTGGTGAACGCCAAGCATTAAGTCTATTAATGGCTACCTTTACGAAGCCTTCCATTTTGCTACTCGATGAACATACAGCAGCACTGGACCCATCACGTGCAGAGCTTATTACAAAGCTGACAAAAGAGTTGGTGGAAGAAAGTAAGCTGACAACGCTTATGGTTACGCATAATATGCAGCAGGCGTTGGACTTAGGCAATCGCTTAATTATGATGGACAAAGGGCAGATTATCCTGGAAGTAGGGGAAGATCGAAAACCGGCACTAACGATTCCGGATTTAATGACCGAATTCGAGCATATCCGCGGAGAAAAAATGAATTCAGATCGCGCGCTATTAGGCTAAATTAAAATCCCGACAATCATTGTGGTAATGACTGTCGGGATTTTTTATATAGATGGAATGAAAAAGGTTTTAGCCAGGAGCTACACAAGCAGTGCAAACAATGTACTGTCCTTATTGACCTCTTTATATTCAAAACCATTGGCCAACATGCGCTCGATTAAACCGGCGCGGTCATCAGGGTGGGCAAGTTCAATCCCTACTAATGCCGGACCACTCTCTTTATTGTTTTTCTTCGTATATTCAAAAGTTGTAATATCATCATTCGGCCCAAGCACTTCGGCCAAAAATTGTCTTAGCGCCCCGGAACGTTGTGGGAAGCTAACGATGAAGTAATGTAATAGTCCTTCGTAAATAAGCGAGCGTTCTTTAATTTCCTGCATCCGTCCGATGTCGTTATTTCCACCTGAAATAATGATAACAACGGATTTCCCCCGGATTTGTTCCGCATAAAAATCAAGAGCTGCAACTGACAAAGCTCCAGCTGGTTCGGCTATAATTGCATGCTTATTATATAAGTCTAAAATCGTAGTACACACTTTTCCTTCTGGAACAGTAATAATATCGTCCAAATAATGCTTACATACTTCATACGTTTCCTGCCCGACACATTTAACAGCAGCACCATCGACAAATTTATCAATCCAGTCGAGAGCAATAGGCTCCTTATTTTCAAAGGCAGACTTCATACTTGCTGCACCGGCAGGCTCTACGCCAATGATTTTACTTGTAGGTGATAAGTTTTTAATGTAGGCGGATACGCCGGACATTAAACCGCCGCCACCTATGCTGCCGAAAATATAGTCAATCGGTTCCTCGATATCATTCATAATTTCGACGGCTACAGTTCCTTGACCCGCCATGACGTCAACATCATCAAATGGGTGGATGAAAATACGGTTCTCTTCTTCACAATAAGCTACTGCGCTTTCCGCTGAGTCATCGAATGTATCACCGGCTAACACAATTTCAACAAAGTTCCGGCCAAACATACGAACCTGATCGATCTTTTGTTTTGGTGTTGTTTTTGGCATGAAAATGGTTGCTTGAATTTCAAGCTTTGCACAGGCATAAGCAACACCTTGTGCATGATTCCCAGCGCTTGCACATACGACACCAGAAGCACGGGCCTCATTTTCGATTTTCTTAATTTTATAATAGGCACCGCGTAATTTAAAGGACCGAACATGCTGTAGGTCTTCACGCTTAAAATAAATTTTTGCACCATACTTTTCGGATAAATATTCATTTAATTGCAGCGGGGTATGCACGACTACATCTTTTAAAAAATGATGGGCAATCAATACATTTTCAACTGCAATTGTTTTAGGTTGAGCAACTTCCATTTTCATGTGACCTCCGTAATCAGTTTAAAGATTACATCATTCTATCATAAATTTGTGCTTATGAGACCTAAAAAGTCAGTAAATTTAGAAAGTTCTTAAATTATTCATAATGAAAGCGTTTTATTGAAGAAAATAATTTATTTCATACTACCTTAATAAAGAAAGTTGCATATCTGTTTAGCAAATCGGATAGCCTTATGAAGAATTGTCAGAACCCGTATTTACCGTTTTATTGTTTATGTAAAGAAGTGAAGGGGTAAAAAATACAATGCTATGGCAGTGGAATTTTGTTTTATAGTAAATCAATTTTTTACAAGTTCCAAGAACATATCTAGGAGGAATTAAATATGACTAAAACAGCTATTATTACAGGTGGGGGAAGCGGATTAGGTCAATCGACAGCTATCCGTATGGCCCAAGAAGGTATAAATATTGCAGTAGTGGATGTAAGCGAAAAAGGCGGAAATGAAACCGTCGAAAAAGTAAAAGCACTTGGCGTTGATGCTATTTTTATAAAAGCAGATGTTTCAAAAGCAGAGGAAGTAAAAAAATATGTAGACGAAACAATGCAGAAATTCGGTTCTATCGATTACTTCTTCAATAATGCGGGGATTTCGGGAAGCGGGAAATATTATTTAGATACAACAATCGAAGAAATTGAACAGATTGTTGGTATCAATTTGTTAGGTGCATTATACGGGGTACGTTATGTAGCAGAAGTGATGCTGAAAAATGGTGGAGGTTCAATTGTGAATACAGCCTCAAGTGCTGGTGTCATTGGACAGGACTCCGTTGTCACATATTCAGCAACGAAACATGGAATCATTGGTTTAACGAAGAGTATGGTAGCAGAGTATGCAAAGGACGGTTTACGTGTCAATGCCATTGCACCGGGGCCAACTGAAACACCAATGGTAAAAACATTTTTTGAAGCAAATCCGCAAATGAAGGAAAATGCAACAAGTGGAATTCCACAAAAACGCTTAGGGACACCTGAGGAAGTGGCAGAGCTCGTAACTTTCCTATTAACATCAAAAGCAGAATATATTAATGGGGAAGTTATCCGTATTGATGGTGGATTCACTAGCACAAAATAAAATATGAAAAGGGCTGCTCGAAATGTCAGAGGAAAATCTGATCTTTCGGCAGCCCTTTATTTTTTGTTCGATTTAGAATAGTAAATGTGCGATTGCCGCAATAATCGGAATCGAAATAATTGTACGGATTAGGAAGATAACGAATAAATCCCAAATCTTTAATGGAAGCTTCGTACCTAAGATTAATCCACCGACTTCCGACATGTAAATCAATTGCGTAACAGATACCGTTGCAATGAAGAAACGTGTCATTTCCGATTCAATGCCTGCGCCTAAAATTGAAGGTAATAGCATATCAGCAAAACCGACAATCATTGTTTGTGCGGCTTCACTTGCTTCTGGAATTTGAAGAAGTGCTAAAATAGGCTCAAACGGCATTCCTAAAATACGGAAGAAGCTTGTAAATTCAGCTAAAACTAATGCAATTGTTGCAAATGCCATAATAATAGGTGTTACCGCAAACCACATTTCCAATACATTCACAAACCCGTTCTTCACCATTTTACCTAAGTTGCGGTTTGAATTCGCTTTATTTAATGCATTGTGTAAGCCGTATGAAAATACATTAAAGCCCTCTTGTACATCTTCACGATTGGCAGGTACTTCACTACCGTCAATTAACGTATCCGCTTTTTGCTTAAGCGGGTAAATACGTGGCATAATAAATGCTAAAATTAATCCACAAATAATTACAGAAGCATAAAACTCAAGGAAGTAATCCCCAATGCCAATTGTTTCAACAACTACTAAGCAGAATGTAATCGAAACGACAGAAAATGTTGTGGCGATTGTTGCAGCTTCACGCCCCGTATAATTTTTATCTTCATATTGCTTGCTCGTCAGTAAGACACCAATTGTCCCGTCACCAACCCAAGAAGCTAAGCAGTCAATTGCAGAGCGGCCAGGAATTTTGAATAGGGGACGCATAATCTTCACCATCATTGACCCGAAAAATTCAAGTAAACCGAAGTCAGTCAATAATGGTAGTAATAATCCGGCAAATAGGAATAATACAAACATGAATGTTACAAGACCAGCAGCAGGATCGAGCAGCACACCTGTTGTTACATCACTTTTCAGACTCTCTGGCCCAATTTGGAAAACATACATACTTGCGAAAATAACTGCAAGTACACGCATAATTGTCCAGAACCAGTTAACACGGAATAAAGAATCCGCTAATGTACGAGAACCTTTTTGTGGAATGAATTGCATTGCTACAGAACCCGCAGCAGCAATTATAAACACTATGAATGCGAACCAATGAATAAAAGGTTCAACTTTACCTGCCAAAAAATTAGCAAGAATAGCAATCGGTACTTTTATGCCATCGTCTGTTCCAATCGGAGTAATAAAGATAAACACACCAAGCACAGAAAATGCTATAAAAAGAAACCACGTATAAAAAGAAAATTTCTTTGTCATATATATAACCTCTTTAATTTGTTAGTTGAATATTTATACACTATAAATCTTGAATATTCATTTGTCTACTGTTTTGCGTAAAGATTAAATTTTCAGAAATATATGTTGAGTAGGAAGGCTTTATCTTTACCCTATGTAAAAGATTTGAAAACCAAATTGAATTGATTCATTATTTTTATCCCAGCCAGTTATGGAATGGCGGAGCTTATAAAAAAATGCATATTTTAGTATGACACCCAAGAAGTTTTATATGTAGGAAAAAGCTGGCTTTAATAGAGAGAAAAAAATAAGCGCTTGCAAATTTTGGTTGAATTCCAAACTTGCAGCGCTTTTCATTTCGATGTTTGTCTCAGCTTCTTTCCAATTGGACATACGAAGAATAAGACTTTTAATCGTTAAATGTAACATTATAAAATTTTTCAGTATTTAACCAGCTGTCCGATAAAACTTCACCTTCGTCGACACGTTTTGCTGTTTCCTGCAACATCCAGCCAGTTTGAGAAATATGGGCTTTTAGCGCCTTTAATTTGTCTTCTTTAACAGATTGGATATCAATTGTTACATGGGGCTCTCCATTTTTCTCGACTGTATCGTTGGCAAAAGCACATGCTAAAATACGGGGACGATATTGCTTATCAATCCGACGAACGGCCTCTACTACTGCACGACCAGTTGCTTCATGGTCAGGGTGCACTGCAAAACCAGGTAAAAATGTGAAGATTAAAGAAGGATTAAGTTCCACAATTAAATCGGTTACGAGTTTGATCATCTTTTCATCATCTTCAAATTCCACCGTTTTATCACGTAAACCCATCATACGTAAATCTTCTATACCCATCGCCTCACAAGCAGCCATCAGTTCTTTTCTACGTATTTCCGGTAATGATTCACGAGTGGCGAACGGAGGATTTCCTAGATTCCGGCCCATTTCCCCTAATGTTAAACAAGCATATGTAACAGGAACTCCCATATTGTGATATAAGCGTAATGTACCTGCAACCGAAAAGGCTTCATCATCGGGGTGAGGGTAAACGACCAAAACATGGCGTTCTTCTTGTAATGTCATGTAAGCAACCTCCTTAATAAGCAAATGGCGATTCGCTAATTTCCAACGCAATCGCAAGCTTTCCTGTATTATCAATTCCAGCCATTAATAAGCGACCTTGATCATCTAATTCAAAATGTGTAATTCCTTGTGCATATACCCAACCATGTGGCATTTTCAAGCCAACACGGTGTGGAGCGTCTCCTACAACTTTCCCTAATTCATAACGTAATTGTACATTGCGGATAAATGCTCCTGCATTGAAAAAGCTTTCATTATAGTGTGTTGCATAAGAGCCATTCGTAGTTTCTAGATGAATAAAAACGTCTTTGTTCGCAAAAGAATTAAGTAATTCCTGGAGCTCGTTAGTATTTACTTCCTTCATCACTCTTATTAACTCCTTTCGAATCTATCTGTTAATAGTATAGTCAAATTTTGTGGAGTATGAAAAGAAAAAGTCACACAAGAAGCGAATTCCTGTGTGACTCAGTATATTTTATGCGTTAATGTAGTTTGGGATCGTTGTAACCGTTACTACCGGTGCACCAAAACGGGGTTTAGCACCATGCATAACTGGACCGACATGGTCGTTTAAAGCCCACCCATGTTTAATTGCAGCCGAAACGAATTCCTTCGCTTCTATTACCGATTCTTCAACAGAGAGACCATTTGCTAAGTTGGCACAAATACTTGCTGCAAATGTACAGCCTGCCCCGTGATTGTAAGTTGAAGTGACTTTTTCAGATTCAAGTAACTTGAATTCCTGTCCATTATAAAATAAATCAACCGCTTTATCATGAACTAATGCTTTTCCGCCTTTAATGACAACATTTTTTGCCCCAAGCTCATGTATTTTTACTGCGGCAGCCTGCATTTCCTCAATTGATTTTGGTGTACCTGTTCCAGCCAGTTGACCTGCTTCAAAGAGGTTAGGTGTAACAACTGTAGCATGAGGTAATAGATAGTTAACCATAGCTGTTGTATTGCCAGGATTTAAAACTTCGTCATCGCCTTTACATACCATTACTGGATCGATAACTACTTTATTCGTTCCTGAAGATTGAATAGCCTGTGAAGCCATTTGTATAATCTCTTCTGTAGAAAGCATCCCTGTTTTAATTGCATCTACTCCTGTAGAAAGGGCTGTATCGATTTGTTTTTGCAAAAGGTCTGTCGGCAATGGTGTCACAGTATGGCTCCAAGTTTTAGGATCCATTGTCACGACTACTGTTAATGCGACCATTCCGTAAGTGCCATGTTCCTGGAAAGCTTTTAAATCTGCTTGCATCCCTGCACCTGCGGAAGTATCAGAACCTGCAATTGTTAAAGTTTTTTTAAGTGTCATAAAATATATCTCCTTAAAGTGAATATTCGAATAATAATTATGCTTAGTATAGCGCTTATCTGACTATATAAAAATAGTCAGAAAAAGAAAAAACTTTAAGGTCAGAAGAAATTACTTGAACTTCTTTATGAATTTCAATACCGTTTGAGATGAGGTGAAACTATGATTGAACAATTAACAAATAGTTGGAAGGAAATATTGGCCGCACAAGAACAGCAATCTTATTATAAAAACTTGCAAAGTTTTTTATCCACGCAGTATGAGTTGGAAACTGTTTATCCAAAAAAAGAACATATTTTAAATGCCTTTAGGCTGACAGATTATGATGCGGTTAAAGTAGTCATTTTAGGACAAGATCCATATCATGGTCCCAATCAGGCGCATGGACTTAGCTTTTCAGTCGAACAAGGGCAAAAATTGCCACCAAGCTTAAGAAATATGATGAAAGAGTTACAGCAGGATATGGGCTGCGAAATACCTGATCATGGAGACTTAACATCCTGGGCAAAGCAAGGTGTTTTATTGTTGAATACTGTATTAACTGTCCAGGCAGGAAAAGCGAATTCTCATAAAGGACAAGGATGGGAACAGTTTACTGATACAGTTATCGAAAAACTTGCAGAGCGTGTTCAACCAATCGTCTTTTTATTATGGGGAAAGCCGGCTCAAAGTAAACGGATTTTAATTGAACGAATTTCCGATAAGCATATTATTCTCCAAGCACCTCATCCAAGTCCATTAAGTGCCCATCGTGGATTTTTTGGAAGCAGACCCTACTCAAAAACAAATGAAGCGCTTCAGTCGATAGGTGAAAAGCCTATAAATTGGTGTTTAAATGAGAATGGTTCTAAACAATCTAAACTTTTACTGTGAAGCATGGTAAAGTAATGATAGAAAGAGAGGGAGCGGCAAATGAAAGTTGATTGCTTTAAATGTCATTTTTTCCGTGTGACATGGGATCAAAATAATCCGCGCGGGTGCACGGCTTACGGTTTTAAAACGAAGCAGCTACCATCTCTTGTTGTAAAACAGTCATCGGGAATGGATTGCTTAAAGTTTGTGCCGAAAAATAGAGGAGGGAAAAATGGGAGATGATCACGTATGAAACAATCATCAAACAAATTGAAAAGTTGACCGCAGAAGCTACTCATGCGACAACGGAGCAACTGGCTCGTGAAAAGCTCACGGCTATTCGTGCATTATGTGATGTCGTATTGGATGAAAAAATAAACTCTACAAAGCTCCCGGCTACAAATCTTGTCAGTACGACTGTTTCCTCACCGGTATATACACAGCCTGTTGCAATTCCATCGCAAAAGCTCGAGGAAGAGGATGCAAATGGGGATTCACTTTTTGATTTTTAATTGTTATTACTAAATAGGGCGTTGAACATATAAAAGAAAGAGGTAAGATAATGAAAGGTTCAATTATATCAGGAGCGATTCATGGCTTTTTAGCAGTTGCATTAGGCGCATTCGCAGCACATGCATTGGAAGATATGCTAGATGACTACAGTACGGGAATATGGGATACAGCCATACAATATCAAATGTTCCATGCAACAGCACTTATATTAGTAGGTATATTAATGTCAAAGGCTATTTTAGGTGAAGTAAAGCAACTAAAAATAGCAATGATTTGTTTTAATGCAGGAATCGTCATTTTTGCAGGAAGTCTAATGGTATTAGCTTTAACAGGAATCGGAATATTGGGGGCAATTACTCCAATCGGTGGCGTCTTATTTTTAATTGGTTGGATAATGGTTATAATTTCAATAGTAAAAAAGTCATAGATAGATAGAAGGCGTATACTCCTAAAAATGGTAGTATATGCTTTTTTTATTATTTTACTAGGAAAAATAAATCTTTTATCTAAATTGTTTGAATTTATTGTATAGTTATAAAGTAGGTTAGTAAAGGGGTAAGGAAAATGAACCAATTATTATTAAAGCTGGAAGATCATTTTGAAGAAATGGTGATTATACGTCGCTATTTACATGAGCATCCGGAAGTATCACATGAGGAAGTACATACACCTGCATACATTGCGAATTTTCATCGTGAGCTTGGATTAGAAGTGCGCGAGTATGTAGGAGGACGTGGAGTTGTAGCCATACTAAGAGGTGCCAAGCCAGGAAAAACGGTCGCTTTACGTGCGGATTTTGATGCATTGGCTATTCAGGAATTAAATGATGTGCCTTATAAATCTAAAAACGATGGGGTAATGCATGCGTGTGGTCACGACGGTCATACTGCAACATTGCTCGTTTTAGCAAAAGTACTGGTGGACATGCGGGAACAATTGTCCGGTAATATTGTTTTTATTCATCAGCATGCAGAGGAGTTAGCTCCTGGTGGTGCATTGGCCATGATTGAAGATGGCTGCCTAGATGGTGTGGACGTTATTTTTGGGACACATTTATGGGCACCAACCCCATTAGGCGAAGTGCTTGTAAAAGATGGGGCAATTATGGCGGCAGCAGACCGATTTGAAATTGTGATTCAAGGTAAGGGTGGACATGGCGCAGAGCCACAGCATTCAGTGGATGCAATAGTCGTCGGAGCCCACTTTGTTACGCAAGTACAGACCATTACTTCCCGCCGGATCGCACCGCTTCAATCGGGGGTTGTGACAATTGGTCAGTTTGAAGCTATCAATCCGTTTAATGTCATCGCCGATACAGTGAAAATACAAGGGACTGTACGTGCTCTAGATGAACAGGTCCGCAGGCAAATAAAAGAAGAAATTGAATTATTGTTAAAAGCAACATGTTTAGGGATGCACGCTACCTATAGTTATGAATATTTCGATGGGTATCCACCTGTTGTTAACCATGAAGAACAGACAAAGTTTATAGCGAAAGTAGCGGAGCAAACAAGTGGAGTGGAAAAGGTTACTGAGTGTCCACCATTTATGATTGGGGAGGATTATGGCTATTATATGCAGCATATTCCAGGCACATTTTTCTTTACAGGAGCCAAAGATCCGCAGTGGGAAGCCGTTTACCCACATCATCATGCCAAATTTAATTTTGATGAAAGAGCCATGCTGATTGCCGCGAAAGTATTAGGACAGGCTGCATTGGACTTTCTAGAGAATGATTGACAGAAGGAAGGGATATGAAAATGAGTGTTGGGAAAAAGTTGAATTCTGCTTTCATTTTAATGATTGTGTTAATTACGATTACTGTAGTTCTTAACTTTATTAGTTTAAATAAAATTCAAGACGATATGGATGAAGCACTTGATCATCGTGTTGAGCAAATCCGTACGGTCGATCAAATCCGCCTGAATATAGGGATGCAAGGGATGTATGCACGTGCCATCGTGTTGGACGGCAAAGAGGAATCTTTCGATAACTTTAAGCAATACAATGAATTATTGGACACGGAAATTGATTATTTGGAATCAATGGTTGTAGGTGGTGCGATGACAGAATATATGGAGCAAGTAAAGAAGTTCCGCGATGATTTTAACAATGGTTACCTTGATATGGTTGATGCATATAATCGCGGGGATCAAACACTGGCAAATGGATTTATTAATACGAAGCTTCATGTGGCAAGTAATGGCATGTTTGATGTAACAAATCAGATTGTCGAATATCAGGAACAGCAGCTTGATGAGATTACTACAAAGGCCGACAATTCAATTGCCTTTTCTCAAACGGTTGCAAGCATTGCCTTGGCAATTAGTATATTTATAGCTGTACTCGTGATGTTATTTATTCGTAAAACAATTACATCACCATTAAAGAATATCGTAAAAGAAGCGAATATTATTGCTTCAGGAGACTTATCACAGCAGGATTTTGTTGTGAAAACAACTGACGAAATTGGTGAGCTAGGCAAATCCTTTAATTTGATGAAAAGCAATCTAGCCAACCTTATTAAAAATATGCAAATGAATTCAGAGCAAGTAAGTGCTGCTGCACAAGAACTTTCAGCGAGTACAGAGGAAATCACGGCAACAACAGAAGATGTGACGACACGTGTTAGTCATACAGCAGAAAGATCTCAAATTTCTGCACATGCTTCGAACGAAAGTGCTCGTGCAATGGAAGAGACAGCAGCCGGAGTACAGCGAATTGCAGAAGCGACTCAAAAATTACATGGCAATTCTGTTGAAGCGACACAAACAGCGAGAAATGGTGGTCAAATTATTCATGATGCACAACAGCAAATGAAAATTATTAGTTCATCCACAAATTCAGTTAATGATTTAGTGCAAAAACTTGCACAACAAACAGAGGAAATCAATAATATCTCGCAAATTATTACGGCAATTACAGATCAAACGAATCTGCTTGCATTAAATGCTGCAATTGAAGCGGCGCGGGCAGGGGAACATGGAAAAGGATTTGCAGTTGTAGCAGATGAAGTACGTAAGCTGGCAGAGCAATCGAAAAACTCAGCTAATTCAATCGTCAACTTAACACTTGAAATTAAAGCAGATACAGAAAATGTCGAGCGTGCTGTATCGGACTCTTTAATATCTGTAAACGACGGAGTGAATATCATTACAAATGCAGGTCAATCCTTTACATCGATTGTGGAAGCAGTAACCGAAATGTCTATGCAAATAGAAGAAATTTCAGCTACATCGGAACAGCTTTCGGCAAGTGCAGAACAAGTAACTGCTTCGGTAAATGAAATTGCCAATGGCTCAAACGAATCGAGCAGCCACCTTGAAATGATAGCAGCTGCCGTGGAAGAACAAACGGCAACGATGCAGCAAGTCAATGCAGTAGCAGCTACATTAAGTGACAATGCCCAAAACCTACAGCAGGAAATACAGCAATTTAAAGTGTAAATATAAAAAGCAAGGTGCTTTGTGAAGGCACCTTGCTTTTTTATGCACTTTAAAAGACTTACCGCCTATTAAGGTGTTTGAGTAAAGTAGCTTAATTCCTCATCAAATTCCGCATAATCAAAGTAAATCATCGGGAACAAGAAGCGATGGTTATTCTTTAAATCACGTAAAATAACATGGTCGCGTCCTGCTGCTTCGACCACACCGCGAACAGCACGCGTATTGCTGCCAGCTACCGCATTATCAAATGAAAAATAAAACGTACCTGGTTTCCCACGATTTAACCGAAGAATATTCTCAATATAGGATTCCTCTCGTGGAAAGCCTACCCCCTGCATAGTCGAAGGCATTGTAACCGCCGAAGGGTTCATTTGTTGCATTGGAGACGTCCAGTAATAAGTCAATTTTGCATCCTTTCATTAAATAAATTTAGTTTACCGCTAGACAATTGGCAGTTGCCGATACACATAACACTCAACTTCAATATGTGACTACTACGCTATTGTCCATACTACTAGGCAGGTCAACCGAATAACCTTTTGTAGCATCTTAATCGAACAGGAAGATTATCTTTTGTTTGAACTATAGGCGTTCTAAGTAACCTCCTTTTTCGTTTTAGTATATGCATAAAAAAAAAGTTGAACACCGATACAGTGTTATTTTTTGAATACCTGACATACTATAGAGTAATTTATTTAGGGAGATGTAATAAATTTTAATGAAATGGGTACTATAAATTACATAAATAGAAGATTGTTGCCCATTGTTAATGAAAATCGCGGGAGTGGAACCTCATGAAAATAGGAATATGGTTAGGGATAATAATTAGTGCATTTTTGTCCTATGCAGTTGCGATATTCTATGAACAACCGATTCATTGGTATTTACTAATCCTTCTCATCGTAACGGGTTTGTTCATTAATACCATTATTATTATTTTAAAATTACAGGATGATCATACTGAAGGTGAGTCGAATTAATCGACTCGCCTTTTTCCTTTTTTGGGAGAATGTGGCGAATGTGTATCATAATATGTCGATTAGGTATAGGGGAGTGGTGAATAAGTGGGGACGATTGACGATAAATAAGAGAAAAGTGTTTAATAAAAATTTTCTTCGTTAACTTGATTCATAAATAAAGCCCGTCCAGCAACTTGAATGAATGGATAAACCAAATATCAAGAGGTTGAACGGGTATATGAGTATTAAATCGCTAATAATTTCCCCAGTTTTTCATTGTCTAATAAGTTACCTACTAGGAACTCACCGAACTCGCCATAGCGGGCTGATACTTCATCAAAGCGCATTTCGTAAACGATTTTTTTAAATTGAAGCATGTCATCAGAGAATAATGTAACGCCCCACTCATGATCGTCTAAACCGACAGAACCTGTAATGATTTGTTTGATTTTACCTGCATAGCTGCGGCCGATCATCCCGTGGTCATACATCAGTTTTTTACGATCTTCCATAGAAAGCATGTACCAATTGTCATTACCATCGCGCTTTTTATCCATTGGATAGAAGCAAACGTATTTTGACTTCGGCAATTCAGGATATAAACGCGCACGTACATGTGGGTTTTGGTATGGATCTTCATCCGACTTCCCAGCTAGATAATTTGATAATTCTACAACCGAAACATAAGAATAGGTTGGAATAGTGAAATCCGCAATTGCTAATTTAGCAAATTTTGTTTCGATTTCGTTTAATTCTTCCGGTGTTTCGCGTAATGTCATCATCATGAAATCTGCTTTTTGACCAATAATAGAGTAGAAAGCATTCGAACCTGTATCTGTATTTAATTCTTCTAAAAATGCGATAAATTCTTTCGTAGCGGCTTCGCGTTCTTCAGCTGAAACTAATTTCCATGATGCCCAATCAATCGAACGGAAATCATGTAATGCATACCAGCCATCTAAAGTAATTGCTGCTTCATTCATGTGCTTAAACACTCCTTGTAAATGAAAATGATTCACAGTTAGTGTAGCATAAATCAATAAAAAAAAATCATTTCAACCTCGCATAATCGATATTTTCACCAATTTGACATCACTTTGAATTGAGGTATGCTAAAGTGAAGAGAAATTAAGCTAGGAGTATATGTATGAACGAAATTTTAAAACAAACGAAGTGGCGTTTCATTGATCAATCGATTAGTGCAAACAAACGCTCACCTTTAGAGTCATTTGCGATGGATGACACACTTTGCCATCTTGTTGGACAGCACATGTCAGATGCCACAATTCGTACATGGGTGCATTATGATTCAGTAGTGTTAGGCATTCAGGATCACCGATTACCGTATATAGAAGAAGGCATGCAAACATTAAATTTTCACGGTCATGAACCGATTGTCCGGAATTCAGGAGGGTTAGCTGTTGTACTAGACGGGGGAGTGTTGAACATTTCCATTGTCATAGGGGAGGACAAACCGCTTAGTATTAACAATGCCTTTGAAATGATGGTTGATTTGATTCGACAGCTTCTTCCAGAAATCGCAACTAAAATAGAAGCATATGAAATTGTCGGCTCGTATTGTCCAGGTTCATATGATTTAAGTATCGATGGTAAAAAGTTTGCCGGCATATCACAGCGCCGTATGAAAAACGGAATTGCTGTACAAATCTACTTATGTGTAGAAGGTAGCGGAAGTGAGCGGGCAGAGCTGATTAAGCGATTTTATGAAGCTGGTCTAAAAGGTGAGGAAACGAAATTTCAATATCCGGACATTAAACCGGACGTTATGGCTTCATTACAGCAATTGACAGGACAAGACATCACTGTATCCCAAGTGAATGAGCGCCTCCGTAAATTATTAGCCCAATGGAATGGACAGTTAAATGAACAACCATTGCAGCAAACTGAAATAGAACTATATGAATATTATTTACAGCGCGTATTAAAGCGCAATGAATCAATGTTAAATAAATAAAAAAAGGCGAGGTGCTAATATAGCGCTTCGCCTGAATCATTTAATGATGACTGTGAAATTAAGTTGCCGTTTCGCTCCATTTTGAATGTCGGTGCATTCGGCTCTGAATCTTCTAGTGCCACAAGTCTTCTAGCGCGATTCATAATAGATACAAATTGCTCGTAATCTTCTTTAATCGCTTTATTTTCTTTTTGAAGTGCAGCCAATTGCTGTTCAAGCTGAGTCTTTTGTTCTGTTAACAGTGATGTTAATTTACGCCACTTTACTAAATCTTGCTCATTTGAATTCGTATGTTGCAACTTTACTAAATATGCAATAACGATATCCAATGATAATGCCGATAGTGGAATGGAAGTCGGCTGATTTTCATTTGAAGGCATTAAGTATAAAGGCGTTGTTCTGCGCTTTGTTGCCGTATTCATCATACGCATACGCTCTTTTCGTTCCTTTTTCGCCTGTGCCAAATCTTCCTCATAAATACGTCTTACTACTGCATTCCAGCGGAAACCACACGCTGCAGCTGTTCTGTTCAATAGATCACCAGCCTCTTCAAAAGCATTAAGCTGTGTGCTTCCTTCTTTAACATGGCGCAAAACAGCTTCTGCCAATAACTCATCATTCTCTTTTACCCACGCATCTTGTCTTGTTTTTGTCATTTAAAACTCCCCCTAATCATTTCATAGTTTTGTTGTTGTAAATCTATCATGTCCAAAGGGGAAAACATTTATTCAATATATCGTAAATTGTTGATAGAATAATGAGAAATATATTCCTATCAGACCTTTGACGGAATTGCTAGTATATACTTGAATGGAATAAGCAATATGCGATACAATAAAGAATAGGTTAAAATAGCTAATAGAAAGGTGTTGACACTATGGCAAACTTATTTCACGTTTGCGATGAATGTCAGGCCGTTAATTTAAAGACGTTAATTCCAAAATTAAAAGAAATTGATCCAGAAGCAACGATTGAAATTGGCTGTCATTCATACTGTGGTCCAGGCCGCAAAAAAACATTTACATTTGTAAATAATCGTCCAGTTGCCGCATTAACTGAAGAGGAGTTAATGGTAAAGGTACTAGACAAACTAAAAAAGTAACGACGTAGGGGACCTGTCCTGAAATAATTTTCAGAATAGGTCCTTTTCGCGTTTATAAGGGTTTTGCAGATGAAAATGATCTATAAAGAATTTAAATAATTAAAGACAATAATGCTTTTACCTAATGGATTCATTTCTTTTTCACTGAGAACTCACTTATAATAAGGAAAAGGGATAAGGAGGTCGGCTATGTTGACGACATATGCAAAAACAAAACTGCAAGAGGAAAAAGTTTTTAAAGACCCTGTCCATCGTTATATTCATGTTAGGGATCAAGTGATTTGGGATTTAATAAAAACAAGAGAATTTCAAAGACTGCGCCGTATTAAACAGCTAGGTACCACATATTTAGTATTCCACGGAGCGGAGCATAGCCGTTTTAATCACTCATTAGGAGTGTACGAAATTGTACGCCGTATTGTAGATGACGTATTCAGAGGAAGAAAAGAATGGGACGAATCTGAGAGATTACTCGTATTATGTGCAGCGCTCTTGCATGATTTAGGGCACGGCCCGTTTTCCCATGCCTTTGAAAATGTGTTTGAGACAGATCATGAATATTTTACGCGTCAAATTTTACTAGGGGAGACAGAAGTAAATGCGGTACTGCGCAGGGTTTCAGAGGACTTCCCTGAGAAAGTCGCCCAAGTAATAGAAAAAACATATCCGAACGAATTGGTTGTCAGCTTAATTTCAAGTCAAATTGACGCCGATCGAATGGATTATTTACAGCGTGATGCCTATTATACAGGCGTTAGCTACGGGCATTTTGATATGGAACGTATTATGCGTGTTATGCGCCCCCGTGAAAATGGCGTAGTTATAAAAGAAAGTGGAATGCATGCAGTAGAACATTATATTATGAGCCGTTACCAAATGTATTTGCAAATTTACTTCCACCCTGTATCACGCAGTGCAGAAGTTGTACTCAATAATATTTTAAAGCGGGTAAAAGTGTTATGTGCGAGTAATTATGTCTTTAAATATGAGCCAACGCCTTTTATTGCTTTTTTCAAAGGTGATGTCACGCTGGAAGATTATATAGCATTAGATGAAAGTATTATGCTCGCATACTTCCAATTTTGGATGAAAGAAGAAGATCTAATTTTACGGGATTTATGTAGAAGATTCGTGAATCGGAAACTGTTCCAATATACAAATCTCAACCCTTTTAAGCAACCTGAAGTATATGCAGAGCTGCGCCGTCTATTTTTAGAGGCAGGTATGGACCCGGATTATTATTTAGTCCATGATTCCACATCCGATTTGCCATATGACTTTTATCGACCAGGAATTGAAGGGACAAAAAAGCCAATATATTTACTTATGCGAGACGGTGAACAGTGTGAGCTATCAGAGGAAAGTCAAATAGTTGAAGCAATTGCCGGCCGCATAAAAGTGGACCATAAAGTTTACTATCCGGAAGAGTTATTCGATGACGAGAACATTCCGGAAACATTACGTCAGGAAATACAGAAACTAATTGAGCATATATAAAAAAGAGACTAAGGCAGAAGTGGATAAGGAAAAGGGTCTTATATTGATTGGAATGGGGGGCGAGTGTAGCTGACGGCTTATGTAACTTTACTTCTAAATCTAGCGGTAAAATAAGTTGATTCATGTTTTAATCTTTAAATATAGGGACACTTCTTTCGTTTGAAATTTGGTGGTAGGATACTTAAAATTTAACAGAGAGTGTCCTTTTTTCATGCCAGAAATTATGCAGAGATTTACTTGATATAGAAGGGAAATTAGTTGTTCGGAGTGAAGGCGGCGACTCCCAGGGGACAAGCACGTGGGAGAGACTACAGGCTCGAGCCGTGCCCCCAGGAAAGCGTCCGCCGTAACGGAGAACAACGGCTACGAAGTAGACACAATAAGAAAGCAGTTCAAATTTTACTAATCGTAAAATTTGAACTGCTTTTGATTTTGAGGCGGGTTTTGTCCCAGGCCCATCATTTTTAGATTATGACCCAGTCCCATTTGCACTGCAATTTTCATTGTGTACTGCGTAGTCAGCTGAAATATAGGACAAATTAATTGTCGCTGTATCGCACGCCACCTTTTGCAAAGTGGTTTTTAGACATTTCTTCGATGATAATGGATACATTTTCTACTGGTGCGTCAACTGTTTTTGAAACAGCTTGTGTCACTTCTTCTACAAGCGCTCGCTTTTGTTCTTCTGTACGCCCCTCAACCATTTTAATTGTAACGATTGGCATATAGTCGCCTCCTAGTTAAAATATAGTGTATAGTATTTATATTAGCGTATTTGGAGGTATTTACAATGGCAAATGAAGAAAATTCTAAACCAAAAATGGGTTTTACGATTATTAAAAATGATCCAACCGATGGACATAAAGGTTTTGGCATTGGCTCACTTTCTCTAGAAAATGTGTCGCCAGTCATTGTCGATGTCGCAGAAGGAACGGCGATTGTTGATATAGGTGCAATGCATGCAAAAAGTGAAGTAGAGCGTGGTATTAAATTTACAACGAACCGTGAAGACTCAGCAGGTGGTAAAAATTACTGGTTAGTATGGGTGACGATTGACCATAAGGAATCCGGTGCCTACTTTGCAGGCGTAACTGCATGTGAAATGGTTGTAAACCGTGAAAAACGCCGCGGCTATAAAATATTGGCGGATCATGTAAACAGAATGGATAAATCTATGAAGCGCCATATAATCGTTGATCATATGGATGCACCATCAAAAAAAATATTGGCAGACTTCCTGAAAAGCCACAATGAAGAAATGTGGAACAATAGCGATGAAAAATTAGCAAATGATTTAGCGTAAAATGACTTATAGGGTAAATATAAGACACAAATAAATTGATAATCAGTCAATTATTTTTTTGGGAAAATGAATTCATCCGGTGAACAATATGTGACATTTCAAGAACATCCTAATCGGTGGTTGAAACTGCTTCCAAAAGAAAGTAAACTGATTTTAAAGCTTGCAAAGTAGTAGGCTAGGACACGTGGAAAATGAATAGTGATGAGTATTAAGCGGCATTTGAACTTTCCCAAGCCGAATGCCCCATGATTCTCATCCTTTCGTTAACCACAATAGAAAAGCTCTTTCGTTTTACGGACTAGAACCGGAAACGAAAGAGCTTTTTTAATTTTTAGTCCCAAAAACCTTTGAATGCTTCAAATGGTAATGTTTCAAAGAAATTACCCCATGTATCGGTATCGAAGAAATCGAATGTTCCACATGATTCCGTTGGGATATCTGCTGTTTTCATATAAACGACACGTTGGTTCGGACAGGAGGCATCGGCTAAATTACCACTTAGAATATCAACCGTAACAGGCTCGACGCCACTTGGCATTTTAAAAGTTTCGTTTGCTTTTCCATCAAGGGCGGTTTCCATAAAATCGATCCACACTTGTTTGGAAGCTGCCATATCTGCCTGCACAGATAGTGTTTTCCCTTGGTCATAGCCATTCCATACACCGGCAGTTAAGCTAGGTGTAAAGCCAATCATCCATTGATCACTATTTGTCGTCCCCGATTTTGCTGCATACGTGTGGGACATTCTAGAGCGTAAAGATAGACCGGTTGCAGGAGAGTAATCACTAAATACAGGATCGAATATTCCTGTCATCATTTGTGTGAGAACAAAAGCATCCTGTTCAGAAATTACTTGTTCTTTCTCCGGTTTTTTATATTTATAAACAACTTTCCCTTTTGCATCAGTAATCGATAATACGGTAACCGGTTTTCTCTTTTCTCCACCAGCTGCAAGTATGTTATATGCATTTGTTAAATCATACAGCGAATTTTCAGCGGTTCCCAAAGCAATGGAAGGGATATCTTTTTCAGAATATTGAAGTCCAAAGCGTTTTTGAATATCCCGGAAGGAACGGTAGCCGATTCCTTCCAATGTTTTTACAGCATAAATATTGTCGGAAATAGCCAATGCTTGGGCTAAGGAAATGGCATGATCTGCAAATTTATTATTGACGTTTTGTGGTGTATAAGTTGCTCGTCCACTATCATAAGTGAATGTTGTCTCACTAACATCTAAAAACGACATTGGGTGAAAGTCCTTTTCCAGGGCAGCTGCGTATAAAATCGGCTTGATGGCGGAGCCGGGTTGACGATTTCCCAATGAGACCCGATTAAAGGGGCTTATACTATAATCACGTCCTCCTACAAGCGCTGTTACATAACCAGTATGTGCATCCATACTAACAAAACCAACCTGTAAATCACTATTAGGCATATTCGTTTTAATTGCATTTTCGGCTGCACGCTGATGCGCCTGGTTCAATGTTGTTTGAATCGTCCATCCACCTTCATTAATACTAAGGTTTTTGGATTTTAATATGTCAGTCGCTTCTTCCCTAACAGCATCCAAAAAGTAAGGTGCTATCGACTTTGACGCAATCCATTGATCACTTTTTAGTACAACTTGTTCAGACGTAGCACGTGTTTTTTCATCTTCTGTAATCTTTCCTTGATCAGCCATTAATCGTAAAATAACTTGCTGACGATTTGTCGCCTTTTTTAAATCATTTAGTGGCGAATAATACGTCGGCCCTTTTGGAACACCGGCAAGCATAGAAGCTTCGGCTAATGTTAAATCCTTTGCTGATTTGTCATAAAAATAACGGCTCGCTGCTTCTACACCATACATTCCATGTCCGTAGTAAACCGTATTTAAATAGCCTTCTAAAATTTCTTCTTTGGAGTAAAATAACTCTAAACGATAGGCAAATAAGGCTTCATTTATTTTTCGGGTCCATGTTTTTTCATGTGTTAAATAAAGGTTACGCGCATATTGCTGAGTAAGTGTACTAGCTCCTTGGACCTTACCTCCCGCTTTAATATCTGCTAAAACGGCACCGGCAATTCGGGAATAGTCAAAACCACTATGGTCAAAGAAGTCTTTATCTTCCACGGCTACAGTAGCGTCAATTAAATAAGGTGAAATATCATCCAATTCTGTCCAATAGCGACGCTCCTCGGTAAAATAATCACCAATTTTATTATTGTTGCTATCCAAAAAGATCGAAGCTTTCGGAACAGTAAGTGGTGGTGCTCCAGCAACTTGTGCATATATACGCAATGAAAGGAACGTTACAGCGAAAAAACATAAAAGGGCAATAGTAACGAGTCCTACTTTTTTTATAAATCTTTTACGACTTTTTCGTTTTTTATATTGCTGTCTTTTCAAGTTTTTCCACCTCATTTCTTTTTTATAGTAAGCAATAAATTTTCAGTCATTTAGGAAAAGTTATAAAAATTCTATTGCACTTTCAATGAAAACAACTATACTTTTGTCGTAGCACATTAAATGGAAATAAGCATTAATACTGCTATGACTATACGTATTCATAATGTCGAATTTTGTCAGTTGTACTTAATTATACGAAAATAGCGATCAAAAGTTTCATTTGTTAGATTTAGTATGAGCAAAATCACCGGTCGCTATGCATACGAAATTGAGAACAAATTGATTTATAATTGATAATTTAAAATAGAGAAGGATGTAGGTGATCGTAAATGAGATTTGATGAAACTTATGCTGGCAATATGTTTATTAAAAGCCATCAAAATTACGAAGAAAGTAAGGCAGTTCTTTACGGCATGCCAATGGATTGGACAGTAAGCTATCGTCCAGGTCAACGTTTTGGGCCAGCTAGAATCCGTGAAGTGTCAGTCGGTTTGGAAGAATACAGTTTTTACTTGGATCGCGAATTAGCGGATGTTCCATTTTTTGACGCAGGAGACATTCCATTGCCATTCGGTAATCCGGAAAAATCTTTAGCGGAAATTAAGACATTTGTTCGCCAAGTATTGGCAGACAACAAAGTTCCAGTTGGTATGGGTGGCGAACACTTAGTATCATTGCCAGTAATGGAGGCGGTATACGAAAAGTATGATGATTTAGCAATTATTCATTTTGATGCGCATACTGATTTACGTACCGATTATGAAGGTGAACAGTATTCACACGCAACGCCAATTCGTAAAATAGCTGATACAATCGGACCTGAAAATGTCTATTCATTCGGGATTCGTTCAGGTTTAAAGGAAGAATTGCAGTGGGCAAAGGAAAATGGGATGCACATTTCATTATTCGAAGTACTCGAGCCTTTAAAGCAAATCCTGCCAACATTAAAAGGGCGCAATATTTACGTGACAATTGATATTGACGTATTGGACCCGGCACATGCACCAGGAACAGGCACTGTAGATGCAGGCGGTATTACACCAAAAGAACTTTTGGCATCGATTCATGAAATCGCGCACTCTGAAGTAAATGTGGTCGGCTTTGATCTTGTGGAAGTAGCACCGATATACGATCATTCAGAAATAACAGTAAACACAGCAGCAAAATTAATTCGCGAAATGATTTTAGGCTGGGTGAAATAAAAAGAAAAATAAAGCGGGCGACAGAATTTCTGTCGCTCGCTTTTTAAGCATTTACTTTAAGTTGTTTGCATGAAAGTAGCCTGATGTTAGATTCGATTTGGCATGTTGAGAAGCTCTAATTAAATTTTCAATCATACTATGTGAATTTGGACCATTATCCGGATAAGAGCTTAATCCAATCGTAACGGATATATAAATTTCCTCTTTACCTATTTCATTAAAAGGCTGTTGGGCTATAGTCTTTATTAAATTATCCGCCTCAAAAATCGCTAGAGCTGGAGGGATATCCCTCAAAATAATGGCAAACTCCTCGCCACCTAACCGGCCAACAAATGCATCATTTTTAGCTGCATACTCTTGTAAATGAAAAGCCAACTGCTTAATGATTAAATCGCCTGTTGAAAATCCGTATCGGTAATTAATCATTTTAAAATCCCGAATATCTACCAATAATAAACTGAAAACACCGTTTTTCTTAACAAGTTGTTGAAGACACTTCTCTAATTCTGCTGTATTAGGCAACTGTGTTAAATAATCAATTTTTCGCAAATAAGTAGTTTCCTGTACAGTATCATTTGTACGTTTCACCTGATGAATAACAATGTAAATAAAATAAAATGCGAAAACTGTAAATAAACCATATACCAGGAGGAATGCGTATGCATTACTGCTAAAGCAAAGACCTATAAATGAAATCAAAATCGTTTCAACCAAACAAAGCCAAAAATATATGAAAACGGTTTTAGTAGTCATTTCATATTTTCGTGTAAGGAGAAACAGGAACAATACGAGTAAAATAAAATTATAGTTAAATATTGATGAAACCATCGTTCCTTCTGAAAAGAAAAAGCGACCAATCCCTATAATAAGTCCGCTAATTAATATCGCCAAGGGTCCGCCTAATAAACCACTGAACAGAACAGATATGAACTGGGAATTTACCAATACACCGTCAACTAAATGAATTGCGGAATAGGTTAAAATTAGCCCCGTCACACCGAATTTTATGCCTGTCACATAAGGAATAGATCGGTCTATAAATGGCGTAATTTTAAAGTGATTGATAAATGGCCAGTAAATTAATAGAGTAAAAGTAAATAATATACAAAAATAAGACAATATTTCGATAAACATAATTAACTCCTTTATAAAATAATCATTACTCTTTTCTACCCAAAATACTATAAAAATGATTTAAATAACGAAAAAATACTCAAAACTAGATGATAAAAGTACTAAGGTAAAGTTTAAGTTCGATGTTGCTTAAAGAGATGAACTTATCCTATAATAAAAAGGTTATAGAAATATATGCATAGGAGCTGACTGCTGTGGCGAACGAGAATGGGAAAACAGTCAAAATTAAGCTAATTTCCTCCATCATTCCTACCGAGGGCGAGCTTGAAAAATATGAAATGTGGCTGGAAGGCAACTGTGTAGAAAAAGGCGCAAATCATTATTTACGCTATGAAGAAATTCAGGAAGAGACACGAATTCAAACGACGATAAAGCTAGATGAAGCGAAAGCCTTAATAATGCGAAGCGGTGGTGTCAACATGCGTCTTCCCTTAAATCCGGGTTTACGGGAAAATGGACATTATGAAAGTCCATTCGGATCATTGCCAATCGTTACCGATACACATCAGTTAGCCATTGAAGTAACACAAAGCGAAAAAGTATCAGGGCGTTTTAAAACGCAATATGATCTTATAATAGGCGGTAATTCTGTCGGACAATACACATTGGAAATTCAATTTACGGAGGTATATTCATGAATGCAGTAGAACAATTACAGCAATCGATTAAAGACGCTTTAAAAGCGGCGATCAATCAGGCAGGCTTAGTCGAAGCTGGCACAGAACTAAATATTCACCTGGAAACACCAAAAGACAAAGCAAACGGTGATTTCGCCACAAACGTAGCGATGCAATTAACTAAATTGGCGAAAAAGCCACCACGTGCCATTGCAGAAAGCATCTTAGAGAATGTAAAAACAGAAGGGACAGATATCGAAAAAATCGAAATCGCAGGTCCTGGCTTCCTAAACATCACAGTTCGTAAAGACTTTTTAGCAGGTGTAGTAAAAGCAGCATTCCAACAAGGTGAAAATTACGGTCGTTCTACTGCAGGAGCTGGTGAAAAAGTACAAGTCGAGTTCGTATCAGCGAACCCAACAGGCGACTTACACTTAGGACATGCCCGCGGTGCTTCTGTAGGGGACTCTTTATGTAACGTTATGGATTTTGCCGGTTTTGATGTATCTCGTGAGTACTACATTAATGACGCAGGTAATCAAATCAACAATTTAGCGTACTCATTGGAGGCACGGTATAAACAAGCATTAGGCATGGATGCCGAAATGCCGGAAGATGGCTACCACGGTCCAGACATTATCGCTATTGCAGGTAAGCTAGCTGAAGAATTTGGTGCTTCAATTTTGGACAAAACAGAAGAAGAACGCTTCAAATTTTTCCGTGAGCACGGTTTAAAATTAGAATTAGCAAAACTACAAAACGATCTTAAAAACTTCCGTGTTGAATTTGACGTTTGGTATTCTGAAACTTCATTATATGAAAACGGCAAAATCGATGTTGCATTAGAGAAACTAAAATCAAATGGACATGTATTTGATGAAGATGGAGCAACTTGGTTCCGTTCAACTACATTTGGCGATGACAAAGACCGCGTATTAATTAAAAACGATGGTTCATTCACATATTTAACACCAGATATTGCTTACCATGAAGATAAATTACGTCGCGGATTTGATAAATTAATCAATATTTGGGGTGCCGATCACCACGGTTATATCCCACGTATGAAAGCAGCGATTGAAGCACTTGGCTATGAGCGTGAAACATTGGAAGTGGAAGTAATTCAAATGGTTCAGCTTTACAAAAACGGTGAGAAATTTAAAATGAGTAAACGTACAGGTAATGCTGTTACAATGCGTGAGTTAGTGGAAGAAGTAGGTCTTGATGCAGTACGTTATTTCTTTGTAAAAACTGCAGGGGATTCACACATGGACTTCGACCTAGATTTAGCAGTATCACAATCAAATGAAAACCCAGTGTATTATGCACAGTATGCGCATGCACGTATTTCATCTATTTTACGTGCAGCAAGCGAGCAAGGTTTTGAGGCATCATTGGAAAACCTAAACTTACTAGTAGCAGAAAAAGAAGAAGATGTTCTGAAAAAGGTTGGTGCATTCCCGCAAATCGTGGCAGATGCAGCGAAACACCGCACACCGCACCGTATCGCAAACTATATCCAAGACTTATCAGCAGCATTCCACAGCTTCTACAATGCAGAAAAAGTATTAAATCAAGACAATAAAGAGCTAACTCAAGCTCGTTTAGCGTTAATTACAGCAGTAAAAACAACATTGGCAAATGCGTTGAAATTAATCGGCGTAAGTGCACCTGAGAAAATGTAATCCAAAATTTCACGACACTCTATTTTCTATTAACGGAAAATAGGGTGTTTTTTTTCGAAATGCGATGTTTCTACTTTTTAACTGAGCCTTTCTACCTTTTGTTGTAAAGGTTCTCCTTTCTCCCGCCACCGTTCCACTTTAAATTGGAAATTACCCCCTTATTTATTAAGTGAATAAATCCCTACAAAGAAACTAGGGATATCTATTGACTTGTAAATTTCTGAAACGTACTATTAATTTGATGAAATAACTACGTAAGACAACAGACGAGGGTGGTGCTTTTCATGAGCAAGGAATTATTTATTGAAACGGACGAGCAGCGACAATGGTTGGAAAAGCTCGAAACAATTTCAGAGAGTATAAAACAATTGGCTCAACAAACAGATGAGCAAGCGACATTTCCATTTGAAAATTTCCAAAAGCTACGCGAAATTGGCTATACAAAAATAACGTTGCCAAAGGAATACGGAGGAGATGGCTTCACCGTATATGATGCGCTTTTACTACATGAAACGTTGGCAAGCTATTGCGGAAGTACGGGGTTGGCAGCTTCGTGGACAATTCAAAATGTAGGCGAGATTTTTGAAAACCGTTACTGGAATCCTCAAAAGCTTGATTGGTTTGGTGGAGAAATTGCAAATGGTGCGACAGTAAATCGTGCAGTAAGTGAGTTTGCGATGGGAAGTCCAGTGCGTGGTGGGCGTCCGGCGACTTCCGCAAAACGTGATGGCGAACATTATATAATTAACGGGCGTAAAAACTATACGAGCGGTGCACCGGATCTCGATTATTTTTTAGTATCTGCATGGATTGAAGATGAGGATCAGTTAGGGTTTTTCCTTGTTCCGAAAACAGCTGAAGGAGTATCGGTCGAAAACACGTGGGATGTGGCATCAATGCGCGGTACGGGAAGCGATGATTTAGTGCTCGTCAATGTACGTATTGATCAGACGAACTTAGTGGAAATCCCAAACTATACAACAGGCTTTAAGTTGAACGGCTGGTTACTGCTTATCCCAGCGACTTATTTAGGGATTGCACAGGCAGCACGTGATTATGCGGTTGATTTTGCGAATAGCCATTCACCAAATAGTATTCAAGGGACCATTGCACAATTGCCGAATGTTCAAACGCTCATCGGAGAAATGGATTTAGCATTAACAAAAGCTCGTTTTACTATTTATGGAGTAGCAAGACTGTATAATGACCCGACGAAGAAGGCGACCTTAGTTAACGAAATCAATATTGCTAAACATGTTGTGACAAATACAGCGATTGAAGTCGTTGATAAAGCGATGCGTTTAGTTGGCGCAAAGAGCCTTCAACGTTCCAACCCACTTCAACGCTATTACCGTGATGTACGTGCAGGCTTACACAATCCACCAATGGATGACATTACAATTAAGCGTTTAGCAGAGACAGCAATTGAAAACAATTTAAAAACAAAAGAATGAACTGTTATTTAATACGCAGAAACTGAATTATAAACAAATTATCTGAAACTTTGGTAATTTTGCATACAATTAATGAAATATCCGCTATAATAATATTATTAATTAAATATGTACTATAAAGGTTCTTACTATATCTAATTAAAGTAAGAAGTAAAAGGGAAATCGGTTCAAATCCGATGCGGTCCCGCCACTGTAATTGCTAGTTTTGAGCTATATGCCACTGAAATTTTCGGGAAGGCAGCTCATAAACGTTAATGCATAAGCCAGGAGACCTGCCTTTATAATGCCCGATTAATGCCTACGCGGATAGGATGTGGTAAATGAATTTTTTATTTGAATTTATTTGCTTTCATAAAGCTTCCTAGTTTGTAGGAGGCTTTTTATTTTTGTTTAAAATTACAGGTTAGAACAATTTTAGGAGGAATTAATTACATATGAAAACTTGGCAACGACTTTCTTCAACAGGAATTATCTCCATTATGCTCCTTGCAGGGTGTGGGGTTGAAGAAACAGCAGTAGAAAAAGATACAGCTCAACAATCGATAGAAACTGTTGAGGAACAAGCACAGTTCCCTATAACGGTAACGGATGCTTTAAACAAAGAAGTGACAGTGGAAAAAGCTCCTGAACGCATTATTTCCCTTATTCCATCCAATACAGAAATATTATTTGGCTTAGGCTTAAATGAACAAATTATTGGGGTATCTGACAATGATAATTACCCGGAAGAAGTTCAGACAAAAGAAAAAGTTGGTGGGATGGAATTTAACTTGGAACAATTGATTGCATTGCAGCCAGATCTAGTAGTAGCTCATGAATCAGGTCTTTATAGCTTTAACGAAGAAGGTATTGCGCAACTTGAATCAGTTGGCATTCCTGTATTTGTAGTGAAAAATACTACAACATTTGAAGAAACATATACGACTATTGAACAAATTGGGCAATTAACAGGGAAAACCGCTGAGGCAACAGAGATGATTGCATCCATACAAAAAGGAATTCAAGACATTGAAGTTAAAGTGGCTGATTTAGAAGAGAAATCTGTGTTTATCGTAGTGGGCACAGAGCCGGACTTATATGCAGCGGGACAGGAGACATTTATTAATGAAATGCTAGAAGTATTAAATGTAGAAAATGCAGTACAAGAGCTTGGGTGGCCGATGTATAGCTCTGAGCAATTTGTTGACAGTAATCCGGACGAAGTGATCGTAACATATGAAAACGACTATGAAAGCATCGTAAATAACTCTGCCTATAACGAAATGGATGCAATTAAAAATGGCAATGTTCATGTCGTAGATGGGGATACGACGAGTCGCCAAGGTCCACGTATTGTAGAAGGTATTGAATCACTAGGTGAGGCAATTTATCCAGATGTATTTAAAGAATAGAAAATATATATATGCTTATGTTACTTCCATTGCATTGCTTCTTTGTAGCTTGTGGATCGGAGTATCATTTGGAACGGTTAATATCCCCCTTTCGACATTATGGGATAAAACGACAGATCCGATAGCTTACAGTATACTGTGGAAAATTCGAATGCCACGGGTAATTTTAGCCGCAATCGTTGGTGCATCACTGGCGATTGCAGGGGCGGCTTTCCAGGGGCTATTAAAAAACCCTTTGGCCGATCCTTATACGTTAGGGATTTCATCAGGTGCATCAGTCGGAGCCGTTATGACAATTTTTTTAGGTATCTCGATTCCGTTTCTTGGGGCATTTACATTACCAGTATTCAGCATGGCAGGTGCCGCATGTACAATGGTCATTGTATTATCATTTGCCCGACTTGTGGATCGTTCAATGAAAATGGAAACGTTAATTTTAACAGGAATTATATTTAGCTCGTTTTTAGGTTCATGTATCTCATTAATGGTTGCTTTAACGGGGGAAGAGCTTAGAGCGATTATTGGTTGGCTGCTTGGGAGTGTATCGATGCGCGGCTGGTCATATGTAAATATGATTTTACCATTCATGATTATCGGTACGAGTATTATATGGTTCAATCGCCGTGAACTGAATGCAATGATATACGGAGAGGAACGTGCTCAATACTTAGGGGTAAATGTGAAGCGCAGTAAATATATGATTTTAGCAGGTGGCTCCATTTTAACAGGGTCTGCTGTAGCAGCATCCGGTACGATTGGTTTTGTCGGTTTAGTTGTACCGCACATGATTCGTCTATTAGTTGGAGCCGATCATCGACATTTACTGACATTATCCTTTTTAAACGGTGCGAGTCTACTCGTCATTTGCGACTTAGTATCACGGACCATCATCTCACCTGTAGAACTCCCAATTGGCGTAATTACTTCGTTTATTGGTGCACCGGTATTTGCCTATATTTTCTTTAAGCAACGTAGAAAGGTTGTTGCATAGTGTTAAAAGTGAACGAATTGTCAGGTGGTTATGACGGAAAACAGATTGTGAAAAATATGACGTTTCACGTGGAAAAAGGTAAAATCCTCGGGATTCTTGGTCCAAACGGTAGTGGAAAATCGACATTATTAAAAATGATCAGTGGCGTTTTAAAACCTACACGGGGGGAAATCCTGATTGAAGATCGCCCGATTAATAGCTACGATAATAAACAATTGGCAAAAAAGATGGCTGTTCTTCCTCAATTAAACGCCAGTGTATTTACGAACAGTGTATATGACGCTGTTTCACTGGGCAGATATCCACATCAAAGGGGCTTTTTTTCCACATGGTCAGAGGAAGATGAAAACCTTGTAAATCGTGCAATGGAAAGCACCGGGGTTTCGCATTATAGAAATCGACATCTGGAGTTTCTTTCAGGTGGTGAGCAACAGCGTGTATTTATTGCACAGGCACTAGCTCAGGATTCGGAGCTGCTTCTTTTGGATGAGCCGACAAATCATTTGGACATTGCTCACCAGAAGCAAATTTTAGATATGATTCGAATGCAAGTCGAACTTAATGGATTAACGGTTGTATCAATTTTTCATGATATTAATTTGGCGTCGCTATATTGTGATGAACTGCTTTTAATTGAAAATGGGGAAATACGAGCTTTTGGTGAGCCACATGAAGTCATCATGCAAGATCAAATTGCCGATGTCTACCAGGCGCGTGTGGTGACGTATCCACATCCTGAACTACCAAAGCCACAAATAACAATGATGCCAACAAATGAATTAGAACAAAAACAATCGACTATAAATAAAAATAATTTCAAAATAACAGATGAGTATGTTAAGTATATTTCTCCATCCCCATTAAAAGTTATTTCTTCGGCAGTACATAATGCGGGAATAGGCTGGTATGATACATTTTTAAACCGGGCGATTGCTCCGGAATATGATATATACAATGTAAAAGAAGAAACAGAGCAATTTTTACAACACAATCACTTTTCACCAACAAATACGGTCGTTATGTTAACAGCTGTGAAAACGAAGTGTGCTTCCATTCAGCATTTTTCAAAAGATAATGTTGAAATTAGTGTTATGGTAACAGCAGGGGTAGGAAATGGTGTAGATGTCACAAAAGCTTATTTACGCGAAGATAAGCCGCATATCGGGACTATTAATACGTGGGTTTTTATTAATGGTAAACTAACGGATGAAGCATTTATTCAAGCTATGATTACGGCAACAGAAGCGAAAACAAAAGCATTGGCAGACCAACAAATTAAAGACCCTTTAACAAATACAACGGCAACTAGTACCGCAACGGACAGCTTATTAATCGCCGCGACCCAGCAAGGCGAAGAAATGCCGTATGCAGGACCAATTACTGAAGTCGGAAAATTAATCGGTAGAGCCGTTTTCGAAGTTACCGTGTCCGCAATAAAAAAGTATAAAGAGCATACAATTCTTTAATGCAACGCTAAATCGAAAGGATGAAATTTGATGAAATTATACACAAAGACAGGCGATAAAGGGAAGACAAGCATTATTGGGGGCCGTGTTGATAAAGATCATCTACGTGTAGAGGCATACGGAACAATTGATGAATTAAATTCATTTATCGGCAAAGCAGTGTCGGAACTCGATTCAAGTAAATTTCAGGATATTATTGAAGATTTAACAGCTATCCAGCATGAATTGTTCGATGGCGGCGGCGATTTGGCCAATGTAATGAAGGAACGTCACTATAAATTAGCAGAGGAACCTATTGCAGTTCTAGAGAATCGGATTGACCTATTATCTGAAGAAGCACCTCCATTAAAACGTTTCATATTACCAGGAGGCGCACCTGCTGCTGCCACATTGCATATTGCTCGCACGATAGCCCGTCGCGCAGAACGACAAACTGTATCGTTAATGAAAGAAATTGAAGATGTTTCACCTGTTGTACAAAAATATTTAAATCGTTTATCGGATTATCTATTTGCTGCAGCACGGGTAGTGAATTATCGCTTATCCATTCCGGATGTTGAATATATTCGCAGTGGTGACGTCTTTAAATAAAGTAGGAAAATGCTAGCTTAGACAAATAAATTGTCAAGCTAGCATTTTTTATATTTTGATTTAATTTTCAGAATTAATGATGAAATTTGTTGACTGAATGCTCATTCATAACTACAATGAGGTTATAGATTAATAGGGTAATATAGTTTGTAGGAACAAAGGGGTTCGGAAACTTAGTATTCCAGGGGGGAAAAGTATGAATACATTTTTAATTATTAACTGGATTGCATTCATTGCTGTGCTACTTTATGCATTAGGGTTATTTGCATACTTATTGAAAACACGCTATGACTACGTTCAGCTTGGCCGTAAAGAGGAGTTCAATCAAAAATTTTCTGAGCGTATGGAAGATATTATTGAGAAAGTATTCGGTCAATCAAAATTATTGAAAGACAAGAAGATGGGACTTGTACACGTTCTGTTTTTCTACGGATTTTTAATGGTTCAGTTCGGAGCAATTGACCTGATCTGGAAAGGGCTAGCACCAGGCTCACATTTGCCGTTAGGTGGCTTATACCCAGTATTTACATTTACACAGGAGCTTGTCGTACTAACGATTTTAATCGCAGTTGCAGTGGCATTTTACCGTCGTTATATGGAAAAGCTAGCACGTTTAAAGCAAGGTTTTAAAAACGGTTTAGTATACATGTTTTTAGCAATTTTAATGTTTGCTACACTATTTGGTAACGGTTTTTATTTAATTTGGCATGATCATGGCTTAACAGGCTCTGAACCTGTTGCCTCAGCTATTGCATGGGTATTCCAATGGATGAACCCAACAATTGCTGCTGTAATGTTCTTTGTAATGTGGTGGGCGCATTTATTAGCGCTATTAGCATTCCTTGTTTATATTCCACAAGGTAAGCACTTCCACTTAATTACGTCGATTTTAAACGTTTATTTCAATCGTCAGGAACGTATGGGTACATTACGTCCAATAGATTTTGCTGCTTTGGAAGAAGCGGAAGACGAGGAAAGTATGCCGCCGCTCGGTGTTGGTAAAATCCATGACTTCACGCAGAAGCAAATGCTCGATTTATATTCCTGTGTTGAATGTGGCCGTTGTACGAATATGTGTCCGGCAACAGGTACAGGAAAAATGCTGTCTCCGATGGATTTACTTGTAAAATTACGTGATCACTTAACATTTACAGGAGCAGTTGAATTAAAGAAAAAGCCATGGGTACCATTTTCTTTCTTCAATAATACACAAGGGAACCAATTAGCGATGGCAGCTGGTGCTGAAGGCGCGGTAATTGAAGATATTTATAGCCCATCATTAATTGGTGATGTTATTACAGAAGAGGAGATTTGGGCTTGTACGACATGTCGTAACTGTGAAGATCAATGTCCAGTAATGAATGAGCACGTGGATAAAATTATTGATTTACGCCGTTACCTAACAATGACAGAAGGTAAAGTAAACCCGGATGCACAGCGAGCGATGACAAATATCGAACGCCAAGGTAATCCATGGGGCTTAAACCGTAAAGAAAAAGAAAACTGGAGAGAGTTGGACGAATCTGTTCATGTTCCAACAGTTAAAGAGCTTAAAAAATCAGGCGAAGAAATGGAATATTTATTCTGGGTAGGTTCAATGGGTTCATTTGACAACCGCTCACAAAAAATTGCATTAGCATTCGCTAAATTAATGAATAAGGCTGGGGTTAAGTTCGCAATTTTAGGTAACAAGGAAAAGAACTCTGGTGATACACCACGTCGTTTAGGAAATGAATTCCTGTTCCAAGAGCTGGCAACAGCAAATATTGATGAATTTGAAAAAAATGGTGTAACGAAAATTGTTACAATTGACCCGCACGCATACAATATTTTCAAAAATGAATATCAGGATTTCGGATGGAAAGGTGAAGTACTTCACCATACAGAGCTTTTATACGATTTAATCCAAGAAGGTCGTTTAACGATGGACTATCGTGTGGATGAAACGATTGTATTCCATGATTCATGTTATTTAGGTCGCTACAATGATGTATATGATCCACCACGTGAAATTTTAAAAGGCATTGCAGGTGTTAAGCTAGTTGAAATGACACGTAATCGTCAAGACGGTATGTGCTGTGGTGCTGGTGGTGGCTTAATGTGGATGGAAGAACATGTCGGAAACCGTATTAACGTAGCACGTACAGAGCAGGCTCTGGCAACACAGGCTTCTGTAATTTCATCAGGATGTCCGTACTGTTTAACAATGCTATCAGATGGTACGAAAGCAAAAGAAGTGGAAGAAACGGTTGGAACATTTGATATTGCGGAAATTTTAGAGCGAGCAGTATTCGGTACACCGGAAAAAGTTCAAGTACAAAAAGAGCAAGTAGAAGAAATCGATGAAGAAATTGTTTTAGCACCAGTGGAAGTTTCTGAAGAACCGACTATTGAAAAAGTGCAGGAAACAGAACTTGTAGAAGTTGAAAAAGAAGCACCACCTGTGGAACAATCATCGATTACAGAAGAACAGCAAGTCGCAACGGATGAAAAATCGGTGAATAGTCCTTTAGAGGAAAATGGCGAACAAGATAAAGAAAATAAGAATTAAAGAGAATAATATTTAAAGTCAGTATATTTGAATAATTGTTGCAGTTTAGAATACTATTTAATACAATGAGATTAAGTGAAAAAATGGGAGTAGCTATTACTCTCATTTTTTTCTAAATATTGATTGAGCGAGCGTTCAGTCGAATAACTAAAAAAGTGATTTAAACAAAGGGATATTAAGTAAGGGGTTACTTAAAGGTAGGGAAAAAGGCAAAATTCTACTTTGGATTTTGCAAGATCAGCAGATTCAAACAAAGGGGTGTATGGATTGTCGAAAACAGTCATTTTAGACGGAGCACGAACACCATTCGGTAAATTTGGCGGTGGTTTAAGTTCATTAACAGCGAGTGATTTAGGTGGAATTGCAATTAAAGAGGCATTGGCAAAAGCAAACGTAGCAGCAGAAGCTGTAGACGAAGTGATTATCGGAACAGTTTTACAGGCAGGTCAGGGGCAAATTCCTTCACGACAAGCTGCAAATAAAGCCGGTATACCATGGAATGTGAAAACAGAAACGATTAACAAAGTTTGTGCATCAGGAATGCGCAGTGTCACACTTGCCGATCAGCTTATACGTTTAGGTGAAGAGGATGTAATCGTAGCAGGTGGAATGGAATCGATGTCAAATGCACCGTACTATATGCCGAAAGGAAGATTCGGCTTGCGTATGGGCGATGCGAGTTTAGTAGACGGCATGATTTATGATGGATTGTCATGTGCATTTCATCCAAAACAAGTGCATATGGGCATTTACGGTAATGAAACAGCGAGCAAGTTTGAGGTATCCCGTGAACAGCAGGATGAATGGGCAGCGCGTAGCCATGAAAAAGCGCTTGCAGCAATTGAATCAGGAAAATTTGCTGAGGAAATCGTACCTGTAGAAATTCCACAAAGAAAAGGTGAGCCGCTCCGCATTGAAACGGATGAAGCGCCACGCTTAGGGACTACAGTGGAAACGCTTGCAAAATTAAAGTCGGCATTCAGTAGCGATGGATCCATTACAGCCGGAAATGCACCAGGTGTTAATGACGGGGCTTGTGCATTAGTACTTATGAGTGAAGAAAAGGCACAACAGGAAAACCGCCAGCCACTTGCAACAATCCTAGCACATGCAGAAGTGGGCGTAGCACCGGAAGATTTCCCTCAAACACCGGGACTTGTAATAAATGAGTTACTTAAAAAATCAGGTAAAACATTGGAAGACATTGATTTAATTGAGATTAATGAAGCATTTGCAGCGGTTGCGCTAGTGAGCAATCAAATTAGCGGATTAGATGAGAATAAAGTGAATGTCAATGGTGGCGCAGTTGCATTAGGCCATCCAATTGGAGCAAGTGGTGCCCGTATCATTTTAACGCTCGCTTACGAATTAAAGCGTCGTGGCGGTGGTTTAGGGATTGCGGCAATTTGTTCAGGCGGTGGCCAAGGGGACGCGGTATTAATCGAAGTAACAAACTAAGGGGATGAAATAAATGGCGATTCAAAAAGTAATGGTCATCGGGGCAGGACAAATGGGCTCTGGGATCGCACAAGTCTGTGCACAAGCAGGCTATGAAGTCATTTTAAATGATATGAAGGATGAGTTTTTCGAACGTGGTTTAAATACCATAACGAAAAACCTAACACGTGATGTTGAAAAAGGTCGTAAAACAGAAGATGAAAAATCGGCTATATTAGCACGAATTACAAAATCTGTGGCCATTGAAGACGCGAAAAACGCCGACATTATTATTGAAGCGGCCGTTGAAAATATGGATATTAAACAATCAATTTTTAAACAGCTTGATGAAATTGCACCCAAGCATGCGATTTTAGCAACGAATACATCAAGTTTGCCAATTACAGAAATTGCAGCAGTGACAAACCGTCCGGAGCAAGTTATTGGCATGCACTTTATGAATCCTGTACCAGTCATGAAGCTTGTGGAAATTATTCGTGGTTTGGCAACAACAGATGCAGTATATGAAACGGTTGCCGATATGACAAAGCAACTTGGTAAAACAGGTGTAGAAGTAAATGACTTCCCAGGCTTTATTTCAAATCGTATTTTACTGCCGATGATCAATGAAGCAATTTATGCCTTGTATGAAGGGGTAGCAACGAAAGAAGCGATTGATGATGTGATGAAGATGGGGATGAATCATCCGATGGGTCCACTCACATTAGCTGATTTTATCGGGTTGGATACATGTTTATCAATTATGGAAATTTTACACGAAGGACTTGGTGATAGTAAGTATCGCCCTTGTCCATTACTACGCAAATATGTGGCAGCCGGCTGGTTAGGCAAAAAGAGTGGCCGAGGTTTCTACATATACGAAAGCTGAGGGACTCCTATGAATCTACAATTTACTGATGAGCAGATAATGATGCGTAACATGGTTCGTGATTTTGCCAAAACTGAAATCGAGCCATTTATTGAGCGAATGGAAGCGGGTGAATTCCCCAGGCATTTACTAACGAAAATGGGGGAACTCGGCCTGATGGGCATTACAGCACCTGCTGAATACGGCGGGGCGGAAATGGACTTTACTTCCTATATTATTGCTATCAATGAGCTATCGAAAGTGAGTGCAGTGATGGGGGTTATTTTATCAGTCCATACATCTGTTGGCACAAATCCTATTTTGTATTTCGGCAATGATGAACAAAAGAAACAATATGTACCGAAGCTTGCAAGTGGTGAATATATCGGGGCCTTTTGTTTAACAGAGCCAAGTGCAGGAAGTGATGCAGCATCTTTAAAAACACGGGCGATTCGAGATGGAGAGCATTATGTACTGGATGGTGCAAAAGTATTCATAACGAATGGCGGAGAAGCCGATGTCTATATCGTATTTGCTTCTACAAATCCTGAAGCAGGATCACGTGGCATTTCGGCATTTATTGTAGAAAAGAATACACCCGGCCTAATTATCGGCAAAGATGAACGCAAAATGGGACTGCATGGCTCTAGAACAGTACAGCTAACATTCGAAAATATGCGTATTCCTGCCAAAAACCTTCTAGGGCAGGAAGGGGAAGGCTTTAAAATTGCAATGGCCAATTTAGATGTAGGTAGGATTGGTATTGCAGCCCAAAGCTTAGGTATTGCCGAAGCTGCGTTGGAAGCTGCGACGAATTATGCAAAAGAGCGCATTCAATTTGGAAAACCGATAGCCCAGCAGCAAGGTGTTGGTTTTAAGCTTGCCGATATGGCGACTGCAGTTGAAGCGGCAAAGCTACTTGTTTACCGTGCTGCAAACTTACGAAGTGAAGGTTTATCATGCGGTAAGGAAGCGTCAATGGCCAAATTATTCGCTTCACAAACAGCGATGGACACAGCAATTGAAGCAGTACAAATTTTCGGGGGCTATGGCTATACAGAAGACTATCCAGTAGAACGCTATTTCCGTGACGCAAAAGTCACGCAAATTTATGAAGGCACAAGCGAAATCCAACGCATCGTTATTAGTAAGCATGTGATTGGGTAGATATTTTTGATATGTAGTTAAGGTTGCTTCTCGGTGGACGCAAGTAAAGAAGAATAAATGCTAAAAACTCACGAAAAGCGTAATCGTAACGGAAAACAACAGTTAATTTAATTTAAAGGGGATATGGGGATATGAACTTTCAATTATCAGAAGAACACCAACAACTACGCGAAATGATTCGCGACTTTGCAATCAATGAAGTAGCACCAACAGCGGAACACCGCGATGAGCATGAAGAATTTGACCGCGGCATTTTTGACAAAATGGCAGAGCTAGGTTTAACGGGTATTCCATGGCCGGAAGAATATGGCGGAGCAGGCTTCGACTACTTAGCTTACTGTATCGCAGTAGAAGAATTATCACGAGTTTGTGCATCAACTGGAGTAACATTGTCTGCACACACATCACTTGCAGGATGGCCAATTTTTAAATTCGGAAATGAAGAGCAAAAACAAAAATATCTTCGACCAATGGCTGAAGGCAAGAAAATCGGTGCTTACGGCTTAACAGAGCCGGCATCAGGTTCAGATGCTGGCGGGATGAAAACATATGCGGTAAAAGACGGCGATGACTACATTTTAAATGGCTCAAAAATCTTTATAACAAATGGTGGAATCGCAGATATTTATGTCGTGTTTGCAGTAACAGATCCAGAGGCGAAAAACGGTACAACTGCCTTTATCGTTGAAGCGGATTTCCCAGGCTTCTCAGTAGGCAAGAAAGAAAGAAAACTAGGAATTCGTTCATCTCCTACAACGGAAATTATTTTTGATAATTGCCGTGTGCCGAAAGAAAATATGTTAGGTGAAGAAGGAGAAGGCTTTAAAATTGCCATGAAAACACTTGATGGTGGACGTAACGGGATTGCTGCACAGGCAGTAGGAATTGCACAAGGCGCATTGGACGCAGCGGTTGACTATGCAAAAGAGCGTGTCCAATTCGGAAAACCGATTACAGCAAATCAAGGTATCTCGTTTAAACTTGCAGATATGGCAACAGAAATTGAAGCTTCACGTTTATTGACGTACCAAGCAGCATGGTTGGAATCAAATGATTTACCATACGGAAAAGCATCGGCAATGGCGAAGCTACTTGCGGGAGATACAGCGATGAAAGTAACGACAGAAGCTGTTCAGGTTTTTGGTGGCTACGGCTATACAAAAGACTATCCGGTAGAACGTTATATGCGTGATGCGAAAATTACGCAAATTTATGAGGGTACACAAGAGATTCAACGCCTCGTAATTTCGCGTATGATTACGAAATAGTGTATGGCGAACAATGATAAGCTGCACGTACGATCGTCAATAAAGGATGAAAATAAAATTATAGAGCGGCGCCAGCAAATTATCGATGCAGGTGTGAAGCTCTTTAAGGAAAAGGGCTTCCACCGTGCAACAACACGAGAACTTGCAAAGGCTGCCGGATTTTCAATTGGGACATTGTATGAATATATTCGCACTAAGGAAGATGTTTTATTTTTAGTGTGTGACAATATCTTCAATGAAGTGACGGAATGCTTATTGGAATTTCCTTCTGAAATAGGTTCAGTGGCAAGTTTGGAAAAAGCAATCCGTCAATATTATTTGCTCATTGATAAAATGCCTGAAGAGTTTACGATTATGTACCAGGAAACGAAGTCACTGCCGAAAGAAGCAATGCATTATATTCTCGACAAGGAGATTGAAATGGTTGCGATCTTTGAGCGTATACTAAAAGATTGTGTCGACTCTGGTAATTTATCTTTATCAAACGATGCCATCTATTTGGCAGCGCATCAAATTGTCGTTCAGGGGCAAAGTTGGGCTTTCCGTAAATGGGCGTTACAAAAACGCTATACAATTGAAGAATATATTGAATTGCAAACAAAAATGTTTTTACAAGGCATTATGCAGTTTGAAAAATAAGAAAGGAAAAACGCCATGTAGAGCAACTATTTTAGGAAGTGTGCTTTGTATGGTGTTTTTTCATTATTTCACTATAACAAAGGGGTAATAAAATGGGGAAAATTGAAGTATACAAACCAAAAAATCATATTCGCTTCGTTACAGCATCTAGTCTTTTTGATGGTCATGATGCTTCGATTAATATTATGCGCCGAATTTTACAATCAAGTGGTGCAGAAGTAATTCACTTAGGTCACAACCGTTCAGTAGAGGAAGTTGTTAACGCTGCTATACAGGAAGACGCACAAGGGATAGCGATATCATCATACCAAGGTGGACATATGGAATATTTTAAATATATGTATGACCTACTTCGTGAAAAAGGTGCGCCGCATATTAAGATTTTTGGCGGTGGTGGGGGAGTTATTTTACCACGTGAAATTAAAGAGCTCCATGAGTATGGGATTGCCGGCATTTTCTCGCCGGAGGATGGTCGTCAATTAGGCTTACAAGGAATGATTAATAAAAAGTTAGAAGGCGCGGACTTTTCTACATTAAAAGGGAATTATAAAGAGCTTTTAGAAAAGCTTTCGACAGATACACCGGAAATTTTGGCGAATTTAATAACAGCTGCCGAAAACGGCGATGGAGAAGAGATTCAAAATATGCTACAGCTTGTACGTAGCAAGAATTTAAACACACCGGTTATTGGAATTACCGGTACTGGTGGAGCAGGGAAATCTTCATTAACGGATGAATTAATCCGACGTTTCCTGCAAGAGTTTCCGGATAAAAAGCTCGCTATTATATCAGTCGATCCAACGAAGCAAAAAACAGGCGGTGCATTGCTTGGTGACCGTATTCGTATGAATGCCATCTTTAATAATCGAGTTTATATGCGTAGTTTGGCAACACGTGGCTCGCATACAGAATTATCAAGCTCAATTGGCGATGTACTCGATGTAGTACGTGCAGCAGGATTTGACTTAGTTCTTGTCGAAACAAGCGGTATTGGGCAAGGGGACGCAGAAATCACAAAATATACAGATCTTTCAATGTATGTAATGACAAGTGAGTTTGGGGCGCCAACGCAGCTCGAAAAAATCGATATGATAGATTTTGCTGACTTAATCGCAATCAATAAATTTGAGCGAAAAGGCTCTGAAGATGCACTACGCCAAGTGCAAAAACAATTCCAGCGTTCACGTGAGCTTTGGGATGAGCCAATTGAGCAAATGCCGGTTTTCGGAACAATCGCCTCACAATTTAACGATTTAGGAACGAATTCATTGTTTGCTGCACTCGTATCCAAAATCAATGAAAAGTTCGGCTACAATTGGGAAACTTCCTATGAGCAATTTGTGAAAACACAAAAGCAAAACATTGTTATTCCAAATGATCGCCGCTACTATTTACGCGAAATATCAGAAACAGTACGTAACTATCATAAACATGCAGAACAACAGGCGAACCTCGCAACAAAATGGTATCAGCTCGAAGGAACAAAAGCGTTGCTGAACGAAAATGAAACAGCATTGATTTTGTCGATTGATTCTTTATTGGAAGGGGTACAAAATGAACTAACAGCAGAATCAAAGCGTATTTTAAAAAATTGGCAAACATTAAAAGAAGCGTATGCGGGTGATGAGTTAATTACTAAAGTACGCGATAAAGAAATTAAAACCATTTTACGAACAGAGTCTTTAGCGGGCTTGAAAATTCCAAAAGTAGCATTGCCAGGCTTTAAGGATTACGGTGAAATTTTACGCTGGGTGTATAAAGAAAATGTACCAGGGGAATTCCCTTATACAGCGGGCGTGTTTCCGTTCAAACGTGAAGGAGAAGATCCGAAACGTCAATTTGCTGGAGAAGGAACACCAGAACGTACAAATAAACGGTTCCATTATTTATCGAAGGATGATGATGCAAAGCGCCTATCAACTGCATTTGACTCAGTAACTCTATATGGGGAGGACCCTCATACACGCCCGGATATTTACGGGAAAGTTGGCGAATCAGGAGTAAGCATATGTACACTTGATGATATGAAGAAGCTGTATGCAGGCTTTGATTTATGTGCACCTTCAACGTCTGTTTCGATGACTATAAATGGACCGGCACCGATTATTTTGGCGATGTTTATGAATACAGCAATAGATCAACAAGTCCGTAAGCGCGAACAAGAGCTTGGTCGTACATTAACTATGGAAGAATTTACGGAAACAAGAGAACAAACATTGCAAGTTGTGCGCGGTACTGTACAAGCGGATATATTAAAAGAAGATCAAGGGCAAAACACATGCATCTTCTCAACAGAATTTGCACTTCGTATGATGGGGGATATTCAACAATATTTCATCGATCATAAAGTCCGCAATTACTATTCTGTTTCGATTTCGGGTTATCATATTGCCGAAGCAGGAGCAAATCCAATTTCACAACTGGCATTTACACTCGCAAATGGCTTTACCTATGTAGAATATTATTTGAGTCGTGGTATGAATATTGACGATTTTGCACCGAACTTAAGCTTTTTCTTCTCGAATGGACTGGACCCTGAATATACTGTAATTGGCCGTGTAGCGCGTCGTATTTGGGCAGTAGTTATGCGTGAAAAGTATGGAGCAAATGAACGCTCCCAAAAGCTGAAGTATCATATTCAAACATCGGGTCGAAGTCTACACGCACAAGAAATCGATTTTAATGATATTCGTACGACATTACAGGCATTAATGGCGTTACAGGATAACTGTAATTCATTGCATACAAATGCATATGATGAGGCTATAACTACTCCGACAGAAGAATCGGTTCGTCGTGCAATGGCGATTCAAATGATTATTACAAAAGAGCATGGTTTATCGAAAAATGAGAACCCTTTACAAGGCGCTTTCATTATCGAGGAGCTTACACAATTGGTGGAACAGGCAGTGCTTGAGGAATTTGATCGCATGAATGATCGCGGCGGTGTGCTCGGTGCGATGGAAACACAGTATCAACGTGGGAAAATTCAGGAAGAATCAATGTATTACGAGCATTTAAAGCATTCAGGGCAACTGCCGATTATTGGCGTAAATACGTACCTGAATCCAAATCCACCTTCTGAGGATACGATCAATAATATGGAGATTGCACGTGCCTCAAAAGAAGAAAAGGATTTACAAATTGCTAATTTAGAAAGTTTTAAAGGTGCCAATGCACATACTTGCACTGAAGCACTTAATAAGTTAAAGGAAGTTGCAAAAACGGGTGGCAATATTTTCGAAGAGCTTATGGAAACTGTAAAAGTAGCAAGCTTAGGGCAAATTACACAAGCTCTTTATGAAGTTGGAGGTCAATACCGACGCAATATGTAATAGAAAAAGCAAAAAATCACTAATATTTTGCAAAATTTGCAAATAAATTAATTTGGCATACCACGTAGACAGTAAATTTCGTTATACTAGTAAACACATGATATTTTAAAGGAAGAAGGTGCGGCATTGTGCAGCAATATTTACATTACATTTTGATATTAGCATGCCTGATCGCAACCTTCTTTTTATACAATCAGCAATTAGCAGCAGTCCCTTTGCTGATATTATCATTCATTTTATTTTATGTAGCATATAAAAAAGCAACAAATTTAAAAAACAAGAAATGAAACTAGCATAGTGATGGCATGTTTGTATATAATGGGTATTATGCTTATCTTCATTCGGCTGGTGTTTGAGAGTGGTTGAATGAACATAGTGCCTCTGGATAAATAGATATGTAAGATAAGAAAGGACGTGCACGATTTGAACTTTCGTGGTATGACAGATGAACAATTAGCAGAAGAGTCATTAATCGACTTAGCATACGCACTACTAGAAGAAAAAAAACAAGCAATGCCTTTAAATGAATTATTAAAAGGTATCCAAGAATTAAATGGAATTTCCGATGAAGACTTGAAATCTCGTTTAGTGCAATTTTATACAGACTTAAATGTAGAAGGTCGTTTCTTATTAAACCAGGAAAATGGTTGGGGTTTACGTGAATGGTATAAAGTAGAAACAATCGAAGAAGAAACTGCACCGACTATTAAGACGCGTAAAAAGAAAGCTAAAGTCGCGGATGACGAAGATGACGAAGTACTTGAACTTGAAGAAGAAGATGTATTATTCGAGGAAGATTACGATGAATTCGTAGACGACGAAGACGATGAAGATGAAGTGGAAGAAGACATCGACTTTGTAGAAGAAGACATCGAGGAAATCGACGCGGACATTGATGAAGAGCTAATCGATGAAGATGATACATTTATTATCGAGGATGACGACGAAGAGGAATTGGATGAAGAACTGGAAGACGAAGAAGATTTAAAATAAGTAGCGTTTCAATCGAAAAATTGAAAGTACTTGACTTCTTTTTCAGTTACGTATAATCTTTTACTTGGGCTCCTTTAAAAAGGAGATTGACCGTATAAGTAATACGCTCCCCCTGCAAACTGATGCAGGAGGAGCGTTTTTTATTTTTTTATATGTATATTAGAAAAACATTCACTTGCTTTAAGTAAGTAACCGGGTGTTTTTCTAATTTGTTTTAGAAAGAAGGAGGAATTTATTATATGACAAAGTATATATTCGTAACAGGTGGGGTAGTATCATCTCTTGGTAAAGGAATTGTAGCTGCTTCTTTAGGTCGTTTATTAAAAAACCGTGGATTGGAAGTAACAATTCAAAAGTTTGATCCGTATTTAAACATCGATCCAGGTACAATGAGCCCTTACCAGCACGGTGAAGTTTTCGTTACTGATGATGGCGCAGAGGCGGATTTAGACTTAGGACACTATGAGCGTTTCATTGACATTAATTTAGGAAAACACTCAACAGTAACTTCTGGTAAAGTATATCAGTCTGTATTGAATAAAGAGCGCCGTGGTGACTACAACGGTGGTACAGTTCAAGTAATTCCTCATGTAACAAATGAAATTAAAGACCGTATTCAACGTGCAGGCCGTGAAACTTCGGCGGATGTGGTAATTACGGAAATTGGCGGTACAGTAGGTGACTTCGAATCCCTTTCTTTCCTTGAAGCAATTCGTCAAATGCGTCGTGACCTAGGTCATGAAAATGTTATGTATATCCACTGTACACTAATGCCTTACATCGCAGCAGCAGGAGAAATGAAGACAAAGCCAACACAGCACTCTGTAAAAGAGTTGCGTTCATTAGGTATTCAGCCAAACATTATCGTTTTACGTACTGAACAGCCGGTACCTCAGGATATGAAAGAGAAAATTGCGCTATTCTGTGACGTGCAATCTTCTGATATTATCGAATCGCGCGATGCCGAACATTTATATGAAGTACCATTAAACTTACATGCACAAGGATTCGACCAAATCGTTCTTGACCATTTCCGCATTAGCGCACCACAGGCAAATATGGAAGATTGGAAAGACCTTGTACATTTAGTGAAAAACTTAGAACATAAAACACGCATCGCATTAGTTGGTAAATATGTAGAGCTTCAGGATGCGTATATTTCAGTAGTAGAAGCATTAAAGCATGCAGGTTATGTTTACAATTCGGATATCGAAATTGACTGGATTAATGCTGAGAATATTACAGCTGAAAACGTGGAGCAATTATTAGGACAAGCAGACGGTATTTTAGTACCAGGTGGTTTCGGCGACCGTGGTGTTGAAGGGAAAATCGAATCCATTCGCTATGCACGTGAAAATGACATTCCATTCTTCGGTATTTGTTTAGGTATGCAAATGGCTACGGTTGAATTTGCGCGTAATGTAATGGGATTAGATGGTGCACATTCAACAGAATTAGATAAAAACACGAAGTACCCAATCATTGACTTCCTGCCAGATCAATCTGAGGAGATCGATTTAGGCGGTACGTTACGTCTTGGACTATATCCATGTAAATTAAAAGAAGGGTCACGTGCACGCGCTGCATACAATGGTGAAGAATTAGTGTATGAGCGTCACCGTCACCGCTACGAGTTCAACAATGAATTCCGTGAAGCAATGGAAGCGGAAGGTTTGGTATTCTCAGGCGTATCACCTGATAATAAGTTAGTAGAAATTATTGAATTACCAGAGAAAAAATTCTTTGTTGCAGGTCAATTCCACCCAGAATTAATTTCTCGCCCACAACGCCCACAGCCACTATTCCGTGAGTTTGTTGGAGCTGCGTTTAACAACCGAAAATAACGTTTCAGGAGCGTGTCCTATTTTAAATGGGGCACGCTTTAATTTTTGAAGAGCTGAAAACCCAAATAAAAAACGACCCCCATTACGTTGTAATACGTAATAAGAATCGTTTGCGATTTAAGCAAATGGAGAGATAGATTCCTCTTCGTCATTTTCGTCATCATCGACCAGCATTTCATCAAATTCCATTTTAATCGCCTCATAAATATATAAAGCAGCCATTAAATGAGGGAACACAATTCGCTCACCAAGTTTAGTTGGATGGGGTAAAATTCCGCCACGTACTTTCAACGAAATATACGTATAGGCAAGCTCGCTTAATTGATTGCCAGTCTCAGCAACCTCACTTGCCACAGCTGCAAAGGGAATAAAGTCATCATGCATTTTTTGCGCCAGCTTTAACGCTTGTTCATCCGTTGCATGCTGCGTAAAAATAATAAGACGATCGGCAGGTAACAGCTCTACCTCATCCGTATAACGTGCAAATTTTGCAAAAGGACTTGCACCAAGCTCTGCATGGATTGCGACAGCGTCCATTTCACCAAAAGCAGCAAAGTAAATAGTTCCTTGCCCGATTGCCGCCTGTGCCAATAAACGGGCTGTTTCCTCAATTGGTTCTTCTTCGGACTGTTGAATGCGCTGAAATAGCCCTGTTAATTGTGTAGTTAAAATTTTAGACATAATTCCACCTCAAAGCTATTATAAAATTGTGCTCAAGAAAAAGCAAAATCATATATACTTATTGTAAAAGAAGGAAAATAAAGATAAAAATTGAATTCTTAGTAATATAAAATCATTATCGTAAATGGGGAATGACTATGAGGGAAATATTAATCGTAGATGATCAAAGAGGGATAAGGTTGCTGTTAGATGAATTATTTAAAAAAGAAGGTTTTATCACACATCTGGCTGCAAATGGTTACGATGCATTAAAAATAGCAAAGGAAAATGCAATAGATTGCGTTTTACTGGATATGAAAATTCCTGGAATGGATGGATTGGAGATTTTAGCGCATTTAAAAAGTGAAAATCCCGATTTACCGGTAATAATGATGACAGCGTATGTTGAACAGCATATGATTGATACCGCAACAGAACTTGGCGTGACAAAGTACTTCTCTAAACCATTCAATATATTTGAAATACGGGATGAAGTCAAAAAAATATTAACAATCCACGAAAAAATATAAAGGAACCGGTGAGCAGGCAGTAGCGCATACTGTCTGTTTTTGTTATGATTAATCTGAATGTTTATATCAATTCTTGTGAATTTGCATAGAATTGACAATAGAAAAAATACTTAAAAAAAGCATATTGCACAAACTATGTTTTTCTAGTAGCAAACTATTTATGTATCTTCGAGGAGGATTTTAATAATGCCGTTAGTTTCAATGAAAGAAATGTTAATTAAAGCAAAAGCAGAAAGTTATGCAGTAGGTCAGTTTAATATTAACAACTTAGAGTGGACACAAGCTATTCTACAGGCAGCAGAAGAAGAAAAATCACCAGTAATTTTAGGTGTTTCAGAAGGTGCCGGTAAATATATGGGCGGTTTCATTGCTGTTGTAAAAATGGTTGAGGGCTTAATGGAAAGCTATAAAACAACAGTTCCAGTTGCCATTCATTTAGACCATGGTTCGAGCTTCGATAAATGTAAAGAAGCAATCGATGCTGGCTTTACTTCTGTTATGATTGACGCTTCCCATCATCCATATGAAGAAAATGTAGAAACAACAAAATCTGTTGTTGAATATGCCCATGCAAAAGGTGTTTCTGTAGAAGCTGAATTGGGTACAGTAGGTGGCGAGGAAGATGGAGTTATCGGTGGTATTATGTATGCTAACCCACAAGAGTGCCAAGCTTTAGTGGAAGCTACAGGAATAGATTGCCTAGCACCAGCACTAGGTTCAGTACACGGTCCTTATAAAGGGGAGCCAAACTTAGGATTCACTGAAATGGAAGAAATCTCTACACTAACGGATGTACCTTTAGTTTTACATGGTGGTACTGGAATTCCAACAAAGGATATTCAACGTTCTATCTCGTTAGGTACAGCTAAAATTAACGTAAATACAGAAAACCAAATCGCGGCGACTAAAGTAATCCGTGAATTTTTGGATGGCGACAAGAAAACATATGACCCACGAAAATATTTAGGCCCGGCTCGTGAAGCGATTAAAGCAACAGTAATCGGAAAAATGCGTGAATTCGGTAGCTCGGGGAAAGCTTAACAAATAAATGATTCCACAAAAGAAATGCGCATAGTAGAGCACATTTCTTTGTGAACACTTGTTTTCAACTTCAAGCATCTCGTTCACAACTGGGCGGGATGTGTTTTTCTAAGTACACATAAATCGGAGGACATATAATGAAATTTTTTATTGATACAGCAAACTTTGACGAGATTAAAGAAGCATACTCTTGGGGCATTCTTTCAGGTGTAACAACGAACCCATCATTAGTAGCGAAAGAATCAGGTGTAAACTTCCATGATCGCTTACGTGAAATCGCGGAATTAGTAAACGGATCGGTGTCAGGTGAGGTAATCTCTTTAGACGCTGAAGGAATGATTCGTGAAGGGGAAGAATTAGCGGCAATTCACCCAAACATTACAGTAAAACTGCCGATGACTCCAGATGGTTTAAAAGCATGTAAACACTTCTCTGAAAAAGGGATTAAAACAAATGTGACATTAATTTTCTCTGCAAACCAAGCATTAATGGCCGCTCGTGCTGGCGCATCATATGTATCTCCATTTTTAGGACGTTTAGATGATATTGGTCAAGACGGTGTTGAATTAATTCGTGAAATTGCTGAAATGTTTGCAATCCATGAGATTGATACTGAAATAATTGCTGCTTCTATTCGTCATCCACAACATATTACGCAAGCTGCATTGGCAGGTGCACATATTGCAACTACGCCATACAAAGTTTTACAGCAACTGTTTAACCATCCATTAACAGCCAAAGGAATTGAAGGATTTTTAGCGGATTGGGCAAAGCGTGAAGGGAAATAATAAGAATACTTCACAGCAATCTGGTTCATTGTGAAATTTGTCCAATTAAAGGGAGAACACAAAATGGATGTATTTAAAATTCAAGGCGGACGTCGACTAAAAGGGAAAATTACTGTTAGTGGTGCAAAAAATAGTGCAGTTGCTTTAATTCCTGCATCAATTTTGGCGGATTCTTCCGTAACAATTGGAGGAATTCCGGAGATTTCGGATGCGTGGACATTAAAAGCACTACTTGAAGAAATCGGTGGGGAAGTAACATTTGAAGATGGGAAGATGATAATCGACCCATCGAAAATGGTAGCAATGCCTCTGCCGAATGGCAATGTAAAAAAATTACGGGCATCTTACTATATGATGGGTGCTATGTTAGGACGTTTTAAGCAAGCCGTAATTGGTTTGCCAGGAGGCTGTTTTTTAGGCCCGCGTCCAATTGATCAGCATATTAAAGGATTTGAAGCTTTAGGTGCAAAAGTGACGAATGAGCACGGTGCAATTTATTTGCGTGCAGATGAACTGATCGGTGCAAAAATTTATTTAGACGTGGCAAGTGTAGGTGCAACAATCAATATTATGCTAGCAGCAGTGCGGGCAAAAGGTAAAACAACTATTGAAAACGCTGCTAAAGAGCCTGAAATTATTGATGTTGCAACACTTTTGACAAATATGGGCGCAAATATTAAAGGTGCTGGAACAAGTGTTATACGTATTGAAGGTGTCGATGAGCTAAAAGGAACGAAACATACGATTATTCCGGATCGAATTGAAGCTGCAACATTTATGATAATGGCAGCGGCGATTGGTGATGGCGTAGTAATCGACAATGTTATTCCACTACATTTAGAGGCAGTGACAGCGAAGCTTCGGGAAATGGGCGTAATCGTGGAAGAAAACGAAGAAAGCTTGTACATTCCAAAGCAAACGAACTTACAGGCTGTTGATGTTAAAACTCTTGTATATCCAGGGTTTCCAACTGATGTACAGCAGCCTTTATCGGTATTAATGACCCAGGCAGAAGGCGCTTCGATGATTACGGATACTATTTATTCAGCACGCTTCAAACATATCGATGAATTACGTCGTATGAGTGCAAAAGCACGAGTAGAAGGGAATACCGCAATCATACAAGGACCTGCCTCTTTAGAAGGATCGGCTGTAACAGCAACTGATCTACGTGCAGGTGCGGCATTAGTTTTAGCTGGTTTAATTGCAAAAGGCGAGACTGAAATCCATGAGATTCATCATATCGAACGCGGGTATAGTTCATTAATTGAAAAATTATGTGCGTTAGGTGCGAATATCCGCAAAGAGCCATCTGTCATTAAAATGAATAATAAAGCATAAAATTTGCCATAATTGATGAGCAAATTCACGCACCTTTAGAATATGTTAAAATTAACTGTGAAAAAAATAGTCAGTGAAATATACAATTTCAAAACAGCGGTTTTTTAATGCTGTTAAAATCGGCTTTAACCGATTACAGGAGGCAAACACAAAATGGAACGTAGTTTATCAATGGAAGTAGTACGTGTAACAGAAGCAGCAGCGATTGCATCAGCGAAATGGATGGGGCGCGGACTTAAAATTGAAGCAGATGACGCAGCAACAACAGCAATGCGTGTTATGTTTGATACAATCCCAATGCATGCGACAGTTGTAATTGGTGAAGGAGAAATGGATGAAGCACCGATGCTTTATATCGGTGAAGAATTAGGGCTTCGAAATGGCGGACCTGAAGTTGATATTGCAGTGGATCCATTAGAAGGTACGAATATCGTAGCAAAAGGAACAAATGGCGCGATGACAGTACTAGCTATTGCAGACCGCGGGAATCTTTTAAACGCACCGGATATGTATATGGATAAAATTGCAGTAGGTCCAGAAGCAGCAGGTAAAGTTGATATTAATGCATCTGTTACTTATAACCTACTGCAAGTAGCGAAGGCAAAAAATAAGGATATTTCTGATGTTGTAGCAACTCTTTTAGATCGTGATCGTCATCAGCATATTGTTGATGAAATCCGTGAGACAGGCGCTCGAATTAAATTTATCCAAGATGGCGATGTAGCTGCTGCAATTAATACAGCTTTTGACGAAACAGGTATCGACATTATGTTTGGTATGGGTGGCGCTCCAGAAGGTGTTATCGCAGCAGTTGCATTAAAATGTTTAGGTGGCGATTTCCAAGCTAAACTAGTTCCGGAAGATGAAGAACAACTAGAACGTTGCAAAAAAATGGGCATCGATGTTGATAAAGTATTAATGTTGGATGATTTAGTTAAGGGAGACGATGCGATTTTTGCAGCGACTGCTGTAACTGACTCAGAACTTTTACGTGGTGTTCAATATAAAGGTTCATATGCACTGACACATTCTGTTGTTATGCGCGCAAAATCTGGCACAGTACGCTTTATCGAAGGGCGTCACAGCATTGCCAAAAAACCAAAGTACGGTCAACTCTAACTTCTCATATATTGTAATTAACATAGAAAATCCCATTTTCATTTAATTTACGATATTATATAATTAATGCCCGGTATAATAGCCGGGCATCTTTCAAATAAGTGAATCTTCTTCCAACGCGCATTCCTAAATTTTCTACATGTAAAAGCCCAAAAATTTAAAATTATTAATAGACTGGAGAAAACCTATGACAGCATTAACCATTGCTCAATTAGAAAGCATGACATTAAAAGAATTATATGCTTTAGCGAAGCAATTTAAAGTTATGAATGCTAGTAAGCTAAATAAAAAGGAACTTATTTTTGCGATTTTAAAATCACGCTCTGAACAGGAAGGCTTCTTTTTCATGGAAGGCGTTTTAGAAATCATTCCTACAGATGGCTTCGGATTTTTACGCCCGATTAACTATTCTCCTTCGAAAGAGGACATTTATATTTCAGCTTCACAAATTCGTCGTTTTGATTTACGAAATGGAGATAAAGTATCTGGAAAAGTTCGTCCGCCAAAAGAAAACGAACGCTATTATGGACTATTGCAAGTTGATGCAGTAAATGGCGAAGACCCTGAAGTAGCTAAAGAGCGAGTGCATTTCCCTGCATTAACGCCACTTTACCCGGATCGTCATATTAAATTGGAAACAGTACCTACAAAACTTTCAACACGAATTATGGATTTAGTAGCTCCTGTTGGTTTTGGTCAACGTGGTTTAATTGTAGCACCGCCAAAAGCAGGTAAAACATCTTTATTAAAGGAAATTGCCAATGCTATTACGACAAATCATCCTGAAGCGGAACTTATCGTATTATTAATTGATGAGCGTCCAGAGGAAGTAACGGATATCGAGCGTTCAGTAAATGCTGATGTTGTTTCTTCTACCTTTGATGAAGTGCCAGAAAACCATGTAAAAGTAGCGGAAATCGTACTAGAACGTGCTCGTCGTTTAGTGGAACATAAGCGTGATGTCATTATTTTAATGGACTCAATTACACGTTTAGCACGTGCTTACAACTTAGTTATTCCGCCAAGCGGTCGTACACTTTCAGGTGGTATTGACCCAGCAGCATTCCATCGTCCAAAACGTTTCTTCGGTTCGGCTCGTAATATTGAAGAGGGTGGTAGTTTAACAATTTTGGCTACTGCTCTTGTCGATACAGGAAGCCGTATGGATGAAGTAATTTACGAAGAGTTTAAAGGAACGGGTAACTTGGAGTTACACCTAGACCGCAGCTTGGCAGAGCGCCGTATATTCCCAGCACTAGATATTCGCCGTTCAGGTACACGTAAAGAAGAGCTTCTTATACCGAAAGATCAGTTGGATAAGTTATGGGCAATCCGTAAAACATTTAGTGACTCTCATGATTTCGGCGAGAAGTTTTTACGCAAAATACGCACAACGAAATCAAATGAAGAATTTTTCGAAAAGCTTGATACAGATATGAAAAAAGCAACGAACGGTAAAGGGTTATTGTAATCTTTCATCAAGTAATTGCTGAAAGCTATAAGTTATTTTAAATTAACCCCCATGTGAAGGTAACGAATTGTATTCTAATGCTTTTTATAAAATAATTAAAAATAGTTGCAACCTATTTTAATTGTTGCTATAATTCTTTAAGTATGAAACGTGCACATATATAGCTGACCTCCACACATTACGTATGTAGTGACATATTCGGGCTATGTAAGGTGCAGTTCGAAAATACTCTGTTCCGGATGGTTCAGGGCGAGAGGAGAAAACGAATATGAAACAAGGTATCCACCCAGATTACAAAGTAGCAACAGTAACTTGCTCTTGTGGTAATTCTTTTGAAACAGGTTCAGTTAAAGAAAAGATCTCAATCGAGTTCTGTAACGAATGTCACCCATTCTACACAGGTCGTCAAAAGTTCGCTTCTGCTGACGGACGTGTTGATAAGTTCAACAAAAAATATGGTATGAAATAATACCTTAACCCATTTCCACGTTGTTGGAGATGGGTTTTTGATTTTTATATTAAGCAAATAATTATATTAGAACATATTGTGAAGTTATTAGAATACTTTTAATGGTTATTAGAAAGCATGAAAAGTATATTCGAAAACGGAAAACGTATATTAGAAAATATACATACTTTATTAGAAGACACGGGTTTTATTAGAAAAAATAAAATTATTTTAGCAAAAATTTAGTTATAGTAGAAGTCTTTCACACAAGTTTTCTTAAAGTACAGCATCGTTTGCAATAGACGAATCGTGAAAAAATAGCTAAGATAAAAGAAGAAAAATAAAAAGTAAAACCTTGAGTAATTACTCAAGGTTTTTGTCTGTAATTACGTGGAGAAACGAGGAATTATAATGGCTCAATTATTTTATAAACATGGTGCAATGAACAGTGGAAAATCGATTGAAATTTTAAAAGTTGCCCACAATTATGAAGAACAAAATAAGTCAGTTCTTATATTTACATCCGGTATTGATACACGTGATGAAGTAGGAGTGGTATCAAGCCGAATTGGTTTAAAACGCCCGGCAATTGCCGTTTTTAATGATACAAATATTTATGAGATCGTCAAAGATCATGAAGGAAAATTATACTGTGTACTCGTTGATGAAGTTCAATTTTTATCAAAAGAGCATGTTCTACAATTGACTCAAATTGTCGATGAGTTGAATATACCGGTTATGGGATTCGGCTTAAAAAATGATTTCCAGAACGAACTGTTTGAAGGTAGCCGTTACATGACGATTTACGCTGACAAAATTGAAGAAATGAAAACAATTTGCTGGTTCTGCCATAAAAAGGCGACGATGAATTTAAGAGTAGATGAAAATAAAAAACCCGTTCGTACAGGTGATCAAATCCAAATTGGGGGTAATGATAGTTATTATCCCGTTTGTCGTAAATGTCATACAAACCCACCTTTATAACTTCAGGCATATAGTATATATTTCAAAGAAAACTGGAATCCTAAATGTATTTATGCAAAGGTGTAAATGATAACAATAAAGTTCGCCGTAGAGGTAGCAACAACCGTGAAATTTCTTTATACTAGTAAAGGTGCATTTTAACGTGACTCGAGAAATTAATTTGATGCTTCATTAAAAGATGAAGATGATAAAACTAGATGTTAAAGACCGTTGATTGGAATGGAGGGAAGGCGACTCCTGCGGGAATAGCAAATGGCTATTTGCGACGAGTAATCGCAGGAGCACGAGGGAGAGCAAAAGGAACAAAAGCTAAGAACGCCACGTCCTGTGGCGACGCTTTTGTGACCAACATCGTGTTGGCCTCGTGCCCGCGGAAAGCGTCCGACCCGGAATGGAAATCAACACGTGGTAATGTGAGGAAATAAAATAAAATAACTTTTAGAGGTGAAATACAAATGTTTGATCGTTTACAGGCGGTTGAGGACCGATATGAAAGATTAAATGAATTACTGAGTGATCCAGATATCGTAAGTGATTCGAACAAGTTACGTGAGTATTCAAAAGAGCAATCCGATATTCAGGAAATGGTAGACGTATATCGTGAATACAAATCAGTAAAAGAGCAACTGGCTGATACACGCGAATTAATGGAAATAGAAAAAGATGCAGAAATGCTTGAAATGATGAAGGAAGAGTTTAACGACTTAAATAAACAAGTTCCCGATTTGGAAGAACGTCTGCGTATTTTATTAATTCCAAAAGACCCGAACGATTCGAAAAACGTAATTATGGAGATCCGTGGTGCTGCTGGCGGTGACGAGGCGAATATTTTTGCTGGTGACTTGTTCCGTATGTATACACGTTATGCAGAAACACAAGGCTGGAAAGTGGATATTATGGAAGCAACGCCAAATCCGGCAGGCGGCTATAAAGAAGTAATCTTGATGATTAACGGTCAAGGTGCTTATTCAAAATTCAAATATGAAAACGGCGCACACCGTGTTCAACGTGTTCCGGCTACAGAATCACAAGGCCGTATTCATACATCAACTGCAACAGTTGCTTGTTTACCGGAAGTACATGTAGAAGATGTAGAAATTCATGAAAAGGATATTCGCGTTGATACATTCGCTTCATCAGGTGCAGGTGGTCAGTCAGTAAATACAACGATGTCCGCTGTACGTATGACCCACTTACCAACTGGGGTTGTCGTTTCGATGCAGGATGAGCGTTCACAAATTAAAAACCGTGAAAAAGCGATGAAAATTTTAGTAGCTCGTGTAGCGGATAAACACCGTCAAGAAGCACAGGCAGAAATTGATGCAACACGTAAGACAGCAGTAGGAACAGGCGACCGTTCTGAGCGTATCCGTACTTACAACTATCCACAAAACCGTGTAACAGATCATCGAATTGGCTTAACGATTCAAAAGCTTGATCAAATTGTTGAAGGTAAGTTGGATGAAATTATTGATGCACTTATTTTAGATGAGCAAGCAACACGCTTAGCCAACTTAAATGAAGATGCATAAAACTATTTTTGAGGCCCTGAATGGGGCTTCTTCTTTTTTAGAGGAAAACGGTCGCGAAGGAAATGCCGCAAGATTACTATTGCAGCATATTTTACAGACAAATTATTCAGGCTTGATGATGAAAATGCATGAGCCGTTAGCAGTTGAACACCAGCAGCAATTTGACGTTTATTTGCAGGAGCATATTAAAGGACGCCCTATACAATACATTACAGGTGTAGAAGAATTTTATGGAAGAACTTTCAATGTGGATGAGTCGGTTTTAATTCCACGTCCTGAAACGGAAGAATTGATTGTTGGGACAATAGAGCGGATACAAAAGCTATTCGGTGAAAAAAAAGAATTTAAATTTGCGGATATCGGAACAGGTAGTGGAGCAATCGCTATTACGATGAAAAAAGAATGCCCGAATCTTGATGTAACAGCAACGGATATTTCAGAAGACGCATTGGAAACAGCAAAGAAAAATGCAGAGCAACTCCAAGCACACATTACATTTAAGCAGGGGGATTTAACAACACCGATTGCCAATGAAAAGTGGGATATCGTATTATCCAACCCTCCTTATATCGCATTTGATGAAATGAAGGATATGTCGGATGTAGTAGTAGCACATGAACCGCATAGTGCATTGTTTGCCGAGGAAAATGGACTGTTACTTTATCGTAAACTAGCAGAAAATTTACCGGCCATTATGAATACTCCGGCCTTAATCGGACTTGAAATTGGCTATACACAGGGAGAAGCTGTAGCTGGCTTTTTCAAAAAGAGCTTCCCAAATGCCCATGTAACAGTAGTTAAAGATATAAATAAAAAAGATCGAATTATTTTTTGTGAGATTAGTGAATAAAAACTAGATTCCTTGTAAACAATGTTTTGCAAGGGGGAATGAAAATGTTACATGATTACGATATTAAAAATGAATCCAATCTATTTTTAGCGGTTGCTAAATTACTAATAAGTGTGTTGTTTATATATAGTGCAGCTTGTATAGTACCTGATTTTGTAGAGGGAGTACGTGAAGGGCAGACGCTAAGCGATGAGCAGTTAAAAATCCGTGTGATTGCAAATAGCTCAACGAAAGCTGATCAATTGGTAAAGTATGAGGTAGTAGAAACAATTCAAGGTTATATACAGGAAACATCAGATTTTTCAGAAGATATCCACAGTGTGGAAAAGATTTATCAAGAAATTCAGAAAACTTACCCACAATTAAAAGTTTCATATAAATTTGGGGATAACTTAATGCCGCCGAAATGGTATTTAGGTCAGTTTTATCCACAAAATAAATATTATTCTGTCAATTTTGTGATTGGACAAGGCCGAGGAGAAAATTGGTTCTGTGCAGTGTTTCCAACGCTTTGTAAAAAGGATGAACCAGCGAAAACTGAACGACCAACATTTTATATTTCCGAATGGTGGAAGAAAAATAAACAAAAAAGTAATCAACAGAAAATAAAAGAATATACACAGGTAACTGTTAGTTATTAACAAATTGTGGATAATCTTTTGAAATACTTGTAGAAAGGGGGATGAAATGATGCGAACTTTACAATTACCTGTGGATGATTTTGTGGATAATTCAGAAAATTATACACAAGCTGTGGATTTGTTAAAAAAGGGGGAAGTTGTTGCATTTCCTACCGAAACAGTTTACGGGCTGGGTGCAGTGGCAACAGACGAGAAAGCAGTGAAAAAAATATTTGATGCAAAAGGTCGTCCTTCCGATAATCCGCTTATTGTACATATTGGAACTGCGGAAGAAATATCCCTCTATATATCATATATTCCTGAACTTGCTAAAATATGCATGGAGGCTTTTTGGCCTGGTCCACTCACAATTGTTATGCATGCAAAACCGAATATATTGGCACCGAGCGTAACTGCAGGTTTAGATACAGTAGGCATTCGTATGCCTGATCACCCGGTTGCTCTCAAACTGCTGCAAACTTTAAAAGCACCATTAGCAGCGCCAAGTGCAAATCGCAGTGGGAAGCCAAGCCCGACAAAAGCGGATCATGTTTTCGAAGATTTGCAAGGTATTATCCCATGCATTTTAGATGGTGGAATGACAGGAATCGGTGTAGAATCAACCGTTCTCGATGTTACGTTAGATACGCCTGTTATTTTACGTCCAGGTGGAGTAACGAAAGAAATGCTAGAAGCAGTAATCGGTCCGGTAGATGAGCCAAGCATTGAACAGCAAAAGATTGAGTCGACACCGAAAGCACCGGGGATGAAATATACTCATTATGCACCAAATGCACCTGTTTATTTAATAGATGCAAATAAAGAAACAATTGAAAATGCACTCGAACAATTAAAATCTGTGCATAAAGTTGCTCTATTGGCTCCGGAAAGCTTTAAAGATATAAAAGCAGATTACTATTTTTCCTTTGGTGAAGCACATAATCTTGAACAGATGAGTGCAACTTTGTATGATGCTTTACGCGCTTGTGATAAAACAGATGCAACAATTATTTTAGCGACGGCTACAACAAAATCCGGGGTAGGGACAGCAATTATGAACCGCCTGGAAAAAGCAGCTGGCGGCAATTGGTTTTCACTTAAATAATCTTTATGACCACATTCTGCAAAATTTTGTAGATGTGGTTTTTTTGGTTGTGTGTAAATCTGTAGGATATTTTTAATTGGAAAAGCATAAATTACAACAGCGCATAGAGGAAGAGGGGAAAAAATGCAGGAAGTGGTTGCTGGGATATTAATGTCGTTTGATGTCGTTGCACTTTATTTAATTGCTACAAATGTTAAAGCTAAGTGGTTATTAGCGTTATGGACGGCATTATTACATATGATTTTCCCATTAATAGGATACCGTTTTGGGGAATGGATAGCCGTGTATTTAAATAACTGGGCGACAAGCCTTTCTACAATATTACTATTCTTTGTAGGTTTGCAATTACTGCTGTCAAAAAAAGATGAAAGTTTCCCTGCCATATCTTTACCGATTATTGCCATATTTGCGAGTATTGATACCTTTTCAGTTAGCCTATCTTTTGGTATGCTAAATTTAGAAAAATATGTTTTTATTATCAGTGCAGGGTTATCCACATTCTTATTGTCTTATGCAGCTTTAGTAGTAGCGCAAAAAACTACTATTTTGAGAAATAACGCATTAAAGAAAATTGCTGGATTATTACTGATTGTAATGAGTATTATGTTATTAAAATGGTAGATTAGAGGGTGTGAGGAAGATAAATATTTACTTTATTTGTACAGGAAACACATGTAGAAGTCCTATGGCAGAAGCAATTTTAAAAGCTAAAAACTATGAGAATATAAATGTACGTTCTGCGGGTATTTATGCCTACGAGGGGAATGGAATGTCCCGAAATGCCGAAGAAATATTATTGCAAAAGGATATTTTTCAACCCCATCACTCTTCGCAGTTTACAAAGAACGATGCACAGTGGGCAGATTTAATTTTAACAATGACGACGGCACATAAAGAAATGGTCATTAGTCTTGTTGAAGAAGCTGCACATAAAACGTTTACGTTAAAAGAATATGTAGCGATGGAGGGTGGACCGGATATCCAAGATCCATTTGGAGGCAACCTTCAAATATATGAGCAGACATATGACCAACTAAACGAAGCGATTAATAAACTAGAGACCAAATTACAATTGGAGGGAAAAATTTAACATGGATTCACAGAGAAAATCATTTAGTTTACGTCGGAAGCTCGTATTATTTGTCGGGATATTAGCGCTTATTACATATACATGCAGTTTTGTGTTTATCGAATATTTACGTCCGATGTTTTTCGAAAATACTAGTACGAGCATGTTTCAAATTATTACATATGTATTAGGAATCTTTTGGTCTTGTGCTTTGGCAGCTGTGTTTAGTTTAGTAATTGTACGTCCGTTACAGCGATTAGAGAGCAGTGCCAATCAGGTAGCTGAGGGCAAGATTGGGAAAGATGTCGACATGCCGAAAACAAATGATGAAATCCGGACTGTAGCTGAGGCATTTCAGGCGATGGTTGTTAATTTGCGCAAAATGGTTAATGGCATTGAGGGAAATTATAAAACTACAGATGAAACTATTCGAAAGCTTTCAGATGAAAGTATATCTGTAACGAATAATGCTGAGCAAATTACGAGCAATATCAGTCAAATTTCTTTAGGAGCTGAATCTTCCGCAGTTGCGATTCAAGAAACAGTAGAAGCTATTGAAGAAGTACGTACACTGGCATCTGAAGTAAACAACAAAGCGTTGCATACAGCCAGCCGTTCGAAAGATCTTTTGTCCAATTTAACGTCAACTACAGATGCGATTCACGGAGTCGTAAATAGTATTCAAAAAATTGCAGCGGATAATGAAAATTCATTGGTCAATATTCGCGAATTAGAAAAAAATGCAGAGCAAATTGAACGAATTATCGGCTTAGTTGGAGATATTGCAGGTCAAACGAATTTACTTGCATTAAATGCCTCAATTGAAGCAGCACGAGCAGGTGAGCACGGTAAAGGCTTTGCGGTAGTAGCAGAAGAAGTACGTGGTTTAGCCGATGAAAGTGCTAACGCAGTTCAAGGAATTACAAAATTAATTCAGACGATGCAACAAAATGTATCTATTGTAGTAAAACAAATGAACGAACAAGTTTCATTTGCTGCCAACGAGTCTTCACGTGTATCTGAAACGACAACAGCAGTTGAAGGCATGACGAAATCAGTGTATGAAATGGCAGATGATGTTGTTCAAATCTCCCAATTGGTTGAACAGCAAATGAAAAATATTGAGCATACATCACATCAATCACAAGAAGTAGCCGCAATTGCTGAACAAACATCCGCAAGTGCGCAGGAAGTAAGTGCTGCCTCTTTAGAACAAGCTCATGCTATTAAGCAAGTAGAAGCATTGGCGAGTGATTTAAAACAGCAATCTGCTGAGCTATATCGAATGATTCAGCAATTCGACCGCAATCAATAGATTGTCAATACCCTTTATAGAATTGGACGAAATCCAATTCTATAAAGGGTTTCTTATTTGTCATAATTATGACTCTATGTGCATTATAAAAGGGGTTTGTCGTTTCATGTTGAAATGAATAGGGTATGTACGGAATATTACGTATAAAAATTAATCCTGGAGGGATCGTTTTGAAAAAGCTCAAATACTGGTTATTAATGGGTGTAGTAGTAGCTGGTTTAGCTGCATGTGGGGATGCAGAAGAAACAGATACAGACACTACAAATTCAACGCCTACTGAATCAAATGACTCAGCTACGTCAGATGTTTCAGAAGGGGTAAAAGTAGTGAATGCTAGCTGTATCGGCTGTCACGGGGGAGATTTGTCAGGAGCAATGGGACCGGACTTAACTAACATCTCATTATCTAAAGAGGAAATTATCGATGTTTTAGAAAATGGTAAAGGCGCAATGCCTGCAGGAACTGCAGCAGGCGAAGAAGAGGCAGTAGCAGATTATTTATTATCTATACAATAATTGGAAAAGATCACTCTTATAAGGGTGATCTTTTTTATGTAAACTTTTAAAGCGAATTGTCCAAAAAAATAACAATATAATAATATTATAGGTTTAATATTCGTGTTTTGAAGTGATAATACGAAACTTCTGAGGAAAAGACGTGTCATTTTGATGTAATAAATGGTACACTGATGTTGAATATAATTGAGTAAAAAAGAGGTAGGAGGTACCTTCATGAAAATTGCGATTTCATCAGACCACGGTGGAAATAATTTAAGAAAAGAAATTATGTCACTATTGGACGAAATGTCGATAAGTTATGAAGACTTTGGTCCACAAACAAATGATTCTGTAGACTATCCAGACTATGCTCGTCCCGTAGCAGAACGTGTAGCAGCAGGTGAGTTCGACCGCGGAATACTAATTTGCGGGACAGGTATTGGTATTTCGATTGCTGCCAATAAGTTTAAAGGCATCCGCTGTGCACTTGTACATGACGTATTTTCTGCGAAAGCAACACGCTGTCATAATGATTCCAATGTATTGGCGATGGGCGAGCGTGTAATAGGACCAGGATTGGCTAGAGAAATTGTTGAAACTTGGTTGAATACTGAATTCGAAGGTGGCCGTCATATTCGCCGCGTAGAAAAGATTTCAGAAATTGAAGGGTAACAAGGAGTGATCCAATGACGGACTTACACGATTTGCAAAATGATTTAAAACAAGCATTAATTGAATTTGAGCAACAAGTGAAGTTTACTGAAGATCAGCTTTTTGTCGTTGGCTGTTCCACGTCGGAAGTAATGGGCGAAAAGATCGGTACAGCCGGCGCACTCAATGTTGCAGAAGTTTTATATAAAGAATTCTCAAAATTCGCACAAAGAAACAATATCCATTTAGTTTTTCAGGGCTGCGAACATATTAATCGAGCTTTAACGCTTGAGTCAGCTGTGGCTAAAAAGTATCACTTAGAACCAGTTTCAGTCATTCCAGTGCGTACAGCGGGTGGCTCCATGTCCGCCTATGCTTTTTCACAATTGACTGAACCTGTAGTTGTGGAATCGATTCAGGCGCACTATGGCATTGATATCGGTCAAACTTTAATCGGCATGCATTTGAAAGCTGTAGCGGTACCTATTCGAACATCTGTAAAACGTTTAGGTAATGCTGTCATTACATTAGCGACAACACGTCCAAAACTTATCGGTGGAGAACGTGCGCAATATAAGTAACGCTTTAACGTTACATACATCATTTTGAATTGGAAACTCCGATCTATTCGGAACAAAATTTAGGGGGATTTTTATAATGGCATTTGAAAACTTAGCTGGACAAGACAAAGCAATTTTAGACGCAATTCTTTTAGAGAAAAAACGTCAAAACACGAACATTGAGTTAATTGCTTCAGAAAACTTCGTATCGGAAGCTGTAATGGAAGCACAAGGCTCATATCTTACAAATAAGTATGCAGAAGGCTATCCTGGGAAACGTTATTATGGCGGCTGCGAGCATGTAGACGTAGTTGAAAATATTGCGCGCGACCGTGCAAAAGAATTATTCGGAGCTACATATGTTAACGTACAGCCTCACTCAGGTGCACAAGCCAACATGGCAGTATACCATACAATTTTAAAACCAGGTGATACAGTATTAGGGATGAACTTATCTCACGGTGGTCACTTAACGCATGGTTCTCCAGTTAACTTCTCTGGTATTTTATATAATTTCGTAGAGTACGGTGTAACAGAAGATACAAATGTCATCGACTATGAAGATGTAAGACAAAAAGCGTTGGAATCTAAGCCAAAGTTAATCGTTGCCGGTGCTTCAGCTTATCCTCGTGAAATTGACTTCGCAAAATTCCGGGAAATCGCTGATGAAGTAGGCGCATACTTCATGGTAGATATGGCACATATTGCTGGTCTAGTTGCTGCGGGTGAACACCAAAACCCAGTACCATACGCAGATTTCGTAACAACAACAACACACAAAACATTACGTGGTCCTCGTGGTGGTATGATCTTAACAAATGATGCGAAATGGGAAAAAGAATTAAACAAATCAGTATTCCCAGGTATTCAAGGTGGTCCATTAATGCACGTCATCGCTGCAAAAGCAGTATCATTCGGTGAAGCATTACAACCAGAATTTAAACAGTACGCAAAACAAATTAAACTAAATGCAGCAGCATTAGCTAAATCTTTAATGGAAGAAGGCGTTGAAATCGTATCAGGCGGTACAGATAACCACTTACTTCTATTAAATGTAAAATCTTTAGGTTTAACAGGTAAAGTTGCAGAGCATGTATTAGATGAAGTAGCGATTACAACGAACAAAAATACAATTCCATTCGATACAGAATCTCCATTTGTAACTTCTGGAATACGTGTAGGTACAGCTGCAGTAACATCTCGTGGCTTTAAAGAAGAGGATGTTATTGAAGTAGGCAAAATCATGGCATCTGTTCTTAAAAATCATGAAGACACTGCAGTAAAAGAAGAAGCCCGTAAACGTGTAGAAGCTTTAACAGCGAAATATCCATTATATGCTTAATTAAATTTCAGCCTTTCTAACTACACATCTGTAATTAGAAAGGCTTTTATTATATTCTTCTTGCAAATATTAAGAAGGGTATTTTTTTGCATGGAGGGCAAGTTAAGGGTAAAGCTATCTGAAAGAGAAAGCGGACATATACTAGCTATTTTAGTGAAGAATATATCTATTTTAATTATTGTGAAATATAAACTCTACTATACAAAATAAGACGTTTTTCAAAACATTCCTGTGAGAGTTTTCGTTAACTTTATTTTCTGTTATACTAACTTAGATAAACAACAGTTAGGAGATGTCAATGTGAGTAAAGTATACGTATTTGACCACCCATTAATTCAGCATAAGTTAACTTATATTCGAGATAAAGATACTGGGACAAAAGAATTCCGCGAGCTAGTAGATGAAGTCGCAACATTGATGGCTTTTGAAATTACACGTGATTTACCACTTGAAGAAATTGAAGTGGAAACACCTGTTACAAAAGCAAAGGCAAAAGTACTGTCAGGTAAGAAAATTGCGATTGTACCAATTTTACGTGCAGGTATCGGAATGGTAGACGGAGTATTAAAGCTAATTCCTGCTGCAAAAGTAGGGCATATTGGTCTTTACCGTGATCCAGAGACGCTAAAGCCTGTAGAATATTATGCAAAACTTCCAGCTGATGTTGAAGAACGTGACTTTATTATTGTCGACCCAATGTTAGCAACAGGTGGTTCAGCTGTTGAAGCAATCAACTCACTGAAAAAGCGTGGCGCTAAAAGCATTAAGTTTATGTGCTTAATTGCTGCTCCAGAAGGTGTAGAAGAAATTCAAAAATTACACCCGGATGTAGATATTTACATTGCATCTTTAGATGAAAAACTAGACGACCACGGCTATATCGTACCAGGTTTAGGTGATGCCGGGGATCGCTTATTCGGTACAAAATAATGAAAACAACAAACGCCCGTACACAAGTAACGGGCGTTTTATCTTGAATCGGCAGTGTTTGAAACACCTGCTAAAATCAATGCAATAATTAATACTCTAGATTAGACAAGGAGAAGAATGATGACGAAAAAGTTTAAAGTTATGACGATTTTTGGGACGCGTCCAGAAGCAATTAAAATGGCACCACTTGTGTTGGAGTTAGAAAAGCATCCAGAGGAAATTGAATCCATCGTAACTGTGACAGCGCAACACCGTCAAATGCTTGATCAAGTATTGGAAACGTTCGATATTACACCAAATTATGATTTAAATATAATGAAGGATCGCCAAACATTGGTCGATGTAGCGACAAATGCATTACTTGGTCTTGACCGTGTAATGAAAGAGGCAAAGCCGGATATTGTATTAGTTCATGGAGATACTGCGACAACATTTGTGGGGAGTTTAGCTGCTTTTTATAATCAGATTGCAATTGGTCACGTAGAGGCAGGTTTACGTACAGGACAAAAATACTCGCCTTATCCAGAAGAGATGAATCGACAGTTGACGGGTGTAATGGCAGATTTGCATTTTGCTCCTACAGAACAATCTAGAGCAAACCTCCTAAAAGAAAACAAGCTGGATGAATCAATTTTCGTAACAGGTAATACGGCGATCGATGCGCTGAAAACTACTGTTAGTGAAAACTATACCCACCCAGTACTTGAAAAGATAGGGACAGACCGAATGATTTTACTGACGGCACATCGTCGTGAAAACTTAGGTAATCCAATGCGTAATATGTTCCGTGCCATTATGCGTTTATTAAATGAACATACAGATATTCAAGTGGTGTATCCAGTGCATATGAATCCGGCAGTTCGAGAAGTTGCAAATGAAATTTTAGGCGACAACCCGAGAGTTCATTTAATTGAACCATTGGAAGTGTTTGATTTCCATAACTTTGCAGCACGTTCCTATATGATTTTAACTGATTCAGGTGGAGTGCAGGAAGAAGCACCATCGTTAGGAAAGCCAGTGCTCGTATTACGTGATACGACTGAACGTCCGGAAGGTATTGCGGCTGGTACATTAAAGCTTGCTGGTACAGATGAGGAAGTTATTTACTCAATGGCGAAAGAACTATTAACAAATAATAAAGCATACGAAGCGATGGCTCATGCATCGAACCCATATGGTGATGGATTTGCATCTGCTCGTATCGTGGAAGCATTGTTAAAGTTCGCACAAAAGCAACTATTGGAAGATATAATTAAAAATGCAGAAACTAGATAAACTTATCCTAGCGCAATAATTTTGACCTTTAAGAGGGAAAAATAGGAGGTTACACTTATTTCTATTTTGTCAATAGCAAAATTCGCTATTATTGCTAAAAAAATTTTTCTATGATGCTTCATATTAAGTGGGAATGGAAAAAATGCATGAAATAGCGAATTTCAGCTTTAGTGAAAAAAAGCAGAGAATAATTATGAACAAGAATACACAAATTTGTCAACAATTTGACAAGGAATTTAACTGTGTGAAGTTTTTCACCATTACTAATTGACATCAAAAACCCCCTATTGTATGCTTACAAAGGGTAAGAATGATAAGGGTTTCGTTTAGTCTGAAGACGTTGAAACACTTGTTATATCAAGTTTCTACTAGATTGACGGTTGAAACGAAATTCGTCAATTTGCAACGTTGCGTCTGGATTAAGTCCGTGAAGATTAAGAGACATTTAGAAGTATGAAATGAATGTTTACTATGTGATTTGTCTATAGTAAAAATTATTTAGTACTTGTAACGGCCTCTAATTTTGTAGTGCATTCACTACGATTTTAATTCATTTAATGGTCGATGAACACTTTCTTTACTCGAAAAAGTTTCAGGAGATTAATTGCCAATGCTAAATTTGCATCACATTTTTACAATGCAGAAGAAAGCGTTCTTTTTTTTGCTTGTTGTTTGTGCGTTAGGCTGGGGATTTTCGCCATATGATTCTGTATTTGCTGGTATAGCCCTGGGTGCGTTCTTTGGTACGTATAACTTTTGGATATTAGTTCGACGTATGGAAAAATTTGACCGTTCCATTAGTGAAGGGACAAAAGTAGCATCTATCGGTACAGCGCTTCGCTTTGGATCAGGTGTTGCCGCAGTCGCAATCGCAATATCGTTGCCACAATATTTTCATTTAATAAGCACGGTCATTGGGCTGATGATTCCGTACATCTTTTTAGTAGTAGAAAGAATTGTACATCAAACAAAAAGCCACTAAGGTGCATTTGAAAGAGAGGTGAATGCAAAAATGGATCATACAGCTCCAGAGCTCCACTTGGATTTAGGCTTTATGGCGCTTACTTTCAACTTATCTACAGTGTTAACTCTTTTAGTAGCAGCAGCCATCGTATTTTTAATCGCAGTTGTATCTACAAGAAGACTCGCATTAAAACCGACTGGTATGCAAAACTTCATGGAATGGATTATGGATTTCGTGAAAGGTATTATTAAGAGTAACATGGACTGGAAAACAGGCGGTCGCTTCCACATTCTAGGTATTACATTAATCATGTTCATTGCCGTATCCAACTTACTTGGTTTACCAATGGGTGGTATTTTGTACGGATCTGACTTATGGTGGAAATCACCAACAGCCGATCCAGTCGTTACAATGACATTAGCGTCGATGATTCTAGTATTAACACACTATTACGGCGTGAAAATGCAAGGTACAGGTGGTTATGCTAAAACATTCGTCCAACCAATGTCATTTATGTTCCCGTTAAAAATTATCGAGGAGTTCGCAAATACGCTAACTCTTGGTCTACGTCTTTACGGTAACATTTACGCCGGTGAGATTTTACTAACGTTACTAACTGGTTTAGCAGTTTCAAGTGTGTTTGGTTTCTTCGGTGCAATCGTACCAATGATGGCATGGATGGGATTCTCAATTTTCATCGGGTTTATCCAAGCTTTCATTTTCGTTATGTTAACAATGGTTTATATGGCTCACAAAGTGAGTGCAGACCATTAATTATAAATTTCCGCATTCATTGTAGCGCGGCAATTTGAAAAAAAAAAAAAACAACACATCCAAGGAGGATATTATCAATGGTAGGTTCAGTAGGTTTATTAGCAGCAGCAATCGCAATCGGTTTAGCAGCACTAGGTGCAGGTATTGGTAACGGTCTTATCGTTTCAAAAACAGTAGAAGGTATCGCTCGTCAACCAGAAGCACGTGGCGTTCTTCAAACTACAATGTTCATCGGGGTAGCGTTAGTAGAAGCATTACCGATCATCGCAGTAGTAATCGCATTCATCGTAATGAACCAATAGTCTTCATTAAGATTATTTTAAACCCAGTGGCGAAGTAGAATTCTTTTGAAACCCTTCGCCATTAGTTTTGTATAAAAAAGGAGTACCCTTTTTTTACAAATTTTAAAATGAATAAAAAGTAATACAAAATATAGATTTCTATTCAAGCTCTTGAAGGGAGTGAAACAATCGTGTTTTTAGACTATCTTGTACTTGGTGCGGGTAACACTGGCATTAACTTAGGTGATGCTATTGCTACATTAGTGATTTTCTTAGGTTTAATGGCACTTCTTAAAAAGTTCGCTTGGGGTCCTTTAATGGGTATCATGCGCGAGCGTGAAGAGTTGGTTGCAAGCGGAATCGACGCGGCTGAAAAAGCTAAAAAAGAAACACAAGCACTATTAGAAGAACAAAAGAGCCTTCTTAAAGAAGCTCGTACAGAAGCACAATCGATTATTGAAGGTGCTAAAAAGCAAGGCGAAGCAACACGCGAAGAGATCGTTGTCGCTGCACGCGCTGAAGCGAATCGTCTAAAAGAATCTGCTGTTCGTGATATCGAAGCAGAGAAAGAAAAAGCAATCGCTGCTGTACGTGAAGAAGTGGTTTCATTATCAGTACTTGCTGCGTCTAAAGTTCTTGGGAAAGAAATTTCTGAAGCAGACAATAGCGCACTAATTAAAGAAACGATTGCGAAGGCAGGCGAAGCGAAATGAGTCAATCGACTGTAGCAAATCGCTATGCTCAAGCAACATTTGAATTAGCAATTAAACAAAACGTTCTTACTGAAGTAAGTGCAGATTTGCAGGAACTTACAAAAGTAATGGCTCTAAACGAAGAGTTTATAGCATTACTATCTGCTCCTAAAATCTCTACTGACCGTAAGAAAGAACTTATTGCACAAGTTTTAACTGGTGCACAACCAATCGTAATTAACATGATTCAATTCTTAATTGAAAAGAAACGTTTAAACGAATTATCAGCTGTAGCAGAACAGTATCAAACATTAGCAGCAGCTGCTCAAGGCTCTGCAGATGCAAAAGTTTACTCTACGCGCGAGTTAACGGCAGGGGAGAGAGCTGAAATTTCTGCTTCTTTCAGTAAGTTAGTCGGCAAAGAGCAACTTAACATTACAAACATTATCGATGCGTCATTAATTGGTGGCGTACGCGTTCAAATCGGCAACTATATTTTCGACAGCACTGTAGCTTCTAAGCTAGAGGACTTAAAACGAGTATTAGTTGGCTAAATCTTAAGAAATGTGAGAGGTGAACATACATGGGCATCAAAGCTGAAGAAATCAGCAGTCTGATTAAACAGCAGATTGAAGGTTATCAATCGGAATTAAAAGTAAGCGAAGTAGGTACAGTTATCACTGTTGGTGACGGTATCGCTCGTGCTCATGGCCTCGACAACGCCATGGCTGGAGAGCTTTTAGAGTTCTCAAACGGTGTTATGGGTATGGCACAAAACCTAGAAGAAGGTAACGTTGGTATCGTAATTTTAGGAGACTACCTAGGCATCAAAGAAGGCGATGAGGTTCGTCGTACAGGTCGTATTATGGAAGTACCAGTTGGTGAAGCACTAATTGGGCGTGTTGTAAACCCACTTGGTATGCCAGTGGATGGATTAGGTCCAATCAACACAACAAAATCTCGTCCAATCGAAAGTCCAGCTTTCGGTGTAATGGCACGTAAATCAGTACATGAGCCATTACAAACAGGTATTAAAGCGATTGACGCTTTAGTTCCAATCGGTCGTGGTCAACGTGAGTTAATCATCGGTGACCGTCAAGTTGGTAAAACATCTGTAGCAATCGATACAATTTTAAACCAACAAGGCGAAGATATGATTTGTATCTACGTAGCAATCGGACAAAAAGAATCAACTGTACGTAACGTAGTTGAAACTTTCCGTAAGCATGGTGCATTAGATTACACAATCGTTGTAACAGCTTCTGCATCACAACCAGCTCCATTATTATACCTTGCTCCATTTGCAGGTATTTCTATGGCAGAAGAATTCATGTTAGATGGTAAGCACGTATTAATCGTGTATGATGACTTAACTAAACAAGCATCAGCATACCGTGAACTTTCACTTCTTCTACGCCGTCCTCCAGGTCGTGAAGCTTACCCTGGTGACGTATTCTACTTACACAGCCGTCTACTTGAGCGTGCTGCGAAGTTAAACGAAACTTACAAAAATGGTTCGATTACAGCGCTTCCATTCGTAGAAACGCAAGCGGGCGATATCTCTGCATATATCCCAACAAACGTAATCTCTATTACAGATGGTCAAATCTTCTTACAATCTGACTTATTCAACTCAGGTGTACGTCCTGCGATCAACGCTGGTTTATCAGTATCACGTGTAGGTGGTTCTGCACAAATCAAAGCGATGAAAAAAGTAGCAGGTACATTACGTCTTGACTTAGCAGCGTTCCGTGAATTAGAGTCATTCGCTCAGTTCGGATCTAACTTAGACCCAATTACGCTTGGTAAATTAGAGCGTGGTAAACGTACAGTTGAAGTGTTAAAACAAGACTTAAACAAACCACTTAAAGTTGAAAAACAAGTTGCGATCCTTTATGCATTAACTAAAGGTCACTTAGATGATATTCCAGTACAAGATATCGTTCGTTTTGAAAACGAATTCTTAAGCTGGTTAGATACAAACCACACAAATGTTTTAGATCATGTTCGTACAACTAAAGAACTTGCTCCAGATGCAGAGTATGTTGAAGCAATTAACGCATTCAAAAAGACTTTCGCTAAATCTGAGTAAGTAAGAATTGAACGGTTTTTCACGCATGTTTATAAAGCGTGAAAAACTGGACAACTCTTTTTTAATAAGAGCTTGATAAAAATCAAAAGGTGGTGAAATACCAGTGGTAAACTTACGCGAAATTAAAGGTCGTATTAACTCTACAAAGTCTACGAAACAAATTACTAAAGCAATGCAAATGGTTTCTTCTTCAAAGTTGCGCCGTGCAGAGCAAAACGCTAAGGCTTACGTTCCATATATGGAGAAAATTCAAGAGGTAGTAGGCGCAATCGCAGCAGGTACTAAAGATAGTGGACATCCAATGTTAACGTCTCGTCCTGTTAAGAAAACAGCTTACTTAGTTATCGGTTCTGATAGCGGGTTAGCAGGTGCTTACAACTCAAGCATTTTACGTGAGGTTCAAAACACTATTATGAAACGTCACAACTCTACAGATGAGTATGTAATCTTAGCAGTAGGTCGTGTTGTTCGTGATTACTTTGTAAAGCGTGGACACAATGTTATCGCAGATGTTATCGGTCTTCCAGACCAACCATCATTTGCTGATATTAAAGAAATCGCTCGTAATGCTGTTGGTATGTTCATTGACGGTACGTATGATGAACTTTATATGTACTACAATCACTTCGTGTCTGCTATTCAAAACGAAGTGACTGTGAAAAAAGTTCTTCCTTTAACTGATATTGCACCTTCATCAAGCGATGCTGCTTATGAATTTGAGCCATCAGGTGAAGCCATTTTAGAAGTATTACTTCCACAATATGCGGAAAGCTTAATTTATGGCGCTATATTAGATGGAAAAGCGAGTGAACATTCAGCACGTATGACAGCCATGAAAAACGCTACAGACAATGCAAACGATCTTATTGCAGACCTTTCTCTACAATATAACCGTGCACGTCAAGCGGCGATTACACAAGAAATTACAGAAATCGTTGGTGGAGCTGCTGCCTTAGAATAGGCGCATTCACCAACGTCGTATAAGAATACGATAGGAGGGTACAAAGTAATGAACAACGGACACGTTCTTCAAGTAATGGGTCCAGTAGTAGACGTAAAGTTTGCTAATGGTCAATTACCAGATATTTATAACGCATTAACAGTTAAAATTGAACGTCCTAACGAAGCTCCGACTACTCTTGCATTAGAAGTAGCGCTTCACTTAGGTGACGATTCTGTTCGTACAATTGCCATGTCATCTACTGATGGTTTACAACGTGGAGCAGAAGTAACAAACACAGGAGCACCGATCTCAGTACCAGTTGGTGATGCTACATTAGGTCGCGTATTTAACGTACTTGGTGAAGTTATCGATTTAGGTGAAGAAATTCCTGCAGACGTTCGTCGTGATTCAATTCACCGCGAAGCTCCAACATTCGATGAATTATCAACTACTGTAGAAATCCTTGAAACAGGTATCAAAGTAGTAGACTTATTAGCACCATACATCAAAGGTGGTAAAATCGGTCTATTCGGTGGTGCCGGTGTAGGTAAAACAGTATTAATCCAAGAATTAATCAACAACATCGCACAAGAACACGCAGGTATCTCTGTATTCGCAGGTGTAGGTGAGCGTACTCGTGAGGGTAACGACTTATTCTTCGAAATGACAGATTCAGGCGTAATCAAACAAACTGCAATGGTATTCGGTCAAATGAATGAGCCACCTGGAGCACGTATGCGCGTAGCTTTAACTGGTTTAACAATGGCTGAATTCTTCCGTGATGAGCAAGGTGCAGACGTACTTTTATTCATCGACAACATTTTCCGTTTCACACAAGCAGGTTCTGAGGTTTCTGCCCTATTAGGTCGTATGCCTTCAGCGGTAGGTTACCAACCAACACTTGCTACAGAAATGGGTAAATTACAAGAGCGTATCACATCTACTACAAAAGGTTCTGTAACTTCTATCCAAGCGATTTACGTACCAGCCGATGACTATACTGACCCGGCTCCGGCTACAACATTCGCCCACTTAGATGCAACAACTAACCTTGAGCGTAAATTATCTGAGATGGGTATCTATCCAGCTGTAGACCCACTAGCTTCGACTTCTCGTGCATTATCACCGGAAATCGTTGGACCAGAACACTATGCAATCGCAACTGGTGTTCAACGTACAATCCAACGTTACCGTGAGTTACAAGATATCATTGCTATCTTAGGTATGGATGAGTTATCTGATGAAGATAAACAAACTGTAGAACGTGCTCGTCGTATCCAGTTCTTCTTATCTCAAAACTTCCACGTAGCGGAGCAATTCACTGGTCAAAAAGGTTCTTATGTACCTGTTAAAGAAACTGTTCGTTCATTCAAGGAAATCCTTGATGGCAAATGGGATCACTTACCAGAAGATGCTTTCCGTTTAGTTGGTTCAATTGATGAAGTAGTAGCGAAAGCTAAAGAAATGGGCGTACAAGTTTAATTAGCTGACGAGGAGGAAAAAATATGAAGACAGTTACAGTCAATATTGTCACTCCCGACGGCTCAGTATACGATTCAGAGGTTACGATGGTAATCGCTAAAACGACTTCAGGTGAAATCGGTGTCTTAGCTGGCCATATTCCTATGGTTGCTCCACTTGCTATTGGTGCAGTGAAGCTTAAAAAAGCAGATGGCACGACAGAAGTTGCAGCGATTAGCGGTGGTTTCATTGAAGTTCGTCCTGATAAAATTTCGATTTTGGCTCCTTCTGCTGAAGTTGCTGCTTCAATCGATATTGCACGTGCTAGAGAAGCGTTAGCGCGTGCTGAAGGTCGCCTTCAAAAGAAACAAGATGACATCGATTTCAAACGTGCGGAACTAGCTTTAAATCGTGCGATGAATCGTATCAACGTTCATGAGGGTAACATCTAAATTTGATGACGTGCGGGCAGAGGTCTCTCTGCCCGCTTTTTTTGGGTGTAACATATTTACGAGTAACAAAAAATTTGAAAGCGTTTAAAATTGCGCGAAACATATTCCCGTTTTATAAAAGGAGTGGAGAAAAATGGATTTATTTGTTGAAGCTGGTCAACAGGCAATCATTAATGTTTTAGCATACATTATATTTATAGGAATGGCTCTTTATGCATTACAAGGCTTACGTATTGAACAATTATTTAAAAAAGGGAAAACGTTTCAGATCCAGCTCTTCTATATATTTATGAGTATTGCAATCGGCTCGGCTGTAGCAGACTTCTTTTTAAATTTTCTGGATTGGTCGCAAACTATCCCTTATATATTCGGTTAAAAAGGGGTATGACCATTTTATTTCTTGTAGGGAGCAATAATTGTTTGTTTTTCACTCCAAGAAATAAAATTTCCTAGGAAATATAGACGTTTGCGAATATAGAGGTTTTGGGTAGTTAGTAGATGGTGGTACTTATATGTGAAAATTTGTCTATTCACATTAAATAGTTGCGCTGCGTATTATAATTTAATAGCCTTTTCAGAAAAATTAGCTTAAAATAGTAATTTGGGTGCTTGAAATACAGTGCCAATAAATGTAGTATGATTTTTGTGTGTAAAATTGAAGTCAAATGAAGTTTAAAATAATTATAGTTAAATTGAACTTATCCATTTATTATAAGAGAATTGAATTCGGAGGGACGAATTGTGGAGAGAATTATTGTTACTGGGGGTCAGACTCTAAAAGGTACAGTACGCGTTGAAGGTGCAAAAAATGCCGTATTACCAATTTTAGCTGCTTCTCTATTAGCTTCTAAAAATAAAAATATGATTAAAGACGTACCGAACCTAGCAGATGTTAGAACGATTGGTGAAGTATTAAAAAGTTTAAATGCAATTGTAGAGTTTAATGCTGAGAATAATGAAATGATAATAGATGCCTCTATGAAGCTATCAAGTGAAGCACAATTTGAATTTGTTAGTAAAATGCGAGCATCGATTTTAGTGATGGGGTCACTATTGGCACGTAATGGCTATGCACGTGTTGCATTACCTGGCGGATGTGCTATTGGCTCTCGTCCTATTGAACTTCATTTAAAAGGCTTTGAGGCAATGGGTGCTGAAATCTCCTTTGGACATGGTTATGTGGAAGCAAAGGTGAAAGATGAATTAAAAGGCGCAGAAATCTATTTAGACTTCCCAAGTGTAGGAGCTACAGAAAATATTATGACTGCAGCAGCACTTGCAAAAGGTACAACGATTATTGAAAATGCAGCAAAAGAACCTGAGATAGTAGACTTAGCAAACTTTATTAACGCGATGGGTGGTCGTGTTATCGGTGCGGGGACAGATACAATACGCATCGAGGGTGTTAAGGAACTAAAAGGTTGTGAGCATTACATTATTCCAGATCGTATTGAAGCAGGAACATTTATGGTAGCAGCAGCAATTACACGCGGTGATGTACTTATTGAAAATGCAGTACCTGAGCATATGACGGCATTAATCGCAAAAATGCGTGAAATGGGCGTTGAAGTTATTGAGGAAGATGAAGGCGTACGTGTACGTTCAAATGACCCCTTAAAAGCGGTGGATATTAAAACTATGCCCCATCCAGGATTCCCTACCGATATGCAATCACAAATGATGGCCTTAATGTTAACAGCGAACGGAACAAGCATCATTACGGAAACAGTTTTTGAAAACCGTTTCATGCATGTTGAAGAATTCCGTCGAATGAATGCAGACGCAAAGATCGAAGGACGCTCTGTATTTATTGAAGGTGGAAAAAATCTTCAGGGAGCTGAAGTTTCAGCTACAGATTTACGCGCAGCAGCAGCACTTATATTAACTGGGTTAGTGTCGGAAGGTATAACACGAGTAACGAAATTACACCATTTAGACCGAGGTTATGTAGATTTCCACAAAAAATTGGCTTCTCTAGGTGCACATATTGAGCGCATCGATACAGAAGAAGAGATCTTACAGGAAACAATCGTACCCGTTTAAATATAAATAGTTTAAGGCATTTCGAGGACTAGTAAAGTTTTCGGAATGCTTTTTAATTTTCAAGAGATTTTTATAATAATAGAGAGTTTATATAGGAATCAACGCAACTTCCTAGTCAGTAAAATATATGTCCCGAAAAATAGATAATGACAATACAAAGTAGAATGTTCATATCTCACTTTCTCTTAAATAATCCAACTCATATTCCTCCAATCTTCTCATATACTGTCTCATGAAAAAAATTATAATTTATTTTATCATTTGTGTTTTATTATTTTTAATCCCTCTTACTTTTAAGACTAAAAAACCAAGCACAACTTCAACTGATCCAATAACAGAAGCAGCGTCATGTCCATTACTTATTACTGCAAACAATGAAACAATACCAATTGAAGACTATTTAATCGGTGTACTTGCAGGAGAGATGCCGGCAAGCTTCCATTTAGAAGCTTTGAAGGCTCAGGCTATTGCTGCTCGCACTTACGTATTGAAGCAGACAGACTATGGAGCAAAACCAATTCTTACAACGACCGCACACCAAGTATACAATGATCAAAATTTACGTGAACAAAAATGGCAAACTACCTTTGCAGAATATGAACAAAAACTTACAGAAGCAGTTCAGCAAACAGCCAATCAAATCCTCACCTACAATGATGAACTAATTACAGCAATGTTTCATGCTGCGTCCTATCAACAAACAGAATCCGCCAAAAATTATAGTGGCAATTCCATACCTTATTTAAAAACTACCACTTCACCCGAGAAAGTAGATCCTGAAGAAACACACTACACATTTGAGCAACTAAATAAAATGCTTCAACAGAACTTCACAAAATCCGAATTACAAAACGCTAAAATTCAGCTCAATGATTCTAAACGTATAGAGCAGATAAAAATCGGCAAAAAAATCTGGTCAGGACGAGAAATCAGAACACTTTTAAATTTGAAATCCAGCAGTTTTAAATGGTCAGCTACAGCTACTGGTATTACAATTACGACTTTTGGCTACGGGCATGGGGTAGGCATGAGCCAGTATGGTGCCAATGCGATGGCACATAGTGGAACAGCGGCTAAACAAATACTTGCGCACTATTATCCAAATACTACCTTAAAATTGATAAATTATTGTAAAAAATGATGTTTAACTTTTAAAACTCCTGTCTACACTTTCACTTGAGGTGATGAACATGAGAGAAGTTAAACAAAAGCCTTCTCAGAAACCATTTACACAAAAAAAGTGGTTTTGGCCGGTAGCGTACAGTAGTATGGCATTAATGATTGTGGCTGTAATTTTTAGTTTTACCGCTTTATACGAAAGTCAGGAAGAAAAAGAATTATTAACTGAAGTAACTGCACCAGTGGAAGAAACAATTATTCCAACTTCTACAGCTCAGGAAACATTAAAGTATCCATTTAAAGAACAATACTTAAGTGAAGTAACAATTTTACAAGATTTTTATGATGTCACAAAAGATGAAGCAACACGAGAAAATGCATTACTTGTATTTAATCAAGTGTTTACAACATCAACTGGGGTATCAATCGCGATTAATAGCGAGCCTTTTGAAGTAGTAGCTGCAATGAGCGGTGAAGTGACAGAGGTTAAAATGGATTCGTTTACGGGCAATATGATTACCCTAACACATCCAAACGGTATGCAAACGCGCTATAACTCAGTGGCAGATATTCTTGTGAAACAAGGAGATAAAGTTTCTCAAGGTGAGCCAATCGCTACTTCCCAAGAAAATGAATGGAATCCTACAGCAGGAATCCATTTACATTTCGAAGTTGTTGAAGATGGGGTATTAGTGAACCCGAATAAATATTTATCCTTTTGATTTCCTGATAAAATGGATTGATACAGAAATGTTTTTAGCAAGATCTCATCGATTCCTTCATTCTAACTCGAATAAATAAGAGCCAACTCACATAAGGTGAAATATTAAGAAAGCAAGGCTCTTTAGAATTGAGATAGAGAGGGAGAGGACGTGCACGAACATATTCGGCAACGCTGCGTTCGATTGGGTGAACTGTTGGTAGAGACAGGGGTAACCGTGCGTGCACTCGCGAAAATGACGGGATTTTCTAAAAGTACTGTACACAAAGATTTGACAGAGCGCCTAAAACAAGTGAATGAACCACTTGCGCTACAAGTACAACAGGTATTATCCTACAACAAATCAATTCGCCATTTACGCGGTGGTGAAGCAACACGTAAAAAATGGATATCAAAGCAACAAGAAAAAAGCATTTAGGCTGTTTTTATAGCAACTAAATGCTTTTTTAAGTGATTATAACTCCATAATTCTTCCATTAAAATCCATTATAAAGGAAAAACCTTCCCATAATATTGATGTAATTAAGTACTGTATATGATAAAATGACTAAGATACAGAGATAAAGATTCGTATGCATGTTGAAATGGTCGGAAGGAGAATTACAAAACATGTTTTCTAAAGATATTGGGATAGATTTAGGTACTGCCAATGTGCTCATTCACCTAAAAGGTAAAGGGATTGTATTAAATGAGCCATCTGTAGTAGCGATTGATAAAAAGACAAATAAAGTACTGGCAGTCGGTGAAGAGGCACGTCAAATGGTAGGACGTACACCTGGAAACATCGTCGCAATTCGTCCATTAAAGGATGGAGTAATTGCTGATTTTGATGTAACAGAAGCAATGCTGAAGCATTTTATTAATAAATTGGACTTAAAAGGTTTTCTTTCAAAGCCACGCATTTTAATTTGCTGTCCAACTAATATTACATCCGTTGAGCAAAAAGCTATTCGGGAAGCAGCAGAGAAATCGGGCGGCAAAAAGGTATACTTGGAAGAAGAACCTAAAGTTGCAGCAATCGGAGCTGGTATGGATATTTTCCAGCCTAGTGGCAATATGGTCGTTGATATCGGTGGAGGTACAACGGATGTTGCGGTGCTGTCTATGGGGGATATTGTAACAAGCGAATCTATAAAAGTCGCTGGGGATGTATTCGACAATGATATTTTGCAATACATAAAGAAAGAATACAAGCTGTTAATCGGCGAACGCACAGCAGAAAATATTAAAACAACAATCGGCACAGTTTTCCCTGGTGGACGCAAAGACACAATGGAAATTCGCGGTCGAGATATGGTTACTGGTTTACCAAGAGTAATCGAAATCAATTCAGAAGAGATTGAGCAAGCATTGCGTGAATCGATTGGGATGATTGTTCAGGCAGCGAAAGATGTCCTAGAAAAAACGCCACCGGAATTATCGGCAGATATTATCGATCGAGGTGTTATTTTAACAGGCGGTGGTGCTTTATTGCATGGGATTGACCAGCTGTTAATTGAAGAGCTGAAAGTACCTGTATTTGTTGCGGAAAACCCAATGGATTGTGTGGCAATTGGAACTGGAATTATGCTGGACAATATTGATCGTGCGGTAAATAAATAAGTTAAATTACTAATAATTCTTTAAATTTTACCGATAAATTATAAATACAAACATAATTAGAGGTGAAAAGGGTGTTTAAAGGTTTTTATACAGTAGCTACAGGAATGGTTGCACAACAACGTAAAACAGAAATTCTGACAAATAATATGGCCAATGCTAATACACCTGGCTTCAAATCAGACCAAACGACAATCCGATCTTTTCCGGATATGTTGATGTCTGCAGTAAATTCGACAACAATCCCTACAGAAAAAGGCTTTGCATTAAAGAAGCTGAATCCAGTGGGCGCGTTAAATGCTGGTGTATATTTACAAGAAACTATGCCTAATCAAGCGCAAGGCCAAATTTACTCTACAGGCCTAACGACAGATGTGGCATTAATAAATAGTTCGTTACCAATTGACGAGGCTTCAGGCAATTCAGCTCAAATATTTTTCCGTCTGGAAAATGAAGATGGTGTAGAAAGCTATACTCGTAACGGGAACTTTACAATGGACGGACTAGGAAATTTAGTAAATCCTCAAGGACTATTTGTATTGGATTCGAATGGTGAGCGTCTGCAATTTGCAAACGACAATATTCGTATTAGTGCGGATGGTGCAATTTTTGACGAAAATGATGTACAGGTTGGCACATTAGGTGTCGCATTTTCTGAAAATCCAGATGTACTTATGAAACAAGAGAATGGTTTATTTAACACATTGGATGGTGTCGATTTACCTTCAGCTTACGGCCAGGCAAATGTTCAGTTTTCAATGCAACAACAGTATTTAGAAGGTTCAAATGTCGATGCATCAAAAGCAATGACAGATCTTTTAACGGCATATCGCGCATTTGAAGCAAATCAAAAAGTGCTGCAGGCATATGATAAGAGCATGGAGAAAGCCGTAAACGAAATTGGACGCGTTAACTAAATAAGGAAATGGCAAATGATTTTCATTAACCGTCGAAGTTTCGTATAATTAAGGAGGTACTAGAAAATGTTACGTACAATGGTGACTGCGACAAACACATTGTCACAAGTTCAACAGCAACTAGATACAATCAGTTCAAATATTGCAAATAGTAATACGCATGGTTATAAAGCGCAGCAGGCAAATTTTTCTGAAATGCTTTATCAACAGTTTAAAAACGATGAATATGACCGTACTGTAAGGGATACGCCTGTAGGCATCCGTTATGGTGTTGGGGCACAAATTGGTCAAATCCAATCAAACCAGGCACAGGGTTCAATCCAATTAACAGAACGTGATTTGGATTTTGCTTTAACAACGAAAAATCAATACTTTAATGTATTGATGCAAAATGATGCAGGTGAAGTGCGTACTGCATACACACGTAATGGTAGCTTTTACGTATCTCCTACAGAAGCTGGAATTGTGACACTTGTGAACAGTGACGGATACCAAGTAGCAGATGCAAACGGTCAGCCGATTACATTCCCCGATGATGTGACACAATTCACGATGGATTCTGATGGAACTTTAGTTGCGAATTATGCAAATGGTACAACCTTAACATTCCAATTAGGTATTTCATCATTGCAAAAACCACAAGTAATGGAAAAATTACAGGGTGGGACATATATTGGGTTACCGGAAAACTTAGATGAACTTGGATTTACACAAGCACAAGTGCTAACGGATTTACAGGGAGCGAATCGTCAGGTAGGTATTCAAAAAGGTGCTCTTGAAATGTCGAATGTAGATTTATCGCAAGAGATGACCAATCTGATTCAGGCACAGCGCTCATATCAATTTAATACACGTGCAGTAACTATTGCAGACCAAATGCTTGGACTGATTAACGGCATTCGCTAAGCAGTATTTCTAAGGGAGAAAATTTATGACAAAAGAGTTAGATAGACGAGTTGTACAACAAGCGTCTCCAGCAAAAAAGACGAGACGTAGCTTAAAAGAAGTTTCTGAGCCCAATACGGATCAGCCTACTCGCTGGGTCCGACTTCGTCTAATTCCCATTTGGCTGCGTATAATAGTTGTCCTCCTTATCTTTGGCATCGCAACAATTGCAGGGCTAATTGTTGGCTATAGTATTATAGGGGATGGCGCGACATCAGATGTTTTAAAAGGCGATACATGGCAGCATCTTCTCAATATTATAAATGGGAAAGAGTAGGGATTGTCGGGAAAATCATTACCGAACAATCCCTTTGCAACGAAAAAGTATATTGCGGAACAAAAGCAGCAAGGAATTATGCGCTTTTCTTCCATACTTTCGTTGTTTTATTGAGCCATACATATTTAGGAACATTTATATACATAATATTATAGAGTAAATGAGGGGGATTATTTTGTTAAACTCAGAACAAATTCAAAATATATTACCACACCGCTATCCGTTTTTATTAGTAGATCGCATTCTGGAAATAGAAGAAGGAAAGTGTGCGCTAGGTTTAAAAAACGTTTCGATAAATGAAGAATTTTTTAATGGTCATTTTCCGGGCTATCCGGTTATGCCAGGTGTTTTAATTGTCGAGGCATTGGCACAAGTTGGCGGTGTTGCTCTATTAAATGCACCGCAATATAAAGGGAGACTTGTTTTTCTGACAGGTATAGATAGTTGTCGTTTTAAACGCCAAGTTGTACCGGGCGATCAATTAAAGTTAGAAGTTGAATTTATAAAATTGCGTGGGCAAATGGGTAAAGGTCGCGGAACTGCAACAGTTGACGGCGAGCTCGTATGTGAATGTGAAATTTTGTTTGCTATTGGACCAGAACAGCCAAAGTAAGCGATTTGCATTTATAACATAAAGATTATAAAATATAAAGGTTGAAGATATTATTCAACATCTTTTTACAAAAAGTTCCCAAATATCGCAAATAGCGCGATTATTGTAAGTTACCCCTTTTTTATGGAAGTTACAAACACTCATATATAATGAGCGAAGTTCGGCTTTAAACGTAGGAGGTTTTAAAATAGATGTATAAACAACTGTCTTCAGGCGTAAAAATTAGCATTACACGATCAATATCGACGTCGTTTGAAGCGTATTTAGCAAGCATTGGCTGGGACGAAGAAAAGTTTTCAATGGAAGACTACATGGTAAGCTGGCAAAAGTATTTTAAGGAAAGTGCAGCTTGGATTGATAAAATACCAGCCGACATTTTGCTGAGCACAGAATTCCATGAAGAAATTGCAAAGAAAATGGACGAGATCATTGCCAAAATTTTAAATGAAGAGCCAACAGAAAAGCAAAAGAAAGACATTGCTCAATTGCAGAAAAAATTAGGAACAAATTTCAAATTTGACTGCAAAGCAGAAGCCGCTTATGTTGAACAGCTTTTAAAAGATAAATTAAAATAACCACACTTTTTTTGTAGGATAGATCCTTCTTTTCCCGGGCAATCTATGTACGATCACATGAGGACATGATGTGATTGATCAATGATTGTATACGGAGAGGAGGGATTTTTTTATGCGAAAATCATTTTTGTTAGCACTTTCACTTGGTTCAGCGTTATTTTTAGCGGCGTGTAACAACGACGACAACGCTCAAAATGGCAACACACCAGCAGGTGATGTTAAAAATGGTGTCAATGATGTAATGGATGATACACGTGATGTCATTGATGATACGGTTGACACAGTCGATCCGAATGCACGAAACGGGCAAACAAATGAAAGTACAATGGACAACAATACCAATGTACCGAATGGCTCAAGCGGTCCAAATGGTGATAACGGCGTAACTGCACCAGGTGCACCATCCGTTAACCAAGAAGATATCATTGAGGATCAAAAAGACCGAAATGATAAAGACAAGATAGACAACCGTTAATAAAAGGAAACCAGCGTTCATTAGGACGCTGGTTTTTTTGTTCATCTTAACATTTGCACAAAAAAAGCACAGTAACAATTACTGTACTTTCATTTTTTATCTTTTAATGAAGGACGATTACGCATCCCTTGTTCAAATGCTTCAAGTAGTTCATCGTTACGTAAACCGTCCTCAAGCAGCTTTCCTAATAATAGCTCTGCGTACTTTTTACGCTGTGCCTTTAACCGACCTTTTATAAGTACTGAAATTTTATCGTCCAACTTTGTAATGGAATGTACGACAACAGCGAATGGGGCGGGTTCATTGTCAGGAAGAGAAATAATGGCACGTGCATCAATAGCTTCGCCGGATGTGATGTAGTTTTGGAAAAAATCATAGTATGTATCTTCTGTAAAAAGCTCTAAAATCCACATTTGATGGCTGTTTTCCTGGTTAATAATAATCCCATCAATTAAAGGGATCTTTTTAATTTCATTCGAAAGTAATAAATCGAAACCAAGCATTTTAAATGTCTTCAATTATTAAAACCCCCTCAATTGTCTTTTGTAAAAGTATAACATATAAAAAATGCGAAACTGTAAAAATCAGCATACTTAAATTAATGCTTTCAAGCTACTGTTTATTAGCATTTACCTAAAAATCCGTCTGTAACCAAGTAGGCTAAATAAAATTTTTCGAAGCTCATTTCGCTTGAAATTGTCATTTTGCCGTTTTGCCAAAAAAGAATTATGTCGGCTATGATAAAGCTAGTTCCGAAAGAAGGGAGGTCAAAGAATGAATCATGTTGGACTTGTTGGACGAACGACGAAAGATGCTGTACTCAGACAATTATCGGAAGGGCGTGTACAAACAAGTTTCGCAGTCGCCATTAACCGCCCATATAAAAATAGTGAAGGGAAGGTCGATGCGGATTTCGTACAATGTATTGCATGGGGGAAAATAGCCGAAGTAATCACGAAGTATTGTGGAAAGGGTTCGCTCATCGGTATTAAAGGACGTATACAGTCAAGAACCTATACAAATCGTGATAACCAAAAGGTGTATACGATGGAAGTGAATGCTGAGGAAGTCCAATTTTATGCATTAAAAACCCCTGGTGAAGCAGAAATACTTGCATCATCACCCTCTATTTCAGCAGATTTCGTACTACCCGAACATGACAGCAAACTCGTAAAACCACTTTAAATTGTGTACTCTCCTAAAAGTAAAATTCCTATAGCGGAGGTGAACAGCTTTAATCTACTGTTTGACCGCACAGTAGTACATTCTTTCTCACAATCCTATAACAACTGAATATAAGTAGTGAAGTAAGCATAAAAAAGAGTCTACTTCATGGCGTAAAAGTAGACTCTTTCTATTATTTTAAATTGCCGGTATCGAGAACGAGTAAATCCATTAATTCTGAATCATCAAGCTCAGTCAGCCATTTGCTCGATTGTATTAATTCTTCGGACAGAGTAGATTTCATTGCAATCATTTTATCAATTTTCTCTTCAATTGTCCCAATCGTAACAAACTTATGCACCTGTACAAACTGTGTTTGCCCGATTCGATAAGCCCGGTCTGTCGCTTGGTTTTCAACTGCTGGATTCCACCATCGATCAGCATGGAGTACATGTGTAGCTGCAGTTAAGTTGAGCCCGGTACCGCCCGCTTTAAGCGAAAGTAAAAATACAGGGAATTCACCTGCCTGAAACTGTTCGACTAAATTGTCACGTTGTTGTTTTGGCATACTCCCAGTTAGGAACGGGACATCCACATCATAAAGTTCTGTTAAGCAATGTTGGATTAAATTACCCATTCCGATGTACTGGGTGAAAATTAAACATTGCTCACCATTATCTATAATTTCCTTCGTCATTTCAATAATACGCTTTAGCTTTACTGAACGTTTGACCATACTATTTGCACTATCAAATGGCTCTTTTAAGAATAGCGCAGGGTGATTACATAGCTGTTTTAATTTATTGAGCATTTTTAAAATACGCCCTTTTTTCTCAAAACCTGTCAGTTGTTCAAGTGATGCTAGCGTATCTTGAATATAACCTTCATAATGTGCAGCTTGCTCAGGTGTAAGTGCACAAAACTCATGTGATTCTTGCTTTTCCGGTAAGTTTAGCTGAAGATCTGGATCGCGTTTAGAACGACGCAGTAAAAACGGACGAATCTTCATCCGTAAAACGCGTTTATGAGTTTCTGATTCATCGCGTTCAATTGGCGTAATAAAATTATCCGCAAACTTCGTAAAGCTACCTAAGTAACCTTTATGGATAAAGTCAAAAATGGCCCAAAGCTCTGAAAGGCGGTTTTCAACAGGTGTTCCAGTTAACGCAATATGATGATCGCCCTTTAATTTACGGATCGCACGCGATTGCAATGTTTGCATATTTTTAATATTTTGTGCTTCATCCAAAGCGATTGTGGACCAATTAATTTGCTGTAAATCATCAGCATCCTGAGTAACCGTTCCATATGTCGAAAGAATGACATGAGGACGTTGCGTCGCTACAAAGCTTGTTAAGTCATCCCCTTTTAGACGACGAGGACCATAATGTGTATAGACTTCTAAATCAGGAGCAAAGCGAGTCATCTCTTTTTGCCAGTTTCCAACAACAGATGTTGGACATACAATTAATGTCGGTTTATCTATTTGAAGTACAGATACCGTATGCAACATGTACGTAATTAGCTGTACAGTCTTACCAAGCCCCATATCATCTGCTAAACAAGCTCCGAATTTTTGGTCACGCATAAAGACGAGCCATTCAAAACCTTCCTGCTGGTATGGACGTAACTCAGCATGGAGCTTAACTGGTACTTTGACTTTTGGTAATCCCTTTTTATTTTGCAGCTGGTCAATATAGGATTGAAGCGATTGCTGCATTTCAAATGCGAATAATGGGTCATCACGCTCGGCATCTGAATCTCCTTCATCTTCCAAAGGCGCAGTCAGCGTTTCAGGGAGTTCACGGAATAGTAAATCGCGTACTGTCCAATTTTCTTCTTTCGCCTGTTCCATCAGTTCACGCATTTCATTGAGCCATTCTGCATCGATTCGGAACCATTCTGTACCGACACGAACAAATTCCCGTTTTTCGTCCACAAGTTTTTGGAAAGCCTCGGCTGAAATTTCTTCGCCATTCATGGAAAATTGCCACTTGAACGTTAATATATCGTCAAGACCTGCCACACTTCTAGCTGATTGGTTATTCGCACTAACTCGTACACGCATTTTAGATTGTCTTAATTCTTTCAGCCATGCAGGTAAAATCACTTCAAAACCTAATGCCTGTAATTTGGCTAGTTCTTGACGTAGAAAATCACGTACTTCAAGATCATTGAAATGGGTATGAATAAAGTGCGTACTTTCCGCATTTAATTGAATTAAATCAATTATTTGCTTTTGTATCTCTTCAATACTATTTGCAATCGTACTCCATTTTTTCGGCAATGCCTCTTCAATTAGAAGTTTGCGTTTTGACGAAGCAGGTGTCCAATGTTTAACAGAGCTTGGGCTAATAAGAACGGTTTCTAAAACCCAATTTTCCTCATTTTCTTCAGGTTCGCTTAAACGTAGTGCCATTTTAACACCGTCAAATACATGTGAAGTTTGCATCGGCCAGCCACCATTTTGGAAAAAAGGAATGAGTGACAATGTATCGTCCTTAGTTAACCCTGCGTCCATCAACTTTTGTTCAATCGCATATTGTAATAGGTCATTTGGAAATGAAAAACCTTCTGCAGTCACCGTTGCCTGTTGCCAAAGTGTCGGAGCGTTCCATAGTGGCAGAGTCGTTTGCAATGTCTTAAAGTATTCAACGGTTTCCTCGTCATAAGCAGCAAAGTCCAAAAATGGATGGCGGTTAGCAGGTGATAGAACATCGAGTAATTGAGCTGCTGATAGGATTAAATCACGTTCTTCCAACGAAGTGCTTAATCCATAGAAATTTTGTTCAAACTTAAAAAATAGCGACGGGATCCAGTTGGCTGTCGGTAAAATTAAGTCATTTTTATTGTACGCAGTAGCGCGGAAGTAACCAGGACGTAACTCCGTAAGCTTGATGCGAAATACTTTTAAAAAGGGTAGCTTTGTATTAAATAAATAATGCATAGTATTTGCGCTAAAAACGCAATGTCACCTCCTATTAGCAAAATACATAACTTATCCGAGTAAGTTGCTTTTGTTCATTTCTTCTTGTAGCGCACGTAAACGCTTGAATTGTTGCTGTACGGCCTCGATATATGATGTGAAATAGTCGAGCTTTCCGGCTTTTTTGGAAGCGTTTTTCATGGCACGCCAAATTCGTACGGCTTGTTTATAATTTTGACGTGACTTTTGCTGAATTTCCTCCATCGCATAGTAATGATAAAGAGGAAGCGCAGTTTCTGGAGAATGTGCGACAACATCCTTTAAGCCACATTGCTCCAAATAAGGAATGGAAGACTTATAAAGCTGATGCAGAGCCACCCATTCATCCAAGCGATTGTGGCGCAATAAATAATTGGAAAATGATTCAATGCCATATCGTCCAAAAGAAGCGTATAATGCCAGCTCTTCCTCTTCCGTTAAAGAAATTTGTCCATATAATTTATCGAGCTTACGTGTAAATTTCTGACGACGAATCGGGAGCAAATTATCCTGTACGAACGTCTGTAATAAAGGAAGCGCCTTTTTCAAAATAATCGCTGCTTCATCGACATAGCTTTTTTGAAGAGCGTATTGTGCGACTTCTATAAAGCTTTCTACATTATCTTCATCCAATATTTCCGTTACACGCTTTAAAGGTGATGTAGAACCTAATAAAATATAGAAAATCGCCAATACTACATCTAAATCCAAATCCGTTTCGATATCAGAGCTTTGTTCCAAAAGCATTAATTCATTTGTAATGCGTTTCTTTTCATAAAAGAGCTTCGTCCAAAATTGTAAATACAGTGCCAGGCGGAATGATTTTGCTCCCTTTTCAATGAAGAGAATGTCTCTGACACTTTGTTGCAAGGCATCATAAAACGGTTCTGTTGCAAATAAGCGTGTCGTTTTACTTAATACATCAATCGAACGTTGAATGCGACTTAATGTATTTTCCAAAAAGAATTGAAAATAATGATGTTCCATATCTGATTTAGTTTTAACCGCATGCAAAAGGAAATGCTTCAAAATGGCAACATCCATAAACAATTGGTATAGTTCCTGCCATTCCTGCTCATACGGACGATGACGTTGAATTTTAGAACGAATACTTTCGCTTAGTGCAGAAAGTGCATAAGGCTCAATCGGCTGGGGACCTTTTACCGCATAATTCAGTATTTCATCGGCCATCCTTTGCCAGTTCTCCGGGCTTCGTGTTGCAGCCAGTGAATGCAATGGAATGGATTTTTTTGAACGCCAATTGGAAAGCCATTGCTGTAAGGAAATAAAGTATTGCGATAGCTTTAAAATAGTTGCGAGCTGATGCCGACACAGCTCCTTTTTAGGGCAACTACAGCTAATTTCCTTATTTGGGAAATTAATTGTCACTTCAGCAGTATTCACATCCTGTATTTGGCATACGAGGATTTGAGTAAATGTAGAATAATGTGGCGGCTTGATTGCCTGATTGCGTATGGAAAACATAGCGCGAGTCACCAATTCTGCATCTTCATCGGCTGAAGGGTGAAGCTGATCTTCAAAAGTTTGTAATGTATGTTGAATAAAATCTTTATGAGCATGAGCAATTTCAGAAAACGTTAAACTCAAAACGGGTTTCCCCTCCTAATTATCAATTACGCCTCGGTGTTATTTGTTCGGATTTGCTGTTCGATAGCGCAAAGAATCCTTACTTGAATGTTGGAGGCTTTAACTTCCGCAAAAAACAGGCTAAAAATTACAGCGATCTTGCCACCCTATGGGAGGAGCGTTCTGTATACGTCAATAACCTAAAAAAGGGTTTTACTGTAAGAAGTTAAAAAAGTCGTTCCTTCCATTATAATACGAATTACTACAAAGCGGTAATTTGAATAGTACAGAATAAATTTTTTATAGGAATGTTAAGTTTAGGAAGTTTGAAAAAAAGAAAGTATGGGGAAACTATAAGAAATGAGTAAAGCAGCAGGAACTTTTCGGTGAAACAATCCATATGATAATTGAAATTAGGTCTTAGGACTCGAATAAATTGCGTGAAAATTAAAATAAAGGAGGAATTCCAATGATTCAAGTTCAATTTATGAAGCCATTCTATACAAAAATGACAGGTACGAAATTACGCTTAGTTTTTGCTTATCAATATTTTTCAATCACAAAAGAAGAGGAAATTTTCCACTTCATTCCGATCGAGGGCAAGGAAATGATTATTGATTTAAATTCAATGCAAGTTGAAAATTTATCAGAAGTATTTGTCTTCCAGCGCGGTAATCGATTTGTACGTCTTCCACTATATCAACTTTTACTTGTATCCAATGTACATGAATACTTAATGCCTCTTATCGAGGAAGTGTCCAATCAAGTAAGACCAACGGATAGTGAAAAGCAGTATCAATTTAATGAAGAAGTTGAAAGTATTGTACGTAACTTGGAAGAAAATAATTTAACACGCTTAATCGATGATGCACTAGAAGCACGCAACGAAGCATTATTCCATGACCTAATGGCAGAGAAAGCAAAATTAACTGGAGGCTACGCATCGTGATCGACCAACATCAATATTAAATCCTGTTAGCTTAGTTTAGCTAATGGGGTTTTTTCTTTTTTGGGGGGATGGAAATAACAGGGGTTGCGGTGAGGTGCGATTAAAAGGGCGGATATTAAGATGTATAATACTTATTTAAAGGGGAAATTTAAGAATATATCGGATAATCATTAAAATGCTTTTCTTAACATTATTCTTAACCTTCCCAAACTTAACAAAAAAGAAAAACTATTTCACACAGCGTATAGAAAGTTGTATACTGTAAGGCAGGACTATTTTTCTAAGCATTGAACTGCAACCATTCGATTAATAATATCGTTACATATATATAGCGAGATATAAAAACCGTATAAAATTGAATGCGGGCGAAATGCGCGGAACAAATTAAACAATAATCAAACAATGAGATATAGCTTTTTTGAAAGTGAAAGGGAGAAACGATCATGACAAAATCAATCTGTGTCGTTGGGTTAGGATATATCGGCTTACCAACGGCGGTAATGTTTGCAAATCACGGCGTAAAGGTACACGGTGTTGATGTGAATCCAGCAGCTGTGAAAAGTATTCAGGAAAAACAATTACATATCGAGGAGAATGGCTTGCAGGAGCGCCTGAATAAGGCAGTAGATGAAGGCTTTTTAACTGCATCTACAACACCGGTAACTTCAGATGTGTACATTGTCGCGGTACCGTCACCGATTAATCCGGACAATACAGCGAATTTAGAATATGTTCGTCAGGCAACGGCTTCAATCGTACCTTTCGTGAAAAAAGGCGATTTAGTAATATTAGAATCAACAGTTCCTCCAAAAACTGTTGAAAATGTAATGCTACCAGAATTAGTGAAATCTGGTCTTAAAATTGGGACAGAGCTATTTGTATCCCATTCTCCAGAGCGCGTTATTCCAGGCCGTATTTTTGAAGAGTTAGTTAACAATGATCGTATTGTTGGCGGGATTTCTCAAAAATCAGCTGAGCTTACGAAGGAGCTATACGAAACATTTGTTAAAGGTGAAATCCATTTAACAGACGCGACGACAGCAGAATTAGTAAAAGTTATGGAAAACACTTACCGTGATGTAAACATCGCATTTGCCAATGAATTAGCGAAAATGGCAGAGAAGTTAGACGTGAATATTTGGGAAGCGATTAAATTTGCGAACTACCATCCACGTGTAAACGTTCATTTCCCAGGACCAGGTGTAGGTGGTCACTGTATCGCAGTAGATCCATGGTTCCTAGTGGAATTAGGTGGCGAACAAGCTCAAATTATTCACCTTTCCCGTAATACAAATGACTCTATGCCAAGCTTCACAGCACAAAAAACACAAGCTATTTTAAATAAAAATGGTATTGCTGGTGCAACAGTAGGCGCTTTCGGTTTAGCATTCAAAGGAAATGTTGATGATATGCGTGAAAGCCCGTCAACAATTGTTATTGATGAATTGCAAAAACTTGGTTTAACAGTTGTGTCGCATGATCCGCATATTAAGCAAAATAAGCATGCAACACAAACACAAAGCATGCAGGAAGCATTAGAGCAGTCGGATATTTTAGTATTCCTAACAGATCATAAAGAATTCCGTGAGCTTGATCCTGCAACGTTAAATGCAAAAAGCAAAATCGTATTTGATACGAAAAACTGCTTAAACCGCGAAGTATGGGAAAAAGCAGGCTTCCAGTTCCACTTACTTGGAGATGCGAAGAACTAATAAAGTAAATTCGGCAGTACGTATAAAGCGTACTGCCTGCTGTATTTATAGAAGCAATATTGAGAAAGGAAGAGTTAATATGAAAGAAACTGTACTCGGCATACAAGTGAACACCGAAAGCTATGATGATTTGTTGCCAATCGTATTTGAACAAATCGAAAAAGAGCAAAAATCATTAATCGTGGCCATCAACCCGGAAAAAATAATCAAAGCAAAAGAAGACCCGGCATTAAAAACACTTCTCAATAATGCTGAGTTTCAAATTCCGGATGGCATCGGTGTCATTTTAGCTTCGAAAATTCAAAAAGGTCAAATCACATCACGTGTAACAGGTGTAGATATGATGCTCCGCCTATGTGAAGAAGCTGCAAAACGCGGAAAGCCGATTTTTTTATACGGCGGAAAGCCAGGTGTTGCTGATAAAGCAGCAGAGAAGTTAAAAGAGCTTTACCCAACGATTCAAATAGCAGGCACACAGGACGGCTATGAAAAGGATAATCAAAAAGTGATAAACAAAATTAATGAAGCGAAGCCTGATTTATTATTTGTTGCAATGGGGTCACCGAAGCAAGAAAACTGGATTAATTCAAACAGAGGTCAACTACATCCAACGATTTACCAAGGAGTGGGTGGGTCATTTGATGTACTGGCAGGAAATGTGAAACGCGCACCAGAAGCTTTCCAAAAGGTGGGAATGGAGTGGTTTTATCGTTTAATGAAGGAACCACATCGGATTAAACGTCAAGTAGCGCTTCCTTTATTCTTGCTGGAAGTGGCACGGAATTCTAAAAGGAACAAGTAATGGAAAAAAAATAGTGTAATCTTTGTAATATTTGATTGTGTAATTGTAATCTAAGTGTTACACTAAATTCAGTAGTAAGATTTCCTCTACAATATATAGTTAAATTTATACTTTTCCCTGCAAGGAAAAAACGGTTGGTAGCCCGAGAAAAAGGCTTTAGCATCTATATGCTAAAGCCTTTTTCTTATTTTATTTTTGTCGAATTTTATCGAATTGGTTCTATAAATTTATACGTTTAATATACTAACTAGGTAGTAAAAAATATGTTCACATAAATAATCATTATATTATAAAAGTAATATTTTAGTAATATTTGTAATGCGATATTTACACTTAAAACCTTGGTATTACTGTATTATATAACCAATTTCATACCTTATTAAGTTATGGAAACCTAAAATTTACAAATGAAATAACTATATTAAAATAGGTTTATTAATTAATTATGAAAGAAAATGTTGTCTTTGTGAGTATATGTGTGTCATAATTAAAGAAATTTTAAGTTATCTGAATATATTTGCTGTTTTATATCTTCTACCTTATATAAACAGGTTATTTGTGGTTTTATTGGTAAAAAAAGATTGACATAGTAAATGTATACTACTAGAATTTATGTGTAGTTAGTTTTTCTGCACATTTTTCGTGTGGGTAACTAAAATTATTATTTTCACTTATGAGGAGGAAATTTTTCAATGGCTAACCAACCAAAGAAATACAAAAAATTCGTAGCAACAGCTGCGACAGCTACATTAGTAGCATCTGCAATCGTACCAGTTGCATCTGCTGCATCATTATCGGACATCTCAGGTAACACACACGAGGAAGCAATCACTGCATTAGTAAGTGATGGGATCATCTCTGGTTACCAAGATGGCACATTCAAGCCTAACAAAGAATTAACTCGTTCTGACGTAGTTAAATTATTAGGTAAATTCTTAGAAACTAAAGGTTATGAAGCTGCTGCTGACTACAAAACTCGTCCAGCATTCGCTGACTTAACTACAAAAACTAACGAAGAGCTATTAAAATACGCTTCTCTAGTTAAAGAAGCTGGCGTATTCGTAGGTTCTAACGGTAACCTTTTAGCTGGTGACCCAATCACTCGCGAAAACATGGCTATCACTTTAGTACGTACAGTTAACACTGTATACAATATCAGCTTAGAAGAGTACGTAGCTACTCAAGATTTCAAAGGTGATGTAACTGACTTAACTCAAGCTAAAGCAGAAGCTCGCACAGCGATTTCTGTATTAGACTTCTATGACATTACAAACCCAGCTGCACCTGCTTTCAACCCAAAAGGTAACACAACTCGTGGTCAATTCGCGTCATTCTTACACAAAACAATCAACGCTGACTACACAGCTGCTGGTCAAGAAGATCAAGAAGCTTCATCAGTATTACCAACTGCAATTGCATTCGAAGAAACTTCAATCCAAGGTACTTATGGTGAAACAGTAACTTTAAAAGCTAAAGCAACTGTAGCTGAAGGTGAATCTGCTGCTAATATTCCAGTGAAATTTGATGTATTCCATAGTACATTGGCAGAAGATACAACTATTGTTCCTCAATTAACTGAGACTGTAAAAACTGATGAAAATGGTGTAGCTACTTATACTTATACTCGTTCTCAAGGTGTTACAGATAATGTTAATGCGTATGCAACTGGTAAACCAGCTTTAAAAGCTGCTGCAAAAGTTTACTGGAATACAAAATTAGCAATTAAAGATGTTACAGAAGAAACAACATTAGCAAATGGTGAACAAAAAGTTTATCAAATTAATAGTAGTCTTAATAAAGCTGGTGAAACAGTTTACGTAGCTTTCAAAGAAAACTTAAATGTTGCGCCTGAAAAAGCAGTACGTGGCGTAGAATTCTTAGGTTTAAATACTACTGGAGATACTTCATCTGTAAAATATGCATATGAATATACAACAGGTGGTTACAAAGTAGGTGTTCTTAAATTAGATTCTACAGGTAAAGCTAACTTAGTATTAACTGGTGATGATGCATCGGTAACACCTATTGTTTTCTTTAACAATCCAAATACAGATGCAAGATATGACACTACTGCATTACAAGCCGTTGGTTCAACAGTAACATTTGCTAAAGAATCAGTATTTGATTTAACAATAAAAGCTGAAGGTAACCAAACAGCATCTAGATGGTTAAGCCCTGATGAAACTGGTGGACGTGATTATGTTGCAACGCTTAAAAATAAAGAAGGTAAAGCTCTAGCTAATGCAGAACTTTTAGTTACTTTTAAAAATGATACAACAACTGAACGTTCGTCAGTAGAGGTATATGATGCAGACGGTGAAGCAGCAACAGAAACAACTGCTGATACATTCCGTATTGTTACAGATAAAGATGGTGTTGCTCAATTTACAGTTGCTCATCCTTCTGCTGATGCATTCGTAACGCCAATCGTATTTATTGATAATGGTACAGGAACAGGTTCTGAACGTGGTAAATTAGACGATAAAGATTTACAAGTTACAGGTGAAATTACTTACTTCCGTGATACACGTGCTGCTGATTATAGAAGTGAACTAGTAGTTAAGAATGAAGGTAAACCTACAACAACATTTGGTAGTGATACAGTTGCTGAATTTACTTACCAATTATCAGATCAAAATGGTAAAGCTCGTTCTTATGACGTTGCGACACCAGTACAATTTACAGTACGTGCAGGTGCACAAGAAGTACAATTTGTAGATGCAGCTGGAAATCCAATATTAGATAATAACGGTAATCCTATTACAGTAGCGGCATATACTTCTAGAACTCTACCAAATCGTGAAGTAGCAAGAGGTGGAACGGAAGTTTCAATCTTCTTAAAATCTAATGGTTCAGATGTTCGTGTTACTGCAACACCAACTAACACTGGCTTATCAGGTTTAACTTCGGTTACAAAAACAGCTACATTCTTATCAGGTGCAAGCACTTCTTACTTCTCAATTTCAGAAGTAGTGCAAACTCCTACTACAAAAGACGCAGCTTCAATTACATTAACATTTAATGAAGCAGTGGCAGCTACAAGTATTAATGCATTTAAAACAAATCTTGATGGTACTGGTACTACGACTGCTACAGTAACTACTGATGCTGCTAACAATAAAGTTCTATATCTAGGCTTTGGAACAGCTCCGGTAAAAGTTGGAGAAACAGTTACAATTTCTTATAAAGGTAAAGCTTATAACTTTATATATGCTACTGATTCTAACAACAGAAATGTATTTAGAGCACAATAGTAGAATTGTTTTAAAAGGCTAGGATTTAATCTTGTTATAAAAAGCGAAATTGCATTATGCAATTTCGCTTTTTAAGTTTTTTATTATAATCTATAACAAGCAATGTCTAGAATAGCACCAATGCACAACGATAGTACACTATCACTATCACTAAGTACAAAAAATTAAGCACTTAAAAAGGTTTGAGCAAATGACCGAATTTTTTTTAGCGCCGTTGTTATGCATATGGTTGTTGGAAGCGTTCTACTGAAAAAGTATCCTTAGCCACTAAAAGCGAAATATTAAAGAAGTAGTGAAAGTTAAAGTTACCTCTAGTACAAAGTAATTCGTCGCTTTAAGAAAAAGGTCCATAAAGCGGTCGGTTAGTCTTTAGGGATACCAATCAGTGATAGACAGCTTACATTATTGTCGTTATGTTTATAGGGCATTAAATTAAGTTCCTCTAGAAGTTCAGGAAAAAGTGCATGCGAATGCGTAAAGAGGCTGTAAAGTTTAAAAAAGCTCAAAGAAACAGATCGAACTAAAGGGGGAGTATCAACTAAAACAAACAATGGCTGATTAGGAGGACTCTTTCAATTTCACAAACAAGTTGAGAGATCCGGAACGCTTTCTTTAACAGATCTGTTACTATAAGAATTCATGGGATAAATTGTAATTAATAATTTAAAATACTAATATAAGGACTGGTTATTTCAATTTACACTGCAACTAACAAAATTAATTATATAACAATAAAATTACTTTACAATAATTTATATTAAACTTGCGGAATTATAAGGAAATTAAGAGAAATTTAGTGTATAATAAATTCGTTAATTAAAATTTCAATACATAAAGGATTGTGAACTATGCAGAATAAAGAGTCGACTAGGAAGTATATATTACTGGGCTTAGTAATTTTAATAGTAGTAGGCATTGTATCTGCGAAAGTGCTTGCAAGTAAACAGGATGAAGTATTTAAATATGAGGATATGCTTTATCAACAAGCTGTTCAATTATTTCAGGAAGGTAATAATGAGGACGCTTCATATTTTATAAATGAGTTATTATTAAAAAAACCTGATTCAGAAGTGGCAAATTATTTAGGTGGCCTCATAGCAGCAGGGAAAGGTGAGTACAATCAAGCAGTAATTTTACTTCAAAAGTCTCTTGATTTAAATCCACATAAGGTTGAAGATCCAATGTTTATGATTCAATTTGCAGAAGTACTATTTTTTGCTGAGAAATATTTGGATTCGAAAATTGTATTAGAACAATGCCGTGACTGGGGATGGACACCGGAAACTTATCCAAATTATCAGGAACGAGTAATGGAATTGTTGAATCAAATTGATAATATGTAATAAGAAAGGTTAGGTAATATGGCTTCATTTTACGAAGAAATACATAAGTCCGATTCATTCAGTGATGAACAAGAAAATAGTCGATCCCGAGCGAACGCAGATAAGTGGATATTTCGTTTATTATTAACTTTACTGGGGATTATGCCCTTAATTGTAATGGCAAATGTTAAGGAGTTTATCAGTCCTTTAGTTTCTAACGTAGATATACTGTCATCTGGTATGAAAGGTGAATTATTTACCCATTACAAAGCTTCGTTTATTTTAGTAATAACTGTTGTAATTTTAATAATTTTCTTATCTAAGTTATTTTTTATGAATGGTAGTATTAAAAAATCATTTATTAATTATATATTAGGAGGGTTTATATTAGCGATTCTTGCATCAACTTTAATGTCTCCTAATATTACAGTCGCACTAAGTGGACAGTATAACCGTTCAGAAGGTGCAATATTATGGTTGTGTTATATTGCTTTATTCTTTGTGGCGATGAATATTACATATCCTAAAAATGTTATTAACATGATTATGTATGCAATGATGCCTTTAGTATTTATAAATTTATTTATAATGATTCGTAACTTTTACGGCCATGATTTACTACAATTAGGATTCATGCAAAATTTGGTTTCCATTATGTTGCCAGAAGGGGCTAGTATAAGTGAAGGCTCGCAACTATTAGGTACATTAAACCAATGGAACTACATGAGTGGTATGTTTGCAATGATGACTGTAATGTATTTAGGTTGGGCAGTAATAGCTGAAAAGGGTTATGAAAGTTTAATTGGCTTAATAACCGCATGTGCTTCAGTAGCTATTATGCTAATGTCAGTATCTACAAACGGATTTGTAACGTTCTTAAGTGTGATCCCATTTATTCTTTGGGTAGCATTTAAATCAAGTAGTATAAAGAAAGCAGCGTTAGTACTAGTAACTTTTATAATCGTAATGGGAGGATCTTTACATATACTTTCGTTACAAAATGAAAAAGTTTGGGCAGAATCAATTGGTTTCTTTTTTTCGGGGGAGAATCCTTATGTTAAAGAGCAACCTATGGAAAATTCGGCGGTAAGCACAAATGATTTTTCATTCTCTTTATTAGGGAAGAAAGTTGCTGCTTCGGATAATTCATTTGAATTACCAGTTTTACCAGAACCAGCGTGGAGCCCGGGTACAGGGCGAACGTATATTTGGTCAGAAACCTTAGATCTTGTCGCAGAGCGTCCATTATTTGGGTATGGTATTGATACAATTACGTATCACTTCCCGCATTATCAGCAAGAGGCTAGAGGGAATTTATTAATAGAAACAATTGTGGATAAACCCCATAATATTTATATTGGTTTACTGTACGGAACAGGTATAATAGGACTGGTATTATTTATAATTTTTGTTCTAATTACTTTAAAAGAAACCCTAATTAGAATTATAAAATTTAATTCAAAATCGAATACAAGTGTCATTTTAGGTATTATATGGCTATCGTTTTTAGTACAGGCACTATTTAATGATACAACACCAGCAATTACAGGAACATTATTTATTATGATTGGTATTTTGATGGGATTACAGAACAAAAATGAAGAAATAGTAAAGTAATATTTTTACTAAAATATAAAACAATTATTCGGAGGCATTTAAAATGAAAACAGCATTAATTACAGGAATTACAGGTCAAGATGGTTCATACTTAGCGGAGCTATTATTAGAAAAGGGTTATAAAGTATACGGTTTGGTAAGAAGAACTAGTACGCCAATTATGGTGAATATTGAACATCTTGAAGGGAAAGTTGAGTTAGTATCAGGAGATATTACAGACTTATCTTCATTAATTCGTATTATTGAAAAAATTCAACCAGATGAAGTATACAATTTAGCAGCACAATCATTTGTAGGTTCTTCATGGGAACAGCCAATTTTAACAGGGAATATTACGGGCTTAGCTGTTACAAATATGTTAGAAGCAGTGCGTATTGCAAAACCAGATGCAAGATACTATCAAGCATCATCGTCAGAAATGTATGGTAAAGTTGTAGAAACTCCGCAAAAAGAAACAACACCATTCTATCCACGTAGTCCATATGGTGTGGCAAAATTATACGGACATTGGATTACTGTAAACTATCGTGAAAGCTTTGATATGTATGCTTGTTCAGGAATATTATTCAACCATGAGTCTCCACGCCGTGGTGTAGAGTTTGTTACTCGTAAAATTACAGATGCAGTTGCAAAAATTAAGTTAGGTTTAGCTACAGAATTACGTTTAGGCAACTTAGATGCAAAACGTGACTGGGGCTTTGCTGGTGACTATGTAAAAGCAATGTGGTTAATGCTTCAACAAGACAAACCTAAGGACTATGTTATCTCAACAGGTGAAACGCATACGGTAGAAGAGTTTGTTGAAATTGCATTTAGTCATGTAGGGTTAAACTGGAAAGACTATGTTGTTATTGATGAAAAATTTGTACGTCCTGCAGAAGTAGATCTTTTATTAGGAGATTGCTCGAAAGCTAAAGAAGAACTTAACTGGGAATTAGAAGTATCATTTGAACAATTAGTAAAAATGATGGTTGATACAGACTTAAAGAAATACGAAAAAATCGCTAAGTAAGAGAGTGTGATAAAAATGAAAGCGCTAATTACAGGAGTACAAGGCTTTGTCGGTAAGTATTTAGCAGATCATTTACTTTCACATGGAATAGAGGTATGGGGGACTTCTCGCGAGGATTCCCCCTTGCTTTGTTTAAAGAATGGAAATGTGAAAATAATAAAAAATGATTTGAATAGCGAAGAAGATATTTTGGGGTTATTACAAAAGGTAAAACCGGATTATATTTTCCATTTAGCTGGGCAAAGTAACGTAAAAAAATCATGGGAAGATAAAGAAGGAACATTTTATGCGAATGTGAATAAAACAATCTTTCTTTTAGATGCTTGTGTCCGTTATCAGCAAGAATATCCTAATGTGAGATTATTGACGGTTGGATCTTCAGAAGAGTATGGAAGAGTTGAACCACATGAATTGCCGATTAAAGAAACAACACCATTACGTCCAATGAGTCCTTACGGGGCATCTAAAGCTGCTGTTTCCATGTTAATACAACAATATCATAAGGCACATGGATTAAATGTTATTCATGCAAGGCCTTTCAATCATATTGGACCTGGGCAGGCAGATGGGTTTGTGACTACGGATTTCGCTAAGCAGGTAGTATTAATAGAAAAAGAACTAATATCATCGACTATCAATGTTGGGGATTTATCAAGTGAGAGAGATTTTACAGATGTAAATGATATCGTTGCCGCCTATTTATTAATGATTCAAAAGGGACAACTTGGAGAAATATATAATGTTTGTAGTGGCGAATCAATTTCTATTAATAAAGTATTGAATTATTTTTTATCATTTTCGCAAAAAGAAATACAAGTGAACGTTGATGAGTCAAAGTTTAGACCAATTGAGTTTAAAAAGTATTATGGTTCAAGTGAAAAATTAAAAATGCAATTAAATTGGACAAAACTACATGCTATTGAAGATAGTTTGTATGAAATCTATTTATATTTGAAAGAGCAACCAAATACGATTTAATTGGTTGTTAGAATGGTGGTAGCATTATTTATGTTTACTGAAATAAAAAAAGTTTATAATTATCGGCATATGCTGATTAGTATGGTTCAAAGGGAACTTAGGTCTAGGTATAAAGGGTCGTTTCTAGGTTTTTTATGGACCTTTGTTAACCCATTACTTCAGTTAGCAGTATATTCTCTTGTATTTCCATATGTATTAAGGATTGAACAAGAAAATTATCCTATGTTTCTTTTTGTAGCGCTGCTTCCGTGGATATTCTTTACGAGTTCTGTTCAAAACGCGACAACTAGTGTCTTAAATAGTGCAAATCTGGTAACAAAGATTTATTTCCCGAGAATAATATTACCATTAAGCACAGTTTGTACCAATTTAATGAACTATATTTATAGTTTAGTAATTGTAATTCCAGCATTACTATTCACAGGAGTAGAATTAACGTTGAACTTACTTTGGTTCCCGCTAATTTTATTTATTGAGTTTTTATTTGCGTTTGGATTAGCGCTAGTGTTTTCAGCACTTCATGTAAAGTTTAGAGATGTTGCTCATATTATAGGAATTATAATTTTTTGTTGGTTTTATTTAACTCCAATTGTTTTCCCATTATCAATATTTCCTGAAGAGATGCAACAATATATCGCATTAAATCCGATGGTTGCCATTATCGAAGGGTTTAGAGATATCTTCTTATTTGGACAGGCTCCAGATTTTCAAGCGTTAATGTATTCTGGAGTAGTTGCAATTATAGCGTTAATAATTGGTTTTATTGTCTTCAAACATAATGAAAAAACCTTTGCGGAGGATTTGTAGTATGGGAAATATAGCTATTTCAATTAAAGATGTAAAAAAAACCTTTAAAATATACAATGATAAACCCCTTTCAATGAAAGAAAAATTACTTAAATTGAGGAGTAATGATTTCGATGCATTTCATGCTGTGAATGGAGTAAGCCTAGATATAGAAAAAGGTGAAACAGTTGGGTTAATCGGGCATAATGGCTGCGGTAAAAGTACTTTATTAAAATTAATTTCACAAATATTATATCCTGACCAAGGGGAAATAGAAGTAAATGGTAGGATATCTAGTCTTATTGAATTGGGTGCAGGCTTCCATCCAGATTTTTCCGGTAGGGAAAATATTTATATGAACGGTTCGATTTTTGGACTATCTAATAAAGAAATTGATGAAAAAATTGATGAAATAATTCGGTTTTCGGAACTAGAACACTTCATTGAAAATCCAGTTAGAACCTATTCATCTGGTATGTATATGCGACTAGCATTTTCGGTAGCGATAAATGTAAATCCTGAAATATTATTAATAGATGAGATTTTATCAGTTGGAGATACCAATTTCCAAAAAAAGTGCTATGACAAAATAGAAGGCTTTAAAAACAACGGAGCAACTATTGTAATAGTAGCTCATGATTTAGGGACTTTAGAAAAAATTTGTGATAGAGTAATTTGGATGGATAAGGGACAAATTATTGAGCAGGGTGAGACTGACTATGTAATCAATAAATATACACAACATATGAATGAGAAATTTGTTGAGCGTAAGCAGCAAGAATTTGAACAAAGTAATGAAGCTAAAGTAGAGAAGAAAGAAACTAATCCTCTGGAACAGCTATCTGAAGATAAAGATAATTTTTCAGAAGATATACGATGGGGTAACAAAGAAGTTGAAATTATTCAAGCAAGAATACTGAATGATAGAGGTCAGACAGTAGATACAGTTTTAGCAGGTAGGTCAATGACAATAGAGATTGATTATAAAATTCATAAGGCTCAGGAAGAATATATTTTTGGGATGGGCTTTTATACAAATGAAAAATATCCCATTTATGGTAACAATACGCAAATCGGGGAATTGAAAATCACAGATATAGCTAAAGAAGGGACAATAAAATTTAAAATCAAGGAATGTAAACTACTTACAGGTAACTATCTATTAAATGTAGCTGTAGTTGATAAAAATCATAGAGCACTCGATTTCATTAAATATTATATGGAATTTAAAGTTGTTTCTAATGATAGGGCTGTGGGTGTCCATTCAATAGAGTATAGTTGGGAAGTTTAATTTCGGAGGTATGTATGGAAAAGAATGATTTAAATATATTAAAAATTAAAAACACAATAATTGCTTCGATGAACCAGGCAAAAAAATTAGATAGAACTCAAAGCGTAGTAAGGGAAAATAGTTCAAATAACGAAGAGTTTTTACAAGAATTAGCATTACAAAACTCTACAGTGAATCGAAGTTGGGATATTAATCCCAACTTCAAAATCACTAGTCACAGAAAGACTAGTGGAAGATTTATAGTGTTATTAAAAAAAATAATCAGAAAGTGCATTTCTTGGTATATTGAGCCTGTATTTGAAAAACAAAGACAGTATAATATTGCGGCAACAAAGTCTTTAAATGCGTTATTAGGTACAGTAAATAATTTAAGTCATTACAAAAATGAACTAGGATCAGAATTAAATTCTATTAAAAAAGATGATAAAGGGCTACAAAATGAAATTAATTATTTGAAGTTAGAAATACAAAACTTGAAAACATCAAATTCTGAATTACTTGCTTTTAAGGAAGAGACTAGGAATAGTTTTTTACAAGATTTACAAGTAATGAAAGAAACGATAGAAACTGAATCACAACAATTAAATGCCCTTAAAGAAAAAGTAGGATTTGACTATCAAGAATTAATTAAAATTCAGCAAAAAATGCAGGAAGAATTTAATGTAATATATAACGAATTTAATCCTTTGAATAAAAAAGAGCAGCACTTCTTTAATAAGAAAACTTATAGTCAATCGGGAGAAGATAGTATTTTAATGTATATATTAAAAGTACTAAACATTCCTTTCGAAGCCGTAAGATATTTAGATTTAGGGGCTAATCATGCAAAGGAATTTAGTAATACAAATGCACTTTATGAATTCGGAGCAAGAGGCATTCTAGTAGAGGCTAATCCACAGTTAATTCCTGAGCTGAAGTTTTATCGAAATGAAGATATTATATTAAATAAAGCTATCGCCAAAGAATCTGAAAAAACAATTGATTTTTATATTTTAAGCGGTGATGGCTTAAGCACAACAGATTTTAATCAAGCTCAGCAAACGTGCGAAATTAATCCAGATATTAAAATTGAAAAAACGATTTCAGTCAAAACAACAACGTACAATGAAATTGTTGAAAAATATTTAGATAAAGCACCGACAATTTTATCTGTAGATATAGAAGGTATGGACTTTGAAATATTAGAGACAATTGATTTTGTTAATTATAGACCATTGTTAATTATAGTTGAAATGATTGAATATGATACAAATCTAAATTATATGACCAAAAATGTGGAAATTAAAGATTTCCTAGATAGTAATGGCTATGACGAATATGCTTATACAGGTATTAACTCTATATTTATCGATAAAACATACTTAAAAAGTAAATTCAAAAAATAAAAATTATTTATTTTTTTAGAAATGCGGTGAGGTTTTGAAATTTATTATTGCACATCAGACACTAACAAACGGAGATGCTGTTAGTAATGATATATTTGGAATGTATTATGCCTTAGAGGAAGAAGGGCATGAGGTGAAGATTTATTGTGAGAATTATTTTGCACAAAGAGATATAGATGTATTAACAAATGCAGAAGTTAATAAATTGTTAAAGAATCAGGATGTAACGATGATTTATCATCATAGTGTAGAGTGGGAGTTCGGAAATCAAATAATTAAAGATTGTAAAGGTAAGGTAATTATTAGATATCATAATATTACGCCTCCAGAATTTTTTGAACCGTATGATCCCTTTGCTTTTATGAAAACTACAGAAGGCAGATTTCAAACTCAACAGTTAGCAATGAATGCTAAGGAAAATGTAATTTGGTTAAGTGATTCTGTTTACAATAACAATGAAATTTTAGATTTAGGAGTAAATCCTAATAAAACTTTTGTAATTCCTCCATTTCATCAGGTACACGAATTAGAGAAGGTAAGTATTAATAATACTTTTTATAACATTATAAGAAATAATGGGAAAATTAATGTGTTTTTTGTTGGTCGTGTTGCTCCCAATAAAGGTCATAAAAACATGATAGAGGTAGCAAAATCCTTCAAACAGCTATATGGAGAAAAGGCTGTATTTTGGATATCTGGCGGGTTTGATGATGGATTGAAGAAGTATAATGATGAGATTCACGAGTTAATCGAAAATTATAATGTAAAGGATATCATTAAGTTTACAAATAAAATCAATATAGAGGATTTAAAAACTCTATTTTTAGCATGCGATGTGTTCTTATGTTTAAGTGAACATGAAGGTTTTTGTGTACCGTTAATAGAGGCTCAAAATTTCAAAATCCCCGTAGTGGCTTTAGATACTTCGGCTGTAGCTGAGACTTTAGGACCTAATCAACTAACTTATAAAATTTTTAATACAGAAATTTTTGCAGCTGCAATTAATGAGATAGCAAACAATAAAGAGATTAACAACTTTTTAATAGAGAATGGTAATACTAATTACATATCAAGATTTGCTGTAGAAAAAATTAAGGATGGCTTTATAAATTATATAAAAAAACAAGTGTTAGAGGAGGCTTAAAATGAAAATTGCATTAACTTCGGTACAGGTTCCATTTATACAAGGTGGCGCAGAGGTCCTTGCACTGAATTTAAAACATCAATTAGAAAAGAAAAAGCATGAAGTCGATATAGTTACAATTCCTTTTAAGTGGTATCCTCCGTCTGCTCTAATAGATACGATGATTAGCTCAAGATTAGTAGATTTATCTGAAATAAATGGAGAGAAAATTGACTTGGTAATTGCTTTGAAGTTTCCTATGTATTACTGTCAGCATGATAATAAGGTTTTATGGATGATGCATCAGCATCGTCAAGCATACGAGTTATGGGGAACAGAATTTGGAGATTTACATATGTTTGAAGAGGGTGAAGAAGTTAGGAACTCTATTATTAATTCTGATAACAGGTTTTTGGGGGAGTATAAAAAAAGATATACTATATCTAAAACTGTTAGCAACCGCTTAGAACAGTATAACAACTTGCCTTCAACACCATTATACCATCCACCACAAAATTATGAGCTATTATATTGTAATGGCTTTGATGACTATATATTCTATCCCGGTAGGATTACCCATATAAAACGTCAACACTTATTAATCGAAGCAATGGCATACACTAAAAACCCAGTGAAATTAATATTAGCTGGATCAGGTGATGAAAATTATATTAAGCAACTAAAACTAATAATTCATGAACATAATTTAGGGGATAGAGTGAAATTTGTAGGTATGGTTTCTGAAAAAGAAAAAATAGACTTATATGCAAATGCATTAGCAGTATTTAATGGTCCATATGAAGAAGATTATGGATATGTAACCCTAGAAGGATTTTTTGCGAAAAAGCCAGTAATTACTTTATCAGATTCGGGTGGTCCATTAGAGTTTGTAAAGGATGGTATTAATGGATATGTCGTTGATCCGGAAGCAAAACAATTAGCTGATAGATTGGATTATCTATATGAAAATAAAGGTAAGGCTAAAATTTTCGGAGCAGACGGAAGAACGTTATTAGAGGAATTGAATATAAATTGGGATTATGTAGTTGAGAGGTTAACTGAATGAAGATAGCTTATTTTAGTCCTTTAAATCCATTGAAAAGTGGTATCTCAGATTACTCAGAGCAATTATTAAAATACTTACAAAATCATTTTGAAATTGACATTTTTGTAGATGATTTTACTCCAGAAAATAAATTTATTAACGAGAACTTTAAAATTTTTGACTATATAAAAGATCCTTCACTTTTAGAAAAATTAAAAGAATATGATCATATTGTATATAATATAGGTAACAACCCACATTATCATTCAAATATGTATGATGTATTTTTAAAGTATAACGGAGTTATAATATTACATGATTTTGTCCTTTATTTTTTAATAACAGGTTATTATTTGGAAACCTTAAATAGTGAAAAACTATTTTTAAATGAAATGGTTTATAATGATGAAATTAATGGAGAAAAGAGGGCTATGAAAATTTTAAGTAGCTCTATCAATCCATTACAGTTTGACAAACCTCATGAAATTCCACTAAATAAACGGTTAATTAATAGTGCAAAAGCAATCATTGTACATTCTGATTACGCAAGAAATAAAGTTCTTGAAATTAATCCTGCAGCAAACTGTATTAAAATTAATCAAATAGGACCAGATATAGCAAGTAGAGATTATTATAAAGAATTAAAAAAAGTCTATCGAAAAAAATACGGTATTAAAGAAGATGAGGTTTTAATCTCCTCATTTGGCTATGTGTCTCCAACAAAGCGAATTGATAAGGTATTAGAGGCTTTAGCGAGCTCCAAAGATAAGAGATTTAAGTACTTGTTAGTAGGAGAAGGAGACTATATTGATTCTCTAATTAAAAAATACGGCTTAGAAGAAATCGTAATTAAAACAGGTTTTACGGATCTAATTGAATTTGATGATTTAATTGCTTGCTCGGATATTGTGGTTAATTTGCGTTATCCATATATGGGGGAAACGTCTGCAACAATGATTAGAGCGCTATGCTTAGGTAAACCAACTATTGTTTCTAATATAGGCTGGTTCTCTGAAATAGATGATGCAAGCGTTATAAAAATTGAAGTGGACAATTATGAAGTTGAAAATTTAAAGAAGTGTTTGTCTAAATTACTAGATGACTCTAATTATAAAGAGAGTCTTGGACAACAAGCTAAAATCTATGCTGAAAAATATTTAGACTCACATGTAATAGCAAAAAACTTTTATGAGTTCCTTAATAGCAATAAAGAATCGCTTGAAATAAAAGTTGCTAGTAATTTAGGTGTTCAGCTTTATAATTTAGATTTAATTGAAAGCCATACCACAATTGATAGGTTGGCAAAGACTATTAATGTATTGATGCAAGAGTAATTGGAAAATTATACTTTTAATAAATCGTTTATTTTAAATAAAAGATTAAATAGATAGTTTAGTTTTTCTTTTTATTTTGTTTAGCTAGGTAGTAAGATGGGTATTGGCTTATAGTTTACTTTTCAATATAGGTGATATGGAGTATATTAATACCTTAAATAGCGTAATAACGATAAGTGGTATTGAATTTTGTATTTAGGACTGAGTGTTAGTATTGATAACCCCTTAATAAGGGGTATTTTGGAAGTTGAAATAGTAAGTAAGAGGAAAGCATCTTCAGTGTTGGCAGGGAGACCACGTAGTTATTTTACACATGAGCAAGTGCTACTGAATCTGGGGAAAAGTATCATAAAAAATCTAATATACTATTAATTTGCAACCGGGGATATTCCATCTACGGAAACTCAATAGATTATCAAGTGCCGAATGGAAGGAACTATATTTAATGAAACATTATTTAAAATTAATGCGAGTTCATCATTATATGAAAAATGGTTTAATATTTGCCCCATTAATATTTAGTGGAAATTTATTAAATGGAGAGCTGTTTTTTAATACTATGTTGGGATTCATAGCATTTAGCTTTATTGCATCTACCGTATACATAGTAAATGATTTACAAGATGCAGAACTGGATCGCCTGCACCCAACAAAATGTAAAAGGCCACTAGCAGCTAATTTAGTTTCTGTTAAATCAGCAACTGTATTAGCTGTGGGTTTAGTAATTATTTCTTTTATCATTAATATGTATATATCTGGGAATAATATAATAGCTTGGCTTTCAATAATATTGTATTTATTGTTAAATTTGGCATATAGCAATGGTTTGAAAAATTATCCGATAATTGATGTGGCAATTTTGGTTTCTGGATTTGTTTTAAGAGTATTATATGGTTCAGGAATTACAGAAATTGAAATATCGAATTGGTTGTATTTAACTGTTATTTCGATGTCATTTTATCTAGGTTTAGGTAAGCGAAGAAATGAACTATTGAAACAAAAAAATGTATCGAGAAAAGTATTAAAATATTATAATCATAACTTTTTAGATAAGAATATGTATATGTGTTTAGCTTTGACAATAGTCTTTTATTCATTATGGACAGTAGACCCAATTACAATTGAACGAATGTCTAATGATTTATTAGTATGGACGGTTCCGCTAATTATTTTAATTTGTATGAAATATAGTTTAAATATTGAAAAGGATTCAGATGGTGATCCTGTAGAAGTTGTCATTAGAGATAAGTTTTTATTGGGGTTGGTTATTATGTTTTTGATTTTTTCTATAGGGATTATTTACATATAAAGCAGATTTAATTCAAAATTATATTAAATATTGTAGTGCTATTATCTTCGAAAATAATATTAAATTTCCGGTATTAGCAAGTTGGGAGAAAAGGATGAATGTATATGATTTTGATGATACTATCTATTCAGGGGACAGTACTTTAAATTTTTACAAGTTTTGTTTGAGAAAATATCCTAGTCTAGTGTTTTATATTCCTATACAAGTATTTTCCTTTATATTATACAAATGTAGAATTATATCAAAATTAAAATTCAAACAAAAGTTTTATGGTTTTTTAAAATACATTAAGCATCCTGAAAATGAAGTGACTGAGTTTTGGATGTTTAATAAAAAAAAGATAAAACAATGGTATTTAAATCAAAAGAAAGAAGATGATGTAATCATTTCGGCATCACCAGAATTTTTATTATCACCTATATGTAATATTCTAGGCATAAAATATTTAATAGCCTCAAATGTAGATATTAGAAACGGTGAATGTCTAAGTGAAAATTGCTACGGAATAGAAAAAGTACATAGATTTAACGCCTTTTTTGGAGAAGTGACTATTAACGAGTTTTATTCAGATTCATTGGCAGATACACCATTAGCTAACTTAGCTAGAAAAAGTTATCTTGTTAAAAATGATGTTATAGTTCCTTGGAGAACCATAAATAAAACTTCCTTAATAAGTATCTTTTTTAATAAAGAGTTTAAGCTCTTTTTAATAATAGGTGTGATTAATACTTTGAATGGAATTATATTTGCATACTTTTTCTCCTTATTTATGACTGGTACAGTTGCATTTATATTGGGATATATTATTAGTCTATCTATTTCATATTTTTTAAATACGATTATCGTATTTAAAAAAGAAATAAGATTAATCAACTATTGGAAGTTCTGCGTATCCTATATCCCAAACTTTTTGATTCAATTAATATTAGTAGCGATTTTGTTGAATATTTTCGGATTGAATAAACTATTAGTATATTCTATTAGTGCTATATTAGGAGTTCCTATAACTTTTTTAATGATTAAGTTTTTTGCACTAAAGAAATAAGATTAAAGAACCTTGGGGAGAAAATTTATATGAATCTTAAGAAATGGAATAAGTGTATTTTCATTTTTTTGACAATAGTAGTACTTTTTTTAGTTTTGTTAGGTAAACCAACTATCTATGGAGATGGTAGAGAATATTTAGGGATGACTATATCTTTTAGTAATCATTTAACGCCTAATTTAACAGAAGAGGATATTATTGAAAGAACAAAACTTGAGGAGAAAAATGGGATTTTCTTCAGTGAAGATTTTTTATATGCTGGATATTTTGAAGATTTAAATGAAGACTATTATTCATATCATTTCTGGTTTTATTCTTTAATAAGTGTCATACCATATTTTTTATTGAATTTAATTGGTATGAATCCCTTAAAAGTTTTTCAGGTAGTTAATGGGCTTTTATTTATATTTCTATTCTATAAAATTTGGAAAAATTCATATTTGAATGAAAAAGGTAAAACATGGCTTATCGTAGTTAGTTTATTTTCACCAATTATACTTTATATTCCATGGAGTCATCCTGAAGTTTTTAGCTATGTTTTCTTAACTATTGGTCTATTAGATTTTGAAGACAATAAAAAGAAGTCGGCGATTTTATATACAACATTAGCCTCATTACAAAATCCAGCAATTGCATTTGTAGCTTTAGGTATGCTTTTTCTAGAATTGTATAGAAAGAAAAATATATTGGATAAAGAATGGTTAAGTTTAGTAATGATTTCAACAATTGTTTTTATTCCTTCTATTTTTTACTGGAGTCAATATAGAGTATTAAATTTAATAGCAGAGGCAGGATATTCCTCGTCTGAATATATTAGTTTAAATAAAATATTTAGTTTATTTATAGATCCTAACTTTGGAATGTTCATATATATTCCACTGTTTTTCTTTATAGTTATCTATCTTATATTTAAACGAGATATTAAAGTTATTTTAACTGTAATACTGTTATTTATAATTGCGGTGATATGCTCTACACAGTTAAATTGGAACAGCGGTATGATGTATATAAATCGATATAGTGTTTGGTTGATACCTATAGTACTTGTAGGAACAATTCATTTTATTCAAACTAGAAATAATAAAGTCTTTTCAAAATTGCTAGCAGCCTATGTTCTAACAACAGGTATAATTACTACTGTATGTGTATTAGAGTACGATCTAGCTAATTGGTTAAAATATAATTCGTTTACTAACTTAATTTTATCAAATGTACCAATGTTATATAATCCAGATCCAGAAGTTTTTGCAGAGCGTGCACTAGGTGCTGAAAAAAATTACTATGAAGATCTACCAATCTCACTAATTAATCAACAAGGTGCTAGAAAAACTCTAAACCTAAATTTTGAAGGTGAGCTAGAATATATTAATGGTGATATTAATATATCATTAGAGAACGAATTGGGAAATATTAAAAAGTTTGTTGGGAATCAAGATATTTTCAATAATTCTATCTCTGCTGCTTTCTTAAAGGGTTCCCATCCTCTAGAATTTAATGAAGGTACTCCGTTTAGATGGTTTGATAAGGAAGCCGTAATAAGGTTTGTAAATGAAGATGATGTAAAGGAATCGACAGTTACTTTTAATGTTTCAAGCTTTTATAAGAAAAATGATATTAAAATATATTTAAATGATGGTGTTATCTACGATGGTGAAATTGTGCCTGAATTGAAAAATATCTCAATTAAAGTAAACTTAAAAGACGGGTTAAATGAGCTGAGAATTGTTGCGAAAAATTCATTCAAACCTAGTGAGGTTGATAGAAATAGTAATGATAGACGTGACCTAAGCTTCAATTTGTCGGCTCTAGAAATTTCTAACTATAAAGATATTGTGAATTTTCAAGATGGTAGTTTTGAATTTCTAAATGGTTGGCATGGAATTGAAAATGATGGAAGTGGAAATGTCTTTAGATGGACTGAAAAAAGTTCTCAAATAAAAATGAATTCTAATATTGAAGAAAAGTCAACTCTAGATATGGAAATGTTAAGTTATAAAGTGAGTAACAGGGCAACAATTTATTTCAATGGGGATTTAATTTATGAAGGAAATATAACTACAGATTTGCAAAATATCAAATTAGATATCGATTTAAAGCAAGGTGGGAATATTTTAAAAATAGTTTCTTCAGGAAGTCAAATTCCTAGTGTAGTAGATAGTGCTAGTTCGGATTTAAGAGAATTAAGTTTTTATATTTCCTCAATAATAATTGATTAGTTTAGGAGCCAGGATGAAATTATATATTGATGCACAGCCACTACTAGGGCAAAAAACAGGTATAGGACATTACACTAATAACTTAATAAAATCATTTTCAAAAACTAATATTAGTATTGAATTAGTTACGAATCAACCTTTTAATTTTAAAAGACTTAAAAATATTCAAATTGTAGATGGAACTACAAATTTAAGTAATAAAAAATACCCGTACAAGATTATTAGACGTTTAATGTCACCTAATGTCTTGTATAATTTTCCAATTGATTCATCTGTTGAAAAGGCATATAAACATAATTCCGTTTTTCACGCGACAAACTTCATCACACTACCTACAAAGTATGCCAATCAAGTGGTAACAATTCATGACTTAGCATTTATGAAATTTCCAGAAGTAGTTGATGCGAATATATACGAATATATGATGCGATGGGTACCATATTCTGTGAATAAAGCTAATCAAATTATTGCAGATTCACAGCATACTAAGAGGGACATTTTAGAGTTTTTTAATATCTCTGAGGAAAAAATTAATGTGGTTTATTTAGCAGCTGACAAACGATTCCAAAAGCAAACTTTAAATCAAGTTCAAAACGTATGCGAAAAGTATAGTCTGCCAAAAGAGTACCTATTATATATAGGTACTCTAGAGCCTAAAAAGAATCTTGTTACATTAATCGATGTATATTACCTGCTTAAAAAAAAATATTCTATCAAAGAAAAGCTAGTCATTGTAGGAGCTAAAGGTTGGAAATTCAACCCTATTTTTGAAAAGGTACAGCAATTACAGCTTGATAATGATATTATATTTATGGGATATTTAGCAGATGAGGATTTACCTGCCATTTACTCGGGGGCTAGCGTATTTACATTTCCCTCATTGTATGAAGGGTTTGGTATTCCTTTACTAGAGGCAATGCAATGTGAAGTACCTGTAATTGCGTCAAATACATCTAGTATTCCTGAAGTAGTCGGAGATGCCGGTATTTTACTAGACCCACATGATATTGATGAGTGGGCAGAAAATATTTATCGAGTACTGACTAATAAAGATTTATATGAAGAATTGATTGCAAAAGGTAAACAACAAGCAAGTAAATTTTCTTGGGAGAAAGTAGCAAATGAAACTTTAGCCGTTTATGAAAAAGCTTTAAAGGGTGAGTGACATGAAAATCATTTATATTAACGGTCGCTTTTTGACGCAAACGGTGACAGGAGTTCAAAGATATGCAATTGAGATTGTTAAAAGTCTCGATCAATTGCTTTCGAAAGGTATCATAAATAATGATGCATTTAAATTCATTATTTTAGTACCTAAAAACACGGAGAATAGACTAGTTTTAGATAATATCAAGATTCAACATGTAGGAAACTTAGAGGGGCATTTATGGGAGCAACTAGAGCTCCCTTTTTTTGCATCAAAAGGAATGCTGCTTAATTTGTGTAATACTGCTCCGATTTTTTTTAAAAATCAATTATTAACAATTCATGATGCTTCGATTTCTGCAAATAAACAAAATTACTCTTTACCGTTTAAATTTTGGTATCGCTTTTTGTACAAACTCTTACCTTATCGTACCAAAAAAATAATAACTGACTCTGAATTCTCGAAAAGTGAAATTTTAAAATATTTCACTTTTAAGGAAAATAAAATAAAGGTAATTTATTTAGGGACAGAACATTTGAAGCAAATTGAACCAGATAATCATGTTTTGAAAAAGCATAATTTAGGAGAAAAACCATACATACTCGCAGTGAGCAATATGAATCCTAATAAAAATTTTAGTGGTATCATTGATGCCTTAAAGTATTTAAATCACTCTAATATTGAAATTGTTATAGTAGGGCCTAAAGATAATCCGATTTATGGCGATGTAGATTTACAAGTATCGTCGAGAATAAAATTAGTAGGTTATGTGAGTGATGAGGAGTTAAGTGCACTTTATCAAAAAGCTAGTGGTTTCGTATATCCTTCTTTTTATGAAGGATTTGGCTTACCTCCTCTAGAAGCAATGCTGAATGGCTGTCCTGTTATTGCCTCTAATAAGGCTTCACTACCTGAAGTGTTGGGAGACGCTGCTGTATATTGTAATCCTCATCGTCCAGAGGATATAGCAGAAAAAATAGAACAGGTATTAGTCAATGAAAAATTACGAAATGAAATGAAAATCAAGGGGTTAGAAAGAGTGGACAGATACTCTTGGGAGAATTGTACACGTTCGATATATGAGGAAATATTGGAGGTAATGAAACTTTGAAAGTAGCAATTATTCATGATTGGTTAACAGCGATGGGTGGCGCGGAAAAGGTGATTATAGAACTCCATAAAATATTTCCCAACGCCCCTATTTATACATCTGTAGTCAATTATGAGAAAATAGATCCTATATTTAAGAAAATGGATATTCGAACAACATTCATTCAGAAGTTGCCATTCAGCAAAAAGAAGTATAATCGATATTTACCATTATTCCCAATAGCATTTGAATCCTTAGATTTAAGTGAATACGATTTAATTTTAAGTAGTACAACTTCTATAGGGGCTAAAGGAGTTTTAAGAAATTCTTCAAGTATACATATATGTTATTGTAATACACCTCCACGTTATACATGGGATTTTTATCATGAATATTTGGCTTCGGCAGGTAGAGTACAAAGAATGTTAATCCCGATACTAATGCATTATTTAAGAACTTACGATCAGCTTTCTTCTAATCGAGTCGATTATTATATAGCTAACTCTACAAATGTAAGAGAAAGAATTAAAAAAATTTACAATAAATCTTCTACAGTTATTCATCCACCTGTTGATGTTGAATATTATCAGCCGGAAACTGTAACGGATGATTCAGATGATTATTATTTTATTGTTAGTCGTTTGGTCCCTTATAAAAGAGTTGATTTAGCTATTGAGGCATGTAATAAATTAAATAAAAATTTAATTGTTATTGGTTATGGTGAAGAACTTGAAAAATTAAAACAGATTTCTGGTCCGACGATTACTTTATTAGGTTACCAAACAGATGAGCAAATTAAAGTTTATATGCAAAAAAGTAAAGCATTTTTATTTCCTGGATTTGAAGATTTCGGTATTGCACCAGTTGAGGCACAGGCATGTGGTAAACCAGTAATCGCTTATGGTAAAGGTGGAGCATTAGATACAGTAATACCTGAGAAAACAGGGGTATTATTTAATGAACAAACAGTAGATGCATTATGTGAAGCGATTCAAAAATTTGAAAGGATAAAATTTAGTCCTCAAGAAATTAGACGGCATGCAGAGAATTTTAGCCAGAAAAATTTCAGACAGAAAATCTTGGATTTTATAGAATCAAGTATGGAGAATAATCGAACTATGCTGTAAAATGGTAGATTAATGTAGATAATCCAATTTACATACTATATATTTAGTCTATAATAGATTTATTGGTTATATAAGTTCTTTAAAGTTTTAAAGTTTAATGGAGGTTTACACATGATAAGAGGCAGAGAGTCTCTATTGACTAAATTATATATAGTTTCAGATTTTTTAGTAATCCAAGCTATCTTTTTTATTGCATGGGTTTTGCGGTTTTATTTATTAGATGGAGTTATTACTGCAGAAGTTTCATTTGAAGATTACTTTATATGGAATATTGCATTTTCGATAATTTATATTACTACTGGATTAATGGTCTCATTATACACACCCAAAAGAAAGAAAAGTTTTTTCAGTGAGATTTTTAAAATTATTCAGGTGAATTTTATTAGTATGTTTATGATTTTAAGCTTACTATTTCTTTTCAGAACAGTAGATGTTTCAAGGGTATTTTTATTCCTTTACTTTCTTTTCAATATAATTTCCCAAGTTTCTTATCGATTTATAATAAAAAAAGGTCTTTGGAAGTTAAGAAGTAAAGGATTTAATAAACAGTTCATAATTGTGCTAGGTGCAGGTGCTTTGGGAAAAGATTTTTATCATACAGTTAAAAAAAATCCAGAGTATGGATTTGAAATCTTAGGATTTTTAGATGACTATAAAAAGTCAATTTCCAATAACGAAAGTGAATATAGACCTATTCTTGGTAAAATTAAAGATCTAGAGGACGTACTAAATAAGAAATTAGTAGATGAAGTAGTGGTTGCTTTGCCATTAACAGTTTATAGTAAATATGGAGATATAATAAGAATTTGCGAAAAGGCGGGAGTTAGAGTATCTATTATACCGGATTTTTATGATGTACTTCCGGCAAATCCTAACTTTGAAAAGTTTGGAGACTTTCCTATTATAAATGTACGCGATGTACCATTAGATGATTATGTGAATAGAGGATTGAAAAGGTCATTTGATATTTTATTCTCAATAATAGCAATTGTACTGGTATCGCCTCTATTAATAATTATAGCGCTAGGAGTGAAACTAACTTCTCCAGGACCAATTCTTTTTAAACAAGAGAGAGTTGGACTGAATAGAAGAAAGTTCTACATGTATAAATTTAGATCAATGAAACATATGCCTGAATCTATTTCAAATACACAATGGACGACAGAAAATGACCCTAGAAAAACAAGGTTCGGTAGCTTTATTAGGAAAACAAGCTTAGATGAATTACCTCAATTTTTTAATGTTTTAAAAGGAGACATGAGTGTAGTTGGTCCACGTCCAGAAAGGCCATTTTTCGTAGATCAATTTAAAGAGGATATACCTAAATATATGGTCAAACATCAAATTAGACCTGGAATTACAGGCTGGGCCCAAGTATGCGGGTTAAGAGGAGATACTTCTATATCTGACAGAATAAAGCATGATATTTATTATATTGAAAATTGGACACTTTCATTTGATATCGTAATAATATTCAAAACTGTTGTAAATGGCTTTATAAATAAAAATGCATACTGAAAACAATATATCACGAAAGAGGTTAAAATAAATGGAATTAATATTATTATCAGGTGGATCAGGTAAAAGATTATGGCCGTTATCGAACGATTCACGATCAAAACAATTTTTAAAAGTATTGCCTAACAATACTAATGAGGAATTACAATCAATGGTTCAACGCGTTTGGGAACAATTAGAACAAACAAATTTAAGTGAATCTACTGTTATTGCAACTAGTAAGTCACAGGTAGATATGATCCAAAACCAACTAGGTAATCAAGTTCCTTTAATTATTGAACCTGAAAGAAGAGATACATTTCCGGCAATTGCATTAGCTGCCACTTATTTGTATTCAGTAAAAGGAACTAATTTAGAAGAAGTCGTGGCTGTTCTTCCTGTCGATCCATATGTTGAAACAGGCTTCTTTGAAAAAATTAAAGAATTAGAGCTAGCTTTAAATGAATCGAATGCTGACTTAGCATTAATTGGTGCGGTACCAACTTACCCATCTAGTAAATATGGATATATTGTGCCGAACTCTGACACATCACAACAATATTTCCAAGTAAAGAACTTTAAAGAAAAGCCGTCAGAAATTGAAGCAGAACTATTATTAAAGGACAATGCTTTATGGAATTGTGGCGTTTTTGCCTTTAAATTAGACTATATTATTTCTTTATTACAACAAAAAGATTTACCAGTAGATTACTATCGTTTATTAGAACAATATAAAGAATTAGAAAAAATTAGCTTTGACTATGCTGTTGTTGAAAAAACTAAAAATATAATTGCTTTACCTTACAATGGTACATGGAAAGATCTTGGTACATGGAATACTCTTACTGAAGAAATGGGAAGTCAGATTATCGGTAAGGGAATTGTTTGTGAAGAATCTAAAAATACCCATTTAGTAAATGAATTAGATATTCCTATTACTGTTATCGGTATTAAGGATGCAATTATTTCAGCTAGCCCTGATGGAATTTTAGTTTCAGATAAGTTATCAAGTCCAAAGATTAAAGAAATATTAAATGGTTTTGAGCAACGTCCTATGTACGAAGAACGTCGTTGGGGTTGGTATAAAGTATTAGACCATACCAAATTTGATGATGGAAACGAAGTATTAACAAAGCGAATCGGTGTTAATGCAGGAAGTAACTTAAGCTATCAGAAGCATTTTGCTCGTAGCGAAGTTTGGACAATTATTAAAGGTGAAGGGCATTTTGCTCTAGATGATAAAATTAGACATGTTAAGCCAGGTGATGTATTAATCATTCCGGTAGAGTCTAAACACGGTATTAAGGCAATTACCGATATGGAGTTCATTGAGGTTCAAACGGGTTCTCAACTGATTGAAGAAGATATTGTTCGAATTTTTATGACTTGGGAAGAAGTAGAAGAACATTGTAAATTATCAGTAGGTAAATAATATACTAAGGATTTTACTCATTTCTGTATAAGGTATTGTGGAGGGTTTATGAAAAATATAAGAAAAGCAATAATCCCTGCTGCTGGGCTAGGTACTCGATTTTTGCCTGCTACTAAGGCGATGCCAAAAGAAATGTTACCAATAGTTGATAAACCAACAATTCAATATATTGTAGAAGAGGCAATTGCTGCTGGAATTGAAGATATCATTATTGTTACAGGTAAAGGTAAACGGGCAATCGAGGACCATTTTGATAATGCGTTGGAGCTTGAAACAACATTAATCGAAAAAGGAAAACTCGAAATGCTTGAAAAAGTTCAAGAATCTTCGAATGTTGAAATTCACTATATTCGACAAAAGGAACCACTTGGGTTAGGACATGCGATATGGTGCGCTAGAAAGTTTATTGGTGATGAACCATTTGCTGTGTTATTAGGAGATGATATTGTAAAAAGTGACGAGCCTTGCTTAATGCAGTTAATTCATCAATTTGAGCGGACGTTATCAAGTGTAATCGGAGTACAAAAAGTACCGGATGAAGATGTTCATCGTTACGGGATTATTGACCCTGTTAATACGGATAGTCGATTAATGCAGGTGAATCAATTTGTAGAGAAGCCGTCTTTGGAAGATGCACCGTCAAATTATGCAATCATTGGTCGTTATATTCTGACACCTGAAATTTTCCTTTATTTAGATGAGAAAAAACAAGGTGCCGGGGGAGAAATTCAATTGACGGATGCGATTGAATCTCTAAATAATATTCAACGTGTTTTTGCGTATGAGTTTGAAGGACGACGCTATGATGTGGGTGAACAATTAGGGTTTATTGAAACAATTATAGACTTTGCATTAGAGCGTGAAGATTTAAGCGACGGTGTAAAGAAATATATTTTAGAAAAAGCAAAGTTATTGAATGGTGATATTTTATGATTTTAGTTGTCGGTGGCGCAGGATATATTGGCAGTCATTTTGTAAAAGAATTGGTTGATGATTACGATGTGGTAGTTTTAGATAATTTGAGCACGGGTCATCGTTGGGCAGTCGATGATAAAGCGATTTTTGTTCAAGGGGATTTAGGGGATTCTCAAGTTATTCAACAACTGTTTGACAGTTATCGAATCGAAGCAGTATTGCACTTTGCAGCATATAGTTTAGTAGGGGAATCCGTGCAAGATCCCCTTAAATACTATGAAAATAATGTAGTAGCTACATTCAATTTATTAAAGATAATGAAAGAAAACAATATAAATAATTTTATATTTTCATCAACTGCGGCTACATACGGGATTCCACAAGTAGAGTTAATTGATGAACAGACGCCAACTTATCCAATTAATCCATATGGTCATTCAAAATTAATGGTGGAGCAAATGCTTCATGATTTTTCGAAGAGTTACGACTTAAACTTTGTAATACTAAGATATTTTAATGCGGCTGGAGCAGATGAAAGTGCAATGATAGGAGAGTGTCATTCACCCGAGACTCACTTAATTCCTATAGTATTACAGCACTTATTAGGACAACGTGAATCTATATCAGTTTTTGGTACGGATTACGATACGCCTGATGGTACATGTATTAGAGATTATATTCATGTAACGGATATTGCGAAAGCCCATATTTTAGTTCTTAATCAATTATTAGCCGGAAAACAATTAAATGCCATATATAACTTAGGGAATGGTAATGGCTATTCTGTAAAACAGGTAATTGATATGTGTGAGAAGGTAAGTGGGAAAACAGCAAATGTTCAGTATGTGGGACGTAGAGAAGGCGATCCGGCTAAGCTTATTGCTAATTCTGAAAAGATTTATAAAGAATTTGGATGGAGAGCACAGAAAGATTTATATACTATAATAAAGAGTGCCTATAAATGGCATTTAAATAATTTTTCAAAGTAACCAATTCGTATTTGTTCCGAGTTGGTTTTTCTCTTTTGTATATGGCATAATAAACCTATCTGAATTTACCAGAATTGGAGACTATACAATGATTAAAGAAATTGTAAAAACAACATTACTAAATTGCTCTCTTGAAAATGGTGATATTTTAAAATATAAAAAACAAGTACAAGATATTCATCTTGCCTTACCACAATTTGAGTTAACAGGCTGGTTAGAAACCCCTAATCAAATTCAAGATGATTTACTTAATTCTATTGAGCGGGTTGCTACTGAAATTCGTGCCTGTGCTGATATACTTGTAGTAATTGGCGTAGGAGGATCCTTTTTAGGTGCACGTGCAATTCAAGAAGCTTTGAAACCCTATTTTGGTTTAGCAGAACATGGGATTGAGGTTGTATATGTGGGTCTAAATATGAGTGGAGCATATATTAAAGAACTTTTGGCATATTTAGACAAAAAGCAAGTATACGTTAACGTTATTTCAAAATCTGGTGGTACGATGGAACCAGCACTTGCTTTTCGAGTCATGCGTCTTTATATGGAAGAGCGTTACGGAGAAAAAGCAACAGAACGTATTATTGTTACAACCGATGCAGAAAATGGGATATTAAAGAAAATTGCTGACCAAGCAGGTTATCGTCAGTTTGTTATTCCATCAAATGTTGGAGGTCGCTATTCTGTATTAACCCCTGTAGGATTATTGCCTGTTGCGGTAGCAGGAGTAAATATCCATGAATTAATTGCAGGTGCAAAGCAAGCTGCTCAAGAACTTTCTGCTAGTGATTTAGCTAATAATGATGCCTATAAGTATGCAGTCATGCGCCATATGTTATATGAGCAAGGCTATTCAATTGAATTGCTCGCTTCATTTGAACCTGGCTTAAATAAATTCCATGAATGGTGGAAACAGCTATTTGGTGAAAGTGAAGGGAAGGAAAAGAAAGGCTTATATCCTTCAACGGTTAATTTTTCTACGGACTTACATTCGATTGGTCAATTTATTCAAGATGGCAGTCCGATTATGTTTGAAACACTACTTCATTTTCATGAAATTGAAGGGGATCTGCAAGTGCCATTTGATAGTAGAAATGAAGATGGGTTGAATTATTTATCGAATCGTACCTTCAATGAAATTAATACAATTTCTAAACAAGGGACAGCTCTGGCTCATTCAGAAGGTGGCGTACCCATAATTCAATTAGAGCTTCCAAAATTAGATGAGTACCATTTAGGCTATTTAATTTACTTCTTTATGAAAGCGTGTGCGATGAGTGCATGTTTATTAGAAGTAAATCCATTTGATCAACCAGGTGTTGAAGCATATAAGAGTAAAATGCTTGAGCTTTTAAAGGAGAATAAATAAAATTATGACTTTTGAATTATTTGAAACGTGGAAAAAACAAGATTTACCTATGAACTTATTGGAAGAACTATCATCAATTGGGAAAGATGAAAAAGCAATTGAAGATTGTTTCTACCAGTATGTATCATTTGGTACAGGTGGAGTAAGAGGAGTTCTCGGCGCAGGTACAAACCGTATGAACATCTATACAATCCGTCGAGTAGCAGAGGGTTTGGCACGCTATATTTCATCAAATGGAGAAGAAGCAAAAAAGCGAGGTGTTGCTATTGCTTACGACACACGTCATTTTTCTTATGAATTTGCAGTGGAGACAGCTCGTGTATTAGGAGCACATAACATTACTTCATATGTTTATAAAGAGGCACGTCCAACACCACAATTATCTTATACAGTCCGTGAACTAAATACTTTTGCAGGTGTGGTTATTACGGCAAGTCACAATCCAAAACAGTATAATGGTTTCAAAGTTTACGGTGAGGATGGTGCGCAGCTAGTACCGACTGGGGCAACTGCGATTATCGAGCATATGAATCAAATTGAAGATATTTTTACTATTGGAGTTGCAGAGGTTACAGAGCTTGAGCAAAAAGGATTGTTTAATTGGATCTTGGAAGACCTTGATGAAAAGTTCATGTATAACTTATTAACTTTAAAAAATAATAATGCTATTGATTATAATATGAAACTTGTCTACACACCTTTACATGGAGCGGGACTTGTTCCGGTAGTAGAAGGTTTAAAGCAATTTGGATTTAATGAGGTACACGTTGTTGAGGAGCAAGCTGTACAAGATGGAGCTTTTCCAACTGTTTCGTATCCAAATCCAGAAGAAGCTGCTGCCTTTTCAATGGCAATCGAGCTTGGTAACCAAGTAGGAGCAGACCTATTAATGGCAACTGATCCGGATGCTGATCGTTTAGGGGTAGCGGTACGTAAAGGTGATTCATACGAGCTCCTTACAGGCAATCAGCTTGGTGCACTTTTATTAAATTATATTTCGCAAACAAAGCAAGAGAACGATACACTTCCAGCTGATGGAGCAATGTTAAAAACGATTGTTACATCAGAGCTAGGTACAGCTATTGCTGCTCATTATGGTGTTACAACAGTTAATACACTAACTGGGTTTAAGTATATCGCAGAAAAAGTTGCGGAGTTTGAAATGACAAAAGCTCATACATATTTATTCGGCTATGAGGAAAGTTATGGTTATTTAATTGAGACATTTGCTCGTGATAAAGATGCAGTTCAAGTAGCTTTAAAAGTTGCAGAAATGGCTGCGTATTATTCAACACAAGGAAAAACGTTGCTTGATGCTTTGGAAGGGCTGTATGAACAGTTTGGCTATTATCAGGAAGCCCTTGTGTCTAAAACATTCGAAGGAAAAGACGGACAAGAGCAGATGAAGGCGATTTTGAATAACTACCGGTTAAACACACCTAAAGAAATTGCTGGGGTAGCGGTTGTTCGTGTTGAGGATTACTTAACAGGGGTTGCAACATTACAGGATGGCACTACAGAACCAATTGACTTGCCAAAGGAAAATGTGTTGAAGTTTGTACTAGAGGATAATTCTTGGATTGCCATTCGACCTTCAGGAACAGAACCAAAATGTAAGTTTTACATTGGGGTTGTAAAGAGTTCTAAGGAAGAGGCAGAAAAAGCATTAGATAGCTTAATGAAATATCTCATTTGATATTATAAGTATCCCATCTAAATTATGAATAGTAATATAGCTAAAGGAAAACAATCGTTTTAAGTGAGTCGATTGTTTTCCTTTTTAAATGGACATCTGTCTTTAGTCTTTAACGCCTTCATTATTTCGACATATATAGGTTAATTATGTAAATATATTACTCAAATATAACTACTTCATTTAGTCTATAAATGATATATTAACTCATATAAATGGAAAATGGAGGAATGTTAATATGTCTAAAAAATCACTAAAAATCTTTACTGCCACAGCGGTTGCAGCTTCAGTTATCGCACCTGTTGTAAGTGCAAACACAACATTTAAAGATATTACACCTACCAACTCACATTATGAAGCTGTGCAATCTTTAATTGAACGTGGAATTATTAACGGTTACGAGGACGGTACTTTTCGTCCAAATGCATCTTTAACTCGAGGGCAAGCTGCAAAGATATTAGCGAACGTATTGAATTTAGATACATCTTCAACAGATCAAAAATTCAAAGATGTTACAGTCAATTCTGGATATAATGGTGCAATTAATGCGTTAGCAAATGCCGGAATTATTAATGGGTATGAGGATAATACATTTAAACCAAATGCTCCATTAACACGGGGGCAAATGGCGAAAATTTTAGTGAATGCGTTTAACCTAGAAAAATCTACGGAGCTATCACATAAATTTAAAGATGTATCGAATGAGAATGGCTACAAATTTGATATTCAGACTTTGGTCGATCATACAATTACGCAAGGTACAACAGCTACCACATTTGCACCGACAGAAGCAGTAAAACGTGGGCAAATGGCAACATTTGTAGTGCGGGCTGAAAATGCAACTACAAAAATTACAACTGATGATTCGATAACCCTACATATTAATTCTATTGAAGGTACGACTTTAAAAACAACAGAAGGTAATTTTGATATTGACTCTTCGTTAGGAAATTTATTTTCAATTGCCAATAATACGGTTTTAGCAAATGCTGTTGTGGAAGCAACGGTGAAGGGAAATCGGATTACAACTGTTGAATCTTTACAAATCACTTCCAGTGGAACAGCTGAGAAGTCAGCTGTATTAGATGGTCAATCTACCGTATTCAATGGGTCAATTACTATATTAGGCGATTTTGTAGAAATAAAGAATATAAAAGTTATAAAAGACATGATTGCTGAGGGTCTAAATCAATCATCAGTTAAATTAAAAAGTGTCGAAATAGAAGGGTCTTTTAATATTGAGGATGAACCAGGTAAAGTGGCGAGCATTTCCCCAGTTGCAAATTCAGAAAGCACGCCGATTTATCAAATTGAAGATAGTAAATTAAAAACAGTAAATATTGCACGTAACCTTGCAGAAATCACTTTAACAGGTACAAGCTCAGTAGGTAAATTATCAGTTGCAAATCATGTTCAAGAATTAAAACTTAATGGGAAATTTGAGGAAGTTTCATTACTATCTTCAAATGAAATCAAAATCACAGGAACTGCAAACATTTCAAAATTAGTATCTAAAGCTGCAAATGCAATTATTGATATTATTGGGACGATTACATCTTTAGAAATTACAAATCCATCAGCTAAAATTACATTAAATCCAAATATGAAAATTAGTAATTTAATTTTACCGATGGGTATAGATATTGCTTCGGTAATTACGAACTATAATGAGGTGCGAGGGAATATTGAAACTGTGAACAATACATCTTCACCCTCAGGCTCGATTATTGGCACAACACCTAGTGGGGATACAATTATTATACCGGAAAATCCAATCGATTCAGAAAAGCCTACAGAACCATCTGATTCTGAATCAGATGAACCTGAATCACCTAAATTACCTGAACAGCCTTTAGATCCAGGGAATGAACAATTAACAGAAAGCATGCCTGAATTACCTGCAGGAGAACTAATTAAAGGTAAGATTTCCGAAATTATTATTACGACAACAGATACGGCTACGGCGGATACAACTACGGTAACCTCAAATGATAGTTCTACAGTAACAACTGATACTGTAAAAGTAAAAATATCAGGAGATACCCAAACATACAATGTGGCTTCAGAATTAGCAGGTTTCTTCCATAGTAACCAATTTGCCTTATCAGGTGCAAATGTTGAGATAGTAATAAAAGAGGGGCGCATTATTGCGATAAAAAATTTAACGCTAAACTTAACGTCTGTAAATACTCCGGTCATTGATGGCGGTGGAATTACGATTTATGGAGATTTAAAAGTTGTAAATAATCAAATCGGAAAATTAACAAATATAATAGTTACTGGTAATGTTATTTTAGCAGCAGACAGAACTGAAAACTTGGAAGTAGTTCAAACTAAAGTATTTGGCAAAGTAGAATTTGAATCAAAGCCATCTTTAGCAATGCGAACGAAATTCGCAAGTATAGCACCATTCGCAGCTGCAACAACACGTATTAAAATTACATTTACAGATTCTACTGTAGCAATTATTGAAGTACGAAAAGCAGATGTGGAACTTCATACAGGCGGTACTACTGAAGTAGCAAATATTCGGTTATTTGCTAATGCAGAAATAACTTCAGATTTAACGAATGAAAAAATACTTCCTAAAATCGTTATTGGTCAAGGTGTAACAAATGTAAAGTTAAACGCATCCATTGCAAATGTTGTAATTGAATCAGATGAGAATGTTATTGTGGGTGGAGAAGGCAACTTCGGTAATGTTGTAGTAAATACGAGTAAAGAAGTTGCAATTAATACAGTGGGGACTATTGGTAATCTTGATATTAAAAAAGATGAGCCGAAAATTAAGCTAGGTGAAGAAGTTAAATCAGTGGGCACAGTAACGACAGTCTTGCCAGTAGAAGAAGTGTTCCAAAATTATGAGGAACTAAAAGGAAAAGTAGGACAAGTTATTTTGCCAAATATTGAATTCTTTGCTGCAGAGTTAATCGGAAATGATAAGGAACTTGGTTATTATACGATTAAGTTAGCTGGCGTTGGGAACTATACAGTGAAATATAGTTTGATTGATTACGAAGACTCTTGGAAACTATCAGAAATTATACGTAATCAAGATAAAGTACCAGTAGACGCTGTCACATATAAAGTTGGAGAAAAAGTTTTTATTCCAGCAAATAAAATATTATATGTATATACAGTAGATAGCACTAATACGATTAAAGATTATAAAAATGAATTTCGCTATGGTGATTCGATTCGATTTACTACAACAGAATCGGGCACAAAAATTGAGTCTACATTTGATGTGAAAGAAGGGACAAAAGTTTCTGAAATTTATAACGGGATTTTCAATTTCAGTTTGAATCAGCCTATAGTATATTTAGGATCTACAACAATCGATGCTTATACTTGGACTAAAGAAGGGGATTTAGTATCGTTTGTAATTACTGGGACAGATAAGTTTAGTCTAGCTGAAGAAGATAAGGACAAAAATTATTTCAACTTTAAATGGAATGATCGAAAAGCGCAAGGAAGTGGTTATAGTGGGAGTTTTGGTGGAGATAAAGCCACAGCATTAAAAGTAATTAAAGAAATCTATAGTCGTAGCGAAAAAGATCCTGCACCATCAGGAATGTTAGCAGGTCCTATTAATCTAGCATTTTATGCTTTATTAAATATCAAAGAAGACGTTGCTGACCGATTAAATGGAGAAAAGTATAAAAGCGCGGTTGGGAAAGCATCGACATTGGAAGAATTACACCAAATGATTGTTGAAGTGAATAATAATAAAAAATAAAATTATTTTACATTTAATTTACTAATCATGTGACGTCCACTAATCAATAGTGGGCGTTTTCCTTTTGGGAAGTAGACTATCAAGCAATATTGACCATGTATTGGAATTGGTAATTATAGCATCATGTTAAATGTGTTAAATACAATTATAAAAAGCCCTGCAAAGATTTCTCCTCACAAAGCTACCACTACAAATACGTAATTTAATTTATTCCGTCACCAACGGACAACTCTCATCACTAGCCCACTCATTTAAAGACCCATCATACACCGCCACATTCTCTTGCCCCAATTTATTCAACAATAACGCATTCCATGTCGCGGCAATTCCGCCACCACAGTAAGTAATGACCTTTTTGCTTGGATCAAGTGCGCCTAACTTTTCAAAAGTTGCTTGTATTGTAGCATCATCATTAAGTAAACGAGTTTCCGGATTAGAATGAGCTCCGAAAAAGGCATGCTTGCTTCCAGGGATATGACCAGGACGCGGGTATGTCATTGTTTCGCCACGGAAATCTGCCTCTGACAAACTATTAATTAATACGATATTTTCATCACCTAAAGCAGCTTTTACATCTTCTTTTGTGACAATTAAATGTTCACGGCGTTCTCCAGAAAATGGTGCAGGTACATATTCCGAAATACCGGATTCTGTAGGGCGTCCGTCTAGCTTCCATTTACGGAATCCACCGTCCAGTACAGCTACATTATCGAAGCCTTCATATTTTAACTGCCAGCGTAAACGTGCTGACCAATCGGATGCTAATATATCAACATTTACTAATGGACCACGGTCATAGATTACTACATATGAATCATCAGTAATTCCTAATGGTTCCACTGCTTTCAGAAATTGATCTCGAGTTGCAATTGTAAATGGGGCCGCGCCTTCATGATTAGTGAAATCCTTTAGTAAATCAGCATAAGCAGCTCCCGGGATATGTTCTTTTTGATAGGCTTCAAAACCAGACCATAATTCTGGGAAACCTTGGCCTTCTGGAATTTTTAAGAAAGTAGAGGCATCAATTAAGCGCAAGTTCGGATCTTTTAAACGTGCTTCTAACCAGTCGCCATCTACTAAATATGGAATAGTTCTCATTTTCTCAAGCTCCTTTTAACTATTATTAGACTGTCTTTGTATAAAATTTACTTTAACACAAATATCTAGTAAGTTCATCTGATATGTATGGAATATTTAGTGCTCACTTCTCTATGAAATTACTAATTACCCAAAAGTGGACTTTCTTAATAAAAGAAGATCATTTCATTTGATTTCAAGGAGTATGTAGAAACCTGCTCATGGGCATCCGCCCCTACACAAAGAAAAGAAACCAAGGCACATACACCTTGATTCCTTCTCTTTAATGTGTTGAATGTATTCAAATATAAACTAGTTCCAAGCTGTGCGTTCACTGACAGGTTGATTTTCTTCAGTAGATCTTCGCTTTTCTGCAATTTGATTGGCTGAATCGGGGTGTAATTCAGAACCAAATTCTTCTTGCAGGAACTTCTGACGCAGTTGCTGATTTACTTGTAACTTATTCACAGTACGTGCCTTCTTAACAATGATTTTGTTAGAATTTCTGCTCATATTTGATACCTCAACCTCCATTAGTTTTTGAAAAAGCCAATCATGAATATGACTTCACCTTTTCGCTCTATAGATTAACCAACTATAGAAATTTTATTAATTTTAATAAAATTGTGCTGTCGATTTATTCCCTCTATTTCGAATAATTCCTAGATGTCAAAGAGGTTAATTTGTATTAAGCTCTTGTAGCAATTGTAAAAGGTGTCTTTCCTTCAGGGTTAGTGAAGTCTTTCGGTAAATCAGCATAGACCGCTCCAGGGATGTGCTCCTCTTTATATGCTTTGTAACCGGACCATAGCTCTGGAAACCCTTCTACTTCAGGAATTTTTAAGAATGTTGATGCATCGATTAAGCTTAAGTTTGGGTCTTCCAGTCGTCCTCCAACCAGTCATCGTCCACTACAAATGTAATAATTCTCATCATTATCAAGCTCCTTTGCACCTATTAAAACTAAATTATCTTTAATAAATTATTACCTTATCGTAAATTTTTAGTTAATTCTAACTAATGGGATTTTTTGCTTGTAGACTATTATACTCAAAAAAACATCTTTAACATTAATTTACATAGTTTTAAACGGAAATCTGTTAGAATTATTTTGTTAATAGAAACATAGTAAGGAAAATTCTACTATTGTTTAGATTGAAGGAATTTCAAAATCGGAGTGGAGGTATTTTTATAATTATGAGTAAAAGGCAATCTTCGAATTATTTTAAAGCAATAACAGCAATGGCAGTTGCTGCATCAGCAGTTGTGGTAGTAGCACCTGCCGCACCAGAAGCAAGTAGTTTTAGTGATGTCAAGTCCACACATCAATTTTACGATGCAATTCAAAGTTTAAGTGAACGAGGCATTATTAACGGTTTTCAAGATGGTACTTTTAAACCGGGGCAAAATTTGACGCGAGGACAAGCGGCAAAAATTATTGCGGGCGTGCTGCAATTGGATACAAATAATGTAATAAATCCGAATTTTAAAGATATTCCTACATCTCACCAATACTATGGCGCGATTGCAGCCTTAAAACAGGCAGGGATAATCGATGGTTATGAAGACGGGACATTCCGCCAAGGAGCAAATATTCAGCGTAATCATGTAGCAAAAATTATTGCAAATGCTTTAAATTTAAAAGCTGAAAATGTAGATGCACTTCCTTTCACAGATGTCCGTACAGATTATAAAGAAGCAATTGCAGCTTTATTTGAAAACAAAGTCACAACGGGTAAGACTGCTACATTGTTTGATGGATCTTCCAATGTAACACGTGGACAGATGGCCGCATTTATCACACGGGCAGAAGCAGTAAAAAACCAAACGCCACAACCTACTCAAAGTGTAACATTTAAAGTTGAAGATTATACAGCTTCGGGAATTGCTATTAACGGGTCTACTTATTCATTCCATTCTTCCATATCTTCTATCTTTACTGAGAAAAATAAAACAGCTTTAACGGGTGCTGTAATTACAGCAACTATTGAAAATGGTGTCCTGACTAAAATTGATAATGTAGCAATAAATAAATCCGGGACAGCTGAATCACGAGTTGTTTTTGATTCAACAGCAACAATCGGTTCATTAACAATTAATGCTGATTATGTTTCGGTAAAAAATGTATCGTTAACAGGCAATGCAACAGTCACTTCAGCTGTAATGACAGAAGTGGAATTTGAAGATGCAAAAATTACAGGTGATTTAATTGTTGATAATCAAGTAGTAGGTTCAACTGCTTCAATCATTAATAAGTTTGCTAATGATGGCAAAGCGGATCCTAAAATAAAATTGAAAAATTCCCGTGCTGGAAAAGTACATGTGAAGCGCAACGATGTATCAATTGAATCAGATGTAGTAATACCTGAGATTACAATAGCGGCAACAGTGACATTAATCAGTTTAGATGGGACTGTCACTAAAATGACTGTAGAATCATCAACAAAACTTGATGTTCAAGGAAATGCTAATATCGGTCAATTACTGTTAACGACAGCAGCGGAATTAGCGTTAAAAATTAAAGGATTTGTTACGACATTAACAGTCAATAATTCAAATGCTCAAATTACATTAGGTGCAAGGTTGGAAATTACTGAATTGTCGATTCCAGCAGGCTCTACAGTAGCAAAAATCATTAAAAACTATCATGCAATTGCTTCACAAATAGTTAAGGTAATTGTAGGGAATGTACCAGGTACACCTACACCAAATCCAGGAACGCCAAACACGGGTGGGGGAAGTGATACATCTAATCCTCCTATAAATGACAATAAGCTAAATGTAAAGACTTTAACAGAACTGAATGATGCGTTAAAAACAGCCAAAAAGGGAGAAACAATAAAATTATTAGCTTCGATAACAGGTGACATTAATTTGACGAGTCTTATAAATCTTGATTTCAATGGTCATACATTAACTGGGAATGTGACAATCAATGAACCTGCAGCTACGGGGACGTATTCATTGGCACCAACTGGTGGAACAGGAACAATTACAGGCAACCTCATCATTAATGCGCCTAATGTAAATATCAACATTGATGGATTAACAGTAGAAGGCGAGACAGTAATTAACTAATAATAAAAGAGAAAAATTATAAGGAGCTAAACAAATGAAACATAGTGGATTCAATTTCGTTTCCAAAATTGCTTTGTCATTTTTACTTGTAATTTCCATGATTTTACCTCACTTTGCAGTTGTGAAGGCTGAAACAACAGATGCTATTGGAATTAGTGAAGAAACATCCGCCCCTTCCATAAAAGTATCAACAATCTTTGAAGCCCGCGAAGCCGCGGGGACGGATCAGACAGTAGAAATTCAAGGGACTGTAACAACAAAACCTGGCAGTTGGGGAGGAAAAGCCTTCTATGTACAGGATGAATCAGCAGGAATCTATGTTTTCTCGAATACTGGAGAAGCAGGAGCTCTGATTGTTGGAGATAGTGTGAAAATAACGGGGAAAACAAGCGTATTTGCTAATAGTGGGGAGGTACAGTTTAATTCACCAATAATTGAAAAACTACCAACTGGGATAGCCCCTGAACCTCAACTTGTCAACTTACCGATTGAGAATGACAGTACACAAGGGAAACTGGTAACAATCGAAAATGTAAGGATAAAAGAGTTAGTGGCTTCAGGTGCTTCTGGAACATTTGAGTTTAAAGCAGTTGACGCTGCAAATAATAAGTTATTAGTTCGTCACGATTACCGTACTGGTTATAAATTAGCAGATTTTGAAGCTGCCGGATTTAACAATAATGATGTTGTGACATTAACAGGAATTGCATCAGTTTTTAATGGGACATATCAATTAAAAACGCTAAACGCGGAAAGTTTTTTATTAGTAGAAAACTACGAGCCAACACAAGTAGCAGCAGTCAAAGCTTCTCCTGTAGCCGGCGAAGTTATTGAAGGAACAGAAATAGAACTGTCAACAGAGACAGCTGGTGCAACAATTTATTACACAACGGATGGATCTGAACCGACGACAGAAAGTATGGTTTATGGTGTATCATCAAACATTGTAATTAATGAACCAACAACCATTAAAGCAATTGCTACAGCAACAGACCTGGACGATAGTGAAGTTGCAACATTTGCTTATACAGTCAAATCAGCTCCAACAGCCATTTCCATTGAAGAGGCACGTAATAAAGCAATCGGCGAGGAAGTAATCGTTTCGGGTATTGTGACAGCAAAGCTAGAAACAGCTACAGCTCATATCCAAGATGAAGATGGGGCAGCAATTGCAATTTATCCTGTAGATAGTCTTTCTGCTAAGGTGGGAGATCTTGTAACAGTTCAAGGCAAAGTGGCCGAGTACAGTGGATTAAAACAATTAACAAATATTACGCTCGTAGGCACACCGGTTTCATCGGTAGTACCACAGCCACATATCGTAACAAGTGCAGGCATTGCAGAAGAAAATGAATCGAGACTTGTAACGATAAAAAATGTAGCGATTACTGGATCAGGTCAAAACTTCACAGGAACAGACACGGCTGGTACATTCGCTATTTATGATAAAACTAGAAATTCAGGTTTGGTTACAGGTAAAACGTACGGTGAAATTACTGGAATCGTTGGCCAATTTACAAATTATCAGCTTCTTCCGATCCGAATCATTGAAGATACAACTAAGGTTCAGGACATTCAAGCTTCTCATGTTGGTGGAGTAACAGCGGGCACGAACGTAACACTTTCGACAATTACAGAAGGTGCAACAATTTATTACACAGTGGATGGCTCAACGCCAACTACAGCAAGTACACAGTACACAGGTGAAATTACCATTAATAATCCGATGACAATTAAAGCGATTGCAGTGAAAGAAGGCTTAACAAACAGTGCCATTGCAACGTTCGTTTACGAAATTATTAATATTGAGAATGCCACGATTAGTGATATTCAAGGGGCGAGTCATACATCCCCATATGCCGATTTAACGGTAACAGATGTCGAGGGGATCGTCACGTTTGTGTTGGATTCTTCTAATTTTATCATGCAGGAAAAAGAAAGTTCAGCATTTGACGGATTAAAATCAACAGCAATTAAAGTAAATAAAACCGCTCATGGTATCGTGTTAGGAGATGCCGTTAAAGTAAGCGGCAAAGTAGTGGAAGTTGGCGGGAATTCAAGATTAAAAGATACGCAAATTTCCGCGACAACTATTACGAAAACAGGCACAGATCAAATTCCGGAGTTTTTAGTTATAGGTGAGGACTTATTCCCGCCAAACAAAATTATCGATAATGACAGTTTTGCAATTTTTGATCCACAGGAAGACGGGATCGATTTCTGGGAATCAATCGAGTATATGCGCGTATCATTCCCTGACGCGAGAGTAATTGGACCGATCTATAATAATGATTCTCCGATCGTCGTACCAAGTACAACAAATAACACATTTAACGTAAATGGCGGTTTAAATATTGCTGCCGACGATTACAACCCGGAGAAAATTATGCTTGAAGGGGTAGCAGGTAAAAATTATGAATCAGGCGATCGTTTTAATGAAGCACTGATCGGATTTGTGGAAAATTTCTCGGACGGCTACCGACTGAATACGAATAAAATATTCCCGGAAGTAACAAAGGCAAATATTCAGCAAGAAGTAACACATCTCGAGCCAGTAGAAGACAAGCTGAATGTTGCAGCTTATAATATCGAGAATTTCTCGAATAATAGTGCCAATACGCTAGATGAAAAAGTAAGTAAAATTGCCTCAAGCTTTGTGCATAATATGAAGTCACCAGATATTATCACATTAGTAGAAGTACAAGATAATGATGGTCAAATTGATTCAGGCAATGCAGATGCATCGGAAAGTTATATGCGTTTAATTAACGCAATTATAGCTGCAGGCGGTCCTTCTTATGATTGGACTGACGTTACGCCGATTAACAATACAGTTGGCGGTGCACCAGGCGGCAATATTCGTGTAGGTTACTTATACAACCCAGAACGTGTTTCACTTGTGGAAAGTGTTAAAGGAACGGGTGATCAAGCAAACTCATGGACACCCGACGGAAGCCTGACATTGAATCCAGGTTTTGTCGATCCATCAAAATTTGAAGATACACGTAAACCAATTGCAGCAGAATTTGAATTCCAAGAAGAACGGATCGTCGTTATTGGAGCGCATTTAAATTCTAAAGGTGGAGATGATTCGCTTTGGGGACCGACACAACCACCAGTTTTAGGATCGGTACCAGAACGCCTTGAGCTTGCACAGGCAATCAATGACTTTATTAATGAAGGTCTTGCTAATAATCCAGATTTAAATATAGTCGTAGCAGGTGATATGAATGACTTTGAATTCACTCCGGCACTGGAAACATTAAAAGGCGATATTTTAACGAACATGGTGGATAAAGCACCGGAAGAAGATCGTTTCACATACTACTTCCAAGGAAACAATCAAGTGCTGGATCATATTTTAGTATCGAATAATCTTGCAGATGTGACAGAGATTGATTTAATTCATATTAATGCGAACTTTACAGAAGCACAAGGTCGTGCATCTGACCATGATCCAGTATTAGTTCAAATTGACTTGAAGGCAGGTAAAGAGGAAACACCGGAGCCAATCGTGCCGGAAAATGTGTACAATTATAAAAACTATAAAACAGGTAAGTTAATCATGAATCGTCCTAGTATTTCTCTTACTTTAGGAGAAAATACGAATATTAAAAACGGGGTTGCGGTATTTAGTCAATATGCAGAATTCCACGGAGTAGGATTTGCGGATAAAACAGTCACAATCAGTCCGAAAAAAGGAAATGCGATTATCGATTTTAAAGGTACGCAAATTAGTAAAATTATAATCGAAGGAAAAAATGTAAAAGAAATTCGTAATTTACCTGCAGGAGCGAATATTACCTATACAAAAGGTGCTTCAGCGGAGGATATTGAGTTTAAGTAATAAATGGTGAATTCTTATAGAAGATTAAAATATTAATATAGTACCCAGTCTCTAGAATTATAATGGCAGAGGCTGGGTTTTTTTTATGAATATGATATGTTATATATAGGTAATCTATACTTATTAAGTAAGAGGTGGAAGGTATGAAGAAAGGTTTTATAGGAATTGTGATGTTGTTCGTAATGATGATGTTAACACCGGTATCTAGTGGGGAAGCTGCTTCGGAACAACAGAATATTATTGTGAAATATGCCACAGAGAATGATAAGAAGTTCATTATACAACAATCGGATTTGGTCATTAAGGAATATAGTCAGTTTCCTTTAATGGAAATTAATATTTCTAAAGAGCGATTACAAGCATTAACAAAAGATAAACATATTGAATTTTATGAAGAAAATCAATTATTTTCTATTCAAAATCAGTTCAAATTAGCAAACCTATCGACTGCTGAATTAGAGCGGTGGAATTTAAAAGCGATGGATGTCCAACATGGATGGAATGCTGGATTTACTGGTAAAGGTGTAAAGATAGCGATTATCGATTCTGGAGTTGCAAACCATTCAGACCTTACGATTGCAGGTGGGGTAACCTTTGTAGGGAATAGCTATGATGATGATCATGGTCATGGTACGCATGTTGCTGGAATTATTGCTGGGAAGCATAATGGAACAGGTGTAGCCGGCATTGCACCAAATGCTGAAGTTTATGCTTTAAAAGCAATTGGAAAAGATGGCAAAGGCGATGTAGCCAATGTATTAAAAGCAATTGACTGGGCAATTGAAAACAAGATGGATATCATTAATTTAAGTTTTGGGGATTTAGAATATGCAAAATCGCTTCATGAAGGTGTAAAAAAAGCTACTGACAACGGTATTATGATTGTAGCAGCAAGCGGTAATGAAGGGAATGACAGCGGTACGGGGAATACAATTAATTACCCGGCGCGTCATGATGAAGTGATATCTGTAGCCTCGATTAATCATCAATTAAAACGTTCTTCATTTAGTGGGACAGGGGATACGAATGATTTTGCTGCACCTGGTGAAGAGATTTACAGTACATATTTAAATGGGCAATATGCAACGTATAATGGAACTTCAATGGCAACACCCCATATTACAGGGTTACTTGCACTGTTAATGGAGCAATATCCATATGCTACAGCTACAGAGTTGCGCGAAGGGTTACGCTATATTGCAGAGGATTTAGGTGATGCTGGATATGATGCTTTATACGGGTATGGACTTCCAAAGATTCAACTTCCGGATAATCAAATCATTAATGAAATTCTAAATAGTGACATATCGGTAAATTTAAAATTAAGTAAAATCGAAACATTACCTAATACAATAGAAAAATTAGCATTAAAAAATGAATGGAACAAATCACAGCAAAAAATCCTGTCTCAAATCGATCAAATATTAGCAGACTTTGCGAAAAACCCTACTGAGCAGAAAAATAATCAATTAAACAACCTCTTAGCAGGAATTGTTTCGGCAGATTTAAAGCTCCACAAACAAAAGGAAATAGACGCTGCTATTGATACATTAATTGAGCCGGCTGCAAATGCTGTAAATATATTTAACAGAAACAAAACTAATTATAATTACAAAAAAGCAGATGAAGAATTAAAAAAACTTCCTTCTTTTAAGGCGAAGCACGAGCTTGAAGTAGCTTTAAATGAGGGATTGCAACAGTTTGCCAAAAAAGCGATTGATGGCTTAGCACAATATGAAAAGCAACCAACAAAAAAGCATTATGATTATGCTCTATTTTCAATTAACAGCTTACCGGATTCATCTATCAAATCTGAGCTAATGGAAAAAATGAAAAAGCAAATACAAACTGCAGTAAAGCAAGCAACAGCTAAAATTTCTTCATATGAGAAAGATCAGACATTGAAGAATTATACAAATGCCGAGAAATCCATAAAAGCCGTATTTGACGATAAACAACGTTCCCTGCTCGAGAAGAAAATTAAAAAAACCGTAAATAACAATATGGCAAAAGCAAAAACACGTGTCGCAAATTATGAGAAGAAAAAAACAGAGACAAATCGTAATTTAGCAATGAAAATAGTACGTGAGTTGCCGAATGGTAAAGAAAAAGAACAATTATTGAAACGGTTAAAATAGTTATTTGATCTAAAAGACTAATATTCAATTCGGAAAACCAGTATTTTCCTGAAGTTTGGGAGGGAATACTGGTTTTTCTTTTTACGTAAATCCTGTCAATTAAATACCATATATTTGGAATGATATTATACTTATTAAATATAGTATTAAATTTTTCATGTTATAATTATTGTAAATAATTGTTAGACATGAGGTGTAACGGGATGGAAATGAATAGTATTGGTGAGACAATTAAGCAATTAAGGCTAGCCAAAAAAATACCTTCTCAATCGCTTTATATGGACCTTTTATCACGCCAAGCTCGCAGCAATTTTGAGAAAGGCGAAAGTGATACAACAGTAAGTAAGTTTTTTGTATTGTTGGACCGCTTAAATATTTCCCTAGACGAGTTTTATGTCCTACATACTAAAGAAGAAAGTGTAGAGTTTCATTTATTCAGTAATATGGCTTCCACATACTACAAAAAAGATGTTGAAGGATTAAAATTGTTGATTGAAAAGTTATGTAAGGAATATAAGAGAACGAATAATATTAAATATCTTCATTACAAAATTATGGTAAGTAATATGCTGCGAATACTTAAAGGGGAACCAGCTGCTGAAGAATTTGAGCAATTAAGTAATTATTTATTAAATTGTAATTCATGGGGTTATTATGAAATTATGCTTTTTTCCAATTCAATTAATTACTTTTCACAAGATTTAATCGATATTGTGTATAAGCGAAGTAAAAGCGTAATTACTAATTTTCAACTTTTAAGAAGATATCGTAATGAATATGCGCTGCTACTTTTAAATATCATTAATAAAAGTATATTAGAAACGGATTTTTCCGTTGCTGAAAATTACCTCAAAGAATATGAGAATATGAGTGAAGTCCTACAAAATGATATGTATTACCAATCGATGAGGAAGTTTTTTCGGGAAGTGCTAGAAGTAGTTACGAACAAAAAACAATCTACACAGGATTTAGAAAAGATTTTATCGTACTTAGGATATTTCAATATGACAAATAAACAAAATCAATGTATTGCGCTTTTAAAACATTTGAATTTTCAAGTTGAAAAAAATACAGAGGATAACCTAGAGATATCTTTTAAAATAATAAAAAAATAATTCCTAGAAAAGTAGTATTTCTAACCGGTATTTCCGGTTTAGAGATACTACTTTTTTCTAGTAAAAAAAAGTCAATTTTAGTGGACATTTTATTTTATTGAACAGGTAGATGCTAAAATAGTATTAAATATTACTTAATGGTCATTTTGAATTTCAATAAAAGAAAGAGGAGTGTTATGTTATTAGATTCTTTAATTCGAGAATTTACAAGGGCAGAAATTACTACAATATGGATACATCATCGGATACATGATACATACTATAATCTACTCTCTATTATTGAACTTTGCCCCAATGAGCAACAATTTTCTCGTGCAATTGAATCGATAAGAAAGAATGGGAAAAGAGTACCCTTTATATATATTAAACTTGATCAACATCGAACATTATATATAAGCAGGAAGTTTACAAGAACTCCAGAAGAGGGGCTGGCTTACTTTAGAAATCCAAAAATATTACATAGAACAAAAATTCTTCCCTCTAATTATTCAGCAAATTCGAGTGAAAAAATGAATCCTATTTTAACAAAAGATACAAGAAATCCCCGAACACCATTGGAACATATTTTACCGAAGCGATCTGTTGCATTTAGGATTTGGGCAAGTTTTGATGAGAATCAATTAATATTAAAGCAATTAAATGAACAGGACATTTTTAATATAGATACTTTAACTAAACAGTATCTTGGGTTTAATTTGTCTATGTATAAAGAGTTCATCGGTGCAATTTTTCTTGCACTCCCGAATCCTTATTTGAGAATGGTAAAAATTTTAGCTATTCCAAAAGAAGCCTCTATAGCTGTATTATTTTACGAAAGAATTGGAAAGACAATAGTAGATGGAGAAATTGAAATTTCAGATATCAAATTTTCCGGGCAAGGCTTTCAAATAAAAAGAATGATTACACAGAATAAAATGCTTATTAAATTACCATACATAGTAAAAGAATTAAACGTGAAATTATTTGATCGGTATAAGCATTTAATATATGAGGACAAAATCTTATTCCTGTAAATGTAACAGATAAAAATGACAATTCAAGAGCAAAGATAAAAATTTAAACCTTTCATTTGATAAAGGTTAGTTATTTTTCCATGGAGGATTTAAATGATTTCAGAAGACTGGCGACTACAAGATTACTACCAAAATAAAAAAAGAGAAAAATTTCTAACGAATTTTCCAATAGAGTTTTGGTCAAAGGTAACAACGTCAAGGGCTTTACGTATTTTTAATCCACTAGGAGTGGAAGTTAAAACTGAACCTGATTCAAAATCAAATGAATCAGCCCAATCGTTGGAAAAAACAAATCAATTTCAGAATCTTAAAAAAGGTTTAATTATCCTTTTCAATTTTTCCCGACGTAATCACCCTGAAAAAAGTAAAGAGGAAATAAAACTTCTCGCAACCTTGCTTGTAAATGAATATTTTGATGCTGATGAAGAAGTATATATTCAGCAATTATTAGAAGAGTTATCAGTTATAAATAATGAATTAATAACAGAAATCGTACAAATCGTGCTTTGCAATATTCAAATAGAAGCCCTTCCTCTACAGAAAAAATATCTAAATGTAAGAAGGGCATGTATAGAGTACCTTTCCAACCATTTAAATGAGTCAATTAAAATTTTTATTAATAAACAAACACCTGCATCTCTTCTATCCGCAATGTTACTGCATTTTGAGGGACAAGATTCTAAAAATAGGAGCGAGATTTGGGAAGCGTATTTAAGCGTTATCGAACATAATGAATTTTTTTGGTCTTATAATCTTCAAAAAAATTTAGATGATTATCAATTTTTATGGCTTACAGCAGGAATTTTAGCCAAACAGAAGTCACCAGTAGACAGTTTTAAACTAGCTGTTAATCGAATTAAGCAGCCTACAGAGGGCTGGGGAGTACAAAATGAAGAGCTTTATAAAATGGATAAACAAATTGTCCATTTATATACTGTAGGGACCATGGCTTCTGAGTGGTTACTAGCCCAAGAAAGAAAAGAAGAAGCAGTTCAACTTTATAATTATGTATTTCATAAGACAACCAATTATTTGAGAAAACCAATTCCGTATGAAAAGGATTATATTAATCTATTAATTATTGAACTGTGGGCAAGATTACCGCTTATAAAACCGTCAGATTATATAGATATCACACTGTATACAATTCCTTTATATGATGAATATAGGCATATTCTTTTAGCTTTAACTGAGTTATATAAAAACGCTCACAACAAAATGAGTGTAAAGTTAATTATGAGAGAAATATATGAAGAGTTTTTCCCGTTAGAAAAAATAATACAGGCTCATAATAAAAGTATTTTAAAATGGTATGAGGAATTTGACTGGTGGGAGGTGTAATTTTATTTACCTTCAGTTATTAATAATAATTTTAGGCTCTAGGAACAACTGTCCTAGAACCTAGGTGAAAAAGAGGAATATATATTAGGTATTAACGATACAAGATTAATAGATAACATCTGTAAAAAAAACTAAATCATCATTCATTTTTAAATCAGGGGTAGCTGGTTTAATTGTATTATCATCAGTACTTATTTCACATTTTTCATTAAATATTTCCTTTTTCACAGAGATTATACTATCTCCATTATTTATATTATTAGAACCATTTATATCATCTAATATTAATACCTTAGAATGGTCATTGATTTGGAAATTTTTCGAAATGTCAGTGGTAGGTTTATCTAATAGACAGTAATATGAATTACGTTGTAGTCTAATTACATTGTTGTTATTATCTCCAGTAGTATTAAATTTAATATTTTTTGAAATAATTATAGAATTATTAAGATTAATACTATGCTTGTCGTTAAAAGAAGCAATTCCATTAACAATAATTTTACTAGCTGTCATCGAATCGATTCCCCAAAAATTAGTATTGCTATGAACAGTTAAATTACTATCCTTAATAGAATCAATTTTTTGGAAATCTTGAACGTTTTTTATTTCTATGTGACTATTTTCAATATGGTTTATTTTGTGTACATTCCAATTATTGGCATATATTTTCGACTCTTTAATATTAAGATTTTGTGTACTTTTAAATGAATCTTCTGTATAAATATTAATATTTGAAAAGTCGCTCTTAGAATTTGTAATAAAATCTCCTTTACTATAAAAAATTGCACCTTCGCCACCGCTATATCCACCTATTTCCAATGATCCGTTGACGTATATTTCAGAAAGTGGTTTTAAAGCAAATGAACTACTAATATTGAGATTATTATCTACATACAATTTTTTGAGGGTCTCTAATGATTGATTTATATTTGTCATTGAATTATTAGTATAATATAATTCTAAATTAGTTATGGTTCTTAAATAATCATTTAATGAGTTACTTTGACAAGGACTAAATAACTTTGTACAATCTACTGTACCTATAGGAGGCTTCGTATTTGGAAATTGAGGCAAAATACTAATAATTGGTTCATTAGGAGAGCCACCATTCGTATTCTCATTATATAATATAGAGAATAAAATTTCTTCATTAGGTATTTCAAAAATAGATTTTAGCCTCTTTGTTTTATTTGATTCAAATAATTCTCCTAAAATGATGACTTCCCACACTTCATTTTTATAGGTATAGTCCTCTATGTGAAATGAACTTATACTTGCTATATCGAAGGACTTGCCAATATGACTTGAAAATATTTCATTTATCTTTTGAGGAATGATATTTTTCATATAATTATTTTTAATATTTTTTACTGCTAAATTGTATTCCTCTTGATTGTTATAATTATTAGTATTCAATTGATCTATATCATCAATCATTTTAATTATTAAAATTTCTATTTCTCTATAAATTATAGCATCAAAATATTCTACGCCCATCTCAGCCACAGAGGTAACTTCGTAGGTATCACTTGTTTGTTCAATTTGTTTATTATGGGATGCGCTTATTTGTAAAAAGGATAATAAAAATATAGAGATAACCGTAAGGACAATTAATGTGAGAACTAGTAAATAACCGTTTTCATTTTTAATGAATTTCATTTCTTAACCCCCCTTAATTATTTCCCAACTTACTAAATTTAGACTGTGTAGAAAAGTTAATTTCATCATGTTTAGATGATAATAGTTTTATTCGAAGAAAAAATGAATTAGTCTTTGGCAAGTTCCCATCTTTGTCTGGGAGGGGGGTGAGTTCAAGAACTTCGTACAAAATATCTGTTTTTCTAAAAACGATCGATTCCTTGTCTTTAATCTCAATTATTAATTGTGTTTTATCGGCATTCGTATTAATTTTTTGAATTACTTCTTTTGTATGAGTCTGATGTAATGTATTGAAGATAAGGTTTGCTTCTTGTTGCAAATTATTTTGTGTCACTTCACGGCTGTTTATTTCAGTCGCTTGGAAGAAAAATCGCCAAATTATAATCGAAAATATGCCTATTAAAACCAGGGTTGCCAATATCTCGACTAGCGATAATCCCCTTTCGTTTAAACTTCTTTTTTGCATTTCCTCCTACTCCTTAAGGTAGCCATGAATTCTAGCTATTACGTTTTTATTTTCATTTTCTTTTAATATTTCTATTGACATTGCTCTCAAAGAAATATCCTCCGATACAGGCTTTTGAATTAATATGCGTACATTAACTTTTTCGCCATTAAAATCATAAACGCCCAGTAAGGTATCCTCGCTTTCAATATTCCCATATTGAAAAGTATAAGTTAAGGAGCCTATTGAATTATTTTTCTCTATATAGTTATATTTTTGGTCTTTCATCATAACTAATATTTCTTTTGCCGCATTGGCCGCATTTAAATTTTCCCCAGTGCTTTTGTTTGTGATTTTCATTTGAGGAAAAATTGTTAGAAAAGCCATTATAATAATAGATAATAGTGCTATAGATGCTACTACTTCTATTAAGGAGATACCTTTTTCACTTCTAAATACATTTCGCATAGCCGTCTCCTTTAAGTAATTTTCTTTCTAGCTAGCTTAAAATATATGTGACTAGTGTTAACGTTTTTAAAAGGTAAACTTAGAACCTATAAAATTATTCTTTCATATATAGTATCATGGAAGAGGTATAAATATACTGATTTTTATGGCGAATTAAAGTAAAAATGTCGAGGGTGAATGGGGTAAAATTCATTATGAAAAAACAAATTTCACTCCAAGAGTTTGGAGTGAAATTTGCGTATGCATTAATAAAAATTAATCGTAAAATAAGGAGCCTTCTTACTACTATACTCCAATCCTACAATCGCATGGTTGAAGCGGGGTTGTAATAGGTTGTCACGATGTCCTTTACTGTTCATAAAGCCTTCATGTGCATAAATTACATTATAGTGGCCATAGGAAATATTTTCGCCCCATGTTCTAAGCTCGGCTTTACTCATCCCACCGCTAAGCATGCGGTCATAAGGAGAGGCGCCTGAAAGACTCGTATGAGAGAAATAGTTGTTATCTATCATATCCTTACTATGCTTTCGGGCAATTGCGGCCCATTGTGGTGAATGGGTTAATGGCTGAACGCCTTCAGCAGCACGTGCTTGGTTCATTAGTTCGACCATTAATTGCTCGGAATGTTTTTGCGTATCTGAAATATTTCCGTAGAAGCCATCCTTTTTCACTTCGTAATCTTTGTGTACATATAAAATCGAACGGATCACATTCTTTTTGTGCAAATCATAGAAAAATGTCACATAATAATCATCAATCAAATAGAAATTGTATTCATTGGACGATGCGGTATTAAAGTTAACGTTTCCGCGACGAACTGAGGCATTTTTCGTTCCGTATTTTTCCTTAACTTGTGAAGCAGTAGCGGTACCGATTTTTAAATCTTGTGCTCCGAAGAAACTTTTACCCTCTTTCGTCATATAACGTGCCACAATTTTATTATTATCAACACCTTTTAACTCAAACTCTAAATTTTTCCCGGTCTGTTTCCACGCAAAGTCATATTCGCTATTGTAAGTTGTTGTGGCAGTATCTGGTTTTTCAGCAGCTGGTGGGGGAGGGGTGTTCCCTCCTACTTGTCCAGTATTTTTATAGTTTAGTGTACGATATAAAAAAGTAGCCATTTGCGCACTCGTTACATTATTGTTCGGTAAAAAACGATTCGATTCATTGCCTGTTGTAATCCCGAGACTTGCCAAAATATTGACATAGTCGTAATACCAACTTGTTTTTGAAACATCTCTAAAACTATAAATATCTTTTCCTTTTAGTTTAAAGCTTTCTACTAAAATTTTTGATAGATGTGAACGTTTTACTGCCTGATCCGGATTGAAGTTGCCGTATTCATCTCCGTCGAAAATGCCTGCTTCATATGCCCAAATAATTTCTTTAGAGAAAGGAGTTGAGTTACTTAAATCCTTTAACTGATTATTATAAGAGCGTACTTTCGGAATAGACAAACTTGAATCATTTGACAATATAGTATGAAGAATTTTTGAGGCCTCTGCTCGGGAAACCGGTCGGCTAAAATTAAATTGATTGCCGGATTTATAGTCATAAACGTTAAGGTTATTTAAATATTGAATAGCTTCCGTGTGGGAATTTGCGCTATTTTCTACATCATAAAATGTTTTTTTGGCAGAAGCGTCATCGCTTGCTATGAATAACGCAGAAGCGAAGAAAGTGGCAGCAAGGAAAGTTTTTGTCATTCTTTTTTTCATTCGTTTATACTCCTTTATAGTTCGAATTATTTTAGTAAATGCGTAAAATTACGCAAAAAGAGCGGGAGTCAGTATTTATTTCTGACTTTACCCGCCCGTTTTATTCTCAAACACCCGTTATTTTATTAAATACCATAAAGTTTCCCTCCATGTGACATCCACATAGTCCCAGTCAAATGTCTGTAAAGGATATGGTCTGAATGTTGGAGCGTACAGGTTCTTTTCTTCACCGTCTATAAAAATCTGATTTGGGGCAAGGGGGCCTGTGAATACAGCTGCATCTTGCAAATCACGTTTAGAAGGCTTATCTTCTTTTTCATCAGGATTTTTTAGTTGTACAGTCTGAATACGTGGTTCAGTAGGTATCTTTGTCTCTTCAGAGTTTTCTTCAATCGATTCTTCATACATGAATTCCGTTTGCTTGATCTCTGCTTTATGCTTAAATATTACATCGACAGGCTCGAGCTTTGTTTTCCCATCGTCTCCAACTGCATAAATCAGATTTTCTTCATTGCTGTCCTTATATTGGACAAGCCAAGGATCCCTTACTTGGAAACTGGCATTTGCTTCTACTGTTGTAATTTTTGCTGTAGCTAGAGTACCAATGGGTTTTTCCAACAACAAATCAGTAGGTTCAATGCTAACTTCATAGACCGTTTCATCACGATTGACTTTTTCCTTTTTGATCATTTCATTAAATGCAATAGAATTACGTGCTGGAATTTGCTGTTTTTCCAATACATTACCCTCAACGCTATATTCATCTTTATCATCAAATGTAATTGTAGCCGACTGACCACTTTCGATTTCCTGCCAGTCTTTATATGTTACATAGGCAACAACTTTCTTTTCTTGAGACTGAATTTTAAAGGTTATCGAATCGCCCTCGAGTACAATCTCTTTTACTACACCGTCAACTGGGGAAGTGAGCGAGTTATTACTGCTTAATTGTGAAATCATACTATCCAATATACTTAGCTGGCGCTCGGTTTCTGCAATGGAGCGCTGGATAACCGCGATACCTTCTGCTGTTGGGGTATTTTGTTCAATGCCAAGTTCCAACGTTAGATTAATATTCCAGTTATCATTATCGCCAAGTGTTGTTGAATCTGTAGCGGTACTTGGTGTAGAACTACCACCTTCATACTGTAAATCGGAAACAATTCTTTCTAATTCAGCTAATTCATTTGCATAGGCTTCCCGGTCAGTTTGAAGACGTGTTACTTCACGTTCGGCTTCTTCTGGCTTATAAATCGCGAGTTCACTCAGCGCACTAATACTTTGTCCATCTGAAACAAGCACTTCGTTAATGGACTGTACAGGCGCTGCGATGAAATGCTCGTACTTAGATGATACTACTGCCTCGGTTTCAAAAACTTTTTCATGACTTTCTGCTACGGCAAATTGTACATTATTAATATAGTATTTCTTTAAAATAATATCGTTGTCCTTTAATAGTAAATAGCCGTTTGCCAGTACAAATAATATGGCTATTATACTGAACAACTTCACTTTTTTCGTCATACGCATTACAGACCAAGCCACCCTTCAATCCAAGTTAAAACAGGGAGAATGCTATATAGCGCGACTAGCGCGGCAAAAACAACTTGAATCAATATTAATTTTAAAAGTAAGGTTTTTGGACGCTCAACCCAATTCGATAAAAATATGTATTGTATCCATACTGTAATAATCGTTGCGATTGTTAATTGATTTAGGAAAAACAATAAATAATCTTGATAATACACGTATGCCATAGCCGGAGCCAATGAGAACAATGTGAATGGAGTAGAAAAACCAGCAACTGCAAAAATGATGATTGTCAGTGTTTTCTCAAGGACAATGAAAAATAACGTATAAAGTTGTACCTTTTGAATCCAACGATAAGGAATTTTCGTAAGTAAGTAAATCACGTATGTAATGACATAATAATGGAAAACAAAAAATAAAACACCTGCTAAAATGGCCCCAAATAAAGACATCATGCGGGCAAAACTATATAAATGACCTTCACCATTTACAAGTAGAGGGGTTAAATCCGCAGTGTTCATCCCCCAAAAGTTACGTACAATAAAGAAAAGTAACGTAAAGCCAAAAATTACCCAAACACTTGTTAAATACCCTTTAAGTTTATGATCTTCGCTACTTTCCAGGTTATGTATTAGTTGTGAGGGGTGAGAAAGCTGCTGCCAAAATTTGAATTTGTACATAAATTCACCTCAATAATTTTAATAACATATGATAAGTACCCTAAGTTAAAGGGATTTACACATATATTTACAGTCTAATAGATGACTAAATCAATTATAAGTCTATCACGTGAAGAAAATGAACTGATAGGCACATCCTAATATTTTTAATGCAAAAAAAAGTGATTAGCAAGCTAGATAAAGAAACATAAATTATCCACATTTATTATCTGTATTTTTGATAAAATTACTTGGTAAGGATATTAAAGGAATGAGTGGTAAATTTTAATGAAAAAAAGCTTTATGCTATTTATTATAGTTTTATTCGGTGGGATTGGGTTTGCAGGCGATGTAGGTGCAGAGGAAGTGAAGTTTGCCATTATTTCTACTGAGCAAGGGACCAACATGACAGCTACAGCTAATCCGGATGGTATGAAGGTAGCGGTATTAAAACAGGGTGGTCGAGTGAAACTAATACGACAGGAGGATAGTTGGTCGAAAGTTGAATATAATGGTCGGATTGGCTGGGTGAGGAATGAAGCCATTACGCCATTTGCAGAAGACTTATTTTCCATTTACTCGATATATTATAAATTGCTTGAGGGGACAGAGAATCTCGTTTATGCACTAGTGAATGATTTTACGCAAGATGGTATAGAAGATTTATATATCATTGTTGATGCGGATCCTTCAAAAGGACAATATATTGAAAAGATATACAGTGGCAATTCAGTCATATATCAAAAAAACTTAAAACATGGTTTAACCGTATTGAAAGATACGACAGATTATTATTTATTTCATCATGCACAGACAAACTCCGAAAAGAAACTTAAATTATCGGAATTAAATGATCAGGCAAAAACGGATTATTATGAAGCTAGTGAAGGGGAAAGTTCATACGAAATAGTTGCTAATACATATATGCATACTTATTTTGTCGTGCAATCAAGCAATGGAAAACTTTCAGAGCTTACCTTTACACATGAACAGGTAACCTCAAAAGATTTCTATGGCGGAGAAAAAAAGAATGAATATGATGAAACGGTCTATTTAGAAAAATTCCACTTATCAAATGGTGGTAAAACAGTGGAAGTTTCAGAAAAAGAGTATAAGGAATTTTTTGCGAAGTACGAAAAGGCTAAGGGTACAAAAATAATCTACAGTGATGATTATAATTCAGCATCGCTTTCGGATAAATATACGTTTGATTTAAACCGGGCAAAAAATGAATTGCTGAATTTAGCATCTAATGCGACTTCATTGAAGAAGACCGAAATGCTATCCGGAGAAATAGAAACGCTGAAATTAAAGCTTGCCCAATCAGTATTCCTAGAAATGCCTTATGAAAAGGCTGTTTCGCGCAATGCATATACAATGATAAAAAATGTAGAAGAAGGAATGAAATATGGTTTGCCAGGTTATGGAGCTAGCCAATTCACTAAAGGTAACGTGGACTCTCTACAGCCAAATATACAATATATTGATCGGTCACTAATCGAAAATGTTATTGGGGATTTTTATGGAGCAACTATTAATACCGATGAATTTAATGCATTGGCTTTGGATAAGGATAGATTTCTCAATGAAAAGGTGTACCAGTTTCCTGTAGAGGGGGATGAGGGACCATCTGACACATATGTTTACCGACAGTTATTAAGTGTAGATCAGTTCGAAAATGCATATGATGTACTTGGATTTGCTGATTATCAAATGTCTATTGATGTAACCGTAACAGAATCAAACGAACATATGTTAATTGCAGGTGAACAATTGCAGAGAGGTTATGTCGTGTTCAAGCGCCTTCCGTTTAAATCCGGAATGGAATGGGTATATATTGATACTATTTCAAATCTTGATTTAATCGATACTAAAAAGTATCAAGTTTATGAAAATACATTACCGCTATTGCAAAGCTTAATCGCTGAGCAGCAAAATGCAGGGGAAGTTGAGGTAGATCAAACCGAAGAACCGCTCATTGCATCAGCAGCTACTAAGGGAGTAAATGCGGAGATGACTAAGGAAGAAAACGCTGTATCATGGAGTATGATTCTAATTGTATTAGCATTAGTATTAAGCGTATTTGGTGGGGCATATTTATTTTACAAAAGAAAAATTAAAAGTTAATGGTTTGTTTTATGGTGAAGCGGTCTCTTACATAGAGGCGGCTTTTTCGCTTTTTAATAGGAAACATATATACCAGTTTTACCAATTAAATACTTTATAAAGTCAAAAAAATGTCAATAATATAATGTGGAATGAAATTTTAAAGGGATAGATATTATATTATAAAACTAATTATTCCCATGTAAAATAATTATTGGTAAATAATAATACTAGAAAGTTCAGATAATTAAACATTGAATTTAACAGTGTTTGTAAGGTTTTGTTGATATTTAACAAAATAGCATTGACATTAAATTTTCTTACTAATATACTTAAAAATGTTATCGTAATATACGAGACACAAAGTAAGTAAATGATAAAAATTTGTTTTTATTGGAGGAAATCATTCTATGGCTAACCAACCAAAGAAATATACTAAATTCGTAGCAGCTGCTGCTACAGCTACTCTAGTAGCATCTGCAATCGTTCCTGTAGCTTCTGCTGCATCATTCAAGGACGTTGCTGAAACTAACTCACACGCTGTAAACATTGAAGCATTAGTTGAAGCGGGTATCATTAAAGGATTTGAAGATGGTACATTCAAGCCTGGTCAAGAATTAACTCGTGGCCAAGTTGTTAAAATGTTAGGTAAATGGGTAGAAAAACAAGGTTTTGAAATCCCAGCTGACTTCGCAACTAAAGCGCGTTTCACTGACGTAGCTGTAGATGCTAAAGACCAAGAATTAGTAAAGTATGCTGCATTAGTAGCTGACACTGGCGTATTCAACGGTTCTAACGGTGCATTAAATGCAGGCGGCAAAATCACTCGTGAAAATATGGCTCTAGTTTTAGACCGTGCTTTCAAAGCAATCAACGAAACTTCTTTAGTAGAATTAGCTGCTAAAATTGAAGACGTTAAAGTTGCTGACTTAGCTACTGCTAAAGCAGAAGCTCGTGAAGCTATCCAATCATTACGTGACTTAGGTATTTCTGTAGTTGAAAACTTCAACCCTAAAAACACAGTAACTCGTGGCCAATTCGCATCATTCTTAAACAAAACAATCAACACTTCTGTTGAGTTAACTGTTAAAGAAGCAGTAGCAGTAGATGCTAAAACTTTAAACGTTACTTTATCTGATGATTCTACTCATGTAGTTGCATTAGAAAAAGCTTTAGAAGCTAACGAAGCAACTAAAGTAACTTTCACAATCGACGGTAAAGAATATACTGCTACAGTAACTTTCAAAGTTGAAGCTCCAAAAGTAATGTCAGTTAACATCGTTGACGGCGTAACTGTTGAAGTGAAATTCAGCGAAGCAGTATTAAAATCTGATATCAACAACAAAGTATCAATCCAAGGTACAACTTTAGATACAGCTTCTTTATCTGAAGATGGCAAAACTTTAACATTAACTTCAGATGAAGCAATCAACGTTAAAGATGCTGCTGTAGTAGTAGAACCAATCCGTACTGCTAAAGATCGTTTGGTAAAAACTGCTAAATACGTTTCTGTTGTAACTTACAAAGATGAAGTTGCTCCATCAATCGTTTCAGTTAAAGCTGTAACAAAAGGTAAAGCTACAGATGCAGTAGTAGTTACTTTATCTGAAAAAGCTACAATCGGTTCTGCAAAAATTAACGGTACAGATGTAGCTGCTGATAAAATTAAAGTAGAAGGTAAAACTGTTACTTTAGAAGGCGTTACAGTTGAAGCTGGTAAATCTCACACTGTTGAATTATTCAATGTAGTAGATACTGCTGGTAACAAATCAGTTAAAGCTTCAAAAGCATTTGAAGTAACTGTAGATACTGTAGCTCCAACAGCAACAATTGAAGCTGCTGGCGATAACGCTATTTTAGTAACTTTCGATAAAGCAATGAACGTTGAATCAGTAACAAAAGCTTTAGTTAACGGTATTGTTAAAGACGAATTATTAGGTGCTGTAACAAGTGATACTGCAACAGTTGTAGAAAAATCTGACAACAAACAATTCTTAGTAGAATTAAAAGACAACGCAGTTTTCGCTAACAAAGATTCTCGTACATTCACTGTAGTATTAGGCGGTACAATGACTGATGCTTTAGGCAACAAGTTTGCTGCTACTACAAAATCTGTTACATTAACAAAAGATGCCGTTAAACCGGTTGCTACTGGCTATGACATCATTGTTGATGAAAATGGTAAAGTAGAAGAAATCGTTGTAGAATTCAACGAAGCATTAGCTGCTACAGAATCTGATATTAACTTCGCTTCAATTGCAACTGTTGTTAACGCTGAAGGTAAAGTAGATTCTACATTAAACTCATTAACTGGTTCAGTTGAAAAAGGTTCTAAAAAAGTAACTTTCAAGTTCGCTACTCCAGTTTTAGTTGAAGGTAAATTAGCTGTAACATTCAACAAAGACTTAGTAACAGACTTAGCATTAGCTGCTAACAAATCAGATGCATTCAACATGACATTTGACTTTGGTACTGTTAAAACTTCAACTGAATTTAAAATGGATGCAGGTTCATTCGATACAACTTCTGCTGATACAATTAAAGTTACTTTCCCAGAAGCAGTAAAAGGTGGCGCAGTAGCAGGTTCTGCAACTGATTTAGCTAACTACACATTAGATGGTAAAGCATTAACTGGTGCTACAATTACGATCTCTGCTGACAATAAAGTAGCAACAATCAAATTAGCTGAAGGTACAATTACTGCTGACAACAAAACAGCTGTAATGAAAGTTTCAAACGTTCAAAACTTAGCAGGTACAAAAACTGTTAAAGCTTATGAGCAAACAATTGCTGTTCAAGATACGAAAGCTCCAGAATTAACTTCTGCTGTAATCGTTGATAACGCAACAATCGAATTAACATATAACGAAGCAGTTCTACCAGGTGCTTCATTCGCTTCTGACTTCTCATTAATCGTAGATGGTCAAGTTGCTGAAGCTACTTTAGCTACTGCTACACCAGTTGCTGGTAAAGAAAACACTATCCGTGTAACTCTTTCTAAAGAAGTTAACTTCTCATTAGTAGATACAGTAGCTGTAAAAGTTATCGGTAATGCATCTGTTACAGATAAAGCTGAACGTAAAAACGCTCAAAAATTAAACATCGAAGTAAAAGCTAAGTAATATTAGTAAATATTCGATTAGAACTCTCTCTATTTTAAATAGAGAGAGTTTTTTTGTGAGAAAATTTGTAAAATATAATATAATTCTATACAATATTTACTATGGAGGGATTAATATGCATTTTTTTAGTCAATTGAAAATAAACGGACTTTTAATGGAAGCTCAAGGTTATTTTCAAACAAAAATGAACGTCCTGGAAATTCATTGTAAAGAAACAATACCGCTGTTTAAAAATTTGAAATATGAAGAAGTAATTGTAGAAGAGTTCGTTTTAATTGATAACGATAAGACAGTTTACTCTGATGATTCAAATCTAGTAATCTCAGAAGTTAGTCATAATCAAATAAAGTTATTACATATATAAAACTATAAACTTATAAAATTGGAGGAATTACATATGAAAAAAAATACTAGATTTCTAGCATCAGCAACCGCTGTTGTTCTAGCATCTACTGCAATTATTCCAGTAGCTAGTGCAGCATCATTTTCAGATATTAAAGGAAGCGGTCATGAAAATGCAATTACTTCATTGGCAGAACAAGGGATCATTGGTGGCTATCCGGATGGTACGTTTAAGCCTAATCAAAATTTAACACGTTCAGATGTGGTAAAGCTTTTAGGGAAATATTTAGTGTCGTTAGGTCATAAGGTACCGGAAGATTACAAAACTAAAATGCGCTTTACCGATTTAACGGCAAAATCTCAGGATGAACTTCTACAGTATGCGGCATTAGTAAAGGATGTCGGTGTATTCCAGGGTAGTAATGGTGCGCTTATGCATCGTGATCAGTTGCGTCGTGACCAAATGGCAACTGTTTTAGTGCGTGCTTTTAAAGTTATTAATGAATATGACTATGTAACGCCAATGCTCGATTCGGAATATAGATCAAATATAAGTGACTTATCACGTACATCAGATGAGCATCAGGAGTCGATTAAAACGCTTGCTTATCATGGTGTTACGAAACAATCAACATATAACCCGAAAGACCCGACAAAGCGCGGACAATTTGCTTCTTTCTTATACAATATGTTGCTAGTGGATGTACCACAGCCAGAACCGGAAAAACCGATCTTAACGATTAAGACAGTAGAAGTCCAGGCAGCAGATAAACTGCGTGTTGTTTTATCGGATGACAAAGCGTATATTGTAACATTAAAAACGCCATTAGTAGAAAATGTTGAAACTGAAGTAACATTTGAAGTAGGAGAACAAAGTTTCACCACAAAGGTGAAATTCGAGGTGCCAGATTTAAAAATTTCTTCTGTTACAAATCCAAACGGTGGGCAAATTGCGATAGCATTCAATCAACCTATTAAACTGGATGCAGAGTTAAATACAGCGGCCATTAATAAGATTGTTACAGTAACAGGTATTGATCGCCTTGGACAAGTACAATTATTAAAAGGACAACTAAGTGAAGATAAGCGTACATTAACAGTAACAATTAATGCGACAACAGGGATGGAAGGTCGCTATCGTGTTGTTGTAAATGGGGTTGAATCAACTACGGCTAAAAAACTTATAAAGTACGATGATATTACTACTTTTGTGGCGGATAAAACAGCACCGACAGTATTAAAATCAGAAAATGTTTCGGCGACGAAAGCTAAAGTGATTTTTAGTGAACCGATTAAAAAGTCCTATGGGATTGTAACTTACAAATTAGCTAATGGAACGCCTGTGTTAAATGTAAAAGAAGGGGCACTTAATAATGTAACAGAAGTAACATTCGACTTATCTGCAGCTACTGCAAATGGACGTATTTTAGATCCAGGAACAACGGTGTATGTTACCTTTCCGACAATTTTAGATACAGCAAATAATTTATCTTCACCAAATCCTTTAACGGCACATATTACAAAAGGGGATAAAGATGGTGTCGCACCAACAATTACGAATGTTACCCAGCTCGGTGCGAAAAAGTTTAAATTAACATTTACTGAGGAAATTCGCTTACCGGTAAATAATGAACTTGCTGTTGTTCAAGGAAATGTCAATAATGCAATTGAAAAAATTGAACAAGATCCTGCCGATACGAAAAGTGTCATTGTCACAACGAAAAATGCTTTAACAGGTTATGTAACAATTTCTACGACACCTGGACAATATATTAAAGATTTATCAGGAGAAGTAAATACCTTCTCGACTGCATTTAATTTTGTCGTTGATACGACAGTACCGACTGTTATTGCTACAACTGTAGTGAAAGATCAGGGGGTAGAATATTTAGAATTTACATTTGATCGAAATATCGATATACCGGTCGGATCCAAGGTATCCATTACAGGAAGCTATATTCAAAATAATTTATCATACCCGCTGCAGGGAGATTTTATTGCAGATATTCATCAATCTAAAAATCTAGATAATGTTGCTCGAGTAAGATTAAGTTACCTATTAAATGAAACAGATTCAAAAAAATATGCAAATCATACATTTTCAGTAAATGCTAACTTTACAGGGGTTCGTAGTGAGCATGGGCAAATTGTAAATAATATTAATAATTTTGCATTTACACGTGGTTATGATTCATTACAGACACAGGAAGTATTAACTGTAAGAACTGTTGAAACATCAACATTCCCTTATTTAAATAACAGTATTCCAAAAAATACAATCGCCATTACTTTTAATACGAATGTAGACGCAGCATTGGCACGAGATATTTCAAATTATAGTCTTGGTGGCATTACGATTAACAGTGCGGATGTACGTTTTAATGAGCCAAATAAAGTGTATTTAAATATACAACCAGGTACGGTTGCTGTAGATTATTCAGAGTATCTGATTATAAATAATTTACGTGCAGCTAACTCAATTGTACAGATGGCCCCTTATACACAGTTAGTTGCATTTAAAGAAAATATAGCACCAACCATTTCTAGCATTACAGTGAATGCGAATGGTAATAATGGAAATTCGAATACACTTCATATTTCATTTAGTGAGCCAGTTATAAATGTATTAAGCAATGCTTTTGATATTAAAATAAATGGTGAAGTTGCTAGGGGAATAGTCGTTTCTCCAGGTAATAATAATATGGAGTATACAATTGCATTTCCAAATAAGCTAAATACTACTGATAATGTTACATTATCTTTAACAAATAACTCATTAATCTCTGATAATGCAGGTAACAGGTTAGAACAGTTAACACCATATACTGTCCCTGTTTGGTATTGATTTTAAATTTCTAATATTTGGAGCATATCTATTTCAATAGATATGCTCCTTTTTCGGTTTTATAATACTTTAAGACTAAAATATTTAAAAATAGTTTATTTTCTAACAATTAGTGGAATCGCATACTTTGTAAGCGTTTTAGTACAATTACAGTAATTTTACTGTGTTAGAATACTAGGAGGTTAATTACTATGAAGAAAAAGTACCGAAAATTTGTAGCATCAGCCGCAACGGCCACTTTAGTTGCCTCAGCAATTGTTCCTGCAGTAAGTGCAGCCAGTTTTTCCGATACAGCAGGAAATACACATGAATTAGCCATTGAGTCCCTTGTCAGTCAAGGAATTATTTCAGGATACCCGGACGGGACATTCAAGCCTAATCGTACATTAACTAGATCAGACGTGGTGAAATTATTAGGTAAATACTTAGTATCACAAGGGTATAAGGTACCCACAGATTATAAAACAAATATGCGCTTTACCGATTTACGCAGCACATCACAGGATGAGCTTTTACAGTACGCTGCATTAGTTAAAGATAATGGTGTATTCAATGGAAGTAACGGCAGATTACTACCAAACGATTCTATTACACGTGAAAATATGGCAGTTGTTTTAGTGCGTGCCTATACAAACATTAATGGTTTTGACTATGTAGGTCATGTACAGAAGCAAAATTTCAAAGAAGATGTTGTCGATTATAATGCGGCGAAAGCAGAGGCTCGCTCAGCCATTAGAGTATTGGATTACTATAATGTGACAGGTGTACCAAACTTTAATCCAAAAGGCTTCACTACACGCGGTCAGTTTTCATCATTCTTATTTAAATTGCTGCAAGTAGAAGCACCAGAATCAAATTTCAAAGCAGTAGAAGTAGTTGATGCCTCGACATTAAGAGTTACGCTTGAAGATGATACTGTTCATACAGTGAAATTAGATACGGCTCTAGAGGAAGGTAAGGAGACAACCGTTACTTTTGATATTGCAGGAAAAAAATATACAGCCACTGTAACTTACAAAGCAAACTTGACAGTGAAAACTGCGGAAGTGACGGGAGCCAATACATTAAAAGTAACATTAAGTGATAATTCTGAGCATAACGTTACGTTGGAAAACAACCTTCCTGAAAATGAGGAAACAACTGTTTCGTTTAAAATTGATGGGAAAGATTATACAGCAAAAGTTACGTATACCGTGACAGAAGTGAAAGTGGCTTCAGCAAAAGCGCTAAATGGCGGTCAAGTAGAAATTAAATTTAACCAAAGAGTAAATCTCCCAGCTAACTTAACACAATCTCAAATAGCGAGCTACATTACTATAACAGGTGTAGATAATTCAAATCCGATTGCTTTTACACAGGGACAATTAAGTGAGGATGGTCGTACTTTAACGATTTCAACAAATGGAGTGGCAGCATTATCAGGTCGCTATGTCGTAAAAGTAAAAGATGTGAAAAATACAACAGGTACATCGGTAACACCATATGATGAAATAATCAACTTCGGAACAGATACGGTTGCGCCTACATTGATAAGCACAGTCAATAGAGATGCCAAAACAGTCCGCGTCACATTCTCGGAACCATTACGTTCATTTAGTAATAGTAGTATTACATTTAAGCTGGCAAATGGAACGAATGTAACGGGTATTACCGGAGATATTGGAACAGGAAATTGGTATGCAGATTTTGATTTATCGAATGCTATGGTAAATGGACAACCACTGGCTGCCAATACGCCGATTACTGTAACTTTTGCAGGTTTACGCGATATTGCAGGGAATTTTAGTTCACCAAATCCATTAACTACTAGTTTTACAATGGGTGGGGCTGATGGTGTGAAGCCGACACTTACAAGCATTTCACAAACAGGGCCTAGAACGTTCAAACTGACATTTTCAGAGCGTATTCGTAAGCCAGCAATTGCAGATTTAGAATTACGGTTAGGTACTTCTATTAATCCTATTACTGCTATTGATGAGGTTCCTGGTGACAATCGATCATTTACGATTACTGCCACATCTGATTTGAATGGCGTATACAATATTGGAACAGCTCCTGGGAGAACAATTACGGATATTTCAGGGGAAACGAATACATTTGCCAATACACATTCATTTACAATCGATAGTGCTGCTCCGGAAGTAACAGCTACAACAGTAACTAGAGATGGAAACTTCGAATATTTGGATATTACATTGAATAGGGATGTAAGTTTAATTGCAGCATCACGTGTAACCGCTTCAGGTAACTACGTAAAAGGCGGGGTTACACATACATTCAACGGAACAGCAACAAACCTTGCATATAGAGACAATAATAATCGATCAGTATTGCGTGTGAAGTTAGACGATTTATTAGGCGATGGCGATGCCGATAACGCTACTTATAATGTAACATTATCATTTACAGAATTGAAAAGTGCATATGGTGTCAATGCCGGAAATAAGGCTGTGACTTTCCAGCGTACAACAGATTATGCAAACAATAATAATGTACTAGAAACACCAGCTGTCACAACATCAACGACAGATCCAACATTAACTAACGATCAAGTAAGATTAATGTTTAATCACGATCTTGATGCGAATACAGCAGCTATAGCAAGCAATTATTCTATCCCAAATGCTAGAGTTACGCATGCGCAAGTATCAAGTGGGGCATTAAATACAGTCACTTTAACACTGGCACCTAATGAAACAACGTCAACAGGTCCACGTAATTTACTTATTAGTGGTGTGAAGGCGAAAGATTCAGTTGCATCACAACCAAATTTAACAGCAGAAGTGAGTTTAAAAGAAAATATTCGCCCAGTACTAAATGCAGCAGCATTCCTATCAGCAAACCAAATTGAACTGACATTTAGCGAAAATGTAAGCGGACTGGGTACTGATTCATTTGTAGTTGAAAATGCTTCAGGTACAGCGCTCTCCATTGCAACAGTAGCTTCATCAACTACAGGCAATAAAGTAACGGTTACATTAACGGATAACCTTACAGCAGGTACAACCGTAACTGTTAAAAAAGGTGCTGGGGTAGGAACTGTAAAAGATGAAGCGGGTAATCCGATAGTGGATACTTTTAATATACCAACATCTTTAGTGAGTAATTAATATTTATAGAAATAGGATAAAGCTCTACCTTGAAAAACCAATTTCCTCAATAGTAAATTGGTTTTTCTTTTTTGTACCAGCCAATTTGTTACTACATCGGGAAAAGTATAGAAAGTACAATATACATTTATAGGGAAATGTATTGTATAATTGCGCTAATGCGTTTATAGAAAGGAAATATTAGAGATGAAAAGAATATTTTACACATCCATTATTACTCTGGCTCTCGTAGTTGCTACAATTATTCCGTTAACGGGATTGTCTGTTGAAGCGTCTACTAAAAATCCCTTTACTGATGTGAAAGAATCCAATTCACATGCAAAAGCTATTTTAAACTTATATAATAATGGAATTATTACTGGAACGACAGCAACTACCTATGAACCGGGAAAACCGGCGACACGTGGAGAAGCAGCTCTATTTTTAGCAAATGCGCTAGGGCTAAGGGTAATTGCCGATCAGAAAACTTTGTTCAAAGATGTTCCTTCATCAAGCAAATACTATGATGCAGTAACAGCATTATCAAAAGCAGGGATCGTCAATGGATATGGTGATGAATTTAGACCAAATGTAACTTTAACACGTGCTCAGTTAGCAAAAATGTTAACGATAGGTTTTGAATTACAACAATCTACTCAGACGAAAACGAAATTTATGGATGTCAATAAACTTACTGATGAAGCGACAAAAAAGTATATTCAAACGTTAGTAGATTACGGAATTACAAAAGGTACGACAGCCACTACTTTTAGCCCGAATATGAAACTGACGCGCGGGCAATTGGCAACATTTTTATATAACGCAATTGAGGCTAAATCAGAGGACTTAACAATTATTAGTGTTGAATAGATTTTGAAAAAGACTCTTGAGAGAAAATAGGCTCAAGTGTCTTTTAGTGTGAGAAATTTTATTTAGGGTGGAGGGAATTAGATTCTCTGCGCGGAAAGTAGACCAATACTCCGTAAGTAGAAATTACCACAGAAATAATCCCGCTCTTTTCAAACTAAGCAAAACATAGCAACTGATTCAACTATTACCATCGCACTATACTAGCCTTCATGCTACACTTTAAATGAAATATTACTATTCTATTAAAAATTGTATTATTCAATGAAATAACAGGGAATATTCGGTATAATTTATAACGTTATTGAAAAAAAGGAGGGAATTCGTTCTAATGTCTAAAATTAAATCAGCACTGTTAGCCTCGCTGTTATTTTTCTCTACTGCATTACCTGGTGCAACTTATGCAAACGTAGAAGGAACAGTCGAATCTGAAAACCCAACGGTACAAATTCCACAAACTACTACAAATCAAACGACAAGCTCCGTTGAAAATACTGTCGAACAACAGGATACAGTGACGGCTGAAAAAGAGGCGACATCAAGTTCCACTGAAGTACAGCCTGAACAATCGAACAGTCCAACACCAGCTCAGCCTGAAGCAACAACACCTGAAAAACCAGCAATAACGGAAGAACAGGACGCTTCTGAAAGTACAGAGCAATCAACAGCAGATACAGAGCAAAACAATACAACAGAGCAACCAGCTAAAGCGCAACAAGCAGGCTCTCATTTAACGGTTAAGCAAAAACTTGCAGACGTTCCAAATAGCTTTTGGGCAAAAAATGAAGTAATGCAACTTGTTGAAATGGGTGTTATCGGCGGTTATCCGGATGCAGAATTCCGTCCAAACTTAAATATTAACCGTGGCCAGGCAGCAAATCTTTTTAAAGGCGCACTAAAGCTTCCTGACGCAAAATATCAAAATAAGTTTTCGGATGTTAGTAATAAATCGAGTTTTTTACAAGGGGTATTCTCTACATATAATGCAGGTATTTTCGGTGGTAAACCGGATGGTCGCTTCGGTGTATCAGATGCATTAACTCGTGAACAGATGGCAACTACTTTAGTACGGGCATTTGACTTAAAAGATACTGGAGCAACATTAACATTCAAAGACTGGAACAAAATTAGTGAATCACATCGTGAAAATGTAAAAATCCTTGCTCAGCATGGTATTACTACAGGTCGTGAAGACGGTACATTCGATCCGAAAGCAACTGTAAACCGTGTGACTTTTTCTGTTATGCTTCACCGCGCACTAGTTGCAACAAATAAAATCACAAAAAATGAATATACAGTACAAGCAGCGGATGTTTCAAAGACTTTTAAAATCAATCGTACAGAAATGAATTTTGTGCAAGTAACATCTGATACAAATCCTCTTTATCTTCGTTCAACAGCACCAATTGCATTTAAAGGAACAACGACTGAAACTTACGGTGTTGCAAAAGATACGATTTATAATTATGCAGTCGGCAATCAAGGTGCAACTGTTAAGGTGACAATCCGTGCACTGGAAAACGGTGATGACTTTGTATTTACGACTTTAACTAATAAAGGCAGCTCAAAATTAACAGTGGATTTATTCCATAAAGCGTCAAATGTAACGAATTATCGTTTATACCGTTATGATCGCTTCCCGATTTCGAAAAATGCAAATGATGTATTTGGCTATGATTCCTCTTCATACCCTACAGGTCTTATGCGGATTATGTCGAACGAAAAGCTGGCAACAGATCGAATGGTAGGACAAGCTTATCGCTCAAAGCAGTTGACACAAAGCTATAAAGATACAGGCGGTACAAGCTATATGCGTGACCTGCAATCAGAATATGAGGCATATTCTTACGCGCTGTTAGGTGAAGAACTATTTAGCTTCTATACGTTAGCGTCAAATGGAAATGATATTGTTGATACGTGGTATATGGATTCAAACGAGCGATTATTTAAAACGGATGAAAATATGAATGGTTGGATGCTTGAAACAGCCCTAAACTATAAAAAGCGTAACAGCTGGTATACTGCAGAAGGTCCATTTAATAAAATGGCTACAACAACAGAGCCAATGCCAAAATCTTATCAAGGATTTGGACGTAATCTACTACTAGTTAAAGAGGATCGAGCGCTTGTATTATTTAAAGAACAAGGCGATCGTTATTTTGCGAACGTAGTGAAAAACTCATTTATCAGCTTAGATAAATTTAAAGGTGATGCACCTTATTGGAAGACAGAAGTAACAAGTACGTATTTAAAGAACTTGTACGATATAACAGCACCCTTTATCGACACTCGCTTCAATGAGCAAATTGCGTTATTCTATTATAATTCTGGTGCAGAGTTTAATATCCCTAACTATAAAGAACCGTTACGCAATTACGCTGACCTTTTAGCATCTCGTAAAGCGGCAGGACATGTTATAAATATTAATAGCAATGCTTATTATATTTCGGATTACTTCCCGGTTAATCAGCAAGTAACGACACATGCTTCCATGAACCATTTACTTGGTGGAATGAATATTTTACTTTTAGCTTATCAGGAATTCCAAGATGCAAAATATTTAGAAGCCGCAACAGCAGTTAGCCGTGCATTACAGATCGAGAAAAATAAATGGATCCGTGCAAACGGTGATATTTGGTACCGTGTCAATGCAAAAGGTGAATTTGCTGGTGACGATTACCAGCATTTAACGCTTGAAGACTTAATTAACTCATATAAATACTGGAAAGATGTGGATCCTTCACAATTACCATTATATGAAGAAATGATTATTTCGAAAGCAAATTATTTATCGGTTAATCAATATGGCTATACGATGAAAATCAAAAATGGTCTTGAGGAAATCGGAATGTCTGACTATTTACCAGCAGGCCAATTATATACAGACGCATTATAATGAAGGAACACCTATTCTTAATTGGATAGGTGTTTTTTTGTTTACATAGCTGACTGCTTCTACATTCTTCATGGATATATTACCTAAATATTTGTGAAAATTTGCCGATAGTTAAATTAGAATTATGTACTATGGCGAAGTACCCGTGAAGGAAGGGATTACACGATGAAGAAAAACTTAAAGGTAGGCTTAATGGCTGGTCTATTAATTACACCAGCAATTATCGCACAAGCTGGAGAAGTACAGGCGAGTGAAACGCCAACACCATATAATGTAGTGGCCTCCATTACCGCAGAAGATTTATTAAAAGGTTTTAAAATAGTAGATGAAGAATCAGCAGCTGCGAAACTCACTCAAGAAAGAACCATCTACAATACATATAAAGATAAGGAAGAATATGCAGAGGTTATGCCAATAATCGATGCAAAGCTAACGTATTTAGAAAGCTTTCCTCAATTAAAGCAAGATGCGGCAATAGTCAAAAATCTAATTTCAAAATTAACGAATACTAATAAAAATTTAGTAGCGGATAGAAGAGCAGCACAGGATGTACTTGATAAATTAATGATGGATTTAGAGAATAATTCTATTGAATTAAGTAACGCCGTAAGTAGTCATGAAGGAACTTTTTTAGAAACATTGCTCTACTACGATGAAAAAGGTCAAACGGATTTTGTCACTAAATATGTTACTCAGGCCTCTTTAAGTAGTTTAGAGTCATTTGAAGAACAAGCATTAAAAATTGACCTATTTATCCAAGAATATATCAGTCCAATAACGACATCTGAAACAGATTCTTTTAATAAGGAAAGCTATATTATTGCTGTTGCAAATGCTAGGACTGCATTTAATGAAATAAATGATTCAACTTTTAAAAATGTATTGAAAGTCCAAATAGTAGAAAATAATACAGGGATAGAACAATATATAAAAAATGCAGAGTCTGATATTAAAAAGTCGCAAACGGTGGAAGATAAAATTACTGATTTAGTTCAAAATCCGCCAACTACTGTCACATTTAATTCAAAGGTAAATGCGCTTGTTAAGGAATATGAACAATTAACGGATGTTCAAAAAAAGTTAGTATTAAATGCGGATGAATTAAAACCATTTGCAACAGTTTTAATTGTAGTAAACGAAATCAGCAGGTTATCTAAATTACCTGCAAATACAGAGGAATTCCGTGAAGAAGTAGAAAAAGTAGAAAATCTTTATAATGCCCTCGATCCTCTTGATATTCGACTTGTAGTGAACTTTGACAAATTAGTAGAAATGACAAAGGCTATTGAAAGTGCAGTAAAAGTCGAAGGGGAAATTACAAAAATTGATACAGCAACATATGAAGAGAAGAGTTCTATTGTTGCAGATGCAAGAAAAGCGTATAATGCATTATCTGCAATAGATCGTAAATATGTATTAAAAGATACATTAGATTTACTCTCATCCTGGGAAAAATCTTCATCCACTGCAGCCAATATTATCAAGCAAATTGATGCAATTAAAACAGAAGTGTTTGCGAATATGGATGATGAAAAGTTAGCAGATACAAGAAAAATATCGGCAACAACTGGTTTTGTGACAAAAGTTCGTACAGCAGAATCTTCGTATGCAAAAATTAAGGCAGAAGAAGGAAAGACTTCGACGGAGCAAGAGCTTGTCACGAACCGTGCTCGACTTGAAGCATTACTGCCAATTGCGAAGGTTGCCGACCAAGTTGTCACATTAAAAGTAACAAGCGAAACATATGCGGATGATTTAATAACAGTACAAGGTGTATTGAACACATGGGATACATTTAAAAGTGCAGTTCCACCAACTGATGCACAAAATATTGAAAAGCTTCACGTATTTTTGAAGTCTTACTTAAAAGCACAACAAACTGAGCACGCAGTAGCTGTTCAATTGGATGCCGATATTGTAGCGTTGCAAAATCCGACTTCTATTGATTTACAAAAAATCGTTTCAGTACGTGAAACTTATAATTCCCTATCCGCAAATGGCAAGCGTTTAGTAAAAAATATAAAAGTGTTAACTGATATAGAGAGAGCAAACAAGGCTGCCCTAGATACAATTAAGGCAATTGATGCTATTGATGTAGATGCCAAAGACTTTGCACGTAAAACAACTATAGCTGAAGCATCATTTAATAAACTATCAGATATAATGAAGGCAACTGTAACTAATGCTACAAAACTAGAAGAGCTTTTACCAATCGCAAAGTTAATGCAGGAAATAGATGCAATACGTCCGACTGCGACGGATTTCAAAGAAAAGCTATCAACGGCTCAAAATAAGTTTAATCAATTATTAAATTCATATACTGCACCGGAAGAGCCAACAACTGATTTAGATATTGTTAAAACAAAGCTACTAACTGACTATGGCAAGAAATTATTAGACTTCCAAGGTATTATTACATCTGCTTCTACTATAGAACAAAGAATTGATGCGTTAAAAACAAAATCCGGCGAAGTATTTATGAAAGATTTAGCAGAAGTTTCAGCTGTATATAAAGCACTTGATTCAACAGTGAAGCGCAGTGTTAGCAATGCAAAACTTTTAACAGAGTTGGAACGGGACTACAAAGCATCATTACGTGTCATTGATCAGATTGAAAAGTTACCAGTTCATACAGATCGTACTTTTTCAAGTAAAGTAGCAGCAGCACAAAAAGCTTATGACCGCTTAACAGATAAGCAAAAGAAAGATGTTTATAACTATGTATTAAAATTACGGGATATTTTAAAGGTTGCAGATTTGATTGACCGTATTGAAAAATTACGTGTAGGATCAAAAACATATGAAACAGATGTAGCTGCATTACGTGCGGAATACTCAGTATTGTCAACGGTTGAGCAAGAATTAGTACACAATATTACAAAACTTACAACAGCTGAATCAGGTGTTTCTAGTGCAAAAGAAGTTATGGCATTAATCGATATCGCAATTCCAACTGCAGAAGGTTATATGGAAAAATTAATTGCAGCGCGCAACGGTTATGACAGTTTATCAAAATCTGATCAAAAGCTCGTTATAAACTTTAAAGATTTAACGACTCGCGAACGTGCAGTGAAGCCTGTATTAAAATTGGATGCAGATATTTTAGCTTTGGATCCATCTAATGCACGTACCTTTATCTCAAAATACAATGCAGCTGATAAGGCGTATGAAAAATTGTCGATGTCAGAGCGTTCATTGCTATTAAATACTGAGAAGTTTTTAGGCGATTTCACTTCAATATTTAAAGTAATGAATGCGATTAACTCGATTAAGCCGTCGAGCAAAACATTTGTTGAGGAAACACAAGCGGCAAGAGCTTTATTTAATACATTGCCAGCGAACTTAGCGACACAAATATCTAATTTAGCGACATTGCAGGAGCATGAACTGAATGTAGAAGGTGGCGCTAAAGTAGATGCAATGATTCGAGCTTTGAATACAGTACCCCCAAATGAATTTATCTCGAAAATAAAAGAAGCGCGCGAAGCCTTTAAATCGTTAAATTCTGCAAACAAAAAAGGTGTTACTTTAGAATCTGAACTAAAAGAGCAAGAGAAGTATATTAAGCCGATTGAGGCAGCGATTAATGCAATTGAAGGTTTAAGCAATCCAAGAAATGATTTAAGTCGTCAATTTAACACAGTTAATAATGCGTTGAAAAAATTGGATGACAAACAAAAGCAATACGTTTCTAACATGGACCAATATTCAAATTTATCTAATGTCATTCACGTTTACACATTAATTGCAGGCTTGAAGCCGAATGATAAGTACTTCCAGGGAAATATGGAAGCCGCAAAGCTGGCGTATGATAGATTATCGGAAGAAGAAAAACTAAAAGTTACAAACTACTATAAATTACAGCAGGCTGTCCTTGATATGACAGAAGTTCAAAAAGTGACGACAATTATTGCGTCATTAAATTCTACTTCAAGTAACTTCGAAACAGATGTTACGGAAGCATTAGCTGCATATAAAGCTCTTCCTTCAGGATCGAAGCGTCAAGTATTGAACTACTCGGATTTGCAGCAAGCTGAAAAAGATTTAAAGGCAGCACAACGTGTCATTAAGCAAATTGATGATTTGGATTCAACGTTAAGAACATATGCTACAAGAGCAAAATCAGCAAAAACAGCTTACGAACGCTTAACAGTAAATCAAAAAGCATTAGTGAAAAATTACAACAAACTACAGGCGGCTATTTTTGATTTAGGACTGTAAGAGTTTTAGCTTAATAGATTGGAATTTTTTACTTGTAATCTTTTGAAAAATTGATAATATAAAAAAGTGTTACAATACCTTTTGCGTTATTCGTAAAAGGTATATTTTTTTGTTCTTTAAGGAAGAAAAGTGAGAAAGTAATAGATAATGGCAGTGCGAATAATTGTGAAGCTTGCAAATTTATCATAGTATAATAGTAAGAAATGACAGATTAAGGGGGCTTTTTTGGGTTGAAACGATTTTTAGCAACGGGGTTTATTATTGCTTGTCTATTTCAAATGCAAACTCCAACGTCTTATGCACAAACGGCTCCAAAATTTACTGATGTAAAAAGTAGTTATTGGGCAGCACCGATAATTTATGAACTAGCAGGAAAAGGCTTTATGGAAGGATTTGCAGACGGCACCTTCAAGCCGAATAGTATGACCACTCGTGCAGAGGCGGCTAGTATAATAGCGCGAACTATGGGGATAGATTTGACTACTGATTTTGTCCCAAACTTTAGCGACGTACCAAGCAATCATTTATATTATAAGGAAATTACTAAGTTGGCCGAATTAGGGATCATTCAAAATGAAAGCAAATTTAATCCTGAAGAACCGTTAAAGCGCGCACATATTTCAAAAATGATTGCCCTTGCCTATGCAGTTGAAGTTGATTCAAAAAATAAAACGAAATTTAAAGATTTACCTAAAGGCTATTGGGCAAAGGACTATATTGAATCATTGGCGGATGTAGAGATTGTAAAGGGGAAGACAGCTACCAAATTTGAGCCAAATGAATTTGTAACCCGTGCACATGTAGCTGCATTAACAAAGCGCGGTATGGAATTTAGACAAAAGGTCCAAAACTTAGAAATAGTTTATGACCTTTTACAGAAAGACTATATCGATACAGTTAATCACCATAAGCAATGGGAGAAGAAAATACTGGATTTAGTTAATAAGGAACGTAAAAATGAGGGATATTCAGCAGTCAATCAAGATTTGAAGTTGACACAACTTGCCATTATAAAAGCAAAGGACATGGTAAAACGTAACTACTTCGAACATTATTCAAAGTTTTACGGGAATCCATGGGATTTGGCAACATTGTTTGACTATGAATATACAAGCTATGGTGAAAATATAGCCCGTAATTTCAAAACACCTGAAACAACTGTTGCTGCATGGATGGCTTCACCGAAACATCGGGAAAATATTTTAAAAAGTACGTATACTCATATGGGAATCGGTATTGAAAAAGATAAAAATGGTAAATATTATGTAGTTCAGCATTTTTCTAGTAAATAATATGGTAAATTCTAGTGTCTTACATTACAGTAATATTACAATGAGAGTTTAATGGTAAGTTAATTTCTATTTAAAACACGGAATCTCTGCTTAAATACAGGGATTCCGTGTTTTTTGTTTTTATATTAAAAATACTATAACTGTTACACAAGTGAAAAATAACATCACAACATTATATGTTACCCTGTTATTAGGTTAAATAAACATGAACAAATAAGTTTTCTGTTATGTTATACCTCGAATTTAGTATTTGAGGCCTATTTGAAGGGAGTTTCAAATTAAGTGAAAAAGAAAATTTTATTACCGATCTTTGCAACTTTCATGATTTTTTCAGGTGTAGGGACGGGTTCAAATACAGTACAAGCATCATCAGCTTCAGAATTAACAGCAACAGCTTCTAAATATATCGGTGTACCATACGTTTATGGAGGAACAACAGCACGCGGGTTAGATTGTTCTGGTTTCACTAAATTAGTGTTCAGTCAATTAGGACATGATTTAAGTCGTACAGCAGCTGCTCAATATAAACAAGGGAAAGCCGTTTCAAAATCTGATTTACAACCAGGCGACTTAGTATTTTTCAATACAAGCGGCGGAGTATCACACGTGGGTATTTCATTAGGCGGTAACAAGTTTATCCATGCTGGTACAAGCACAGGCGTAACGGAAGCTAATATAACTTCTTCTTATTGGGCGAAAAGATATGTAGGCGCTAAACGAGTAGCGAGCTTTGGCGAAAGTGAAAAAGTAGTCGCAGCAGCATCTTCTATTGAAAAAGAGGAAGTAAAGAACTCAGCAATCGATTTCACTGTTTATGCATCTCGTGGTGAAGTAGCGATTCAATTAGCAGAAACTTTAGGTTTAGATACATCTGATACAAATTCACCATTTGCGGATATTAAATCATCTTCAAAATATGCAGGTGCAGCAACAGCACTTTATAAACTAGGCATTTTCACGGGTGACGAAAACGACAAATTCAATGCAGGTTCACCATTAACACGTGCTCAAATGGCAAAAGTATTAGTAAAAGCATTTGATTTAAAAATGGCATCAGACAATTTAAAGTTTACAGATGTTCCAACATCACATTGGGCACATAACGATATTTCGATTTTAGCATCAAACGGCATCACAGTTGGTAAAGGTGATGGTACATTCGGTACAAACGATAATGTTATGTTAAAACATTTAACGGCTTTCATTAACCGTTTACAATAATTTAATAATAAGATTCAGTAACTTCTACATATATCAATAGATATACCTTGCAGGGAAGTACTACTTATGGGAAGCACAAACAAAAATTGTTTGTGCTTCCTTTTTGTAATGGGGAAGTGAAACGATTAATAAGGAAAGTGGATGAGGTTGTGAGTAAAGTAGAATAGCTCACTGTGAAAGTAGAAGGCGGCCACTGTTATTTTAAAAGTAAAAGTACCTATATATATAATATAAAGTGAAAATAGCATATCTTAATTTCTATAAAATAGAAAAATATCAATTTACTAACTTAACTGCATATTAATTTTATGAATTATTTGGTAAAATGATAATTATCTAATAGAAGGGAGGATTTATACATTGTCTATGCGCAGTTTCATCATGACGGTGACAATCATCTTCATGTCAATGTTCCCATTAAATATGGCAAATGCCAGCACAAGCTTTGCCGATGTCCCTTCTACAAACGGGGCATACGGAGAGATTTCTTATTTAGTAAATGAAGGTGTCATCAAGGGGTACACTGAAAATGGGAAAACACTGTACAAGCCAAATGCACATGTAACGCGTGGACAAGCGGCGAAAATGGTCGTTGTTGCAACGAAGAACAAACCTTTAACTGTACAAAATTCTTCGTTTTCTGATGTAACAGTCGGAACGGAGCTTTCAGGATATGTAGAAAGTGCAGTAAAATTAGGATTTTTCTCAGAGCAATCAAAAGGGAAATTTGCACCGAATACACCTTTAACACGTGAAGAAATGAGTAAAGTTTTAGCGATTGCCTTTAACTTAAATACTAACGAAACAGGTAAGCTGGAGGTGCCATTTAAAGATATTAGTCCGACATACAGCTATTATCCATATGTAGCGGCTATTTACTTTAATGGAATTACAGTGGATGCAGAAAAGTATAATCCTAAAAATTCAGTAACACGTGCACAGTTTGCATCGTTTATCGGACGTGCTTCATCAGAAAAGTATCGTTTACCTTTGCCTGTTCAAGGAGTTAGCGTACCGGATGCTTCGGTTGCAATTGCTTCTGTAAAAGCAAAGGTAGATAACCTGAATGTAAGAACATCTGCTTCAACTGCCAATACCTCGAATGTTTTAACAAAGGTAAACTCAGGCACTTCATTTAAAGTATTTGAAGTACAGCAGGATGGTTGGCTGAAAGTTTCATACGAGGGGCGTTATGCCTATGTTTATAAAGATTATGTTGATTTTACTGATGAATCTGGACAACTAATAAATAAAGTTCAAAAAAATGTTTACGCACTAAATGATATTCAAGTCTACCAAAAGCGTGATGTTAGTTCAGATATTGTTAGTTCCGTAGCAGATAAAGAAATAATTGCCGTTTATGGCACGGTAGGCAATTGGTATGTCACATTAGTCAATGGTTTACCAGGTTATGTTCGCATTTCACAAACACAGGATACTTTGCCGGTAGAAGAAGTGGTGACACCACCTGTAGTAGAAGACAAACCGACAGTGGAACCTCCAACTACAGTAGTGGAAGAGGAACAAAATACGCCTGAACCACCTGCAGAAAGTGGAGTAGAAAATAGTCAGCCAGAAAAGCCGATGACACCTCCACAACAGCTATTAACGAATACAATTGGCAAAGCGACAGTTGATGCTTTACATATTCGGGAGTCAGCGTTAGGTACATCTCGTTCACTTGGTCAAATTAAACGAGGTACACTTGTAGAAGTACATTCATTATCAGGAAATTGGGCTGAAATAACGTACAATGGTATTAATGGTTATATTAATAAAACGTATTTACAGCTACTTAACCAAACTGGTACGGCTGTGAAGGATCGCATTATCGTGCTCGACCCAGGACATGGCGGAAAAGACCCTGGAGCAGTTAAAAAGAATGCACGTGAAAAGGAAATCGTTTTAAAAGTTGCCAACTTAGTTAAGCAAAAGCTTGAACAAGACGGTGCAACGGTAAAAATGACTCGTATAGGTGATACGTTCCCAAGCCTGGAAGAGCGTGTTAAATATGCGAAAAATGAAAACGGTGAGATTTTCATCAGTCTACATGCAAATGCCGCTTCAAAAGAAACGGCAAAAGGCACTGAGACATTTTACAGTGTCAAATCTAATGCAAATGAAAAAGAAGATTTTGCATTAGCAACTGCCATCAATAATGAAATTGTCAAAAATGCTAAAATGTATAATCGCGGTGTGAAGCGTGCCGATTATGTCGTTATTAAAGGACAAGTTATGCCTGCTGTATTAGTAGAACTAGGTTTCTTAACAAATAGCGACGATTACAATAAATTAGTTTCTGATGACTACATCGAAATTTTTGCTCAATCTATTTATAATGGCATTGTCGAGTATTATACGAAATAGTTTTTAAAATCTAAGTTTCTTTCCTTTATATAAGGGAAGGAGCTTGGATTTTTTATGTTGAAGTGGCGATTAAATTTAATAAGTGGACATTATAAAATGAAAGTGGCGAATATTTTCTTGGAAATGTCTAATATGTATTTGAAAGTGGATATTAAGTGAATGTAAATGGCGATTATCTTTAAGTTTTGTCCATTAAAGGTCGTCAAGTGGCGAATATCATTTTATATACAAAAAATCCAGTACCCCGAATAAAACCGAGGTGCTGGATTTTTAAGTTAAGTTCCTGGAATAAGTTGAACTAAATCAGAGCGTACCCAACCGTGTTTAGCAGGCGGGTTATTATCTGAAAGAATCTTGTACCATACATAGCCGTCTGTACCCTTCGTTTCTTCGACGATTGCAACTGGGTAACCAAACACACCTGTTTCACCTACATATTTTGCTTTATAAGTGAAATGAACTGGTGAATTTGTTGATGGTTCTGTACGGACATTCACTAAATGACCGTTTTCATATGACACAAATGCTAGTTTCGCTTGTTTGTAATCCTTTTTGCCGAATCGGTTGTCCATACGGTACATATGACCAGCAATTTTACTTCCCCAGAAAGGATCTGATGCGTAGTGAACATTCATACCCGACGTTTTATTGCCCGGCGCTGCTCCTTTTGCATAGCCGCCTGACTGTGGTGCATAATTTAAGTTCACATAGCGATTAATAAAGGCCATTACACTATCATCACGTGATGCATAAGTTTCACCTAATGTAGGATCAGTATCAAAAACTTTTATACCGAAAATGTTATTTTTCGTTAAGGCATTTTTACTTACCCCGTAATCACCTTCGTGCATTGATGCCGCTAAAATAAATAAAGCATTAACATTATATTGTGCTTCTACTTGTTTCAACAATTTACCCATCCCGATTAAACGAGATTCAATCGGTGCTTTGGCGTATTGAGGAGAAGTTGGAATTGCCTGACGTTCCAGTAATAATGTCATAATCATATTATCTAACTCTTCAGCAGTATAGTTAGAAGGCTGACGAATAGATTGGAATTGGAAGTAAGGATAATGTGTCCCTACTTTTTTCGTTAAGAATACATCCGAATAGAAGTTTACACCATCTTGGCTGTAGTATTGTGTGCCGCGCTGCATAAATGCAGGTGCTTCACTAATAACATAATCCCAATTATATTTTTGCGAACTATGATTATACGTACGGTGTGTTAAGTAACCGCCTTCAACAAAATAGAAATCTTGTCCTTTAATTAAGCTTGTTGGTGTTAATGCTACCTCATCGATTTTCACATAGCCTTTTGTATCAGCTAATTGAACGATTGCATATTGATCATTGCTCCCAAAGTATTTAAATTGAGACCCTTTTGTAGCATATGATAACGATTTCGTAAATTTTTGATCTGAATAAACCGTTACTGTAGTTGCTGTTGCAGAAGCAATACCTGCAGACATTTTAATAATTTTGTCGCCTTTTAATATAAGGTTTGAACCAGAACTATTTAGTGCTGCTTCAGCTTGCTCATAGTTAAAGTAAACAGTTGGATTTTTATCAATGACACCTTTTGAAATTTTACCTACATAATAAACATTCGGATTTGGAGCAGGTGGTGTTACAACAGGACCTGTATTACTGTCATCTTCTTTTACAGCAAAACTTTCAATAGTGCTATTCATACGGAATAAAAATGCAGCAGCATGACCGATCGTTGCATTTCCTTGTGGATCAAAGAATACACCTTTATTTGTATGCGAACCGCGAATGATATTGTAATAAACATTTGTAGCAACAGCAGGTTTGAACTGGTCGCTTATTTTGTTATTGTCTTTAAATGTTAAAGGTTGTCCATCAAGCGGCACGTTAGAATAGCGAAGCGCTTTTTGTAAAAAGCCTGCCATATGCTGACGTGTAATTTTTTCATTTGGACGGAATGTGCCATCCGGATAACCACTTAAAATATTTGCCCCCGCAGCAGCCTGAATCTCAAGTGTAAGTTCATTGCCAGCTTTTAAATCTTTAAAAGTATATGTAGAAGAAGCTGGTAACTGAAGTGCCCGCGTTATATATGAAGCAAATTCGCCACGCGTAACAGCGCGGTTCGGGTTATAGTTACCTTTACTGTCAGGTCGTATAACACCTAAGTTGGACCAATATGTTAATTCATTCACCATTTGGTGGCCTTTAATATCATTTGCATGAGATGTTGACTGTGTTGTAAAAGACATAGCTACGACAAAAGCGAGTGCTAGTCCAATTATTTTTTTAAACACATATTCACGCTCCTTTCCCTATTGGTTATTTTAACAATTTATGAGAGTGAATAATAGAAAAATAGTAATTCTTTATCCGTTTGTAATATAATTGTAAAAAATTGGTTTGATAAAAGTGTGATAGAGAAAAATAAAGTAGATTTAACAATATGGAGCTAAATGTTAAACCTACTTTGTAAATGAAGGGGATTAAGCTTAACAATAAAAGACGTGTAGAAGTAAACGGGAGCCATGGAGACAAAGTGTGGAGGGTACGAAAGATGAAGCTTAAATATTTAAAGCCTTGGAGATTTTTTTCACTTCTTTAGTCAAATAATTAAGCTGTTCTTGAATACCTTTTATATCGACGTTATTATTCGTATTATTAATAGTCAACTGTTGGGCTTCTTGTATAGCGAGTGCAGTTGCAAACGTGGAAATACCTTCAGCTAGCGTAGCTAATAAACCAGCTATAACTTCTAGTGAAGCTGCCTGAATGACCGGGGAGTTCTCCTGTGCTGCTTCGTTATTTTTTTTGCGGTTATTATTTTGCAATGCTATGACCTCCAAACTAGTGTTATATACATCTTATGGAGATAATGAGCAAATATGAATATTGCTCAGAAATTTGGTGAATAACTTAGTTTAAGAATAGCGCAAGCTCCCAGTGGTGGCATCCTTCGTAAAAATACCGAATATATTAGCAAGCTTCTATTAAACTTTATTCTATTAAAACGGCATTCCTATAATATTAATATGTGTTTTGTATGAACATTGTATTATAATTGTAACCATATTATACTTAAGTTCGTCTTAATCCACATGAGCAAAACTCATCTAAAATAGGGAACTACATATAAGAAAGGGTTTGGGACATCTATGAAGGACATTTCTGTCAAAATGAATAAAAATGAGTGGCTCGAAATCTTGGGAGCAATGATTGTACTTTGTGCGGCAACACTGCTACCACCAGCTATAGCACAAATCAGTACTGCTATATTCTTTGTGCTATTTGCATTTTTCAAGCCATTTCAAAGTTTAGTGATCTTAGTACCGTACGTAATTTTCCGTACACTTTTTATTGAACTAAACCCTGGACTTAAACTAATAGGAGATTTAATAACAATCGTAGTATTATTACGAATGTTCCTATTGAATATAAAGAAATTTAAAACATGGTTCCACTTTAAGCCATTTGAATATTTCTTTTTTGCCTTTTTAATTTTTGGCGCGGTTATCGGTTATAAAAACGGTGTATCACTTGGAGCGATTGTGTTCCAATTACGTACATTCGGCGTAATGTATTTGTTGTATTATATTATTAGCCGAAGTGAATTGCCGAAAAATTTCCTTGTAAAACTTGCATGGGTGACTGTATTCTCAGGTGCCATCATTTTTGTGCAAGGTATTGTCGAAAAATTATCGATGCGCCAATTATTAATGCCAGAAGTTTGGACTCAAAAGATCCTTTCATCTACTAACTTTGTGCGCATCTATGGCATGCTTAACAATCCAAACTCATTGGCTCTAGTCATGTTCTTTGCAATTAGTGCAGTATTTTTCTTGCGGTGGGTATATAAAGATGCTGAATTTAAATGGAGTCTTCGTATCGCGCAAGTTGCCTTCTTTGGCATGCTTTTACTGACTTTATCACGGGGTACTTGGATCGCAGCATTCGTATTCGTCCTATTCTTTATGTTAATTGCACACAATTGGCAGTTATTAAAGAAGATAGGCGTCACGTTGGTTGTAGCCATTGTATTAATTTATTTACCAGTCAATTGGGGCGTAACATTTTTACAGAACTTAGGTGTAGAAAATACAGTAGCACCAGATGAAATTTCAGGCGGAATCAGTAACCGCTTCACTGAAACATTTTCAGATGACACACTGGAGTTAATGCAGGAAAGCGGCCGAATGTTCTATATTAAAAAGGGCATTGAAGTATTAAAAGATTACCCTATTACGGGTGCGGGCTTTGGTACATTCGGTGGCTCAGCAACGTTATCGTATGATTCACCAATTTATGAAGAGTACGGAATTCGTTCAGATATTTATGGTGGTAAGAACTTCTACTCTGATAACCAATATATCCAAGTTATTGCAGAAACTGGCGCTGTAGGTGTGCTTCTATTTGCAGGTTTCCTACTTGCGATGGTGTGGATGTACTGGAAGGAACGGAAAACAGTATTCGGCCAATATTTATTTGGACTATGGTTTGCAACAGGCGTAGCCGGATTCTTCTATAATATTTGGGAGTTAAAAGTATATGTACTCTTTTACTTTATCCTATTTGGAATATTTGCAAGTACACGCATGATGTATCCGATGCTAAAACTTAGTGATTATGAAAAACAAAAAGCAGAATAATAAATGAATGGAACTACCTCTTGTCAGGTAGTTCTTTTTTGATTTCTACCTCATTTTCTTAAAATATGTAATTTTATGTTGAAAAGTATAATATTTTGTAAAATGTAACAAAAGATTAATAGTTTCTTTGGCGAAAATTTGTTAAGGTAAGAGATAGGTAAAAAGAGAGGAAGGTGACTTGCTTCAAATTACACAGGAAGCGCATATTATGAAAACAAAAAAATCCTTAATTTTGGCAATGTTAATGGTGTTTGCATTAATTTTCAGTACACCACAATTTGCTAGTGCTGCACAATCGACAAATGACTCGTATCCGCTGTCACCAGGGGTAAAATATTCAAATTACACGCATAAAGGAACAAAAACGAATATAGTAAATCACTTAGAAGTAGATTTAGCTAATTCTTTTACTAAAATTGGTTTAGGTTTACCAAACCCTATTACTACACTAATGACGACAACGCAACATGCGAATAATCGTTCAAAGGAAGGGAACAGGGTAGTTGGTGCTATCAATTCTAACTTCTATAATATGGGTGATGGCTATCCATTGTATTTAATTTCTCAATATAACACAATCGTAACACCAAGCGTTATATCAAGTTCAAGCTCCAATTATGTAAGTCAGCCGATTGCTTTCGGTATTACGAAGGATGGTAATGGTGAGATTGCATATTACAACAGCAAAATTAACGTTACATACAATGGTGAGACAAATGAAGTAAATGGTTTAAACGTTAAGCGCGGAGATAATGAAGCAGTTATTTATACACCGCAAAACCATAGTTCCATGACGCCCAATGGTGGTAAAGGGATGGAATTTATTGTGGAAACAGGCAATACAATTGGCGCAACGAAGTTTGGCCAAACGTTAACTGGGAAAGTAACAGCAATTCGCGGCTATGATGATGAAGCGAAGGCAAAAATTCCTCGTAACGGTTTTATACTTTCATTTAATGGATCGACTTGGGGCGATAAATACAGAGGTATTAAAATTGGTGATGAAATTTCAGTAAATTTCTCAATCGATAACCGCTGGATGGATGCGCAGTTTATGATGGCGAGTGGTCCTTTGCTAGTACTCGACGGCAAGAAAAATGTAACAATGAACGAATCAAGTTCACGTGCAAGAGAAACTGCGCCACGTACAGCGATTGCGATTAGTAAAGATAAGAAGAAGGTACACTTAATTACAGTAGATGGACGTGTTAGTTCAAGTGCTGGGATGACATTAACGCAGTTTGCAGATTATTTGGTGAGTCTTGGCTTTGATCGTGCCATCAATTTAGATGGCGGTGGCTCAACAACAATGGGTATACGTAAATATGGAAGTAATACAGTAGTATTAGCGAATACACCATCTGGAGGGACACAACGTCGCGTCTCTGCAATCATTGAAGCGATTAGTACAGCACCAACAACAAACGCTCCAACACATATCCAAGTAACTCGTGATAAAGTTGGCACATTATTAGTGGGGGCAACAGTAAAACTTACACCAAATTATGTGTTGGATGAGTATTACAATCCACTACCGATGAATGCAAGTGATTTTACTATTACACCACAAAATAATACCGTTTCAGTAAATGGCTTAAGCTATACAGCAGTTTCTCCAGGATCTGAACGATTAACTGTTTCGAATCAAGGTGCTGTTCAATCAATTAGTTTTAATGTAGTTGATGCACCAGCCGGACTTTCGATTTCAGGTGTTTCAGGATCCGTTGAACCAAATGCATCGCTTCAATTAAAAGCTAATGTCACTGGTCCAAATAATGAGCCGTTAATTTATAATGATTCACAAATTCAATGGTCAATAGATGGAGATATTGGTTCGGTATTTAGTTCGGGCGTATTTAAATCAAATGGTAAAGAAGGTACTGCCCGTGTAACGGCAACATTAGGAACGAAATCCGTTTCTAAAGAAATCGTTGTAAAGGCAGCTGAAAAGGCATTGTTTAAAGATATTTCCGTAAACAATCGATATAAAACTGAAATAACATATTTAGTTGAAAATAAATTAATTAGCGGTTATCCGGACGGAACATTTAAACCGGAATTAGCTTTAAATCGTGGTCAGGCGGCTGTATTGTTAACGCGTGCATTAGGTTTATCAACAAAAGATGTGGCAAACCCTGGTTTTAGCGATTTATCAACGAACAACACATATTACGGTGCAGTTGCTGCCATTGTACAAGCAGGTATTATGAGTGGTACAGGTGATGGTAAGTTCGAGCCGGGTAAACCTTTGACTCGTGCACAAATGTCAAAAATTCTTGTTGAAGCATATGGCTTAACAGGTACAACTGATGCGAAATTTAAAGATGTAAGCACAAAGCATTGGGCGTATGATTATATTCATACTTTAGCGGCAAATGAGATTACAACGGGTTATGAAGACAATACATTCAAACCGGGTGTAGAAGTATCACGTATGCACTTCAGTTTATTCTTATATCGCACAATCACACAACAATAAATATTTGAGAGCCTTTGTAAAACTGCAGCGAGGAATCGCAGCTTTTACAAAGGCTTTTTTTGGGGGAAAAACAGAGGGCGGTGAAGTAAGAGGGAGGAACTATTGATATGAGCTTAAAGCGAAAGAGGTAGGACGGGGATGTATATAAAAATAAGAGAAGCGAATATTGTCTATAAATGCAATTTATAGTAAAACTATATTTCCTGCAAATAGTGTAAAAAGGATAATTTGCTGGTGAAAAACGACTGAAATCACCAGGACGCAACCAATACTAAATTCAAACCGTCATTTAAATGAAAAAACACATTTTTTTTTATTGAATAAAGTAATCTCACTTTCGGGAATATCGTTTCAAACGAACATTATGCTATACTTAAAATATAATTTATTAAGTGGAAGGGGGGTTCCTAAGTTAGTTTTGCACCCCCCTTTTTTCAAATGAAAATGAAATAAACCAGGCATACATAAATGCTTGATTCAAAGGATGATTGTATAGATGAAAATTGGAATTGTCGGAAATTACGGAAATGATAACAATGGGGATGAGGCGATTTTATTAAGTATCATTCGCCAACTGCAAAAGGTATTTCAAATAGAAACACAAAATATAACGGTGTTTAGCAATAATCCGACACAAACAGCAGAACGTTATAGTGTCCAAAGTGCTCCGTTATATTACAAAAATGGAAATGCGGTAAAAACGTTCGCTAAAACATATAAAGAGAATTCTAAAGTGGTAAAAAATCTCGATTTCGTCGTTATTGGCGGCGGCGGTATTTTAATGGATCTTTATAAACGTGAAGCCCCATTATACGGCTCATATGCGATGATGGCTCATAATAACAATGTACCTTATGTGGTATATGGCTGTGGAGCCGGACCTCTAAATACAGGTTTAGGGAAATGGTTCATACGCTACATGGCAAAGCATGCACAAAATATTTCTGTGCGCGATCCACAATCCCAAGCTCTTTTAAAATCGATTGGAGTAAAACGAGATGTGCCTGTAATTGGGGATCCGGCATTTAGTTTAGAAATAGAACGTTCAAATTATAGCGAAAAACCAAAATCAGTAGGTGTGACAGCGGTACCTTATTATAATGCTTCGTACTGGCCAACAGGTGATGAAGCAAAGTATGAGAATTATATAGACGGTATGGCGAAAAATTTAGACCGTTTAATTGAAGAGCAGCAAGTTGAAGTTACGTTTTTTGCTACGAAATATCCACAAGATGCTGACGTAACAAAAGATATTCAGGCGAAAATGAAGCACGCACAAAACACAAAAATTATTGATGAAAATTTACCGCCCCAACGTATTTTAGATCTTACATCTACATTCGATGTATTAATCGGTACACGACTGCACTCACTGATTTTAGCAACAGATGCAAAAACGCCGATTATTGGTGTGTCGTATCATGTAAAAGTAAATGATTTTTTACAAATGGCAGGGCTAGGAAACTATTCTTTACCAATTGAAGAACTTCATAAATCAGATGAAAAATTTGCAATGCTATTTAACGATATGGCTTTAGATTGGAACGGTGCACAAAAATTAGCTGCTCGTACAAATGCATCATTTAAAGAAAAATCAGCATTAGGAGAGCGGCTTTTAAAAGAAGGTGCTAAAAGATCATGAAAAAAGTTTTAGTCATTAGCAATATGTATCCATCAAAGGAGCATTTAGCTTACGGCATTTTTGTGAAAAATCAGGTTGAGCAACTTGAACAAGAAGGTATTGAAACATTGCTTGCTGTTAATACGAACCCGGCGACAGGAAAGAAAAATGTACTGCTGAAATATGCGAAATGGGCGCGAAATGTTATGCGTACTTTCCGCGCTAATAAGCGAGAAATTTCGCTCACACATAGTCACTACGTCTTTCCGAGCGGTCTGTTCAGCTATTATTTAAAAAAGCGCTATAATATCCCTTATATCGTAACAGCTCATGGTGGAGATATTAATAAAATGGCCAAAAAGAGTGGGCAAATTCGCCAGTTTACAGAGAAGATTCTACAATCGGCTGACCATGTCATTGCAGTTGGGGAAGAGCTTGCGGCTACAATTGAAAAGAGCTTCAACGTTCCTAACGATAAAATTACAGTCATGAGTATGGGGATTGACCGTAATGTTTTCAAAAAAGCAGAAGATAAAAAACAGGTTGCTATACAGCTCGGAATGAATCCGGAAAAAACGAACTTTCTGTTTGTGGGTAATATTATTCGAGAAAAAGGTGTGGCAGAGCTTATACAAGCCTTCAATAAAGTTACTGAAAGCGCACCTGGTCAATCAGCACTATACTGTGTAGGATCGACAAAGGATACGAATTTTACAAGTAAAGTGAAGGAACTTGCAAAAGAGAATGGCGATATTCATTTTATAGAACCAATGCCACAGCATGAATTAGCCCGGTATTTCCAGGCAGCGGACGCTTTTGTCCTTCCTTCCTATATTGAGGGGCTTGGATTAGTAGCTTTAGAGGCGATGAGCTGTGGGACACCTGTAATCGCATCTGATGTCGGAGGCTTGCATTACATGTTGGCGGATGGGGCCGGCGTATTAGCCCCGCCTAAAGATGAGATTCTGCTACAGCTCGCACTTGAAAATACAGTAAAAGAAGGTATGCAAGTAAATGAAGTACGGGTGAACGAACTGCTTGAACTTCATGATTCCAAAGAAATTATTACTCGGCTAAAAGAGCTCTACACAACACATGCAAAATAAAGTAACTGTAATTAAATAAAGGATTGTGATAAGCGTTGAAAGGAATTTTAAAAATAATAGGGGCAGTAGCTGTTATTAATATAATAGCTAGGTTAGTTGGCTTTGCCCGGGAGACATATATCGCAACCGCATTCGGAACAACGCTATATTCGGATAGTATTGTTAATGCTTATACGATCCCTAACTTTTTGTATTTAGTAATTGGTGGGGCGTTTACGACTGCGTTTATATCGGTTTACCATAAAACTACGTCAAGCATTACGGAATATATTCGTCGTACATTTACAACGATACTCATTACCATTACGCTTGTTGTCATTTTGTTTATGGTTTTGGCAGATCCGATATTAATGCAGTTTTTCCATGTGAAAGACGAAGCAGAATATGAAATACTGCGCTCTCTTTACTTTTGGATGATGCCATCGACCATAGTACTCGTATTATCGACTTGGATGAGCGGTATTTTAAATGTACAAGGTCGCTACCATTTATCGGCATTTTCTGTACTTATATATAATGGCTCATTTTTAATCGTATCGGTTGTATTGTCTATTATGATGGGACCAATTGGAATGGGTATCGGGGCATTGGTTGGTGCCATTTGTATGTTCCTGTTCTTAGTATACGGTGTACGAAATGTGAAGGAGATGTCGTTTAAACCGAGTATAAAAGGGGCAGAAGACCAAAAAATGCTATGGAAAGTAGCGCTGCCAATTTTACTTGGTGGTGCCACAGCCCAGGTTTATATACTAATCCAGAGCTTCTTTTCAGCAATGCTTGAAGAAGGGGTTCGGTCTGCAATGAACTATGCAACCAAAATGTCACAGTTCCCACAGGCAATCTTAATGACTGCTGTAACGACGGTAATTTTCCCGTTACTTAGTAGAAAAGAAGGGGAAGGGGATACAGAGTCTGTAAAGGCACTTTACGTACGTGGAATGCGCTTATTATACATACTCGTTTTACCTGTCGCAGTGTTCTTCTACTTCCAGGCGGAAGGCATTATACGAATCGTATTCGAATATAACAAATTCGATGCTGAATCAACAGCAATTACAGCACCATTACTACAAGTATTCAGTACAACGATGTTCTTCCTTGCAGCGAACACGTATATTACACGTTTTTATTATGCAAAGGGTAACTCTGTACTACCAATGATCTTTAGTATTTTAACAGTATTCGGTGTGAATATCGCAGTTGTATTAGCTACGATTGATGCTTTAGGTGCAAATGCAGTAGCACTAGGTACATTAGTCAGTGCAATCGTGAACTTCCTGTTACTTATTATTGTTTTACATAGTAAGTACCAATTAAAGCTTGTAAACAAGAATATTGGACAGTTCATAAAACTGGCAGCAATTGGGTTAGTGTTTATTGCTGTTAACTGGGCGATTGCCGAATGGATTATAATTGATCAAAAGTGGATGCATATTATACTCACATTTGTAATTGCTTCAATTAGTTATTTCATAATACTTTTTGTCTTCAAAATACAGGAGCTTCAGCAAATTGCAGGGAAAGTAAAAGCAAAAATTTTCAGGAAAAAATAAAGAAAGGCGTATCCGAATGAGGATACGCTTTTTTATGAGTAGAAGAATTATAATGGCGAACAAAGTCCTTTATAAAGCCAAACTTTTTACTTTGCAGGACAATTTACGGATTACTAACAATTAAAATATTCAAAAGTAATGTTAATAGACTGCATAATATGCAATGATATCTTATATTTATGACAGATACCTTTATTTTAAGAAAAAATTAATATATAATTGGATTTGGAATAATTGGAATTAATTATATATGATGTACTAATCATCTAAAATAGAGATAAGGGTGGAGAGGTATGGCAAGAGGACGTCGTGTAAATTCAAGCGGTGAAAAAAGCAAAAAGCTATTACTGGAAAAGGCAATTGAGTTATTTTCTACATACGGTTATCATCAAACGAAAATAAGTGACATAGTAAAAGCAGCAAATTTAACGCAGCCTACATTTTATTTATATTTCCAAAGCAAAGAAACATTATTTAATGATTTAAATGAACAGTTCCAAAATGAATTAGTTGAACTATTTTCCGACGTATCAAATGATGTAACTAATGAAAACTATGCAACAGACATTATTCAAAAAAATTTAAAAAAGATGTTTGACTATTTTATGAAAAATCCTAACTTAACGAAAATTGGGTTTTATGATGCAGAGCAATCTACGGCTGTAAAGCAAATGCTTGTTTCGAAATTAGAAAATGTCATTAACAATAATTTAAATGAGTATTCAGTAGTGAAACAGGTTAATGCGACAGTTCTAGCAGAAAGCTTGATCGGGTCGATGGAACGATTAACACTAACAAACTTATTAACAAATAAAACTAATCCAGAGCAATTAGCTCAAGATATTAGTATGATTTATTTTGCAAATGAGAAAAGCTTAGTTCATCAATAAATATAAGAGACGATTCGCAACTACATACGAATCGTCTCTTTTCTATTATTTGGTTGTAACGTGCATGTAAATACCTGTTTTTAATGTATTGCCTTTTTCACCTTTTACTTTTGGGTGAATAATTAAGGCATACTCTTTTCCAGCTGTTAACTCATTTTTAGGTGTGACTAGAAGCTGTCGTCCTGATACTTTATAGGATGTTTCAACAATGTTCCCTCCAAGTTCGACTAATTCTATGGATGTCGTATCAATTGATTGAGCAAGATTATCAGAAAAGTTGATTTTAAATGTTTTATTTAATGGTACGTTTTTCAAGGATGTTATTTCTTTATAATTGTTTAAGTTAGATGCAATTGTATCGTAATGAGCTTTGAAAAGTGGATTACTCACAGTTTGTATATTCGGTTTTACTCCAACCTCATTAATTTTCGTACCATTTGGACCGTAGAAATGGCCAACCGTTAATTTTAGGAAGCTGCCATCTTCAAGTTCATAAAACCCCTGCATTGAGCCTTTTCCATACGTTGTTTGCCCATATAATATTGCGGATTTTTGATCCAAAAGTGCGGCTGCTGTCATTTCCGAGGAGCTGGCACTAAATTTATTTATGAGTAACTTCGTATCAGCTGGAAATATATTGGACTGTTTAATAGAGCGGACATTGGAAGTTCCGGTAGCTTCGGTAATTTTGTAAGCATAAATAGCATTTGGGAACATTCCGATGAGTTGCTCTGCTGCGGTCACATAACCCCCACCGTTATTTTGTAAATCAAATATAAACGTTTTGGCTCCTTTATTTTTCAAATCACGAATCGCTTTTGTTACTAAGCTGGCAGTATCATTTGAAAATGAGTTTAAGGAAATATAGCCGGTGTTACCATATAAAATTCTCGTCTCTACATTTGGCATTGAAAAAGCTTTACGTGTTAAATTCTTTTTTAAAATAGTTCCATCTTCACGTAATAACGTTAAAGAGACTGTAGTTTTTTCCGCTCCTTTAATACGGGAAGAGGCTTGATCGATTGTAAGGGGGGGAGTAGACACGCCATCGACTTCAGTAATAATGTCACCTACTTTTAAGCCAGCACTTTTTGCACTGCCTCCCTCAATAACCTCGGTAATTAAAATACCTTTTTCTACTTTTTCAATGACTACGCCTATTCCGACTGAAGTAAGCTCAACGCCATTAATGAATTCTTCAAATTCCTCTACGGTAAAGTAGGTTGAATATGGGTCGAGCATATTCATTAGTTGCTCGATACTTGTTGCGCGGTTGATATCACCATTGATTGTGCCGACATAGTTTTCCTTCACGATTTGCTTTGCTTCCTCCAGAGGAGCAGAAAGCACAGTAAATGGAATTGTTAAGCACAAAATGAAAAATAGCAGTGCTGACAAATGCTTTTTTATCATGAGTCCACCTCATTAATTTATTTTTGTGGAATAATGGGAATAGAATAACTTCCATATTATTGTTATTTCTATTATACGCCATAGTTAAAGAGGGTACATTAAAAGTTTCCACTTTTAACGTACCCTCTTTATCATCACACTTATTTTCGTTTTACTAAGTACATAATGTAGCCGATAACCCCGCCGACCAATGCTGGGACAACCCATGCGATACCTTGTTCGTATAATGGGAATATTGATAGGAAGTTATCATAGGCTTCAATTTCAAAACCAGCTTGTTTTATGCCATCATAAATCGCAACAATTCCTGTAAATATTAATGCCATGCCATAAACGCTTGGTGCATGGTTAAATAAGTTACCGAATAGTGCGAATAACATAAGCACTATGGCAAACGGATAAATCGCTACTAATACTGGTAATGATAAGTTAATTAAATCTTCAAGGCCAAAGTTTGAAACACCGAAACTGAATAGCGCAAAAATAACTAAATACAGTTGGTAAGAAACTTTAGGGAAAATTTTATGGAAGAAAGTCGCATTTGCCGATAACAAACCAACTGATGTTGTTAAACATGCTAAAATGATGACTGCCGATAAAATAATATTACCTGCTTGACCGTAAAGTTGTTGTGCAGCTAATGAGATAATAGTTCCGCCATCTTTATGGAAGCCAATAGCTGAAGTACTCGTCACTCCGATATATCCTAATGATACATATACAAAGGCTAACCCAAGTGCTGCGACAATGCCTGCAAAGACAGTGATTTTAATTTGTTGTGCTTTTTCAGTTACTCCTCGAGCTACTAAAGATTGAATGATTACAATACCAAATACTAATGAGGCAAGTACATCCATTGTTAAATAGCCTTGTATGAATGATTCACCGAAAGCATTATTTATATATGCGCCTTGTGACTCACCAATCTCACCCATTGGAGTAATAATCGCTTTAATCGCAAGTAAACAAATAACGATTAAAAGAGCAGGTGTTAAAATTTTTCCTACACGATCGACTATTTTTGTCGGATTGTATGCTAAATAGAATGTTAATCCGAAAAATAGGATAGTTGTAATAAATAATGGGATCCAGCTTTCCTGCATTGTATCAGATAAAAACGGTGCAACCCCGATTGAATAAGATACGGCACCTGTTCGCGGAATCGCAAAGAATGGTCCAATAGATAAATAAATAATAGAAGTAAAGATAATTCCGAAATATGGATTAATACGACCTGCTAATACTTCCAAATCACCGCCATTTTTAGCAACAGCAATTATACCTAAAAGAGGTAGCCCTACTCCTGTTATTAAAAATCCAATCATGGATATTAGTATATTTTCCCCTGCCATTTGACCTAATTGGGGTGGGAATATGATATTACCGGCGCCTAGGAAAAGCGCAAATAGCATAAAACCTACCGCGATATTATCACGAATAAAACTTGTCTTGTTACTCATGTTGACTGAACTCCTTTTAATTTGAAAATACAAAACTTTCTAAAAATTTAAATCTTTTCACAGAAATTAATTCTATCATAAAAATAGTAAAAAACAAGTATAACGGGCAAGGTAAATTTACCCTGTGCCTTAATTTACGCAATTTGGACAAAATTCAATTAACACTTAATAGGTAATGAAGTATAATAATATTCATAATTTGTTAATATTTTAGTTGATATTCTATCTATTGGCATGTTGTTTCCTTTAATAGATATTAAGTAAAATAGATTTGAATAGGAGTTTCATAGAGAAGGAGGAGTTTTCCAAATGAATATTAAATGGAAGGTAATGCTAACGGGAATAGTATTTTCGACAGCCTTACTAGTAACGCCAACTGTAGAAGCCGCACCTTCTTATTCGGTAAAAAAGGGTGATACATTAACAAAAATTGCGAAAGCCCACAATACGACAATACATCAGCTGAAACAATGGAATAAATTAACTGAAGATCGGATTTACATAGCACAAAAACTAGTAGTAGCTCCTATTAAGAATACTGTAACAACAACCGTAAATAGTAAAGTTAAAGCAATTTCCGTTGTAGAAGAAAAAGTGAAAGTGCCAGAAAACGCTCATTTTCATACAGTAGTTAAAGGTGATAATTTAACAAATATTGCTAAAAAGTATAATGTTTCGATCGTAAGTATAAAGCAATGGAATAACTTGAATTCTGATGCCATTAAAGTTGGACAAAAGCTTGCAATTAGCACACAAGCTAAAAAGGATCAAGCTGTTGAAGCACCGACTGCCGCTAACGTCGAAGCTGAAATTAACTTTAAACAAACCGCAGATGAAGCGATTGAAAAGCAATTAAGCAGGGAACTTGCCTTACCTAGTACTGTTTCGCATCATACGGAAGCTTTATATACTCATGCCATTGCTATTGCAAATGGAACAATAGGTACCCCTTATAAATATGGCGGGACAACTATTGAAGGCTTTGACTGCAGTGGCTTCGTAAACTTTGTATTCAATTCAGTAGGTATTCAAATGGATCGTAAAAGCAGTCTCATGTATTTCGAGCAAGATACAACAAAAGTAGCGCAACCCGTGCCAGGGGATTTAGTGTTTTTCAAAAACACCTTTATACCGACTATTTCTCATATGGGGATTTATTTGGGGAATGACGAATTTATACATGCGGGTTCTAAAGGAATCACGATTTCAAACGTTAATGAAAAATACTGGTCAGAACGCTTTGTTGCCTATAAACGACTAAATAATTTAAAATAATTTAGAAAAAGAACTAATAAATACACGTAGTATGTCGTTTACTAGTTCTTTTTCTATTACATAAACGAACCTTAATGTTACATATATTACAAGATAGAGGTCATTTTTGGGTATTTGTTACAAAAAATAACCCCGATTTCCAGTAGTATAGTTCTAAAAAGCTATTATAAATAGGTTTTTATTACGAGTTTAAAGAATGACAGAATAGGGTAAACGTAACCTTATTGTTACAGAACTGTAATGTTATATTCTGTAATCTCATGTTAATCTGAGATCAGTTAAGTTTTCAGAAAATTAATTGATGTTGGGGGAACACGATGGATTACTTTAAATTAATACGCAATTCGGTACTAACTTTGGCAGCAGCCTTCGTCATTTTCTTCACACCATTGAATGAAAACGAAGCTTCTGCGGAATCGGCTTACTCCGTTGAAGAGCTGAAAGAAATCTCTTCTAAGTATATAGGGGTACGCTATTCATATGGCGGTACATCAGCAAAAGGTTTTGATTGCTCAGGCTATGTACGTCACGTATTTAAAGAACTGGGTATTACTTCCCTAGAACGTACGTCTTCAGATATGTACACTCAAGGAACTTCAGTAAAGAAAAGTGAATTGGAGCCGGGGGATTTAGTATTTTTCAATACATCTGGTAAACGTGTCTCTCATGTAGGGATTTACATTGGTTCAGGTAAATTCATCCATGCATCGACAAGTAAGGGTGTTATTAAAACAAGTATTAACGACAAATATTACTGGGGTAATAAATATGTAGGCGCAAAACGCGTAGCTAACTTCTCTACAGCAGAAGCAATCGCAGCTGCAGAAGATGATTCAGATGTTGATAACACACCAGAAGCAGAATAATACATAGCTTATACACACTACTACATACTGCATATATAGATCTCTCACTCTTTTATAGGGTGGGGGATTTTTTATTTGAGTTTTAGGTTCTCTTTTAGGAATAGGCGATGTTCGATTTCTACATTTCAAGGCGGAGGTTCAACATTCGTCAAAAAATCTTCTACTTATAAATAAAGGAGGACAATAAAAATGGTAGTTCTACTTTTGAGGTGAAGTGTTCTACATTAGGAGAGAGTGCTTCTACATTTCAGGGCGGAGGTTCAACATTCGTCAAAAAAGTTTCTACTTTTCAAATGAAGGCGGACAATAAAAGTGGTTGTTCTACTTTTGAAGTGGAGTGTTCTACATTAGGAGAGAGTGCTTCTACATTTCAGGGCGGAGTTTCAACATTCGGCAAAAAGATTTCTACTTTTCAAATGAAGGAGGACAATAAAAGTGGTTGTTCTACTTTTAAAGTGAAGTGTTCTACATATGGAGGCAGAACTTCTACATTTCATGGGAGAGTTTCAACATTCGGCAAAAAAGTTTCTACAAAGAATGCAGCTAATAAAAAGCGATCGCATAAAACTTTCTGCGACATATAGATTGTCTATTAATTCCTCACACAATAAAAAAAACAGCATTCGGAAGAGAATATAAATTCCGAATGCTGTGTATGATAGTTAATTTCTATTGTGGTACACGGGCTGTCCAGCGGGAAAGATCAATCCCTTTAACAGTAACTAATTCTTTCGGGAAAATAAATGTCCAAGGCTTTGTCGTATTCGGCTGTACAGATAAGACAGGATCTAATTTGAATGAGCCTTTTGCTACAACAACATTACGAGCATCCATAATCTCAAGCGGTAATTGTTCCAGATTAATCGCTTTTTCATGACCATTACGGATAAAAATGGATGCATGTAAGCTACCGTCATTGTTCATCTTAGCTTGTAATCCTGTAAAGTTCACTTCTGTTTTTCCTAATTTAGGTAAAGATTTTACGATTTCTGCAAGCTTTTCTTGCTGATCTTTTGGTAATTGTTTTTTCCATGTATCATCCAAGTCTAATTGGTGACCACGCAATGATAATAAGTTGAATGAAATCTTCCAGCCTTCTTCTGGTACTTCGTCTGCTGTAATCGAAGAAGCAGGGAAATTGAAAATCCATGGACGTGCACTTTCTGCCGGGATAACGCCTAGCTCTTTAAAGTCAAAATAGTGTGAAGCTAGACGGTTGTCGTCTTTATCTAAAATTAATAATTCAATATCGCCTAATTCGATAGCTTCGGATAATGAAGAACGGAAAAATGCTTTTACATTCCATGAACCGTTAGACATAGAAGGCTCAATATTAATTGCTGATAATGATAATTGATTTGGTTTTAATGGTGCTAAATCATTCGCTAAGAAATTAAATACATATTTTTGTTCTTGCGGTACATCCCATTCAGGATGGAAAGATAATTTTGTAATGACATCACGATTTTCATCTTTTTTAGAAGCTTTACCAGACGTTTCTACGACTGATGATGAATCAACAGCACTATCTTTACCTACTTTGTCACCTTTTTTAAATAAATCGAATAAACCCATTCTGTTATTCCTCCACATTCATCGTAATATTTTTCATAAATGCAACAAGTTCTTCTACAATTGTACGACGAAGTTCTTGATAGTTTTTACCGAATAGTTCTAGCCCTTCACGTTGGTAAATTCTCATAGGGTCTTCTTGTTGATAATGACGTAAGCCAATACCTTCTTTTAAATGCGCCATTTGCTCTAAATGTTTCACCCACATATGATCGATATAGCTCAACATAACTTGTGGAATAACGGCCATTATTTGTTCGTTTTCCTCAAAGCTTTCGATTACAGCCTTTAACTGTTTTACAGGAGGATCCATTGCATCAAGTAAATTTTTCACTTTTGTTTCATCGCGATTTACTATGACCGGCTCAATAAATAGAGAGTTTACTGTTTTCTCCATTTTATCGAAATCCCATTCAATAACATCCTTATCTTCTGGGGCATTTTCACGAACTGCAAAGTCCACTGTTTCATACATCATCCGAATCAGTAAAGGAATAATATCTTCATTCTTTAATACCTTATCGCGTAAATCATAGACAATTCGACGCTGATCATTAATGACATCATCAAGCTTCAAGTTGTATTCACGCATTGAGAAATGTGCACCTTCAACGATACGCTGTGTACGTTCGATTAGTTCTGTTACTTCTTTATTCTGAACGATACCAATATCATTAGTAGTCATTTTTTTTCGGAATTTTTCTACATCATCTTTTGCGAAACGCTTGAACATATCGTCTTCAAGGGATAGGATAAATTGACTTTCACCTAAGTCTCCTTGACGACCGGAACGTCCGCGTAACTGGTTGTCAACACGACGGCTTTCATGCTTTTCTGTTCCGATAACAAACAGACCGCCAAGTTCTTCAACGCCATCTCCTAATACGATATCTGTACCACGACCAGCCATGTTAGTGGCAACTGTAATACGGCTTTTTTGTCCTGCCTCTGAGATTAATTCAACCTCTTGCTCGACAGTTTTCGCATTTAATAGTTGGAAATCTAAGCCGTATTTCTTTAAGTAACTTGCCACTTTTTCAGATTGTAGAATAGAGGTAGTTCCGATTAATATCGGTTGACCTTTTTCGTGGCGGCGTAATGCTTCCTGGGCCACGTATTCGTATTTTTGCTCAATCTTTTCAAATACGAGATCGGGCTGGTCAACACGGCGGCGCGGACGATTCGTTGGAATTTGAATAACGCGCATACCGTAAACTTCCAAAATCTCTTTTTCTTGCGTTTTCGCAGTACCAGTCATCCCTGATAATTTCGGGTACATACGGAAGTAGTTTTGAATTGTAACTTGTGCTTGTGCTTTGTTTTCTTCAGTGATCGTTACGCCTTCTTTTGCTTCGATTGCTTGGTGTAAACCGTCTGAAAGTGAACGACCTTCCATGATACGACCCGTGAACATATCCACTAGCTCAATTTTGTCGTCACGTACGATGTAATCAACATCAAGCTCAAACATAACGTGCGCACGAACTGCCTGAATAACGTAATGGTACAAAGTTTGATGATCTAAGTCATACAAATTGTCGATTCCGAATGCAGCTTCAACTTTTTCAATACCTTGATCAGTTAAAGAAGTTGCTTTCGTTTCATCGTCAAAATCATAATCTTCTTCAGGCTTGAAACGTTTGGCTAGCATAGCAGCAATGCGGTGCAATTCTTCATTGGCTCCCATTTTACCCGCAATAATCAACGGCGTTTTCGCTTCGTCGATTAAAACAGAGTCTACTTCATCAATAATAGCGAAGTGGTATGGACGCTGAACTTTGTCGCCAATAGTGTGAGCCATGTTATCACGTAAGTAATCGAAACCGAATTCCGTTCCGACACCATATGTAATATCCGCATTATACGCTTCTTTTTTAGCTGTTGGTTCCATCATCGGTACGTTCAGACCAACTGTTAAACCAAGGAAACGGTGGATTTGACCGATTAATTCGAAGTCACGTTTTGCTAAGTAATCGTTTACCGTAATAACGTGAACCCCTTTGCCTTCCAATGCACGTACATAAGAAGGGAGTGAGGCAACTAATGTTTTACCTTCGCCTGTTGGCATTTCGGCAATATTACCTTCTGTTAATACAAGACCACCAATCAACTGAACATCGAAATGGCGCATGTTTAATACACGTTTGGAAGCTTCACGGACAACAGCAAATGCATCAGGGATAATGTCATTAAGCTGTTCGCCATTTTCTAAACGTTCTTTAAATGTAAATGTCATATTTCGAAGCTCGTCGTCTGACATTGGACTATATATGGCTTCGAGTTTATTAATTTGCTCTACAGTTTTGTAGTATTTTTTTAGCTCTCGAGCACTAGTTTGCTCTTTACTGCGTTTGAAAATTGAGAACATTATTTTACTCTCCTTTAAAATTGGCTACTTTAATATAGTAGACACTCAGTTATTTTATCAAATTTTGCTCAAAAAGACTACCAAGCGAAGGGGGATTCATAGGAATAAGAGAAATAATATGGAAATTTATACGATAAAGAGTAATGTCTTTTTTTAAAGGCTTATTACCATACATAGGATTTCTTTTCTAAATAAACAAAATAAGGGAAGACTTTACCGTTATTTGAATGATGTAGCTCATTTTCAGGGTAAATAAGGGAACGTTTTACCGTTATTTTAAATAAAATTATGAAATTTCATGCTTTTTAGGTCAATAACGGAACTCCCTTCCCTTATTTTCATCATTTTTTAATTTATTTTAAAAATAACGGAAATTCATTCCTCTATTTATCTCTTTACGAAGCCACGCTGCCAGGAAAGCCTTTCCAAAAGCGGGTAAAACGGACGCTAACTTAAAAAACACTTGCTTCACCGCGTTTTTCTCGTAGCGTAGCAGAATGGTCTTCATTAGAAAATCTTATTTTTTCATTGCTAACATACGGTAAAGAACTATAATATGAAAATTATGTAAAATAAACAAAAATATAGTGGGATGAAATATATCTATATTTTATGAAGTAATCATGCTATACTAATCATGAAAAATAATGTAGAGTTTTTACGGAATTTTAAACGCTACGATTAATCGTATTGTTTTGACCCTACAAAAATTAAGGAGGAGAGACATGATTTACGTGTCTTTAATCGTAGCTTTTATTGCTGCAATTATACTAACTCCGCTTGTGAAGCGATTGGCTTTTCGCCTTGGAGCTGTAGATGCCCCAAACTATCGTAAAGTGCATGCGCGCATTATGCCGAGACTTGGTGGCTTAGCAATTTTTGGTGCGTTTATGATTGGAATTTTACTTTTAAAATTTGTTACGGACTTTCAAAGTAATTACTTATATGCGATCTTAATTGCTGCGACAATTATTGTGATTACAGGTATTGTGGATGATATGCGAGAGATTTCCGCAAAGGCTAAATTACTTGGTCAAATTATTGCAGCTTGTATCGTTGTATTTGTTGGTGGCATTCAAATTGAAAATATTAACTTACCATTTGGTGGAGAACTTGAATTTGGTTGGTTAGGTATTCCATTTACTATTATTTGGATTGTCGGGATTACGAATGCAATTAATTTAATCGATGGATTAGATGGACTTGCTGCAGGTGTATCGACAATTGCCTTAATTACATTGGCAGTTATGGCAATGATTATGGGGAATGGTATCGTAATTGCAATGGCTGCTATTTTAGCTGCAGCGACAATCGGTTTTCTGTTTTTCAATTTCCATCCCGCAAAAATTTTCATGGGGGATACTGGGGCACTGTTTTTAGGATTTATGATTTCTGTGCTGGCTCTTTTAGGATTTAAAAATGTAGCAGTTATCTCATTCGTTATTCCTGTTATTATGCTAGGTGTTCCAATTTCGGATACATTCTTTGCCATTGTACGTCGTTTACGTAATGGTAAAAAGTGGTCAGACCCGGATAAATCGCATTTACATCACCGTTTATTGGATGTAGGTTTCTCTCATTCTCAAACAGTAATGATTATTTATGCGATGGCAGCTATGTTTGGTCTCGCAGCCGTAATTTTCTCAATGGCAAAAGTATGGGGCGCGATTTTACTGATTGCTGTTATTTTAGTGGCAATTGAAATATTTGTAGAAATTATCGGTCTTGCCGGCAAAAACTACAAACCGTTGCTCAACCTGGTACGAATATTCAATAAATGAAAAGATCGAAACAAGTAAATGGCTTCTGGCTGTTTACTTGTTTTTTATTTGGGGAATAGTTCACTTTGTGGCATTGCTATAAAAAAAACCAACCTCCGAACGAACGGAGATTGGTTGGTTATTGTGTATCTGTATTTGATTTTGTTGTATATGCAGAATTCGTTTCAGAGCTGGTACCTGATATATTAGTAGATTCAGGGTTAACTCCTAGATGATTTTGCAAAATATGGCTAACTTCGGTCAGTGCCTCTTCATCTAATTTGTAGTAGTATACACCAGTTGACATATCGTCATATCCTTCTAACGTTAATGTATCAATACGAGGCATACCGTTTGTTAAGTAGCTGAAGAAAGATTTCATCTCAGTGAATGTCATGTCTGTTTTCATATTGTTGCCAACTGCTGAAATGACATCATCATATTTCGTAATTGATGTAAATGAAGAAGCTTTAGTAGCGATTGCTTTAATGATTTCCTGCTGGCGTTTACCGCGTTCGATATCATTATCCTGCTTACGTGTTCGGGCTAGTGCAAGTGCTTCTCGACCACCTAAAGTTTGTAAACCTGGTTGTAAGTTTACCGTATTCCGGTCAAATTCATCTTTTTCGAGCATTGCATATGGTACTTCTGCTTCAATACCACCCAATGCATCAACAATGTCGATAAAGGCGTTGAAGTTTAAACGTACATAATAGTCAATTGGAATATCGAATAATTCTTCTACCGTTTCAATAGAAGCGAGTGTACCACCACGAGCATGGGCATGGTTGATTTTATCCTTGCCTCCAATATGCGGAATGTATACGTAGGAATCACGTGGAATACTAACTAACTTAACTGTTTTAGTTTTATTATTTAGAGTGGCAAGCAAAAGTGCATCTGTACGAGAGCTATCAGCGCCTTGACCACGCTTTTCACTATCGTCGACACCCAGGATTAAAATAGAAACATTGTCTTGTGCCGGCTCGACTTTTACTTCGCGATTTTCTGAAATTTTCCGGTCTTCTATCACTTCATATGCGTTATCTGCAGCATGTTCAGCCTGTTTTGTTAAATAAACAGCGTAGGCGCTTGCACATATTGCAAGAGATAAGGTAAGGAGCATCGTAACTTTGAAAAACAATTTGATTTTCGACGAGCCCTTCTTTTTATTTTGCCTTGTTTTCATAAATATTCTCCTCTAGGTTAGGGATAGGTTACTATATTAGAACGAGTATTATAAGTGTTTTCAATCTAATCTAATATACTACAATCTACTTTTGTCGTAAAGTAACGAATATTCTTTACCAGCAGCATCGTTACTCTTTAGAAAACTCAATAAACAGTGCGTCCTCATTTGTTATTGTAGCCTGACCGTTCGTCAATTCCGTTATCCAATCGGTAAAAATCTGTTCTTCCTCTTTTAGAACGTGCACACAAACTTCAACATTTTCTGCATAGAGTATGTCTTGTAACATATAGTGCGAACTACGAATCTCATTTTCTATTTTCCCCAAAAATACATAATCAATCCCAATTTTCATCAAATAATGCAATTTACGCTCGACAACTTGGGCAGCGGCTATCCCTTCAGTTGTAGCTTTACCATAGGCGCGGATTAAGCCGCCTCCACCAAGTTTTATGCCACCGAAATAGCGGGTTACGACAACAACCGTATCTTTTAAACCTTGTTTTTTTAAAACTTCTAACATAGGAACGCCTGCAGTACCACTTGGTTCCCCATCATCATTCGCTTTTTGAATTTGATCATGCTCACCCACCATATAGCAAGAACAGTTATGAGTAGCTCCGGCATGCATTTTTTTAATTTTTTCTATAAAAAGCAGAGCTTCCTCTTCCGTCTCTGCACGATTGACATATGTCAAAAACCGTGATTTTGATATAATTATTTCCGATTCTCCGTAACCTTTTACGGTTAAATAGTTATTTCTCATTATATATTCTCCTTATTTTACCATAGGTGTCTTGAATTTGTGGTCATAATTTAACTTAAAAAATATTTGAATAATGCTATAATATGTATGTACTATAATAGTAGTAAATATAATAAAAAGATAGAGCAGTTCGCATTCTTAGGAAGTAAGGTGGGGGAAAAGTGCTTGAAAATAATCAAATAGATGTTGCCTCGCTGGATGTAATATTTAATCGCATGTTAGAAACTATTACAAATTCCAAAGATGATATATTTATAATAAGTGAACAAAGTCGAAGAAGCTTCGAAGATATGCAACAAGAATTAGAAATTGTTCGTCAAGAAATAAAGATTATCATCGATGAGAGTGATAACTTAGAAAGAAAGTTGCAATTATCTAGACAACGGTTAGTTGTTGTGAGCAGAAATTTTAATGAACATTCCGAACAACAAATTCGTGAGGCTTATGAAAATACAAGCAAGCTCCAACTAGAAGTTACCATTTGCCGTGAGCGTGAAAAACAACTAAGAGATAAGCGAGACGATTTAGAAAGACGATTGCGTACACTTTATGATACGATTGAAAGAGCGGACCATATTGTCAACCAAGTAAATGTTGTTATTAATTTTTTGACAACCGATCTGAAAAACGTAGGGGCAGCGCTGGAGCAAGCAAAAATAAAGCAAGACTTTGGTATCCGAATAATTGCTGCTCAAGAAGAAGAACGAAAGCGTTTGTCTCGTGAAATTCATGATGGGCCAGCGCAAATGATGGCAAATGTACTCATGCGCTCGAATCTGATTGACCGTACATACCGAGAAAAGGGAGTAGAGGCTGCATTAAACGAAATTAATGATTTAAAAGTCAGTGTTCGTAATGCATTATCTGAAGTACGGCGCATTATTTATGATTTACGTCCAATGGCACTTGATGATTTAGGGATTGGCCCGACACTAAAAAAGTACTTATCTACACTGATGGAATACAATCCGACTACGGATATTCAATTCATCTCGTACAATAGTGAGCGCAGAATTCCTTCTAATTATGAGGTGGCAATTTTCCGTTTAGTGCAGGAAAGTGTAAATAATGCAATAAAACACGGAAAATCTACTCAGATTATTGTTAAAATTGAGTGGTTGGAAGCCGAAATAAATGTTGTCGTGAAAGATAACGGAGCCGGATTTGATACGGAAAATGTTCGACAGGGAGCATTTGGTATTATAGGAATGAAAGAAAGAATTGATTTATTAAAAGGCTCTATAAAAATTAGTAGTAATATTGGTAAAGGTTCTACCATTTTAATGAAAATTCCATTACCATCAAAAAATGAAGAGATATATTAAATAGTGTCCAGGGGGTTTTTTTATGACGAAAATTATTATTGTTGATGACCATCAACTATTCCGTGAAGGGGTAAAACGAATTTTAGATTTTGAAGATACATTTGAGGTTGTTGCTGAAGGTGATGATGGAACAGATGTAGTAAATCTATATGAAAAAAATCAGCCTGATGTAGTATTAATGGATATTAATATGCCAGGTAAAAATGGCGTAGAAGCGACAGCTGACTTAATCGCAGAATACCCGGATGCAAAAGTAATGGTTCTATCTATTCACGACGACGAATCATACGTAACACATGCATTAAAATCAGGTGCTTTAGGCTACATGCTAAAAGAGATGGATGCAGATGAAATCGTGGAAGCGATTAAAGTCGTTTCAAATGGTGGTTCATACTTGCATCCAAAAGTAACAAAAAATCTGGTTGCGGAATTCCGCCGCTTATCTGAGCACGAAAATAAAGGGAATTTCCACCAAACAGAAATTCGCCGCCCATTCCACTTATTAACAAAGCGTGAATGTGAAGTACTTCAATTGCTTACAGATGGACAATCTAATCGTACAATTGGCGAGACGCTTTTCATCTCGGAAAAAACGGTTAAAAACCATGTATCAAGTATTTTACAAAAAATGAATGTAAATGACCGTACACAAGCCGTTGTAACAGCAATTAAAAATGGCTGGGTAGAGGTTCGATAATATTATGTAATAATAAAACAGAGAGCCAATTTGGTAGCTCTGTTTTTTTTGCAATAATGTTTTGGTATGTTGCGTTAATAATGCTTATAGGTTTGCTAATTTTCCCAGCTATATTTAAAATCGAATATCCCCAATATAAGAAACATCTGTGAACAACTTTCGTCTATATGTGTTATAGATGCTTAAGAGAATGTTCGGGACATCGAATTTTAGCGCGGATAAAGAGAATATTTGTTAGTTTTCAATGAAATCCACATAAGAAAAACATCATCTTGTGCTATTTGGCACAAGATGTGTTTTTCTAATAATGTATGCTAAAATATTTTGCGGGAGGTTTGTAAAATTATGAAAAAGTGGTTAATAGCTGTCCTGTCGATATTTGTACTTGCAGCTTGTGGGGACGAAAAAGACGCATCACCGGAAAAATTACAAAAAACGATCGATGAAGGTACGGTTGGTTTTGAAATTTTAGGTGATTCAATTCAGGAAGCTACCGGAGTTCCTGAGGAAGAAAAAAAGAATATTATATCTGCTTTTGATGAATATATAAAAGCCTTTAATGAAAAAGATTTAGAACGTTATAAAAATATTATTTCAAAAAATGCTAAAGGCTTCAATTATGATGAAGATATCCAAGCCGTATCCGCAGTATTTAATCAGTATGATGTAAAGCGTACAGCAGAAGATATAACAATTGTAAATTACAATGAAGAAGAGGCACAGGTGTTTTCCAATTTAAAGACTGAAACAAAAGAAATAAAAACAGGTGCTGAGCTTTCTGGGGTTGGTCGTCAAGTGACTGTATTTATGAAAGAAGACGGTTGGAAAGTTTCGAGCATTTATTATATTGGCAGTGAATAATAAATTTAATATATACATGAAAAAACATCTTGGGAAAATGTTCGCCGAGATGTTTTTTTCGTATAACAAAAATGCGATGAAAGAGGGAAGTTCTCTACAGAAAAGGCATTTTTTCGTTCACAATTACATAGAGTTCATGTAAACTAGTGAACATAGGAGAGTGGGAGAGCAATGAAAACAGCAATTGTGACAGATAGTACAGCCTATTTAACACTTGAAGAACGAAAAACGTACAATATTCATATGATTCCATTGAGTGTGAATATTGAAGGAACGTTTTATGATGAGGAAATTGATATTACAGCTTCCGAGTTTTATGACCGAGTGCGTGGTGCTAAGGAATTCCCTAAAACAACACAGCCATCAGTCGGAAAATTCGTCGAGCTTTTTGAAACAATAGGAAAAGAATATGATGAGATCGTAACAATCCATTTGTCGAGCGGCATTAGCGGAACTTTCCAAGGCGCTGTACAAGCGAGCGGTATGGTGGAAGGAACTAACATTTACGCATTTGATTCGGAAGTTGCGGCATATTTGCAGGGAATGTACGTGAAGGAAGCTGCTAAACTAGCTTTGGAAGGTGCATCAGGGGAACAGATCATTGCCCACTTAAATGAATTGAAACATACGATGGATGAGTACATTATCGTCGATGATTTACAGCATCTGCAACGCGGCGGTCGATTATCGGCGGCAGCAGCATTAATTGGTGGCTTACTGCAAGTAAAACCAATTTTAACATTTGAGAACAAAGTAATTGTCCCATTCGAAAAAATCCGTACACGCAAAAAAGCAATACGTCGTGTAGAAGAGCAATTAGCATCAGCGGTCGAAAAGTATGGTGCACTTCAAGCAGTAGTTATTCACGCCAACTGCGAAGATGAAGCTCGCGAATGGATGAGTTCACTAGCGGCTGCTTATCCAACAGTCGATTTCACGCTTAGCTATTTCGGCCCGGTTATCGGTACACACTTAGGTGAAGGTGCCATTGCAATGGGCTGGATTAAAAAGTAATGCAACTATGCACAAACAGTCACTACTAACTTATTGGTAGAGTGGCTGTTTTTTTCTTGTTTTAAAGAGTATGGTATCAATTATTTATCCCATAAATTAAAAATTTAAACAGAAAAGGAGTAAAAACTATGTCTACAGCAACTATAAAAAGGCGTTACAAGCTTTCGCGTCTCCTCTTGAATTCATTCCGCTACTACGGTTTTATACCCGAGCCTGCCATTGAGCATTTCTTCACCGGTCGAATTTGGTCACTCCTTAATACCCCATTTCCACAAGCAAAAATAGAGGCATATATCAAACGAGGATATTTTGAAATTATCCCGGCCGTTATTACAGAGTCTAAGCTAAAATGTCGGCGCTGTTTAAATGAACAACGGCAAAAATTTATTTCTTTTTACTGTGCTAAATGCCAGAAAACGTGTCATTATTGTCGTCATTGCATTACTATGGGGCGTATGTGCAGCTGTGATGAATTAATCCTGTGGAAAAATCGGCAGCCTCGTTCTCGAATTCAGAAATCTCATGTTGAATTTACTTGGACTGGAAAGCTAACGGTTCATCAGCTAAAAGCGGCCGATGAACTCCTCACTAGCTTGAAGCAAAACCGTAACCACCTTATTTTTGCAGTATGCGGTGCTGGAAAAACAGAGATCCTATTCGCACCTATCTACGCATCACTTAAAGCAGGAAAAAGAGTATGTGTAGCAACGCCGAGAACAGATGTTGTGCTGGAGCTTTATCCACGCTTTCAACAAGTTTTTCAAAATATATCAATCCATGCACTATATGGTGGCGCACAAAATGATACACAATTTGCCCAGCTAATACTTGCAACGACCCATCAGCTTTATCGGTTTGAAAATGCCTTTGATGTGATGATTGTGGATGAAGCCGACGCTTTTCCTTACACATATGACGAAGCATTGCAGCGTTCAGTAATGAAAGCAAAAAAAGCCGATGCACCAATCGCCTTTGTGACCGCCACTCCTTCAACAAAACTACTCCTTCAGCAAAGAAATGAAAAATGGGGCTACTCCTTTATCGCACGAAGATTTCATGGGTATTTACTGCCTGTCCCACGATATCAGGCTCTATGGAATTATGAAAAAGCATTTCACAAACAGAAAATCCCTCAAAAGCTTAAAAACTGGGTAGAACAAAGGCTACAAAATCAACAGCCATTCCTAATTTTTTTCCCGACCATTGAATTAATGGAACAAGCGATACCCCTATTTCAGCAAATCGATCCGACAATTGAAAGTGTCCATTCAGAAGACCCTGACCGCAAAGAGAAAGTATTGCAATTACGCAATGAAGAAAGGAAAGGTTTATTAACGACTACGATATTAGAGCGCGGTATTACGTTAAAAAACGTACAAGTAGCAGTCGTTGGAGCTGAAAATCCTGTTTTCACTTCCAGTGCACTGATTCAAATTAGCGGGAGAGTCGGACGGAATGTGCAGTATCCGACAGGTGATATTGTATTTTTCCATCATGGCATCACGATGGAAATGGATCAGGCGCGCAAGAAAATACTGGAGATGAATCACTATGAATAAGCCTATCCAGCATTGCTTACTTTGTGAACGTGAACTAAACCAAAGTTTCGGGTGGGAAGAACTTCTAAGAAATACATTACCTCAAACAATTTGTCCTCGCTGTGAACAGCGCTTTCATCGAATTGAACAGCAACAGGAAGAAGGAGTCGTGTCTTTATACCATTATAATGAAACGATGAAAGATTACTTGCACCGCTATAAATTTTTGCATGATATCGTTCTTGCTCACGCATTCAATCGAATTCTCCATGAACAGCTAAAAAATGTAAAAAGGCTCATTATTCCTATACCGATGCATCCTGAAAATTTGAAAATAAGAACATTTTCTCATATCGATGAATTACTTAAAGCAGCCAATATTCCCTTTGCTCATCATTTAAAGAAACTTTCCAATGAGCAGCAATCGTTAAAAACAAGAGAGCAGCGACTGCAGACACCACAGCTCTTTGAAGTAGTGAACGCCCCAGCAATAAAAGATCAAAATTTACTCTTATTGGACGATATTTATACGACAGGTACAACTTTAAACCATGCCAAAAGAGCGTTACTGCAAGCTGGCGCAAAAACAGTTGAAGGCTTGACACTCATCCATGGCTAACGTTGGTCACCTTGAAAGAGTTTGAAAAGTTGTCAATCTAATTACCTATAGATTATGTATAATGAACTATTAGAGGGATTGTACGAAAAAGGAGGATGTATATGGCAGAATTACGTAATTGTCCTGTATGCCAAGAGTTTTTTAATTATACGGGTTTGAGGGAAGTATGCCATAACTGTGCGCAAAAAGAAGAGGATATGTACCAGGTCGTCTATCGTTTTTTACGTAAGCGCGAAAACCGTGCAGCGAATGTCGATCGTATTGTAGAAGCGACTGGTGTGGACCGGGAAATGTTATATAAATGGGTTCGGAAAGGTCGATTGCATCCGGCCGTATTTCCAAGTCTAGGCTACCCATGTGATAACTGCGGCCGATTAACATCTACAGGCAAGCTATGCGATAAGTGCCAAGGTGAACTAAAGTCAGAGTTACGTACATTTGAAGCAGCCCAAGAGTTTCGTAATGATATTAAGCGTCGAGATCGTACCACATACCTTTCAGACAAAAAATAATTTCCCAAACGAAGTCGTTTTCATAGGACTTCGTTTTTATTTTTCATAAAATAGGCTTATAATTTTAATACATTCGTAGTGTTTTTTAGAATAAAGCATAAACAATTCAATGAAGTAGTCGAAATAAAGAACAGACAATGCTTTTAATAAAAAGGAGGTCTTTAAAATGAAAATTAATCCAATTAATGTACAGGCGATCAACACTTACAATAAGCAAGCCCGTCCTGTGAAAAATGCAGAGACTCCAAAAACATTTGCAGATCATATTGAAATATCATCAAAAGCAAAAGAAATGCAGGCATCTTCAACATATGCCAATGAACGTGCAGAGCGTGTGAAACAAATTAAAGAAGATATTGATTCAGGAAATTATAAAGTAGACGCGAAAAAGGTCGCAGAAGATATGCTGAAATTTTATCGCGGCTAATCAAAAATTCAGAAATAAGGAGCGCTTAAATACATGTCAATTGCCAATATAGTCGTCACGTTGGAGAAGCTAGAGAAAATGCATAAAAGTTTACTGGAGCTAGCGCTTGCGAAAACGGAGTACATTAAGCAAGGTGATATGGAAAAGCTTGATCAGCTCATAAAAAATGAACAGGCACATGTAGCGGCAATTAATACACTTGAACAACAGCGTCAGTCGATGGTAACGGACTACCTCCGAGCAAAAGGAATTGCTCTCACTGACACACCGTCTGTTGCCGATGTGATCAAGGCTGCTGAAAATAGTGGATCAAAAGAAGCGTTAGTAAATGTTCGCGAGCGTTTAGTCGCACTACTAAATCAGCTGAAAATGCAAAATGATTTAAATCAAAAAATGGTACTCAATTCACTCCAATTTATCAACGTGACATTAGATGCAATGCGTCCGCAACGTACTGAGCAATTTAATTATTCTGGTGCTGAAATACGCGGCAATTCAGAAGTTACAAAACGATCGTTCAATGAATTTAAAGCCTAATCGCATGTAAGCTTCCGCATGCAGCGGGAGCGATACATGCGTTTTTTATGGGAAGAATATCAGATGATTTGATATAAATGGTGCCTCCATCTAGGAGCAAATTCGATACAAACATACTTAAAAGGGAGGTCCTACAATGCGTTCAACATTTATGGGACTTGAAGCAAGTAAGCGCGGTCTATATACGCAACAATCAGCACTATATACAACAGGACATAATATTTCAAACGCCAACACACAAGGCTATTCTCGTCAACGAGTGAATATGGAAACTACACCGGGATTTCCAGGATCGGGTTTAAATACAGGGAAAACAGCGGGGCATATTGGGACAGGCGTGCAGGCGCATTCTGTGCAGCGTATTCGTGACAGCTTTGTCGATCAGCAGTACAGACAGGAATCGCATAAACTTGGTTACTGGCAGGCAAGATCGCATTCAATCAGTCAATTAGAAGATGTATTGAATGAACCTTCTGATTATGGTCTTGCACAATCAATGAATGAATTATGGAACTCTCTGCAGGATTTAAATGTCCGACCGGAAAACGGAGGATCGCGTGCGGTTGTAGTACAGCGCGGGATTGCAGTAGCAGACTCGTTCAATTACATGTATAACTCAATAAAAAAAATTCGGGATAATGCGGGCGCAGAACTCGGCATTCAGTTAAGAGATGCAAACTCGATTTTAAAACAAATCGGTGATTTAAATGCGCAAATCCAAGCGGTAGAACCAAATGGCTTTATGCCAAATGATTTATATGATGCACGTGATAATTTAATAGATGAGCTGGCCAATCACTTCCCAATTGAAGTGAAGCGTTCGGAAAAGGGTTCCGGCGGAAATTCACTGGCTATAGCTGAAGGACCGGTTAGGGTGTCTCTTCTATTGAAAGACGGAACAAAGGTAAAGCTCGTTGATGGGAAGGATTACGCACAATTTCGTACAGACAATGCAGCAGATGGGGTAACACCAACTGGTGATATGACAGGAATTTCCCTTGTGACATTGGACAGTGAAGGAAAAGATGCTGCCCTTCCAGGAGATTGGTCAACAGCAGGAACATCTATTGACATCAATAATCTAAGTGATATCGGTAAATTTAAGTCATTGGTTAATTCGTTTGGCTATGAAGATACTAATGGAGATACAATAGGTCTCTTCCCTGAAATGATTGATAAATTAAATAAGATGGCACAGGCCTTTGCAACTAAATTTAATGAAATTCATAACAGTGGAACGGATTTAGAAGGTGAACAAGGAGTAGACTTCTTTGTGCAAAAAGGTACGCTAGATGCAACTGGTATTACAGCAGAAAACATCTATGTATCCGAAACGATTATTAAAGATCCAAACAAGATCGCAGCTTCAGATTCAGCTGTTGGCAATGCAGAAGCAGGAAACGGCAAAAATGCATTAAAACTAGCAAATATGAAGTTTACGCCATTACAAGATTTAGAGAATTTGAGTGTTCAAACATATTTCGAAGGACTGATTGGTCAACTTGGCGTTGATGGTCAACAGGCAGCTCGTCTAGAATATAATGCAGCAACATTACAGCAGGCGGTTAAAGAACGTCGTGACTCAGTAAGTTCAGTATCGATTGATGAAGAGATGACAAATATGATTACATTCCAGCAGGCATACAATGCCAATGCCCGTATGATTACCGTAATCGATGAAACACTCGATAAAATCATTAACGGCATGGGCCGCGCCGGATTATAGGAGGTAGACCAAAATGCGTGTAACACAATCCATGCTATCAAACAATATGCTGCGCAATTTATCAAACAGCTATTCAGCAATGGGAAAGCTTCAAGAGCAAGTAAATACAGGTAAAAAGGTGAACCGTCCGTCAGATGATCCTGTAACAGCGATGAAAGGGATTAACTACCGTGCGGAGCTGAATAATGTCGAGCAATTCTCAAGAAATATCGGCGAAGCACATAACTGGCTGGATACAACAGACGACACGTTCGATAAAATCGGTTCAACGATTCAGCGGGCAAATGAGCTGATGGTGCAGGCTTCTTCTGATACAATGACAGCAGATGACCGCAAAAAAATTGACAGTGAGCTTCAGCAACTGAGAGCGCATGTGCAAAACTTGGCGAACACAAAAATTGGCGACCGTTATATTTTCAGTGGGACAAAAACAACGACTCCACCATTTGATGGTGAAAATTTTGTAGATGATCCAGCGTTTGAAAAATCTATCGAAATTGAAGTTTTCAGTGGTATTTTGCTTCCGATCAACAGTACACCGATTGATGTGTTTAAAGAATTTGATAAAATGTTTGAAAATATCAGTACAGCGATTCAAAGCGGTGCAACAGGCAGTGAGCTATCAGAACATATCACTACAATCGATAAAAACATGAACAAGCTCCTTGAAACAAGAGCAGGAATAGGAGCACTCCAAAACCGTGTGGAATTAATGGATACACGATTGCAGTCACAGGAAGTCATCGCAACGAAGCGAATGTCTGAAAACGAAGACATCGACTATGAAAAAACAATTACGCAAATGATTACACAGGAATCGATTCACCGTGCTGCACTATCTGTAGGAGCACGAATTATTCAACCAACATTAACAGACTTTTTAAGATAATAAAAAAAGCGTTTGGACAACCTGTGCCAAACGCTTTCTTTGAAGGGAGCAACAATATGAATATCCCACAAATTCAAATCCAGACGACAAGAGGACAAATCGGACTGACGACACAGAGACCAGTCCAGCAAATGGAACAGCCAAAAGCCTATTTGGATATCCAGCAACCGAAAGCTGAGATGTCGATACAAACAAGAAAATCAACATTATTAATCGATTCGATTGAAATGCGTGAAAGCCTCGATTTAAAGAGCTCGCGCAGCAGAACAGCTGAAGTTGCGCAGTACAGTAAACAAACCGCCATGGATGGACTGACAAGAAGAGCACAAGAAGGCAGCGAGCTTATGAAAATTGAAAACGGCGGCAATCCGCTTGCCGAGCAGGCAAAAAGAACTGGAAGACAGCCGTATTCAAACTTAGGAATCAAATTTATCCCGCAAGCCGATAGCGTTAAAATAAATTTCACACCTGGTTCGGCTGATATTCAGGTGGAACCGCAAAAAGTAATAAACAATACGAAAACGAACAAGCCAATTCATAACTACACACCAGGGAAAGTGAATGTGGAAATTCAGCAATATCCGTCTTTGAAAATTGATTGGCTTGTATAAAGGAGAATACGATGAATATTACAACTGCTTATATGGGAGAAGTTGAAGTTAACCCGTCCCAAATCATTAAATTTGAGCATGGTTTACCAGGTTTTGAAGATGAAAAGGAATTTATTCAGTTGCCATTGTCAAAGGAAAGTGTATTCCAAGTACTGCAGTCAATAAAAACAGCAGGTCTAGCATTTATTATTACAAGTCCGTACTTGATAAATGCAGATTATGGCTTTGAACTGGATGAAGCGGTTACTCAGGCACTTGATTTAAAAAGTGATAAGGAAGTCGCAGTATTTAATATTGTGTCATTAAAGGATTCACTTGAGAATTCTACGGTGAATTTGAAGGCGCCGATTATATTAAATATCGAGAATCAAAAAGCGAAGCAAATTATTTTAGAAGAAGATTACGCAATCCGTCATCAGTTTACTATAGAGAAAAAGGAGATGTGATCACATGCTAGTATTAACACGGAAAGTAGGCGAAACAATCTGTATTAATGAAGAGATTGAAATCGTCATTACCGAAGTGAAAGGCGACCAGGTGAAAGTAGGAATCAGCGCACCACGGCATGTGGATATCATTCGCGGCGAACTGAGGAAGGATATATCGGATTCGAATACAGAGGCAGCAGTAAAAGATTTATCGCTGTTTAATAAGTTGAAATAAAATTAAGGAAAAAAAGATTAAAAAACTATTAAACAAAAATTACTTCGTCCGATATTAATAGTGTCAGCAAGAGAAGCCAGACCGGCCGGCTAACTTCTCTTCTACATAAAACATAATTTGCCCACAAGGACGTGGGTCAAACATTCCAGGGAGGAAATAATAATGAGAATTAATCACAATATTGCAGCACTTAACACACACCGTCAATTAAACGCTGCTTCGACACAGCAATCAAAATCAATGGAGAAGTTATCTTCAGGCTTACGTATTAACAAAGCTGGAGATGACGCTGCTGGTTTAGCAATTTCCGAAAAAATGCGTGGGCAAATCCGTGGTTTGGATATGGCTGCTAAAAATGCGCAAGATGGTATTTCTTTAATTGCAACTGCAGAAGGTGCTTTAAATGAGACACACTCTATCTTACAACGTATGCGTGAATTAGCTACACAAGCTTCAAACGATACTAATACAACTGCTGACCGCGGTGAAATTCAAAAAGAAATGAACCAATTAACTTCTGAAATTAACCGTATCGGTAATACTACAGAGTTTAATACTCAGAAATTATTAGATGGAACAAAAACTGGTACAGGAACACCTGCAGTACCAGCTGGCCCGGGAACTCCTGCTACTACATTAACTACACCTGCTAATATGACGCCTACCGGAACTCCTACTGCTACTGGTAACATGACGATTGCAGGTACTTATACAGGTACTACAGATGTTACGCTTACTGTACAGAAAACAGCTACTGGTTATTCGATTGATGGTGGAACTAATGATATTCTTACTGACACTGCTATCGGGACTGGTACTACTAGTTTTACAACAAATGGTATGACTGTTGATGTTTCTGGTCTTACAGGGGCTGCCGCTAATGATACATTTACGTATGCTCTAACTGCAGCAGCTGGAGGTGCGGGAACTCCTGCAGTGCCTGGTGGAGCCGTTTCTCTTCAAATTGGTGCTAACCAAGGTCAACAATTCTCGGTTGAAATTAATGATATGCGTTCTTCAGCTTTAGGAGTTTCAGGAACTACAGGCAGTGCAGCAGCAGCAGGTATTGATGTAAGTGATCCGGTTACCGGTGCAAGCTTTACAGCAACAGGTGCTACAAATGAGTTAACTGATGTTAGTGCAGCAGGTACTCCAGAGTATGCTTTAGACTTATCAAGTTCAACTAAAGCAAGTGCTGCAATTAAAGTTGTTGATCAAGCAATAGCTTCTGTTTCTGCTGAACGTTCTCGTTTAGGTGCATACCAAAACCGTTTAGAACACACAATCAACAACTTAGGTACATCTTCTGAAAACTTAACAGCTGCGGAATCTCGTATCCGTGACGTTGATATGGCGAAAGAAATGATGGAACAAACTAAGAATTCAATTCTTTCTCAAGCAGCACAAGCAATGTTAGCTCAATCAAATCAAATGCCTCAAGGCGTGTTACAACTCTTGAGATAATTGATGGAAGGGCGTCTTATCTGGTAACGGATAAGAGTATAACTGGGTGAATTGCTGGAATTTCCTAAAGCTCCATCAACCACAACGTAACTGGAAACGGTTAGCGTGAAGGTTTGAAAATGATGAGGATGAACCAATGGATAATCAGCAGCCAAGCTCCTGTAAGGAAACTTTGGAGAAGGTTCAACGACTAGGATATACGGTCTAAGGCATATGCTATGACAATGAAATCCGTAGGGCAGCAACAGCTGTTCGAAGTGCCCAGCCCCTAAGAATTTAGGGTGAAGATATAGTCTATTCTGTAAGTGAAAGCTACAGTCGCAAAGCAAGCGAACCAACAACCACAAGGCGTATTACAATTATTACGTTAATTTTCATAACAAAGAAGACTCTAGCCATGCTAGGGTCTTTCAGATTGTCGACAAAAGGCATCGAGAGCTCGTCTCTCGATGCCTTTTGTCATTTCTCATATCAAATTAGTTCCAAAAGTTCTGTAAAGGCTCTCCTCTTCGAGGGAATATTCCCTCTATTAAGCCCCTTGCCAAGTCCATGTGGCAAGTTTCTTCAAATTCATGGCAGCAAAAGTAAGCATCGCCTGCATGGACAATTTTTTTAGACCTCTTAGCGTTGTCCATCGCATACCATGCTTTTCTTTCGCATCCGCAAAGACACGTTCAACCGTCTCTTTTCGTTTTGCATAAATGGATTTTATTTCATGATGGTGACGAAGATGTTCGGCTTCTTCCAGATAATCTGCCCAAATATGTCGCTGAATCATTTTCGTATGATTTTTACTTTCTGTACATTGTGCTAGAAATGGGCAGTCTGCACAAACCGCTGGATTCGATTTGTATTGGCGATAGCCCTCTTTCGTCGTAGTTGTATAGCGCAACATCTGGTCATTCGGGCAAATATAGCAATCATAATGTTCATCATAGACATACTCATGTTTACGGAAGAAGCCATCTTTCGTTTTTGGTCTTGTATAAGGAAGAACAGGCAACATTTGATTTTCTAATAAAAAGTTCGCAATCGCAGGCGTTTTATAAGCAGCATCCGCAGCAACAGCCACAGGCTTTTTCACACGATGAATGACCTTTTCAACAAGCGGTTGCAGCATATGACTATCATGTATATTGCCAGGTGTCACAATCGTTCCTAATACAAAGCCCCGTTCATCTGTCGCTGCATGAAATGAATAGGCAAATTGTTTTGTCCGTTCGTCCTTCACATAGTAACCACTTTCAGGGTCCGTTGTGCTCTCTTTGATTTCTTTCCATTCTTCCTTTTCAAACTTCTCCGGTGGAAACGGCTTTTTTCCGTTCTTTTCACGGTCTATGTTTAACTCTTCCTGTAGCTTTTCTTCATAGGCACGTGTCTCTTTTCGAACCATCTTTTTATCAAATTTTCGTTTATTCGCACTTGCCTTAACATGCGTGGAGTCAATAAAGATATGGTCAGCTGATAATAAACCCGCATCAACAATTTCTTTCAAGATGCGATAGAAAATCTGTTCAAATACATCTGTATCCTCAAAACGCCGCACATAATTTTTCCCAAACGTTGAAAAGTGAGGCACTTCTGTATGAAAACCGAACCCTAAAAACCAACGGTACGCTACATTGGTTTCAATTTCCTTAATCGTTTGACGCATCGAACGAATACCAAAAACGTATTGAATCATCGTCATTTTGAATAAAACAACAGGATCAATACTTGGTCTACCGAAAGGTGAATATAAGTTTTCAACTAATGGATATACAAACGAAAAGTCAATGGCTGCATCTAATTTACGAACAAGATGATTTTCTGGGACAAGCTGTTCAATCGTCAACATTTCTAATTGATTACGTTCATTCATTTGGTTTTTAGTCATCATATCGGGACACCTCTTTGATTTAGATAAACTTTATTAGATAGAATAGATCAAGTTGATTGGAATGGAAGGGGCGACTTCTGCGGGAAAAGCGGGACTGCCGATACACCGCAGGAGCGTAGCGACGAGGAGGATTGGCACCCGCCCGCGAAACGCGTCCCCTGGAATGGAAATCAACGGTTTTCATTAGTTAACTTTATTTTAAAACAAAAAAGACTGTAGGCAAACTCGAATTTCTTCGAGTTTGTCTACAGTCTGGAAGACTCTAGCCATGCTAGGGTCTTTTTTTTATTAGACAAAAGATAAATGAAAACTTATAGCAAGTTATTTTTCCGGGAGCAAGTGGACAAATGATTTACAAGCCTTAAGCAATGAAATAAACAGAATAGCCACTACAAATGATGGTGCTACGGAAAATACGATGGCTGCAATTAGTAAAGTGGTAGATTCCTATGATTTCAGAGAAAATAAGGCTGGTTTACAAAATAAGCATATTATTTTCGTTACAAATGAAGTAGGTGACGATAATACCATGAAAAATTCTACATTGGCGAACCTGAATACGAAGGGAATACAAGTACACGGGATTCATTATTCAGGATTTTCGGACTTGGCAGAGCTTGCTTCAAATACAGGAGGGAAATCCATTGATCTTAGTAATGCAAATTGGGGCAATGAATTAAGTACTGTCATTGGCGGCTCAATCGGAGGATCTGCTGGAACAATTATAGAAGAAGAGAAAATGGCAACACTGTTTTTACAAGTAGGTGCTATAGGTGGACAAACGATGAAGATAGAATTATTTGACGCAAGAACACATAAATTAGGTGTGGATGATCTTCAATTAGATCCTTATACAGAAGCCCAGAAAGCCATTCTTAAAATAGATGAAGCCATCCAATTAGCCTCATCTCACAGGAGTAAATTCGGCTCTTATCAAAATGCATTGCAGCATATCGAAAAAAATGTCTCCAATTATAAAATAAATTTAACGAATGCGGAGTCTCAAATTCGGGATGTCGATATTTCCAAAGAAATTGTTACACTCACTAATCAACAGGTGCTTCTTCAGGCATCTACAGCTATGCTAGCACAAGCCAATCAATTAACGAGTTCAATCCTTCAGTTTCTAAAATAATGCGTACAACGGTTATACAATTAAATTACCTTAGTCTCCTTCAAGAAAGTCTCATAGGAGGCTTTTTTTATTTTCCTCTGGATGAACAAAAGGCTACGTACTGCTTTCTTTGTTATAGTAAGTAAATCAATATGATTGGAGATTCCTATGACTAATGAAAAAGATGAGCGAGTTTTTTTAGAAGCACAGCTAAATTGGGTAAAACAGCGGGATGCCTTACTGGAGCAAATCGAAAATAGATTATATGAAATGAAACATATAGCCGAACAAATTGCATCAGATGTCGATTCCATGACAGAAAGTGAGATGCATCAATTAAATGAACGGTTTCTGATTTTGAAAACTGAAATAGCGGAGTTAGAAAGTAGACTGCATATTCACTATAATTAATACAATGTTGCTAAATTATTTCTCCATCTTCCAAACAATGATAAAAAAATTGAAAATGCAACCGATAAAATACATAAGAAGATATGTTAACGGAGGGGTACAAATGCGAATTGATGGAACGAGTGTTTCAATGCCAAACATGACACAGCAGACTAAAGAAGGACAAGAAGCAAGTCCTGTACAGGCGGATGTCATTGCCCAACAACAAAATCAACCGGTAGTAGAAGAAAAAGGCACGAAAGAAAAACTGAATCAGGCGATTGATTCACTGAATGAGTTTTTCACTATTAATAACAGTGAGCTAAAGTTTGTTTTTCATGAAGGACTGGACACTTATTACGCACAGCTTATAAATTCTGAAACAGAAGAAGTGATTCGCGAAATACCTTCGAAAAAAGTGCTCGATGTTTTTTATGAAATGCAAAAGCTTGTAGGAATGATTGTAGATAAGAAAATATAAAACCGGTAGATTACCGGTGAATAAATGGATAAGTAGTTTGGAGGAGATTATATGTCGATGCGTATAGGTGGTTTAGCATCAGGTATGGATATAGATAGTATTGTAGAAAAGTTAATGGTGGCTGAGCGAATGCCTATGGACAAGCTTGAGCAGCAAAAGCAAATTTATGAATGGCAGCGTGATGCATACCGTGATGTCAACAAAAAGATGACGACACTGGATACGTATATTGCCGATAATTTTATTTTAAAGAGCTTAAATACAAAAACGGCGACAAGTTCGAATTCGGATCTGGTAGCGGCTGTCGCAACAGGCTCGGCATCGGGTTCGCTGTCGATCGAAAGTGTTTCGCAATTGGCGGAAGCTGAACGGTGGGTTGGCACGCAAAAGAATGCAACGAGCAGCACGAAGGTAAGTGATTTATTTACAGCAAGCGGGAAAACGATGCCGACAACGTTTACGTTTACACTCTCTTCGATAGATATGCAAGGAAACCTAGGCAAGCCTGTGTCAATTGGAATAGATACCAATACAACAATCGGTGAACTCATTACAAAAATAAATGGCAGTAATGCAGGAGTTTCGGCTATATTTGAAAGTGGTAAGTTGTCATTGACAGCTAAAAATACTGGGAGAGAAGCGAATGGTAATCCTGCAATCGTTGCAAATGGAAATGGCCAGGATTTATTGGCGGTACTAGGCATTACAGATTCAGGGAAAACAAAAGGGAAAAATGCGATTTTCCAAGTGAACGGCATTGCAACAGAGCGGACGACGAATGTCTTTTCGATGAATGGCTATAATATTACGCTGAAATCCGTGTTTAATGAAGGGACAGCCTATGCCAATACTGTAACAGCTGCGGAGGAATCGGAAAAATTTGCTGAAGAAAACCTGAAGAATGCCCTTGGCAACCTTGATAAAATTTATAATGTAGGATTAACAGGTTCGCTAGGTGATCAATTTGCAGCTATGAAAGCGGAAATAACTACAAAAATAGGTGAGCTTCAAACTAAGGTAGATATGGCAGAGGCTACCTTGACGAGTGTCCGGAATGTTGAAGTCGAAGGTGAAATAGCCGGTGAGCTGTACGATCAATTATCGGTGGAAGCAAAAACAGCCCTTGGTGAGGCCAAAAACTATGATGACCTGACAAAGAATCCGGCACTAGCATCACTGAATGCAACGAATTTCGATGCATTAAAAGACGTGCATACGAACACGGTGGCACTGGAGGATGAAACAAAACTGCTGAGTGACGCAAAAATGGACAAAGCTTCTTTAGAAACGATGGAAGCCAATTACAGAAATGCAGAGAAAGCACTGGAGGATCTTAAGAAAAATCCAATTGAAACAAAGGTGGAAGCAGCGGCAGTTACTCTGACCTCCTCCACAAACACCGACGAAATCATGAACAAAGTAAAAGAATTTGTAGCAACATACAACGGCTTTATCAAAGATTTAACTGACCAAACAAAACAGCCGAAATACCGTGATTTTAAGCCATTAACAGCTCTTCAGAAGAAAGAAATGGATGAAAAAGAAATCGAGCAGTGGGAAGAACGCGCAAAAAGCGGTTTATTGAAAAATGATTCCATTATTACAAGCGGCCTTTCTTCGCTACGCGGTCTTGTGTATCAAACTAACCATGCGGTAACAAACCAAAAGTACAATGCCCTCTACACAATTGGTATTGGGACTTCGAAAGATTACATGAGCGGTGGGACTCTTGAAATAGATGAAACAAAATTGCGTAAAGCATTGGAGGAAGATCCAGATGCAGTCGTGCAATTGCTAACGATGAGTGGGGAAAAATCTGCAACAGTAACAAAAGCAGACGGCACAACGGTGCAAGGTGATACACGCGGCTTCATGCGTAAAATTCGTGATGAGATGGACGCGATCGAGAAGAAAATCGATGAGCGTGCAGGTCGTGGTTCGATGACCGAAACACAATATACGTTAGGGAAATATTTGCGTAATGTAAACCAAAGTTTAGATGCTTGGAAAAATAAATTAACATCCATTGAGGATCGTTACTGGAAGCAGTTCGGTGCGATGGAAGCGATGATTAATAAGGCAAACAGTCAGTCTGCTTCGTTGATGAGCCAGTATTATTAATATGGTGGAGGCGATTAAATGATGGAGTTGGAGCAGCAATTACTCCAAGTTTCAGCTAAGCTGTACCGGCATCTTGGGGAAGAAATACATGGGGAAGAACGCGATGCATTTTTAAAGACGGCAGACGAGTTGTTTGATGAGCGTGGCCAACTTATTGCATCTGTTCAACAGGCTGGTATTAAACTTAGTGAAAAAAATCCGCAGCATGTATTGTTAAAGGAGCTAGACCAAGGGATTCAAGAGCGTATGAAATCGATTATGGCTGAGGTAAAGCAGGATTTAAAAAATGTACAAACAACAAAGAAAAGCGAAGTGCAATATACTAATCCGTATTCGTCTGTTCAAGTAATGGATGGAAGGTACTACGATCGAAAGAAATAACAACGTTCAGGGAAATGAAGTTGATTAAATAGAGGGGTGTACACCATGACAGCACAAACTGCAGCTGCATTTAATGCATACAAACAAAACAGTGTGACAACGGCTTCACCGGCTGAGCTTACATTAATGTTATATAACGGATGCCTAAAGTTTTTAACAAGGGCAAAAAAAGCTATAGAAGAAAAGAATATTGAAGAGAAGAATACGAATATCCAAAAAACTCAGGCCATTATCGCCGAGCTGATGTCTACATTAAAGCCGGATTTAGAAGTTTCGAAGCAAATGTTACCATTATACGACTATATGAACCGTCGTTTAATCGAAGCGAATATTAACAATGATATCGCGCTTATCGAAGAAGTTGAAGGATTGGTAACAGAATTCCGCGATACTTGGAAAGAAGTAATCAAAATCACACGCCAGCAGCAATATGGCAGTGCAGGACAAGTATAATTATTAACATATAATACTTTAAGTAGAGCGTACTCCTAGGAGGCGCTCTTTTTATGTCAATTTCTGTAACTTTAAACTCCATAATATTCAAATTAATATTGAAAACAATGGATAATTATGTCTATAATGTAAATAATTAGGTAGTTAATATTTACTGAATCAATTGGATGCTAACTTACTAAGATAACTTTTCCGATACAACTCCACGATAGTCACTTAAATACAAAATTTCAATATTTATAAGATAGCGTTCATAGAAATTCTAAATAATATTGAACTTCTCCAGCACTAAAAAATCCCATGTAAAATGTTCAAAAATTTAATGCTTTTATACTACTGTGAATTACTTAGTAGAGTGGTTTTTTACTTTTCAGTAAAGGAGGTGGTGATTCATGTGAATAGTGGAAGTTAAAAACCCCAAGTGAAGATCCTGCAAAGATGTCACTTGAGGCTCTGCTTGCTGGAGTATACCAGCTTAATGTTAGTATACTCCTTTTCTTTTCAATTGATAACTATAATTTAGAAGGAGTATGAAAAAATGTATAAAAATTATCTATTAAATGCATGTGCTTTAGTACCTAAATTTGATCATTTTAACAACCCTTATACTATTATTGTTACTTCAAATGGATATGAACGAGTTGATTTAACACCTAGACAATTAATTGATACAGAATTGAAAGAAAACGGTTCAAGTTTAAAAGGTGCAAAAGAAGCAGCTAAAGCTATACTTGGCCAAGCTTCTGTACCTCCTGTTTTTATCCCAAGATCACTATTTCCTCATGTATGGTTTTCAACTGAATCCAATCGCAATGAATCGTGTTGCTATTTCGCTTTACATCATGTTCTAACTGCTGAGGAATTGTCCTCTTCGCCTGAGAAAACACTAGTAATACTTCGTGATGGGCGTGAAATCGAAGTTAAAGTAACAAGAAGTAGATTTATTCAACGATGGAACAAAGCAAGCAGCTATTTTGCACATACTTTTTTTAATCATTTTATTAGTCAGCCTCGTTACTTGAAACCAGAAAAGAAACTAGTCTTGAAATGCGCAGAAGTTAGTGAAAGCTACTTAGTCGACTAAATCATATTAATATAGAATTTGTATGTAAAGGAGGACTATATGCGGATTTTGAATTTTTATCTAGTGAATCATAATACAGTGGGCATGGTACCGATCATTGCAGAAAACGGGAGATTGTATACAGTTGTTTTTGAACGAGAGCATATGGCAGTCGTGGGGAAATCTCCTTCTACGTTAATAAAGGAAAGCAAGCAATTTTATCGTAAGCCGCCGACTGGACATTTACTGACACGTAAATGGGGGAGCATTGGTAACGTGAATGATAAGCAGGTACAGGCAAATTTTCAATTCACGAAAAAATATTTATAGTTATCCGCCCTTTTCACTCATCATTTGGTGAGTGTTTTTTTGTGAAGAGAAAAATATAATTTATTTTGGATTTGTAGTTATTTCGTAATGATTTTAAAGAAAAAACTTTTTTATAAAATAGCAATTAAGCACATAGACAGTTCTTGGTAGTATGCATGATAATGTGGGTATGGAAGAGGTAGGAACGAAGGCAAGGAGGAAGGGAAATGGGATTTAAAAGAACGGAAGGGTTTCGCTTTACTTTTGGTGCACCGATTGCAGCGAAATATACTGTATTAATCGACGGCAAACAACAAACGAAGCACGCATGCGAAATTATAGATGTGAGTCCGCATGGCATGAAAATGTTTTCTTCTCATGAAATTGGTGAAAATACTAATTATCTGGTGCAACTGGAACTTGAATTTATTTTAGACGAAGTATTGATAAAGGCAATTGGGGAAATTGTATGGAAAAAGAAATACGGTGGAAAATATCAGTATGGTCTCATTTTTGAGAATCAGCCAGGTATTGAAGAATTGATCGTCAGTGAGTTGAAAATTCGCCGTAAAAAAGAGGTTAGCCGCAAGTAATCATTTCCTGACAAATATTTAAAATGTCCCAACAGCTTGTCTATTCTTATCGATATTTAAAACTACATGTCGAAAAATGAAAAAAGTTTTCAGAAGCAACAGGAGTTTTTTAAAGTATGTAGAATTAGTAAGTATAGCCGTAATGAAGGAGGAGTTCACATGCTAAACTTTAACATTCGTGGTGAAAATATCGAGGTAACTCCAGCGATTCGAGATTATGTGGAGACAAAAATTGAAAAGGTAGAACGTTATTTTAATGAAGATTTAAATGCAAATGCTAACGTCAATCTAAAAGTTTATAATGATAAACAAACAAAAGTAGAAGTAACTATTCCAATGAAGAATTTAACGCTTCGAGCAGAGGAACGCCATAATGATATGTATGCCGCTGTTGATTTAATCGTCGACAAGCTGGAGCGCCAAATTCGTAAACATAAAACGAAAGTAAACCGCAAATTCCGCGATCGGGAAGGTACGGGACTATACTTCGCAAATGTGACATCGCAAATGGAAGCGAACTCGGAGTCTTCCGATGAAGAATATACAATTGTTCGTACAAAGCAATTTGATCTGAAACCGATGGATCAGGAAGAAGCGATTTTGCAGATGAACATGCTTGGCCATGATTTCTTTATTTTCACAGATGCTGAAACAGACAGTAAAAATATCGTCTATAAGCGTAATGACGGAAAGTACGGCTTAATTGAAACGAACTAAATGAACTTGCACAAACGGATTGCCTGTAATGGGTAGTCCGTTTTTATATAGAGCTGTGAATGTTTAATATGAACGGATATTAAGCGATACTATGTTTTAAGAGCTTCCTAAATGATCTATTCTATACTCATATTTCCAACAGTGTATTTGCACCACCCCTATATATAATGCTAAAATATAATTTGAGACTATTATTGGGAAGTGACCAATTCGATGGCAAACATATTAAATAAATTATTTGATTTCAATAAAAAAGAAGTAAAGCGTTTAGAAAAGACTGCAGATAAAGTAGAAGCATTGGCAGGGCAGTATGAAAGCCTTTCTGATGATGCATTAAAAGCGAAGACTGAAGAGTTTAAAAACCGTTACCAAAATGGCGAGACAGTAGAAGATTTATTACCTGAGGCGTTTGCGACAATTCGTGAAGCATCACGTCGTGTACTTGGTATGTATCCGTTCCGTGTGCAAATCATGGGGGCGGCTGCATTAAATGAAGGAAATATTGCCGAGATGAAAACGGGTGAAGGTAAAACGTTAACTTCGACAATGTCCGTTTATTTAAATGCACTTACTGGTAAAGGTGTACATGTTGTTACAGTCAATGAATATTTAGCAAGCCGTGATGCGACGGAAATGGGCGAGCTGTATAACTGGTTAGGCTTAACAGTAGGCTTAAACTTAAATAGCCTATCAAAAGAGCAAAAGCGTGAAGCATATGCAGCCGATATTACATATTCGACGAACAATGAGCTCGGCTTTGACTATTTGCGCGACAATATGGTCCTTTATAAAGAAGACCGTGTACAGCGACCACTCTACTATGCGGTAATCGATGAGGTTGACTCGATTTTAATCGATGAAGCCCGAACACCGTTAATCATTTCGGGGCAGGCAGGAAAATCGGCACAGCTATATGTGCAATCAAATGCCTTTGTCCGTATGCTAAAGCAAGAAGAAGATTACAACTATGAAGAATCGACAAAAGGTGTAACGCTGACAGAGCAAGGGATTGAAAAGGCTGAACGTGCATTTGGCATTGACAACTTATTCGATTTAGCTCATGTGCGCTTAAACCATGCAATTAACCAAAGCTTAAAAGCACATGCATCGATGCATAAAGATGTCGATTATGTTGTTCAAGAAGGCGAAGTCGTAATCGTGGATGGCTTTACAGGTCGTTTAATGAAAGGTCGTCGCTATTCAGATGGTCTTCACCAGGCGATTGAAGCTAAAGAAGGCTTGGATATTCAAAATGAATCGATGACAATGGCGACGGTTACGTTCCAAAACTATTTCCGTATGTACGAGAAACTGTCGGGTATGACAGGTACAGCGAAAACAGAGGAAGAGGAATTCCGTAATATTTATAATATGAATGTTGTGGCTATTCCAACGAATAAACCAATTGCCCGTGATGACCGTCCTGACCTAATTTTTGCAACGATGGAAGGTAAGTTCAGAGCGGTTGCAGAAGATATTGCAGAGCGTCATCGTGCAGGTCAGCCGGTATTGGTTGGTACAGTAGCGATTGAAACGTCAGAAATTATTTCCAAATATTTAACGAAATTTAAAATTCCGCATAATGTATTAAACGCGAAAAACCATGAGCGTGAAGCGGAAATTATTTTAAATGCCGGTCAAAAAGGTGCTGTAACGATTGCTACGAACATGGCTGGTCGTGGTACGGATATTAAACCGGGTGAAGGTGTATTGGAAGTAGGCGGTTTGGCGGTAATTGGTACAGAGCGTCATGAATCACGCCGTATTGATAATCAGCTACGTGGTCGTTCTGGGCGTCAAGGGAATCCAGGGGTAACACAATTCTATCTTTCTTTGGAAGATGAGTTAATGCGTCGCTTCGGTTCAGATAAAATGAAATCGATGATGACAAGACTTGGTATGGACGATACACAGCCGATTCAGTCGGGGATGGTTTCGAAAGCGGTAGAATCAGCTCAAAAACGTGTTGAAGGAAATAACTTCGATGCGCGTAAACGTCTATTACAATATGATGATGTACTACGCCAGCAACGTGAAGTAATTTACAAAGAGCGTGAAGAAGTACTTGATTCGGAAAATATGCGTGCTTTAGTGGAATCAATGATTTCGCAGGCGATTGAAAATGCTGTAGCCCTTCATACACAGGGTGAAAAAGATGCTTGGACAATTGATGCATTAGTAGACTATATTGCTGCAAATCTTCTAGATGAGGGCGATATTACGAAAGAGCAGCTTGAAAACAAATCTCCTGAGGAAATGATTGCATTCATCTCGGAAAAAGTGACGGAACGCTATAACGAAAAAGAAGAAGCAATGACGCCAGAGCGTATGCGCGAATTCGAAAAGGTTATTTTACTTCGTTCAATCGATACGAAATGGATTGACCATATTGATGCGATGGACCAATTACGTCAAGGGATTCACCTACGTGCATACGGACAAAACGATCCATTGCGTGAATACCAACAAGAAGGTTTCGCAATGTTCGAGGATATGGTCGCAGCGGTACGTGAAGATGTGGCGAAGTATGCATTAAAAGCAGAAATCCGCAGTAACCTGCAACGTGAAGAAGTAGCAAAAGGCCAAGCGGTAAACCCGAAAGAAGAGGGCGCTGCCAAACCGAAAAAAATGCCGGCACGTAAAGCCGAAAATATCGGACGCAACGACCCATGCCCATGCGGAAGCGGCAAAAAATACAAATCCTGCCACGGCGTAGGACAATAAAAAGCAACAAAACCGAGGTCATTGAAACTATGCTCAATGACCCGGTTTGTTTTTATAAAGTTTAAAATTATTATATAGGCAATAAAAATTAAGTTCTTGTATGTTCACACTAGTTGGCCGGAGTGGAAGGGTGGCGACTCCTGGGGGAATAGCGTGACGCCTGAGACTACAGGCTCAGGCCACGCCCCCGGAAAGCGTCCACCCTGGAACGGAGGCCAACGGCTACAAAGGACTAAACTTTAAAGCTTTACTACGGAGGAAAATATATGATGGAATTAGCAGATGTGCGCAATGCACTCGAAAATACAGCTACAAAACTAGCGGACTTCAGGGGGTCTCTTTGACTTAGAAAACAAAGAGGCACGTATTCAGGAATTAGACGAAATGATGCTTGAGCCAAACTTTTGGAACGACCAAAACGGCGCACAGGCAATCATTAACGAAAGCAACGGCATCAAAGCAGTTGTCAATGAATTCAAAGACTTAGTGGATATACAAGAAAACCTGGAAATGACACTGGAGCTTTTACGCGAAGAACCAGATGCAGAATTACAGGAAGAGTTAGGCACAGAACTAGTCGAATTCCAATCAAAAATGGCAGACTTTGAACTGCAAATGCTCTTATCAGAACCATACGATAAAAATAATGCCATTTTAGAGCTGCACCCAGGAGCGGGTGGTACGGAATCACAAGATTGGGGATCAATGCTATTACGTATGTATACACGTTGGGCAGAGAAACGAGGCTTTAAAGTGACGACAATTGACTATTTGCCAGGTGATGAAGCAGGTATTAAATCAGTTACTTTACAAATTACTGGGCATAATGCTTACGGTTATTTAAAGGCGGAAAAAGGGGTACATCGTTTAGTGCGTATTTCTCCGTTTGACTCATCGGGTCGACGTCATACATCGTTCGTATCGTGTGATATCATGCCGGAATTCAATGATGAAATCGAAATCGAAGTGCGTACAGAGGACTTAAAAATCGATACGTACCGTGCAACAGGTGCCGGTGGTCAACATATTAATACAACGGACTCAGCTGTTCGTATTACGCATACACCAACTGGTACAGTCGTACAATGCCAAGCGGAACGTTCGCAAATTAAAAACCGTGAAGCGGCAATGAAAATGTTAAAGTCGAAGCTGTATCAATTAGAAATTGAAAAGCAGCAGGCACAGCTGGATGAAATTCGTGGTGAGCAAAAAGAAATCGGTTGGGGTTCACAAATCCGTTCTTACGTTTTCCATCCATATTCAATGGTAAAAGACCATCGTACAAGTGCAGAAACAGGAAATGTCAGTGCTGTAATGGATGGGGATTTGGATTTATTCATTACTGCATATTTACGTTCGAAAATCTCATATTAATATGTCCCTCTCTGACAAACAGTAGGAGCCATATTATATTACGTAGAAAGGCTGTGTTAAAAGTCAAAATGACTTTTAGCGCAGCCTTTTCATTATAATGAAAATTTAAGCTAGGTAATTATTTTCTACTTGTCAAAAATAAAAAAATATGTGAAAATAAATACGAACAAATGTTCTTATAATGGAGGTTTTCTTATGGTGCAAATTCCTTCTAAAACGATTCCGTACTATGAAGCAGGAATTTATTTGCCGTTGTTATTAATAATTCTTGAGAAGGATTATTCAATTGTAGAACAAAGCCCGTTTAAATTTAAAAATCCATATTTACATTTAATTAATGCTGTAAGTACCAAGGTAAAACATGACTTAAAAGAAACGAAGGACTATTTTAAACTTCATCAGATGCGTCTAGTAAGAGGCGAAACGGATGATATGTTTACCGAGTATCATTTTTATTTTAATGGAGTCATGGAGTGTAGGAGATATTCGAATATTCGCCTTCGTAATCATAGCGAGATGCTTCTTGCGGACTATTTTGCAAAAAGCTGATGGTTACAGCGTAGCATGGCGATTTAGAATAAGGTGTTTATAGAACATGGCAGCACGTACGTATTGTTGGTTAAACGATTTCATATGGATAGCGAAATCAACCTCTGTGCCGTCGATAAAAGTTACGCGTGTTTTATCACGCTTATCACTAATATTAATGACAGAGTTTAATGCTATCCAAATATTATGAGGGGAATGTGGCGAAAAGAGCGGAAACAATACACAAGGCTCCCCAAAATCGTATGCCACCATAACCGGCAGTTTGTGTTTATTCTCCCCGAAAAACTTCCTGGCCTGATATTTGCTCGCTTCATAGGAACTGCCGTGCAACCTGCATGTGTTGCGAACGAGCTTTAGAGGCTTATAAGGTGCGGTTACTTTTCCGTATTTGTCCAATATTATCGTATGGATTTTATCCCGATATTGATAGGAACTTAAACAAAAAGTTGAGTTAGAAATAATATAATTTGAATTTTGTGGTATATTACTAGTCATATTAGATCCCCTTTCTTTAACATTCCCTACCCGCTTAAATTTCCACTATACAGTTAAAATAATACAATAAATGGAAAAAATCAATACCATATTCTGAAAATTTGGTCATATGATAATTTTTCAGAATATATTGCAAATTAAATGTGTTTTACTTTATAATGGAAAAAAGAGGTCGAGGTGATATCGATGGATAAATATTATTCTTATACAGACTTTTTAAAAGCGGTAGGTCAGCAGTCCACTGAAAATCAAGCGGAGAAGTTATTGAATGAAATTTATTTAGATTTATTTATTAGTCGATTACAGCGTATGCAACGTATCGAACAACTAAAATTACTTATCGATACATCGCTAGATCAAAAGAACGAAAAGGCATTTGAATGCTACACAACAGAATTGAACGATTTATTGGCAATTACTGTTTCTTAACAAAGAAGTCACCTTATGATAGGTGGCTTTTTTGTTTGAAATTATAAATGAAGTTCGATTTTCTAATATCTTACAAAAACTTTCTAATAAAATTATAAAAGTTCTAATGAATTGGTTATTTTCTAATAAAAAGGATAATTTTTCTAATAAGTGGTTACTATTTTCGAATAACCCTTTGTAAAGTTCGAATAAGTCACCAACTTTTTCTAATATCCATAGAAAAAGTTCTAATAAACTTCACGCTCCAAGCAATAAATTATCCATTCAAAGTTCAAATATAAAATAAGAATATATGTTCGCAATTTTATCGTAAATTAAAAACGGGTATGTTAAAATAGAGAATAAGAAAAGCGAAAGAAAGGACAAGCTGAAAATGACAGAAACTTATAAAATACAGTCCGCCTACAAGCCTGCCGGTGACCAGCCGGAAGCGATTAAACAGCTTGTACAAGGCATTAAAGAAGGAAAACGTCATCAGACATTGCTGGGGGCAACCGGTACAGGTAAAACCTTTACAATTTCGAATGTAATTAAAGAAGTGAATAAGCCAACACTTGTGATGGCACACAATAAAACACTTGCAGGTCAATTATATAGTGAGTTCAAGGAGTTTTTTCCGGACAATGCAGTTGAATATTTCGTAAGTTATTATGACTATTTCCAACCAGAAGCTTATGTACCGCAAACCGATACGTATATTGAAAAGGATTCAAGTATTAATGAAGAAATCGATAAGCTACGTCACTCGGCCACAACAGCTTTGTTTGAACGGGATGATGTTATTATAATTGCTTCTGTATCCTGTATATATGGTCTCGGTAATCCTGAAGAATATCGTGAAATGGTTGTATCCATTCGTACAGGGATGGAACTCGAGCGTAATCAGCTATTACGCAAGCTGGTCGACATTCAATATGAACGAAATGATATTAACTTTACACGTGGTACATTTCGAGTGCGTGGGGATGTTGTAGAAATATTCCCGGCATCTAGAGACGAGCATTGTATTCGTGTTGAGTTTTTCGGTGATGAGGTTGACCGGATTCGGGAAGTCGATGCATTAACAGGTGAAATTTTAGGAGATCGTCAGCATGTTGCCATTTTCCCTGCATCCCACTTCGTTACCCGTGAAGAAAAGATGAAGGTCGCCATTGAGAATATTGAAAAGGAACTGGAGGAGCGTCTTGCAATATTGCGCTCGGAAGACCGTTTACTTGAGGCGCAGCGTTTAGAGCAGCGAACAAATTATGATTTGGAAATGATGAAGGAAATGGGCTTCTGCTCAGGCATTGAAAACTATTCGCGCCATTTAACATTGCGTGAAGCAGGGGCTACGCCATATACATTACTAGATTATTTCCCTAAGGACTTTTTGCTTGTTGTGGATGAAAGTCATGTTACTTTGCCGCAAGTACGTGGTATGTATAATGGAGACCAGGCTCGCAAAGGCGTATTAGTTGAGCACGGCTTCCGTTTGCCGTCTGCACTTGATAACCGTCCTTTAATGTTCGATGAGTTCCAGTCAAAAGTTAGTCAGGCGATTTATGTATCTGCAACACCTGGTCCATACGAATTGGAACATACACCTGAAATGGTGGAGCAAATTATTCGTCCGACAGGGCTGCTCGATCCAACAATCGATGTACGTCCAATTGAAGGGCAGATTGATGATTTAATCGATGAAATTCATGAACGTATCCGTCGTAATGAACGAACATTAATTACAACATTAACAAAGAAAATGTCTGAGGATTTATCGAGTTATTTAAAGGAAATGGGCTTAAAAGTTGAATACTTGCACTCGGAAATCAAGACATTAGAACGGATCGAAATTATCCGTGAGCTTCGTAAAGGGACATATGATGTGCTGATCGGCATTAACTTATTGCGGGAAGGTCTTGATATTCCAGAAGTATCCCTTGTCGCAATTCTCGATGCAGACAAAGAAGGCTTCCTTCGTTCAGAGCGTTCATTAATTCAAACAATTGGACGTGCTGCACGTAACTCGAATGGTCATGTTATTCTATATGCCAACAATATGACGGATTCGATGACAAAGGCCATCAGTGAAACGAAGCGTCGTCGTGAAATACAAAAGGCTTACAACGAAGAACACGGTATTACACCAAAGACTATTATTAAAAAGATTCCTGATATTATTCGTGCAACTCAAGCTGCGGAACAGGAAGAAACATACATTACAAAAGTAACAGGCGGCAAAAAGCTTACAAAAAAAGAGCTAGAGAAGCTTGTTGCAACTTTGCAAGTTGAAATGAAAGAAGCCGCAAAAGGGTTGGACTTTGAACGTGCGGCAGAATTACGTGACATGATATTTGAATTAAAGGCAGAAGGGTGAACAATGTGAAAAATACAGAAATTGTCGTACAAGGTGCACGAGCGCATAATTTAAAAAATATTGATGTCACAATTCCCCGCGATAAAATTGTCGTAGTGACAGGTCTTTCAGGCTCCGGGAAATCCTCTTTAGCATTCGATACGATTTATGCTGAAGGGCAACGTCGTTATGTGGAATCATTGTCTGCCTATGCACGACAATTTTTAGGGCAAATGGACAAGCCAGATGTCGATACGATTGAAGGGCTTTCCCCGGCCATTTCCATTGATCAGAAAACAACGAGCCGTAACCCGCGCTCTACTGTTGGGACGGTTACGGAAATTTATGATTATTTACGATTACTTTTTGCACGGATCGGCAAACCGTATTGCCCGACACATGGTATAGAAATTACATCCCAGACAATCGAGCAAATGGTGGACCGTTTACTGGAATATCCAGAGCGTACTAAAATGCAGTTACTTGCCCCTGTTATTGAAGGGAAAAAAGGTACGCATGTAAAGCTACTGGAAGACCTGAAAAAGCAAGGCTATGTCCGCATCCGATTAAATGGGGAACTTCGTGATTTAGATGACAATATTGAGCTCGATAAAAATAAAAAGCACACAATTGAAGTAGTAGTCGACCGTATTGTTTTAAAAGAGGGGGTAGAATCACGATTAAGCGATTCCCTTGAAGCCGCTCTGAAAATAGCAGACGGACGAGTACTCGTTGATGTTATGGAACATGAGGAGCTGTTATTCAGTGAGCATCATGCATGTCCTTTGTGCGGCTTTTCAATTGGTGAACTTGAGCCGCGCATGTTCTCGTTCAACAGCCCATTCGGTGCATGTCCAACATGTGATGGGCTTGGCAGCAGAGCTAAGGCTGATCTAGATTTAGTTATTTATAATTGGGATTTAACATTGAATGAAAATGCGATTGCCCCATGGGAATCCGTTTCTTCCAATTATTATCCGCAGCTTTTAGCATCTGTATGCAAGCATTTTGATATTCCAATGGATGTACCGGTAAAGGATATTCCAAAGGAAAAAATGGATAAAATTTTATACGGTTCAGGCAAAGAGAAAATCCTTTTTGAATATACAAATGATTATGGCAGAATGCATAAGAAAAATATGGAGTTTGAAGGGGTAATCAGCAATATCGAGCGCCGTTTTACAGAGTCCTCTTCAGACTATGTGCGCGAATCGATGCAAAAATATATGACGGAGCAGCCGTGTGCTACATGTAAGGGGCATCGTCTGAAAAAAGAAACGCTGGCAGTGAAAATTAAAGATCAAAATATTTCTGAAGCAACGCGTCACTCGATTCAGGAAATGTATGATTTCTTTAGTTCAGTGGAGTTAACAGAAAAAGAACGTCAAATTGCGAAATTAATTATTCGTGAAGTAATTGAGCGATTAAAGTTCTTACTAGATGTTGGATTAAACTATTTAACGCTTGCTCGTTCGGCAGGAACATTATCAGGCGGAGAAGCACAGCGTATTCGGTTGGCAACCCAGATTGGTTCGCGCTTGTCAGGAGTCCTCTACATTTTAGACGAGCCATCCATTGGGCTGCACCAAAGGGATAATGACAGATTGATTCATACACTGGAAAATATGCGTGATTTGGGCAATACATTAATTATCGTCGAACATGATGAAGATACGATGATGGCAGCGGATCATCTAATCGATATCGGACCAGGTGCTGGTGTACATGGTGGACAAATTATTGCGCAAGGGACGCCGAAGCAAGTGATGAAAAATAAAGAATCAATTACCGGACAGTATTTAAGTGGTAAGAAATTTATTCCATTGCCGCTTGAACGTCGTAAAGCGGATGACCGAAAAATTACGATTAAAGGCGCTTCGGAAAATAACTTGAAAAACGTCAATATCGATATTCCATTAGGTCAGTTTATTGCAGTTACCGGTGTTTCCGGCTCAGGCAAATCAACATTAGTGAACGAAATATTATATAAAGCACTCGCTTCAAAATTAAATCGTGCAAAAGTAAAGCCCGGCAAACACAAATCAATCGAAGGGTTGGAGCAGCTGGAGAAGGTCATTGATGTGGATCAATCACCAATTGGACGTACACCACGTTCAAACCCGGCAACCTATATTGGTGTATTTGATGATATTCGGGATGTATTTGCGATGACGAATGAAGCGAAAATCCGCGGCTATAAAAAAGGACGATTTTCTTTCAATGTAAAAGGCGGACGTTGTGAAGCTTGTCGCGGGGATGGCATTATTAAAATCGAGATGCACTTCTTACCGGATGTTTATGTACCATGTGAAATATGCCACGGAAAGCGCTACAATCGCGAAACGTTGGAAGTAAAATATAAAGATAAAAATATATCTGATATTTTGGAAATGACTGTTGAGGACGCGTTAGAATTTTTCGGGAACATACCGAAAATTCAACGTAAATTGCAAACGATTGTTGATGTAGGGCTAGGGTATGTGAAGCTCGGCCAGCCTGCTACAACATTATCCGGCGGGGAAGCACAACGTGTAAAATTGGCTTCTGAATTACATCGTCGTTCAAACGGAAAGTCATTTTATATTTTGGATGAGCCAACGACAGGTTTACATGCGGATGATATTTCGCGTCTGCTAATCGTGCTGCAGCGTTTAGTGGAAAATGGAGAGTCAGTGCTTGTCATTGAACATAATTTAGATGTAATCAAGACCGCAGACTATATTATTGACCTAGGTCCTGAAGGTGGAGAAGGTGGAGGCACGATTTTAGCAACCGGCACACCTGAGGAAATTGCAGAAGTGAAGGAAAGCTATACTGGGCGCTATTTAAAGCCTATTTTAGAGCGTGACCGCGAGCGTATGTCCTCGAAAATTAGCGCAGCAAAAAGCAAATAGATTAAAAAACTGAGAGCGCAAACGAAACTTTTTCTCCTCCCTCCTCGTATAATAACTATATACGAAGCAGAGGGAGGAATTTTTATATGCAAGAAGAACGTAAACGTATTTTACAATTAGTTGAAAACGGTACAATTTCAGCAGAAGAGGCGATTGTATTATTCGAAAAGCTTTCGTCACAAAAGGAATCCACTCCAACGCCAGTAGTTCCAACTTTTGAAAAGCAAAAGGAAGAACCACATAAGGCAGACCCAATTTTTGAAGAACAAAAACAGAAGCGTAAGACAACAGGGTTTGAAGATATTTTCGGCAAATCATTCAACGATAAAGAATTCACTAAAAAGATGGACGAGTTTATGGGTGATATTAAGCAGGACTTATCACAATTCAGCACACGTATGACTGGTATGGTTGGTGCAGCTTTATCGAAATTCAAGGACCTTGATATTGAAACGCCTTTTGGTGAAAAAGTAGAATTTACAAAAACGTTTGCATATCCTATCTCTGATATTAAAAGCATTGAGTTAGAGGTCGCAAATGGTAAAGTAGATGTAGTAAGAGCAACAGACGAATTGGTGACAGTGAACATTTTCGGCAAAACGCCGCAAAAAGGTACACAGGAAGAAACAATTTCGCAAGTTACTGAAAACTTATCGACATTGACGAATGATAAATTGTTTATTCAATCAGCAAATAAATTTACACAGTTAAATGTGCAACTTGCTATTCCAGAAAAACATTACGATGTATTTATCGCCCGATTATTAACAGGTAGTATATCGATTGAACAGATGGATGCAAAATTAATTAAAGCCCGTACGTATAACGGTATCGTTCGACTTGAAAACGTGACTTTCGATCATGCAGAATTGCAAGCGAGCAATGGTACGGTAGAAGCACGTCATGTAAAAGGCGACGATTTAGAAGTGGAAACAGCAAATGGACGCATCTACATTGACGGAGAATTAAAGGAAGTAGAAGCGGAATCTGTAAATGGACATGTTGTTATTACAACTACAAGCTCAGAGGCACGCAAAATTAAAGCCCGTGCTTTAGCAGGTTCAGTAGAAATCTATGTACCAAAAACGGTTGCACTTGAAGGACAAATTTTCACAAACTTCGGGAAAGCAGACGTTGGCTTGAGTGATGTGAAGCTTTCTGAAGAAGAGGAACAATTCCTTTCAAAATCGCTGCGCTTTACAAAAGAATTGGAAGGCGCAAAACTACTAAAATTAGTAGGTGAATCACGTACTGGTACGGTATTAGTACGCTATACACTGCAATAATATAGAAGACTGAAGGGGTGCTTACTTATATAAGTAAGTGCCTTTTGTCTGTTCAAAAAGAATAGACGGAGTAATTCTAATTTTTAACACCCTCAAATTAAGTCTCTCACCCTTTTAAAAAAGTCCCGATAAAACACCCCTACTTCATTAAAATCCAAATTTCATCAATATATGTAAAGGAATTCCATTTTATATGTCGAATTATTTAAAGAATGGGAACCTTATATTATATTAATAAAATTTCGTAGTTTAACAAATATATTACGAAAACATAAAAAATGTTTATATCGCACTTAGAAACAAAAATTATTTGATAATATGAAGGCTGCGGTATCGACATTATACTTTAAATGCTTATGATAGCCTACATTGAAAAGAAACTGTAATAAATTTATAGATTGAAAGTGCTATAATAGATAAGACTATAATTTAATTAAGACAAAGACTTAGGTGGTTTCGTTAATGATTCAAATGAACAATGTAGTTAAAAAGTATCCTAATGGGGTCGTTGCGGCGAACGGGATTACAGTTCAAATAAAAAAAGGTGAGTTTGTTTATGTAGTAGGACCGAGTGGAGCAGGAAAATCGACATTTATAAAGTTGATGTACCGCGAGGAAAAGCCGACTTCAGGTGATGTATTAATTAACGGGATTAACTTAAGAACGTTAAAAGATAACCGTGTGCCTCATTTACGCCGTCAGCTCGGGGTGGTGTTTCAGGACTTTAAATTATTGCCGCGCTTAACGGTATACGAGAATGTAGCGTTTGCGATGGAAGTAATTGAAGAGCAGCCAAAAGTGATTCGTAAACGAGTAATGGAAGTGCTTGAACTTGTTGGGTTAAAGCATAAAGTGCGTATGTTGCCAAATGAGCTTTCCGGTGGGGAACAGCAACGGGTGGCAATTGCCCGTTCCATCGTAAATCGTCCGAAAGTAATGATTGCGGACGAGCCTACAGGGAATCTCGATCCGGAAACATCTTGGGAGATTATGAATATTTTTGAGGAAATTAATCGCCAAGGTACGACGATTGTAATGGCTACTCATAACCGGGAAATTGTAAACACAGTGCGTAGACGCGTTATTGCAATTGAAGGCGGAATGATCGTCCGTGATGAGTACGGAGGTGATTACGGCTATGAAAACTAGAACAATTGCACGTCACTTCCGCGAAAGTTTCAAATCATTAGGGCGAAATAGTTGGATGACATTGGCTTCCATCAGTGCCGTAACAGTAACTTTATTATTGGTAGGCGTATTTGCAGCCATTATGATGAATTTAAATAAAGTGGCATCGGATTTAGAAAACGATGTTGAAATTCGTGTATTAATAGAAATTATTCCCGATGAGGCAGAAGCTAAACTTGCCGAAGAACAGTTAGTTGACGAAATTCACAATCTACCAGATGTTGAAGAAGTTACATATTCTTCTAAGGAAGAAGAGTTAAGTAAGTTAATTAAAGACTTTGGTGATGAATTAAGTTTATTTGAACAAAACAATCCATTATATAATGTGCTATACGTAAAAGCGGTCGATCCATTAAAAACTGCTGAAGTAGCAAAGAAGATTGAAAGCTTTGAAAGCACATATGAAGTGAAATATGGTGAAGGTAAAGTAGAAAAACTATTTAACTTCTTAGAAATTGCACGTAATGTAGGTCTTGTGTTAATCTTAGGTTTGCTGTTTACAGCGATGTTCCTAATTTCCAATACGATTCGCATTACGATTACTGCACGTAGAGATGAAATAGAAATTATGAAACTTGTAGGGGCTACAAATTCTTTTGTTCGCATTCCATTTGTGTTAGAGGGAATGTGGCTAGGAATCATTGGATCTATCATTCCTATAACAGCCGTTACGATTGCTTATTACAATATTTATGAATTACTTGCACCAAGATTAAAAGGCGAGTTATTCCAATTATTAGAGGTTGCACCACTTATGCTGCAGGTGAATGGACTAATTTTATTCATCGGCATGTTCATCGGTATCTGGGGCAGCTTTATGTCAGTGCGTAAGTTTTTAAAAGTGTAATATAACATAAATTGCATCATGCTCTTTGAAAGTTCAACAAAAGAGAGACGAAACGAGCGACTACTATTCATGCATTTAGGGGGAAACAGGTTTTGAAGAAGCTAACAACGCGTTCATTTAAAATCATTGCTGTACTACTAGCGCTTATTTTATTTATTCAAATGCCGGCAGCTTATGCAGCATCATTAAGTGAACTAAAAAAAGAGCGCAGCCAACTTGAAGCTGAGAAAAAGATGCTCAACAAATCACTCGAACAAAAAACAAATGAAATTCAAACAAATCAAAATCGTCAGCAGAAAATTATTTCTCAATTAGAGCAAATTGGGGCAAAGATTAATGCAAAGAATCAAGAAATTGAAGTTGTCGAATTGGATATCGAAATTGCAAATGAAGAAATTTCGATATTGGAAGATGAAATAAAAGAATTACAAGATAAAATTAAGAAGCGTGACGAACTATTGCGCGAGCGTGCCCGTGCCATTCAATCAAGTGGTACGGTAAGTTATTTAGATGTACTCCTAGGTGCTAATAGTTTTGTAGATTTTATTGACCGTTTCTCTGCTGTAAGTACGCTTATGGATGCTGACCGTCAAATTATGCGTGAGCAAAAGGAAGACCAGGAAAAGCTGGAAGTCCAAAAAGTAGAACTACTAAAGAAAAAAGAGAATTTAGAAGCGAATAAGGCAAAACTGCAAAAACTGATGGCGTCATTAAAGGAACAAAAGAGAGAAAAAAATCAATTAGTAGCAGAGCTTGAAAAAGAAGAAGCGAAATTACGTGCTCAAAAAACGTCGTTAAAAGAAGAATACGATGATAAAGTAGAGTTAAGTAAAGAAGTAGAAGAGAAATTCCTTAAAGAACAGGCTCGATTAGCTGAAATTGCACGACAAAAAGCTTTAGAAGCTAAAAGAAATAAAAAGAAAAATAATAGTAATGTTTCAAGCTCTGGAAATTTACCAACTGTTGCAGCTGGTACTTGGACAAGACCAGCAGCTGGGCGATTTACTTCAGGCTTCGGCTCACGTGATATCGGGCCAATCGGAAGTAAAAATCACTTAGGAATCGATATTGCCAATTCAATCGGTACACCGGTTGTTGCAGCAGCTGATGGTGTTGTTTCTTATGCAGGAACAATGAATGGTTATGGGAATGTAGTGATGGTAACCCACTCAATCGAAGGCCAAATTTTCACGACAACATATGCCCATTTAAGCGGTTTTAATGCTAGTGTAGGTGACGTTGTTTCTAAGGGGCAGCAAATTGCACGTTTAGGTAATACCGGAAACTCGACAGGACCGCATTTACATTTCGAAATCCATGTAGGTGAATGGAATGGCAGTCGTTCAAATGCTGTGAATCCTTTACGTTATATTTCGTTATAATAATGTTTTAAAATTAAAAGCAGTTCAAATTTTACATTCGTAAAATTTGAACTGCTTTATTTGTTTGGCTTGTTCTCCGTCTAGGTATCTCCCGCATACTTATCCAGAGAGTTGCTGTCTTCACTCTATAACTATTCTATAAAAAGGTAGACGGTATTTGTAAAAGTTTTGCCTTTTAATTTTGAATAAATTCCATAAAGGTATGATATTGTACTAATAGGAAGAATTAGTGAGGTGAGGTTGATGAAAAAGAATATAGGGATCGTTATAATTTTAGTTCTCGTCGTTACGATGCTAAGTACATATATAAAAAAGGAACTCGATAAAAGTACAGCGATCAGCAGTGATGCATTAGGAACAGAAATTGAATTAGGAGAGGAAATCGGACTTGAAAAAGGACAGTTCGCACCTGATTTTACTTTATATAATATACAGGGAGAACCGGTGACCCTTTCAGATTTACGTGGAAAAAAGGTTGTATTGAATTTCTGGGCAACTTGGTGTCCACCCTGTGAGGCAGAAATGCCCCATATGCAAAAGTACTATGAGAAATACCGTGAAACAGACAATGTTGAAATTGTCGGTGTCAATGTGACATATCATAGGGAAAAGATTGAACGAGTCGAGCAGTTTTTGAAAAGCTATGATATAACATTTCCGATTGTTTTAGAATTGGAGGAAACAGTGTCCCGCCAATATGAACTTTTAACACTTCCATCAACCTTCATGATTGATGCAGAGGGGAAAATTCAAAAGACAATTGTAGGTCCACTTGATTTAGATACATTACGAGAAAATGTGACACAATTAAATTAATTCATGTTCTATCCGTCTTTATAAGTATGAATCTTTCTTTCGCTTCATAAATTTTATGGAACGGAGGAGAATTTGTGCGGAAAAGTCGGATTTTTTTATTAATTATTTTATTGCTGTGTATAGGGGCAGGTGTCTATTGGGCAGTGAAAATGCAGGCACAGCCAAAAGCTGAACAGGCAGATTTTGCTGTGGTGAATGAACTGCACAAGTTAATAACGAGCGAGTCAGTTTATGATATTGATTCTGAAAAAATAGTGGAAGGCGCACTTCGAGGAATGGCCAATGCAATTAATGACCCATATAGCACATATTATTCGGAGCAAGAGGCGGCATTACATAAACAGACGCTCGCAAGTGAACGGATTGGAATCGGTCTGGAACTATCAGAAGCGAATGGCAAGTTTATCGTCGTAGCACCAATTAAATCGTCACCGGCAGAAAAAGCAGGTATCAGGCCATTGGATGAGCTTGTACAGATCAATGAGGTAAGACTTGAAGGGAAAACGATGGGGGAAGTACGTAAGCTCATGCATGGTAAGGAAGGGGAAAGTGTAGAGCTCGTATTGTATCGACCTGAGTTAGAGCAACATGTAAAGCTAAGTATAAAAAGGGAACGTCTGAAAAATGATACTGTGCAAGGAGATGTAATAGAAGTAGAAGGAAAGAAAATTGGATACATGACGATCTCGATGTTTGGTGAAAAAACCGCCGATGAATGGCAAAAATCTCTTGATGCATTAATTGAGCAGGAGGTAGAAGGGTTAATCATTGATGTGCGTGACAATCCAGGTGGCTATTTACATAGTGTTGCACAAATGATGAGCATGTTTGAGCAAAAGGAAGTCGTATTTGCTTATATGCAAAACCATGATGGTGTAACAGAGCCACTGAAAACGAAGAAAATTGAACAGTTTGAACCCTATGCAAAATGGCTACGATCAACGCCAGTCACGATTCTACAAAATGAGGGAAGTGCCTCTGCAAGTGAAGTGTTTGCAGGTGCGCTACAAGATTGGAAACGCGCCGTTATTATTGGCGTCACAAGTTTTGGGAAAGGGACTGTTCAGCAAACGTGGGATCTACAAAATGGCGGAGAGGTGAAATTATCAACGAATAAATGGCTCACACCATCTAAGCGCTGGGTACATGACGTAGGTGTGGAACCAGATGTAGAAGTGACTCAACACCCACTTTATCGTGTAGAAACGAAAATTCTAAGAGGTCGTTTTGAGGTAGGAGAGTATAGTGAAGAAGTTGCCTATAGTCAACGTATTTTAAGTGAATTAGGCTTTACTATAAGTCGTACCGACGGATTTTTCGATATGGATACAGCGCAGGAAGTAGCAAGCTTTAGACGTCAACAAGATTTACCTGAGGGGCGTCATATGGATGAAGTCTTTTTCGCAGAACTAACGAAACAGCTTGAAACATTTAAACAATCACAGGTGAATGATATGCAATTACAGATGGCGATTAGTTATGTAATGCATCAATTGGAATGATGTAACAATATAATGCTCTAATAGAATAAAAAAAGAATATCAGTATATGTAAGACGACCTCGAAATTATTTATTTCGGGTCGTCTTTATTTTATTATCGGTACAAATGGGACTACGCATAATCAATAGGATTTGATACAATTAATTGTACGGTAGGTGAGAAAATGGATGAAACAATTTTAATTGAAATTTTGAAAGGGATTGGCCGACTTTTTATAAATCCTTTGTTGTATATCGCTATAATTTCTGCAATTTATTTAGGATACCGCAGAGTAAAACGTGAACGGCGATTCTTCAATAGGCGTATATTAGGTGGCTGGTCCGAGTTGAAAAATATGCTTATAATGGGGTTTGTACTTTCCGTCATTATTTCCGTTTTTAGTCTTGTCATTGGCTTAACGGTCTCACTCGAATTATTAACTTTTGTTTTTGTTGTAAGTCTCGTAGCATTAATTATGTATACTTATCATTTATTGTCACCAGCTATTGTAATGGCAATCGCTTTTTGTATGCTTGCTATTATGCAATGGCAAAATTGGACATATTCTATCGGTCCGCTTGAACTGAACGGCACGGATGCAGTAACAAATCTTGTCATGACAGTACCAATTTTGACAGGTCTTTTGTTAATGGCGGAAGGGATTTTGATTCGCCGCTATGGTGGACGATTTGCCTCTCCTATTATGGAGACGACTAAGCGAGGATTAAACGGTATCGGTTATTACAGTAAACAGCTTTGGGTATTGCCTGTATTTACAATAATACCAGGTGATGGGATTCAGAGTTTTGCTCCATTTTGGCCGCAGTTTACAGTTGGTGCTGAGCAGTTTTCACTTATTGTCTTCCCGTTTATAATTGGTTTCCAGCAAATGGTTCGTCAAAAGCTGCCGATGAACGTTTATCCTCAAATGGGGCGTTCGATAGTCATGATTGGTCAATTTGTATTGATAGTCGGATTAACTGCCTATTTTTCGCCTGTATTAGGTGCAGCAGCATTGGCGTTGGGAGCAATTTCGCGGACGGTTATAGGGATTTATTACAGCCGTGCCGAAGATCGTAATAGCTATGCTGTAATGCGTAGTGATAGAGGTGTTATGATTGCAGGGATTTTACCAAATTCGCCGGCAGAAAAAATGGGCCTCTTGGCAGGAGAAGTAATAAAGCGTGTAAATGGACAAGATGTTTATACAGAAGAAGATTTATATAAAGCACTGCAAATTAATGCAGCCCATTGTCGTCTGGAAGTGCTGGACCATGCCGGTGAGTTGCGTTTAGCTCAACATGTTGTACATCGGGATGATAATTATAAAATTGGACTTTTGGTAGTGAACTAGATTATAAAAGGCAAAGAATCCCGTGAAAACGGGGTTCTTTTTTTAAGGTTACATAGAATAATTTATGTTACTATAAAAGTGAAAAAGATCAAAATTAAAATTTTAAATGCTTCTAGTATTTCATGTTTGTGGCAGGAGTGAAGGTTATGTTGGATTGGATGACTATCGACAATGTAGAAATTGTTGTAGAAAAATATAAATTATTAGGTCCCTTTTTCAGTATATTTTTAACTTTTATAGAATCATTTTTACCGATATTACCTTTATTTATCATCGTTATTGCCAATGCAGCTGCCTACGGACTGTTTTGGGGCTTCTTACTGTCATGGCTCGGAACGGTTGCAGGTTCTTATCTGTTTTTCTTGATGATTCGAAAGTTTGGGAAGTATCAAATCTTCCGTCGCATAAAAGAACAAACTCAAGTTAAAAAACTGATTCATTGGGTAGATATAAGAGGTTTTACACCATTATTTGTATTGCTATGTTTGCCATTCACACCGGTTGTTGTGGTAAACAGTGTGGCCGGTCTCTCAAATATTAAGAAAAAGTATTACTTTTTAACACTTTTTATTTCTAAGCCAATTATGATTTTTTTAATTAGTTATTTAGGTAGTGATTTACGAGACATTTTAAAGTCACCGGTAAAAATTATTGTATCAATTGTGATTGTATTGATCATTTGGGCTATCGGTAAATTTATCGAACGAATTTTAAATAAGCGTGTAGAGCGTGACTTGCGTGAAATTGAAAAACTTAGAAGAAATAAATAATATGTAATGATTAAACCTTGTTTTTTGCAGTTGTGTAAAAGAACAAGGTTTTGTTTTATGAATGCCATTAATGTACGAACATGCATTCTTATATTATAATAGATTAACAAAGATAAATGAGGTGAAATTATGACATTACGAGTCATTTCGGGTCGGGCAGGTACGGGGAAAACAGCTTTTATTCACCGCGAGATTGTGGAGGATTTAAAAACAAATTTGTTTGCCAATCCAATTTTTATTTTAGTACCTGACCAAATGTCATTTACAACAGAGTATGAACTGACGACGAATTATGACATAGAAGGCATGATGCGGGCGCAAGTTATGACATTTAAGCGGTTGGCATGGTATGTACTGCAAAATGAAGGCGGCATTGCACGTGAGCGTATTGATGGCACAGGGTACCGCATGTTATTACGCCGTATTTTGGAAGAACACCAAGAAGAATTTTTACTATTTAAACGAGCAGCCGGTAAGCGTGGTTTTACGAAGGAAGTCGAACAAATTCTAAAAGAATTCAGTCAGTACCATATTGATGTGGAGACAATTGAGCCACTAATTGTTTCACTTAGGGAAAATGGAGCGAGCGAAGTACTGCTTCATAAATTGCATGATTTACACATTATATTAAAGCAGCTACATGAGCGCATTGGAACGGAATATATTGACGGAGACGGCTACTTTCCAATGCTAATCGAACGCATTCCGAAGATGGAAAGTTTGCGGGATACCCATGTTTATTTAGATGGGTTTGTTTCATTCAATGGACAGGAAATGTCGATATTAAAAGAGCTTTTAATTTATGCAAAGCGTGTCACAATTGTGCTGCCATTGGAGGACCCTCAGGCTGATATGCTCGAAGGATCCGTATTTTACAGGGCCGCCATGACATATGACAAAATAAAGCATGAACTGCAAAAGCTGCGTTTTGAACAGGGAATCGACATTGAAGAGGAACCAAGAGTTCATCTCGAAGTAAATTACCGTGCAAAAAATCAAGACTTGCTACAAATTGAACGAAGCTTTGACAAAGTTATTGACGCTCCGATTGAATCAACAGGACATGCGCAAATACTGGAAGGGGTAAATCCACGAGCTGAAGTGCAAGGAATTGCCCAGGAAATAAAGCAACTCGTCTTAACAAAAGGGTTGCGCTATAAAGATATCGGGATTATGTACCGTCAGGCGGATGTATATGAGGCAATTATCGGTACGACCTTTATGCAATACGACATTCCTTTTTTCTCAAATGAGAAACGGGCGATGCTGTATCATCCGCTTATTGAATTTAGTAGATCTGTGTTGGAAATTATCACAACAAATTGGAAATATGAGCCGATATTCCGGAGTGTTAAAACGGATTTGTTCTTTCCATATGGAGCGAATTTAATGGCAATGCGGGACAGAGCCGACATTCTTGAAAATTTTGTCATTGCAAAAGGGATTGTCCATGATCGATGGCTAAACGAAGAAGTTTGGCATTACCGTCGTTTTAAATCTTTGGAAAAATTAAATGCGATACAGACAGAAGATGAATTTGAACATGAACAGCTTTTAAAATCAGTTCGGGATTTAATTCGCGAACCTGTTTTAGCATTGCAAAATCGCTTGAAAGGTAAACGTACAGGCCGTGAAATAGTAGTGGCATTGTATGAGTTTATGGAGCAACTGGATATTTATAAAAAACTTTTAAAAATGCAGGAACAGGAAGAACTGACGAATGCACTTCATCAATCACTGGAACATGAGCAGGCTTGGAATGGCTGGGTGCATATTTTAGAGCAATTCGATCTCATGTTCGGCGACAAAATTATGCCGTTGGAAGAAGTGGCACAAATATTAGATGAAGGCTTCGAAACACTCCAATTTTCAAGTGTGCCCCCAACATTGGATGAGGTGACGGTTTCAACCGTTGAGTTTGCACGCTTTGATAATAAAAAGGCGATTTTTGTAATTGGTGTCAATGATGGTGTCTATCCGATGCGTATGGATGCAGGGGGATTATTATCCGATGATGAGCGGGAAGCTTTTGAAAAAATTGATGTTGAATTGGCGCCAGGTATAAAAAGTAGGCTGCTTCAGGAGAGCTTTTTATTTTACCGTGCGATTTCCTCGTCGACACAGTATTTATATATTACGTATGCAAATGCAGATGAGGAAAGTAAAGGTAAGCTTCCGTCGCTTTATATTAACCGACTGCATAAAATGTTCGAGGTTGTTGAAAATCAAGGAATGCAACAGGAGGAAACGGTTCGTACATTACCGCATCGACAAATAGCGATGGATCCATTGGATGAACAACAAAAAGCTAATGTACTCCACTATTTACAGCACCCTTCCCCGTCGATTGGCTTTTTAATGACACAGCTGAAGCAGGCGCAACTTGAGCGACGCCCGCTCTCAGAGGAATGGGCTGCGTTGAAGGCATTTTATGAACGGGATTCCGAATGGAGAAATGTGCTCAATATCGTGGGAAAACCATTGTATTCAACAAATGAAGCGGAACCATTAACAGAAGAAGTTGCTACGGCATTATATGGGGAAAATTTCCTGGCAAGCGTATCGCGCATTGAACGTTTTTACAGTTGTCCATATTCGCATTTTGCTTCTTACGGCCTTAAATTGCAAGAACGTACAGAATTTAAGTTAGAGACATTTGCAATGGGTGATCTGTTCCATGAGGCGATTCGGACAATTTTATCGGAAAAAGAGCCGACAATTGCATTGAATACGTATGTAAATTGCTACAAAAAAGCGAATGATACTATTTCTAAGCTCGTTGATTATTTCTCTTATAGCATTTTAAAAAGTAGCCATCGCTTTGAATATATTAAAACAAAGCTTGTGAAAATAGTAGCCCGTACGGTGTATGCGCTTATGAACCAAAGTGAGCTGTCTAAGTTTAAAGCGATTGCTCATGAAAAGCCTTTCGGTAAGCGTGATGACAAAAATACCGAACATGATGACAACAATCCATTGGATGCACTCGAAATTGAATTGGATCATAACCGCAAAATGTATGTCCGTGGTCAAATTGACCGTATTGATGCTTATAAAGACGCAGAAAATTTATATTTGCGAGTCATTGATTACAAATCAAGTGGCCGCAAACTTGATTTTACTGAAGTATATAATGGGATATCCCTACAGCTCTTGACCTATTTGGATGTGGCAATGAAAAATATTCCGATTATCGCACGCGAAGGTAAATTCATTCAGGACTTATCAGAGTTGGAAAATATAATTGTCCAAGCGGCTGGAATGTTCTATTTACATGTACACAATCCGCTTATTCCAACTGAAGATTATGAAGAACATGACCGGGTGGAAAATTTACGTCAAGAGAAGTACAAATTAAGCGGCTATATGTTAAAGGATGTAGAAATCGCACAACTAATGGATCAATCCCTTGAACCGAATAAAACGTCCATTATTGTCCCGGCAGCATTTAAAAGCGGGGAGGATCCTGAATTTAATAACCGCTCGTCAAAAGTGATCGAGCAGGGACAAATGGAAAACCTACAAGAGTTTGTTCATTATAAATTCCGTCAGGCCGGGAACAAAATCTACGAGGGCAATACAGAAATCAAACCGTATAGCCTAGGCAACCAAAAAGCCTGTACATTTTGCAGTTATAAAGCGGTATGCCAATTTGACCAAGCAGAGACGGGCAATAGTTTTAATGAAATAAAGAAACAGCCGGAGCAAGAAGTATTTAAAAATATTGAAAAGGTGGTGTGTGTTCATGACGATTCCAGCGAAACCGAATGACGTTCAATGGACGGATGTACAGTGGAAAGCCATCTATGCATCCGGTCATGATATTTTAGTATCTGCAGCCGCTGGTTCAGGGAAGACGGCGGTTTTAATTGAGCGGCTTATTCAAAAAATTGTAGCGCCGGAAGAAAAACGCATTGATGTTGATGAACTGCTAGTTGTAACCTTTACGAATGCATCCGCTGCAGAAATGCGAAATCGAATGGCAGAAGCACTCGAAAAAGCCCTTGCTGAAAATCCAAGCAACCTTTTTCTGCGCAGACAATTAAGTTTATTAAACAAAGCGCAAATTTCCACACTGCATTCGTTTTGTTTATCGATTTGCCGTGAATATGCATACACAATTGATTTAGACCCCGGTTTTCGCTTAGCAAGTACAGAGGAAGCTTCGTTATTGCAGGATGATGTGCTGATGGACGTGCTGGAAAAAGCGTACCGTGGCGATATGGAAACGCTCTTTACGAAAGAGGAGCTTTATACATTGATTGATAGCTTTGCTTCAGATCGAAGTGACCAGGCAATCGAACTATTGCTGCAGGAAATGTACAAAGTTTCACGCGTACAGCCTAATCCGTATGAATGGCTGCAAACATTGCCGGGAAAATACGATATTGATCCGAACAGTCCAATAGACGATTTAGCGATTGCACAAGAAGTTCGTCCATTTATTATTGCAAGCTTGAAGGAGATTGCAGCCCGTCTTGAAAAAGGTTTGCACATTGTTTCGGTCGTACCTGCTTTAGAAAAAAACAAGCCATTGTTTGCAGCGGAATATACAGGGGTGACACATGTATTAAATGCAATGGAAAATGGTTCGTGGGAGCAAGCTTATGAGTTAATTCCTGCCATTGAATTTGGACGGATTAAACCGTTGACGAAAAAAGATACGGAAGAAGACAAAGCATCGTATGCGGTGGCAAAAAATCACCGTGACACAGCTAAAGAAATGCTGAATTCATTAAAGGACACATTTTTTGCCCGGCATCCAAAGCTCTATGTACAGGAAATGGCGGCAACAAAGCCTATTTTAGAGACGCTAGTAAAGCTAACAATTGAATATAGTGAGGCATTTAAATTAGCCAAACAAGAGCGCGGATTACTGGATTTCTCGGATTTAGAGCATTATGCTTTGGAGATATTAACAGATCCACAAAGTGACTCTAAACGACCGCAGCCATCCGATGTGGCACACACCTTCCAAAAACGTTTCAAAGAAGTACTTGTCGATGAGTATCAGGATGTGAATTTCTTACAGGAGACGATTTTGCAACTTGTGAAAAGCGGAGGAGAGCAGGACGGGAATATGTTCATGGTCGGCGATGTAAAGCAAAGTATATACGCGTTTCGACTTGCAGAGCCGCGCCTATTTCTTGAAAAATATAAGCGCTTTGAAGAGAATCCATCCGATACAGGAATGAAGATTGATTTAAACGCCAATTTTCGAAGTCGCTCCGAAGTGCTAGAAGGTACGAACTATGTATTCGAACAAATTATGGATGAGGAAGTCGGAGAAATTGCGTACGATGAGCAGGCAAAGTTAAAGTTCGGTGCTAGCTATGATGAACAGGAGGTCCCGATTGAGCTTGTGTTGCTTGAAGGTGATTCGAAGGCGCAAAACGTGCCCGGCACTGAAGATGGAGCTGAAGAAGAAAGCATTAGCTCAGCCCAACAGGAGGCACGCTACATTATTCAACGCATTCGCGATTTAGTTGACAATGGTGGACAGGTATACAATCCGAAAACAAAATCGATGCGTTCAGTCAGCTACCGGGATATCGTCGTATTAATGCGTTCTCGTACATGGTATACGACCTTTGCGGAAGAATTTAAATTAGCTGGCCTTCCGCTCTATGCTGAAACAGATGGCGGCTATTTTGAATCATTGGAAGTAATGATTATGATTAACACGCTAAAAGTAATCGACAATCCATATCAAGATATTCCGCTCGCCTCTGTTCTGCGGGCACCGTTCATTGGTCTGACGGAAAATGAATTGGCGAAAATCCGACTAGTGAATGGGAAAGTACCGTTCTACGAGGCGTTAAAACAGTATAAAGAAGAAGCCATGGGCGAGATGCCGATTGAAACAGAAGCTAAGCTGGAAAGATTTTTCGCATTGCACGACAAATGGCGTAACTTCAGCCGTCACGGTGCGCTCGCTGATTTAGTTTGGCAAGTTTATTTGGATACAAATTACTTCGAAATGGTCGGTGCGATGTCCAACGGGAAGCAACGTCAGGCAAATTTACGTGCACTTCATGACCGAGCACTGAGCTATGAGAAAACATCATTCCGTGGCTTATTCCGATTTTTACGCTTTATCGACCGTATGCATTCACGCGGAGACGATTTAGGTGTTGCGAAGTCCACAAGTGAAGCGGATGACGTAGTGACTTTGCTGACAATCCATAAGTCGAAGGGACTTGAATATCCGGTCGTATTCGTTGCCGGCATGAGCCGTACATTTAATACGAAAGATTTAGGAAATCGCTATATTTTTGATCAGGATTTTGGATTAGCGATTAAATCAGTAAATCCCGATCTAAATATTATTTCCACTTCTCTTCCACATTTGTATGTGAAGGAAAAGAAATTGGCCAAAATGAAAGCTGAGGAAATGCGTGTCTTGTATGTGGCGATGACTCGGGCAAAAGAGCGGCTTATTTTAGTCGGCTCTATCAAAGATTGGGAAAAGCAAAAAGAAGAATGGACATTTTACCGGGAATTGGAAGAAACCGTACTTCCGGCATATATCCGTTCAAAGGCAAATAGTTATTTAAGCTGGGTTGGACCAGCTGTTGCTCGTCACCAAGACTTCCTTTTTGTAAGTTATGGATATTCAAACAAAGCTACGACAACACCGCAGTGGTCGATTACGGTAATCCCGAATCGTGACTATTTAGCAGCAACTGAAGTGGAGCTAACGGAAGAGGAAATAGTGCAGGAAGATGTAAATGAAGATATCGTTCAGCTGCTAACGGAACGATTCACGACACCTTATTCTTACAAAAATGCTGTAACGAAAAAGTCTAAAACGTCAGTTTCAGAGCTTAAACGAATGGAAGGTTTACAGCAAATGGAAGAGGAGCATTTATATAATTCCGAAGCAAAACGTTATGTAAAAACGGAAGTACCAAGCTTTATGCTAAAAGAGAAGAAAAAAAGAAAGCTTTCTGCTACTGAAGTAGGTACGGCAGTGCATGCCGTTATGCAGCATATCCCGCAGCATGGCTTTACTACAATTGAAGAAACAGAACACTTTATACAATCCCTTGTCGATCGCCAATTACTTCAACAACTCGAAGCGGACGCGGTATCTGCTGAAAAGGTAAATGCCTTTTTCGGAACAGAAGTTGGGCAACGTTTTAAATCGGCAAAGGAAATTTTAAGAGAAGTACCTTTTACGATGAGTTTGAAGGATGAAGACGGTGACGCACAAATTATACAAGGGGTCATTGACTGTATATTTGAAGATGCGGAAGGTAAATGGGTACTCCTGGACTATAAAACGGATTATATTGAACAGATGATTTTGGGCGATTTAGAGAAAATTAAACGAAAAATGACAAAATCCTACCAAATTCAATTAAACTATTATCAGCATGCTGTACAATCCATTAAGCGTATCGAAATAAGCGAACGTATTTTGTATTTATATAGCATTGGACTAGAAGTGAAAATAGATTAGGGGGATAAAAGGTGGATTTTCGCCCAGTAGGCACGAATGAGCGTATAGCTACGCTTGATATTTTACGAGGGTTTAGTTTGCTCGGCATTCTATTAGTAAATATGTTTGGCTTTTATTTACCGATGCCACATATTGCGGATTTAAGCAGCTGGTTTAGTGAAGTGCAGGATATTGTACTTCAACAGCTTTTGGATATATATGTTCAAAGTAGTTTTTATCCGTTATTTTCTATGCTTTTCGGGTATGGTTTAGCAATGCAGTATGTAAAAGCAAAAGAAAGGGGCATTAATTTCTATCAATTTGCTCCAAAACGTCTCTTGCTAATCTTCTGCATTGGTATGTTCCATGCCATTCTGATTTGGTGGGGCGATATTTTAGCAATGTATGCATTTTGTGGTGTGTTTTTAATTGCACTTATCCGCCTGCCAGCAATTTGGCTTTTACTAGTAGCAATTGCTGTAAATGCTTTATATCATGGATTTAATTTAAGCTTGTATGCAATGGCCGGCCTTTTTACAACATCTACAGATTCAATATCTGTAAATATTGATGCGATTCAAAGTGCAGTGACAGCTTATGGTATTGGTAGTTGGACAGATGCATTTATGCAGCGTCTCGATGATTTGGCAATACAAATGAGTATATTTATGTGGATGTCCTCATTATTTACGATTTTGCCTTATATGTTATTCGGTGCTGCTCTTGCAAAATGGCGTCTTATCGAACGGGCAAAAGAAAAAATTGTTTTATGGTTTGTTTTGGCGTTAATTGGTGTGGCTGGCGGACTGTATGTGAAAAGCCTGCCGATTGCCGGAGCTCAAACGATTGGTAATGAGTATTTACAAGTCTATATTGGCGGTCCTATTTTAGCAATCGGCTATATAGCGGTTGTAACATTGTTAACGCAACTACCGTTCGTTGTGAAGCTTCTGTCTCCAATCGCTACGGCGGGACGTATGTCGCTGACTCTTTACATTATGCAATCTGTTATTTGTACGGTGTTGTTTTATAAATGGGGTTTCGGTCTTTACGGAAAAGTGGATGTGCAAATGGGAATTTATATGGCAATTGGAATCTTCGTCATTCAAGTATTATTTGCAGAACTATATTTTTCAAGATTTAAACAAGGACCACTGGAAGCATTACTAAAAAAAATAACTTATGGCAAGTTTGCTTCTCGGAAATAAAACCTATTATTATGTAAATTTATAGAAAGAAAGCTTAGTTTTACAGAATAATATTATTTTGTCAGAAAAGTAAGGCAATTATTTTATTTTTAATGTATGATGTAAAAAAACAGAAGGAGTGCTCCACGTTATGAAATTGTTATCATTTATAGTAAACGAACAAGTAAAGTTTGGCCCTAAAGTGAAAAAAGAAGAGGCAGTATGGGATGTTGTCGAAATTCAAAAACAACTCAATGTACTAAAAGACTTTCCAGAAACAATTATCGACGGGATAGCACACGGCTATGAATTTGTTGAGCAAGTTCGTAAATTAGTAGAGGCAGCACAAAAGCATGAAGATGGTGCTAAATTCAAATTAGCATATTCTAATATAGAATGGTTGTCGCCGGTTCCTCGTACACCGAAAAATATAATGTGTGTCGGCAAAAATTATAATGACCATGCAGTTGAAATGGGTGCAGATAAAGCACCGGAAGATATGGTTGTATTCACTAAATCCCCAACTGCAATTGCGTCGGATGAATCGACATTATCCGTTCATGCAGAATTTACGGATTCTCTTGATTATGAAGGAGAATTGGCGATTGTAATCGGTAAACAAGGCAAAAATATTCCTAATGCAATGGCGTATGATTACGTATTTGGCTATACAATTGCAAATGATATTACAGCGCGTGATTTACAAGAAAAACATAAACAATATTTCCTAGGAAAAAGCTTGGAAGGCAGCTGTCCTATGGGTCCATATTTAGTTACAAAAGATGAAATTCCAGATCCGCATACATTAACAATTGTAACGAAGGTGAATGGGGAAGTTCGTCAAAACGGTTCGACAAAGGATATGATGTTTACCGTCTCGGATATTATTGAGATTATTTCTAAATCTGTAACGCTGGAGCCGGGCGATGTTATTTTAACAGGCACGCCAGCAGGAGTTGGAAAAGCAATGAATCCACCTAAATTTTTAAAAGCCGGTGATGAGGTAAAGGTTTCGATTGAAGGTATTGGGACTCTGGCAAACCGATTTGTTTAATATAATTCATTTATTATGACCTTTTCTATTGTTACTTGGACGAATCCATTGAATTTACACATGCTAGCATGGTAGGATATTTCGTGTAGATAATAAATAGAAGAGGTGGAAAATACATGGATTTCTTATCAAGTTCAACACACTTGCACATTACAGCATGGGCAATCACATTAATCCTATTTTTTGTAGCTGCATTAGCAGGCAAAAAACTAACAGCTGTTCACATGACTTTACGTGTAATGTATATTTTAGTTATCATTACTGGTTTGGCATTATTCTTAGAATGGCGCGATAAAATTGCTGAAAGCGGCATGAACTATGATATGAAAGTGTTATTTGGTATTTTAGTAATCGCATTCATGGAAATGGTATTAGTGCGTAAAAACAAAGGCAAATCTGTTAATATGTTCTGGGTACTATTCGGTATCGTTTTACTAATTACATTATACTTAGGTATGAGCATGGGTATCGGTATTAACTTCTAATAAAAGCAGGGTGTGCAAAAAGTGAATTTAACTTTTTGCACACTTTTTATTTAATCAACTTTATATTATCCATCATTCATTCCCCTCTATTTTATCCTCCAACTGTATAAAAGGTAATATGATTTGCTATTCTTTAATTCATACACATTTTTGTCACGTATTTGTTGCATTTCCTACAAATAACTTTTGTAATCATAGATACGTGTATAGGTTTTTTGGTAAAATGACGTTGGATTGTATGTGAAAGAGAGGGAAATAAATTGAGATTTAATAAATGGCTTAGTGCACTTACTGCAGGTGTGGTACTTTCGACTTCATTGTCATTTGCATCATTAGCAAATGCTGAAGAAAATCGTACAATTGCAGATGAAAGTATATATGACATTTTAGTGGACCGCTTTTTTAATGGAACAGGCAAAAACGATGATCATACTGTAAATGCCCAAGACCCAACAATGTTTGCGGGTGGAGATTTCGATGGTGTTTTAAAAAAGATTGATTATGTGACGAATATGGGCTATACAATGCTTTCAGTAGGCTCAGTTTTTGCAACAGAAAAATATGACGGTTCGATGCCGACAAGCTATACACTATTAGACCCTCGTTTTGGTACAGCTGATGAATTTAAGAAAATGGTAAGTTCATACCAAAAGCGTGAGATGAAAATAATGGCTGATTTCCCTATTACAGATGTTAGCCCAAACCATGAACTTGCAGAAAAGCAAGGGTTTGTGGCAAGTACAAATGATGGGAAAATACAGTGGGATTTAACTAATGAAGAAGTACAAAACGAAATTATCGACAGTGCTGTACAATTTGTGGATACATACGGACTTGACGGCGTTCGTCTAACGAATATTGAACAAGTAGATACAGCATTTTTAAATCGCATGATTGAGCAATTAAAAGCTACTGGTGCCTATGTAATTGCAAATGCAGAAAGTGATGCCGATTTTGATGCGAAATTTTATAATGATGTCGCATCAAAATTTACAAATTCTTTTAAAAATGTGGATTTAGATACTTCAGTATTGGAGCCATATATTGAAGAGACATTATCGGACACACCTGTTTTGACAATGACTGATACAATTTGGTCTGACCGTTTTACTTTAGCTGCAACGGCTGAAGGGATGTACCCTCCAACACGTAGTAAAATTTCGATTGCAAGTACACTATTATTGCCGGGTGTGCCAGTCGTTCAATACGGTTCTGAAATTGCAATGAATGGTACTGCCGGTGAAGAGGCGCATCAATACTATAATTTTAAGACAGATTCAGAACTGGCGGATTATGTTGGAAAGCTTCAATCTTTACGAAATGATTCAGATACATTACGTAATGGTGAATTTAAGTGGCTTGAAAATGAAGATGGCTATATCGTATTTGAGCGGAAATCCGATACGGAAACATGGATTGTTGTAATTAACAATAGTAGTAAAACAAAACGTGTCCATATCCCTGTAGCAGAGCTGGGGGAAGGAAAAGAAATCCGTGGGATGTTCAATAGTGAAATCATTCGTGAAAATAAAGATAACAACTATACAATCATTTTAGACCGCGAAATGGTTGAGGTGTATCAGGTCATCGATGCGCGAGGAATTAATACTTCCTATATTGTGGCACTTGGACTAGTTGTTGTACTTTATACGGCATTCATGATTGTTATTATGAAACGTGGGAAACAACGCCGCGCCAATTCAGCAAAATAAAATGAAATAGCCTGGAAAAGTGAATACCTCGCTTTTCCAGGCTATTTTTAATAATTGGACTCAATTCGGTCACGTGTCCTACAGTTTTAATCGGTCATGTAAAAATTTTGCAATACCATCTTCATTATTAGATAACGTAATTTCGTTGGCGATATTTTTTAAATCATCAATTCCATTACTCATTGCAACACCAATACCGGCATAATCAATCATTTCAAAGTCATTGTCCTCGTCGCCAAATGCAATGATCCGCTCACGTGGAATACCCATTTCTTTTGAAATGAAGTCAATGCCAATTGCTTTACTTAACCCTTTATGCACAATTTCAATAATCGGGAAAGGTGCCCCCCAGCGTCGATGCTCGATCAGCTCGGCATGTACATCCTGCAAATGTTTACGGATAATCGGCGTATTTACATCATCTGCCTGAATTAATAAACTCGTCGGATTTTCCTTTAATGTCTGTTTGAGATCACCCATTAAAATATTAGGGCTACCCATATTAAACATTTCGTGTACTTTTTCATCCTCACGATGGAGATATACATCATCCATTACTTCGGCGATTAAATTATCATATTCATATTTATGGACTGATTCAACAACATCGTGGACTACACTTAAATCCACAGGTGTATGAATTGTTTTCCACATGGGGTTTTTTGGATGGTGGATAAGCGCACCGTTAAAATTGACAATAGGTGTCGTTAACTCCAATTCTTTATAATAGGGAAGACTAGCCCGGAAAGGACGTCCTGTCGCGATCATTACTTGATGTCCCGCTTGCTTTGCCTTAAACAGTGTTTCCTTTGTAAGGGAGGAAATCTTCTTATCATCCGTCAATAATGTTCCGTCTAAATCCAATACTATTAAATGTTCGTTCATGAGAATAAGCCTCCTTTAGCATGGGTATTATTGTAACGTGAAAAATTAACATTCGTCAAAGTTTTGAAACAATCGTGAAGTTTTGATAAGGTTAAGGCGAGGTGAGAAAAATGATTGTTAAGCAAGAGTTGTGGAAATCTATTCCATTATTGCATGTGTATGATGAAACGATGGACGAACATACACCCGTCGTTATTTTTTTACATGGGTTCTTAAGTGCAAAGGAACATAATCTTCATTATGCGTATCAGTTTGTGCAAAAAGGTATCCGAGTTATACTGCCTGATGCAATCATGCATGGAGAACGATCAGATTATTTAACGGATGAACAGATGAACTATAACTTTTGGAAAATTGTTTTAAAATCGATTGAAGAAGTACATACGCTTTATGAAGAATTGAAACTAAAAAAAATGGTAGGCGACAAAATTGGCGTTGCTGGAACGTCAATGGGTGGCATTGTAACATCGGGTTGCTTAACTATTTATCCATGGATTCAGGCTGCTGGTATTTGTATGGGGACAACGAGCTACACGAAGGTCGCGCTTCATCAAGTTGAGGAACTGAAGCAAAAGGGTGTTCAACTTCCAATATCTGAAGAACAGCAAAGTGCTTTGTTCGATATGCTCGGCAAATATGATATGGAAAAACATGAATCATTGTGGTCAAACAAGCCAATAATATTTTGGCATGGTGAAAAAGATACGGTCGTTCCATTTAGTATGAGTCGCCCTTTTTATGAACAACTTGAAAAAGAAGGAAAGGCGGCGAATATTCAATATATCGCAGAGCCAAAAGCAGGACATGCCGTTTCAAGAAATGGTATTTTACAAGTGACGGATTTCATTGCACAACGTTTGGCATAAAGCATTCGTTCTGCTATGATAGACGATAACACTATGTCGAAAGGGGAAATAAAAAAATGGCAATTGATCAAGATATGAAAGACAGCATGTACGGAGCATTGGAAAACGTAATTGACCCTGAGCTAGGCATCGATATTGTCAACTTAGGTTTAGTATATGAAGTGGATTTAACAGAAGAGGGCTTAGCGATTGTTACAATGACATTAACATCAATGGGTTGTCCACTTGCACCAGTAATCGTTGACCAAGTAACGACAGCTTTAAGTGAATTACCGGAAGTAAAAGAGGTAAAGGTAGATATCGTATGGCAACCGGCATGGTCTAAGGACAATATGTCACGCTATGCAAAAATGGCTTTAGGTATCCGTTAATAAAAATATTAAAACGATTATTTTGCAGAAGCAAAATAATCGTTTTTTTTTAAGTTAAGATTAAAAAGTCCGTATTATTCACTATAACGATAGTCGAGGGTGATTTTTTATTTTTCCATTGGAATCCAGTTTAAATATGCGTTTAACATCAAATAATTATTAATGAAATGCTTTTCTAAAATATTAAGGCTAAAATGCCATTTGTTACACAAATATGAGTCGTTATTTCGTTTTACTTAATTATTAAGGTATATTTTATCGAATATACAAAAATATAAGAACGTACCTAAAAAGGGAGTGTAAAAATTTGTGAGTTGACTAATTTTGACCTATAATAAAATTAGTCAGTAAAGGTCAAACTATCGGGAGGATACAATATATGCAATTTAACCAAACACAAGACAATCGTCCGCCTTTAGAACAATTTGGACGTAATTTAATTGAACAAGTAAAAAATGGCAAGATGGACCCGGTTATTGGACGTGATGAAGAAATTCGCAATGTTATCCGGATTTTATCGCGCAAAACAAAAAATAACCCTGTATTGATTGGCGAACCAGGTGTTGGGAAGACGGCTATTGTCGAAGGCTTAGCTCAACGGATCGTACGACAAGATGTGCCGGAAGGGTTAAAGGATGCGCAGTTATATGAGTTGGACATGAGTGCACTCATCGCAGGCGCTTCTTATCGTGGTCAATTTGAAGAACGTTTGAAATCGGTGTTAAAGCAAGTGAAAGATTCAGATGGAAGTATCATTTTATTTATTGATGAAATTCATACAATTGTAGGTGCCGGAAAAAGTGATGGTGCCATGGACGCAGGAAATATGCTCAAACCGATGCTTGCGCGCGGGGAATTGCATTGTATCGGTGCGACGACATTGGATGAATATCGTATGTATATTGAAAAGGATCCTGCTTTGGAACGTCGATTCCAGCAAGTTCTAGTACGTGAACCGTCTATTGAGGACACAGTATCCATTCTACGTGGTATTAAAGACCGTTTTGAAGAGCATCATCGTGGTGTTCGTATTCATGACCGCGCCATTATTGCAGCAGCACAACTAGCCAATCGCTATGTTACAGACCGTTTTTTACCGGACAAAGCAATAGATTTAGTTGATGAGGCATGTGCCATGATTCGAATTGAAATCGATTCAATGCCGCAGGAACTCGATCAATTAACACGCCGACTTACTCAGCTTAAAATTGAACAACAAGCATTGAAGAAAGAGAAGGATGATGCGAGTAAAAAACGCCTGGAAATCCTTACGAATGAAATCGATACTTTAGAAGCTTCAATGCAATCGATGAAAGAACAATGGGAACTTGAGAAAAACGGTTTGCAAATTGTACGCGATAAAAAAGATAAACTGAAAAAATATGAAGCAGAACGTGATCAACTGTTCGTGTCCGGCAACAATTTAGCGCGGGCAAGTGAACTGCAGTACAGTATAATCCCGCAACTGGAGAAAGAACTTGGAGAATTGGAAAAGCAGCTTAAAGATTCGGAAGGCAACCGCATGCTACGCGAAGAAGTAACGGAAGATGAAATTGCAAAAATTATATCCCGCTGGACAGGTATTCCGGTAACGAAGCTTGTTGAAGGGGAACGTGAAAAGTTATTGCGATTAAAAGATACATTACATGACCGTGTCGTTGGACAAGATGATGCAGTCACGTATGTTGCAGAGGCGGTATGGCGTGCCCGCTCCGGTATTAAGGATCCTAATAAGCCAATTGGAAGCTTCCTGTTCTTAGGACCAACAGGTGTCGGTAAAACAGAATTGGCAAAAGCACTAGCGGAACAATTATTTGATTCGGAAGACCATTTTATCCGAATCGATATGAGTGAGTATATGGAGAAGCACTCTGTATCCCGACTTGTCGGAGCACCACCTGGTTATATCGGTTATGAAGAAGGCGGACAGCTAACAGAGGCAGTACGCCGTAATCCGTATTCAGTAGTACTATTAGATGAAATTGAAAAGGCTCATCCGGATGTAGCGAATATTTTACTGCAATTGTTGGATGATGGTCGAATTACCGATAGCCAGGGCCGAGTAGTAAACTTTACGAATACGGTTGTTATTTTAACGTCTAATATTGGGTCACAATTTTTACTGGAGGCGTCGGATGATTCCGAGAAGCTTGTACAGACAGCTTTGCGTCAGCACTTTAAGCCGGAGTTATTAAATCGAATGGACGATATTATCATTTTCCATGCATTGTCGGAAGAACACTTCCATGCAATTGCCTGGAAATATGTAAAGCAGCTCCAGGAAAGAGTTGCAGAACAGGAAATTACGTTACATGTACGTAAGGAAGTAGTGGATTGGATTGTAGAACATGGCATTGATCCTCAATATGGTGCACGTCCATTAAAACGCTTCGTTCAGCGCCACTTGGAAACAATTGTTGCGCGGGAACTATTAAAAGGTGTAGTAACAGCAGGTGGTGTGCTAGAAATTATGCTGGAAAATGATGAACTGGTGATTTCCCAGAAGTAGAATCTCCAAAAAGGTTGTAATACGAAATTAAATAAAATGACAAGGGGCTGTCCAGTATAATACCGGACAGCCCTTTGTCATCTATTAATGTTGCTCTGCTTCCATGTCTGGAGTTGATTCGTTTGGAATGATTGCAGCGATAATAAGTACTAATACGCTGAATACTAATGATACGATTACGCCATTCATGAAATTAAAGTTTACACCTAATACAGAACTTACTACATAGTTAGTCATTGTTACTAAAAGGAATGACCAAAAGAAAGTAATAATATATTGCATCAATTTCACCTCATTGAACTTATTTATATCGTTATTTTGAAATTACATCTTCAATATCATACCACAAGCCTTCATGAAAATAAAAGGGGGAATACAACTTTTCGCCAAGATGTCATAAAGTGAATATTCCGGACCGTAAAAACATGGCTATTGTCTTTTCTATAAATTTTAATTGTTTTCAAAATACTTATACATTATAATTAGTACCAGATACTAATATTTAGTGATTATTTTGTGTTATTCAGCAGAAGGATTGGGTTGGATATGTTTGAAAACAAGGGGGATAATATATGAATGCTGGTATAATTGGCATGGGCAAGTATATTCCGGAAAAAGCTTTGACAAATTCGGAAATTGAACAATTTTTAGATACATCAGATGAATGGATTCGTTCACGGACAGGTATTGGAAATCGATATATTGCAGAGAATGAGGAAACATCGGATTTAGCCTATAAAGCGGCACAACAAGCAATTCAAAATGCCGGTATTACAGCAGATGAAGTAGGATTAATTATTGTCGCAACGGTTACTCAAGATCAAAACTTTCCGAGTGTAGCCTGCCAAATACAAGAACGTCTTGGTATATCGGGATGTGGTGCAATGGACATTTCTGCTGCGTGTTCAGGCTTTATTTACGGGACGGCAATAGCAAAACAATTTATTGAGAGTAATAGTTATGAATATATATTAGTAGTAGGTGTTGAAAAATTATCGAAAATAACCGATTGGAAAGATCGCAACACAGCTGTCTTATTTGGTGATGGTGCAAGCGCAGCTGTAATTGGTAAAGTTTCTGAAGGGCGCGGCATATTGGCATATGAACTTGGGGCGGATGGAACTGGTGGAAAACATTTGTATTTAAATCCAGAAAATCACATTTCGATGAATGGTCGTGAAGTATTTAAGTTTGCAGTTCGTCAAATGGGTGAGTCCGCAGTTAGTGTACTGGAGAAGGCTGGATTAACGAAGGAAGATGTAGATTACCTCGTACCGCACCAGGCGAATATCCGCATTATGGAGGCTGCTAGAGAGCGTCTAGGACTACCGGAAGAAAAAATGTCGAAAACGATTCAGAAATACGGTAATACATCGGCTGCGTCAATTGGTATCTCGATTGTCGACGATTTGGCTGAGGGGAAAATAAAGGACGATGATATTGTTGTATTAGTTGGTTTTGGTGGAGGGCTTACTTGGGGGGCACTCGCATTAAAATGGGGAAAATAAAGAAAGAGAAGGGTGTTAAATGATGGAGAAAAGAAGAGTTGTTGTAACAGGAATCGGCGCAGTAACGCCAGTAGGAAACAATGCAGAGCAATCATGGGATAATGTAGTAGCAGGAAAATCAGGAATTGGACCACTAACGCGTGTAGATACGAGTAAATTTCCGGTGTCTGTTGCAGCGGAGGTAAAAGATTTTAATATAGAAGATTATATTGAGAAAAAAGAAGCGCGAAAAATGGATCGCTTTACCCATTACGCACTAGCTGCTTCAATGATGGCTGCAAAAGATGCTAACCTTACGATTACAGAAGAAATGGCACCTCGTGTTGGAGTATGGATTGGCTCGGGAATTGGCGGAATGGAAACACATGAACAGCAATTTTTGACATTCCAAGAGCGCGGTGTTCGCCGAGTAAGTCCGTTCTTCGTACCAATGATGATTCCTGATATGGCTTCAGGCCAAGTATCAATTTATTTAGGAGCAAAGGGAGTTAATTCATGTTCTGTTACAGCCTGTGCTTCAGGGACAAATTCAATCGGAGACGCTTTCAAAGTAATTGAACGCGGGGATGCGGATGTAATGATTACAGGAGGAACGGAAGCACCAATTGTAACAATGGCGGTTGCCGGCTTTTGTGCAAACACTGCATTATCTTTAAACCCAGACACTGCGACGGCATCACGTCCATTTGATAAAAATCGTGATGGCTTCGTTATTGGCGAAGGGGCAGGTATATTAATTCTGGAAGAATATGAACATGCAAAAGCACGTGGCGCGAAAATTTATGGAGAAGTAGTTGGCTACGGTTCGACAGGAGATGCCCATCATATTACAGCACCAGCTCCAAATGGTGAAGGGGCTGCGCGAGCAATGAAAATGGCGTTGGATGATGCGAATGTCTCTCCAGAGCAAGTAGGATACATTAATGCACACGGTACGAGTACACCGTACAACGATTTATTTGAAACACAAGCAGTGAAAACGGTATTTGGCGATCATGCATACAAGCTGGCAATGAGTTCGACAAAAAGTATGACTGGTCACTTATTAGGAGCAGCAGGTGGTATTGAAGCGATTTTCACAGTACTTGCCTTAAAAGAGGGGATTTTACCTCCGACGATGAATTTACATGAACCTGATCCGGAATGTGACTTGGACTATGTTGCAAATGCAGCAAGAAAAGCTGATGTGGAATATGGACTGAGCAATTCATTAGGTTTCGGTGGGCATAACGCTTGTTTATTGTTTAAAAAATACACAGAGCAATAGGAAATATAAAAAACGAACGGACCAATTCTATCGTCCGTTCGTTTTTCGTATAGTTGTACAAAGGATGGTGTTTTGACACGTTTCGTACTATTTCTATTTTTTTATGGGCTTTGTGTAATGTCGATTAGTAATATGATTTTATACTTAAATTATCGGACATTGGGCTATTCATGGCATGCAGTAATGCTGTACATCCTTCATGGTGCAGAACTGTATTTGCTTGTAATAGCGGTAATCGGAATGGTTAGCGTCGTTTACGGCCTAATCCCATCGCGTTCTCCATTTTCTTAAGCGTTTTGGCTGCGATAGCATCCGCTTTAGCAGCTCCTTCATCTAAAATAAGATCAAGTTCTGGAGAGTCGATTAATGCATAATAGCGCTCTTGTATAGGTGCAATATGGTCGATAACCGCTTTTGCCACACCTGCTTTAAAATCGCCGTAGCCTTTGCCTTCGTATTTTTCTTCTAAATCCTTAATTGAAACTCCTGATAATGCAGATTCAATAATGAGCAAATTGGATACGCCTGGCTTATTTTCAACATCAAATTTCACAATTCCCTCAGAATCTGTTACTGCAGATTTGATTTTCTTTTCAATCTCTTTAGGTGTATCCAAAAGTCGAATTGTTGCTTTCGTATTTGTATCCGATTTTGACATTTTTTTCGTCGGCTCCTGCAATGATTTGATACGGGCACCTTCTTTTGGTAATTGAATATCAGGAATCGTTAAAACATCATTGTAACGCTTATTAAAACGTTCCGCTAAATCGCGAGTAAGCTCGATATGTTGCTTTTGGTCTTCACCTACTGGCACGATGTCTGTATTGTAAAGAAGAATATCGGCAGCCATTAACGGCGGGTATGTTAAAAGTGCAGCAGAAACGGATTCTTTTCCAGTTGATTTATCTTTGAACTGTGTCATGCGCTCTAATTCACCGATTGAAGCGACACATTGCAGCATCCATCCTGCCTGTGCGTGCGCAGGTACTTCGGATTGGATAAATAAAATGGATTTTTCAGGATCAATGCCACATGCAATGTACATTGCTGCCAATGATCGGATATTTTTGCGCAATTCCAATCGATCTTGTGGAACGGTAATGGCATGTTGGTCGACGATGCAGTAAATAGCATTATTGTCGTCCTGTAAAGCAGGGAATTGTTTAATTGCACCGATGTAGTTTCCTAAAGTAATTGTTCCGGTTGGCTGTACGCCTGAAAAGATGGTTTTCATTGGGGGATTCCTCCTTAAAATGGGTAAATAAGATTTTCTCCAAAATTACTTGAAGTATTTTTAGACAAAAAAACATCATGCGTCCTCTATTAAGTAAATAATAGAAGGGACGAATGATGTTAAAATCCGCGGTACCACCCAGCTTGCCACAATTGGCCACTCTTCTTCGTAACGTGAAGGGAACGAGCTAAACTAATGAAACCTACATGTAAGTTCGTTCATCAAGCTAACTCGGAAGTCCATTCCATTTAATGAATGATCTGTTTGCACCAACCACAGATTCTCTAGGCATTCGCTTTAAATGTACTACTCTTCGTCATCGTTTTTTCATAATCTTGAAAGTGATTATATCGTAAATATTGAAAAGAAAGCAATTGTTTTATTTGAAAGAAATAGGAATAAAAATGCATTGTAGTGGAAATAGTAGTAAAATAACAAGCTGATTATTTGAAACAACAAATCTTCGCTCAGTTTAGTTCTCAATTAAATTTGAATAAATGAGAAAAAACATTCTGTCTTTTAAGTTTAAATCTATTAGCATAAGGGTACAAAAATGTTGTAGCACAAAAATAAAGAAAGTGCGCTTAATAGAGAAAAACATGTAATAAAAATTATTACGGTAGTTGAATTATTTGTTGACAATGTGTATTCAAACATGGCGTATTCATGTATAATAAGAACAGAATCTTAAATTAAATTAATTCTAAACTAAGTATTATATATTTACGCTTCCATATGAAATGAAGCTGCATATATCAGTTAAATTGAAATCAATTAGAGAGGAGTGAGACAATGTTAGTAACATTATTTACTTCACCAAGTTGTACTTCATGTCGAAAAGCAAAAGCATGGTTAGAGGAACATGATATCCCATATACAGAGCGCAATATTTTTTCGGAGCCACTTACAATTAGTGAGATTAAGGAAATTTTACGAATGACAGAAGATGGTACCGATGAAATTATTTCAACGCGATCGAAAATTTTCCAAAAATTGAATGTAGATGTTGAAACATTGCCATTGCAAAGATTATACGAGTTAATTCAGGAATACCCAGGTCTTTTACGCCGACCGATTATATTGGATGAAAAACGTCTACAAGTCGGCTATAACGAAGATGAAATCCGTCGATTCCTACCTCGTAAAGTACGTGCTTACCAGCTTCAGGAAGCGCAACGCATGGTTAACTAAATAAAAGACACTCATGATGCTACGGTTGCCTAGGGTGCAATTGTGGCATCTTTTTTTTATTTCAGATCATATTAATAATGAATTCTTTAATACTTGATTTAAACTGATGGGTACAATACAATTTCAATTATTCAAATAATTTATGCTGAATAATGTTTTTTCTTTTCATTTTTATCCAATCCATCATACAATAGAGTTATAGATACTTCCCATTTTTTAAGTATCTTAGTTCCGATGCAATAGAACGCCTTATTGTATACATTTTGGAATATAAGTGACGTTCTATACAATGACTGTGAAGGGAGTTGAGGTCTAATGGACATCGAACGCATTAATGAAAATACGTTAAAACTATTTATTACGTATAGTGATATCGAAGACCGTGGTTATACGCGTGAAGAAATTTGGTACAATCGCGCTAAGGGAGAAGAGCTCTTTTGGGATATCATTGGCGAAGTAAATACAGATGATTATTTCGACTTAGATGGTCCGATTTGGATTCATATTAATGCTTCTGATAGTGGGTTAGAAGTCGTTGTAACTCGTGCATCTGTAGGGAATGATTCCGAAACTTCATCGATGGTTGGTACTTTTGAAGACGACCTTCATATAGCAGATCAATTAAACGAAATGGAAGAATCGATTTTCAATGCAATTGGTAAGGCAGCCAAAGATGAAGAGCAGACGCTTGAAAATGCACGATTCCGATTTAAAGATATTGATGAGCTAGTGCCTCTTGCAAAACGCGCAGCCCCGTTGGGAGTTAAATCTGCGCTGTATAAATGGGAGGACTACTACTATTTATATGTAGAGTTAGAAAGTCTGGAAATTCAAGAAGCGAAAAATGTCGTTGCATTATGCACTGAATATTTATCCGCTTCCAAAGTTACGAGACACCGCTTGGACGAATACGCGGAGACAATTATTCCAGAGGACTGCTTTGAAACAATCATCACATATTTTGAATAATCAAGATGTGAAAGCCACCTTATTTAGGGTGGCTTTTTTGTCTATATAATTGGACTTGTTTGCAGGCATAACCTAATGAAAATGTCATTTTCCCACTAGTTACTTATTATAAGTTGAAAGCTGTTCTTCATTTGCTTACGATAGATAAAAAGGAGTGGAAGGCATTGTTGGTCGCACTGACAGAAAAACAACAACTATTTCATTTAACGTCAAAGCTCTCGGAGCAGGAGCTGCAACAATTAAAGCAACAGCAGCAATTTTATTGTCCCCAGTGCAGAGAGGAGCTTTTGCTGAAAGCTGGACAGATTAAAATTCCGCACTTTGCACATTATAAAAGAAGTAAGTGCGATTCATTATTTTCGGAACGGGAATCAACCACCCATTTATTAGGCAAGCAGCAGCTATTTCAACATTTTACAAAGCTCAAGCTGCAACCAATGCTTGAACCCTATTTGCCCCACCTCCGTCAACGACCCGATATTTTTATTTCAAAAATGGACAGGCAATATGCCATCGAATTTCAATGCAGCCCAATCTCGCAGGATCTTTTTCTACAGCGGACAAGAGGATATTTAAAAGCAAATATTACACCAATATGGCTATTGCATACACCGGAAAAATTCCAAGCATCAGGAATGTTGAAAATTTCAATTAACCATTTCAATGCTCAATTTATCCAACAGTATAACAATCAATATTTTCTCCTCACCTTTGATGTTAAAAGCAAAAAATTTTACTATTTGAGTAACTTAATTCATATCAATAAAATGCAGTACTTTGCATTTGTTAAAATACTTCCGCTACATCAACAGCAATTTCCATTCCTCATTCCCGATAAAATCCCGAAGGAAATATTTCGTCAGTTCCTCATTAGCTTCAGAAAATACCGCGACCAATATTTGCGGCCTCGTATATTGCTGAGCAAAAAAGGGGTTAATGATCGATTTTTACGTGCTTTATATGAACTGCAGTTAACAACCACGAATTTACCATTGTATTTAGGGATTCCAGTAAAGAATACAAATGCTTTTGATAGTTTTTGTTTAGAATGGCAAGTACAATTGTTTTATTTTATGAAATGTCACAGTCTTATTCCAAAAACGATGAATCAAAAGGCTATTCCGTATTTTTTTGAATGGAGTGGCATGGAACAAACTAGCGAGAGGAAAGTGGCTGTTGTGCAGTATTTAAAAATATTAAAGGAGCTTAATATTGGGCAAGTACATGAAAGTATGAGCTTAAATAAACTTTTTGAAGCTCTATACGACGAATGTGTTGCAATTGGGAAGTGAAATTGATTAAATAGACTTATAATTTCGAATTCCGGAATATTAGGAGGCAAATGAATGGCTAAGCAAATTTTAACACGTGAAGAAGTACCGGAGCATTTAACATGGGATTTAACAACAATTTTCGAGTCAGATGAGGCTTGGGAAGCAGAACTGAAAGAAGTGGACCAATTATCAAAGCAAGCTTCGGATTTTAAAGGGAAAGTAGCAGACAGTGCTGAAAGTTTATACAATACATTGCTATTTAGTGATGCATTATATGAGCGTCTGCACAAATTATATGTGTATTCTCATTTAAAGCATGACCAAGACACGACGAACAGCAAATATCAGGATTTGGACGGTCGCGTTCGTTCTGTTATTACAAATGTCGGAGCTGCATGGTCATTTATTACCCCTGAAATTTTAGCATTGGATGAAGCAACACTAAACAGCTATGTGGAAAGCTATGAACCGCTTGCTTTATACAAACAGAGCCTGAAGGAAATTAACTTAGGCCGTCCGCACGTATTATCTGCAGAAAAAGAAGAGCTGTTAGCGCAAATGTCGGAAGTCGCTTCTTCAGCGAGCAAAACATTTAGTGCATTAAACAATGCCGATATCGAATTCCCTAAAATTATTGGAGAAGATGGGGAAGAAGTACAAATTACACACGGCAATTACATTACTATGCTAGAAAGTGACAATCGTGAAGTACGAGAATCAGCTTTCAAAGCAGTATACAAAACATATGGTCAATATAAAAACACATTTGCAACAACTTTAGCAGGGAATGTGAAGGCACATAATGCCAATGCAAAAATCCGTAATTACGATTCGGCACGCCATGCAGCATTGAGCAATAACTTTATTCCTGAAAAAGTATATGATCAGCTTATTTCAACAATCCATGATTATTTACCAGCACTACATCGCTATGTGGAACTGCGTAAACAAGTGTTAGGCGTGGATGAGCTGCATATGTACGATCTATTTACACCGCTTGTAAAAGAAGTGAAAATGGAAGTAACATACGATGAAGCTATGAAAACAATGGTTGAAAGCTTTGCGCCTTTAGGTAAGGAATATCAAGAAATTGTTCAAAAAGGTTTGGATAGTCGTTGGGTTGACGTTTTAGAAAACAAAGGGAAGCGCAGTGGTGCCTATTCATCAGGTACATTCGGTACAAACCCATATGTTTTAATGAATTGGCAAAATAACGTGAACAATTTATACACATTGGCACATGAATTTGGTCACTCAATGCATAGCTACTATTCACGTGAAAACCAACCATATCAATACTCTGATTACTCAATTTTCGTTGCGGAAGTTGCTTCGACATGTAATGAAGAGCTTCTATTTGATCATTTAATGAAAACATTGGATGACGAAAAGAAGAAAATATATTTATTAAATCAATGGCTGGATGGTTTCCGCGGCACAGTGTTCCGTCAGACGATGTTTGCTGAATTTGAGCATATGATTCATGAGCTTGATGCAAAAGGCGAATCGATTACAGCTGAGAAGCTAACATCAATCTACTATGATTTGAACAAACAATATTTTGGTGACGCGATGACTGTTGATGAAGAAATTGGACTTGAGTGGGCACGTATTCCGCATTTCTATTACAACTATTACGTATACCAATATGCAACAGGCCAATCTGCGGCAACAGCCTTATCAAAACAAATATTGGAAGAGGGAGAACCAGCGGTAGAGCGTTATATTAATAACTTCTTAAAAGCAGGTTGCTCAGACTTCCCAATTGAAGTATTGAAAGCAGCAGGTGTAGATATGGAGTCACCAGAACCAATCGCGCTTGCATGTAAGGTGTTTGAAGAAAAGTTAGATGAGTTAGAAAAGTTATTATTAAATAATTAATTGTTTGTGAAAACGCATCTGTTTCAGGTGCGTTTTTTGCTTTTGAAAACGGATTTTCTGTCTGTACTGCACTTTAACAGTCGAAAACTTCTTTAAGTTAAAGCCGTGATAAAGCGCTACATATCAATGTTATCCGCATTTTTAACAGCCTTTGAATCAATGCAAATATGGAAACGCTTACTATATGGCGAATTTGTGAAATTATAAAAGAATTATTGCAAGAAATATTATTCCATGATAGAGTAATATTTGTGAAATAAATCACATAACAAACATACACCCCTTTGTTTGAACGTGAACATTTCTCCCATCCCCTTTGTGAAAAAGAGGCGTCCTATCTCTCGAGGATAGAGGCGCCTCTTTTGTTTTTTTATACTTCTCCTTAAATTTATGCAAAATTCTACATAACTATTTTCCTGCCTTTATTAGCGTTTCCGGGAATTTATACTCAATATATTTTAGGACAAAAAAACCAGCTCGCTTAAGGCGTCGCTGGTAAAAATAAATATATAAGGGCAATTAAATAATAGTGTAATTATAAGAATGTGCTATTTTGCACGCCATAGTGTTATTTCATCAGTCATAATACGTTCTACTTTTTGTTGAAGCATCCGTTTTTTTAGTTCACGTTCGGCAAGCTGTTCATTAATTGAATAAATTTCTGCAACTTCCGCAGTCGTCAAAATGCTGAAATGATCGAATAAATCATCTAATGTAGGAACGGGTTGGCGAGTTAATTCTTCATCAAGTAATTCTGCTAAAATATGTTCATAGACTTCGTAATTATATGAACCACTTACTTTTAATCCTTCATCTTCAATGCATTCGTTGAAAAATACAATACTTGGTACTTCATCAACTTCCATTTCCCGCGTTAAGTATAAGTCACATTGAAATGCACGGGCAGCTTCTTTGGAACCGAAGTCAGATACGAATTCCTCCATATCCAAGTTAACTTGCTGTGCAATTTCTATTAATGTTGCATGAGAATTAATATTTCGAGTATTAAGAACCGCTATTTCCTGTACTTTGTTTAAATAGCGGAAACCAGCTCGCTTACCTTGCAGTTCAGCGGCTTTAATTGCAATTGACGGTAGTGCAGGATGTGTAATATCCAATTCCGCTCCGGAAACACAGCCTTTCATACGGCTAGTAATGCTGTTTAAAGCAGAGAGTTCCGTACTAAGGACATATCGACATGTAAAGTAATGACCATATTCTACTTGAAGCTTACGCAAAGTCATTTGCATAAGTAATGCTTTTTCACATAGAGGGTCAATAAAAATATAAAGCTCAATTGGTTTATTACATGTGGACGGTGCAACAGGTTGCTGTAAAAGTTGGACATTATTCACTCAAATCCCTCCTCATCATTTGGGGCGTTAACCATATGGTGAGCAGTCATTACGAGACGCTTATAGTAAACCTCGCGGAATTTACCGTCTAAGCCAACCTCGTCCATCGCTTCTGCCATACATTCTAGCCATGCCTGGGCACGATCGGGTGTAATTTTAAAATGCATATGTCGGGCACGCATCATTGGATGACCGTGTTCTTCAGTGAAGAGATTAGGCCCCCCTAGATACTGCGTTTGGAATTGTATTTGTTTACGAATAGTTTCTGTTAAATCATCTGGAAAAATAGGAATTAATAATGGATGCTTCGCCACTCGAGAGTAGAACGCGTTAATTAATTCAGAAAGCTTTTCAGCGCCGAGTTCCTCATAAGGAATCGTATAATTTCGATTCATTAGTTATACTCCTTTGTGTCTTTCTTAGCCCATTAATGAAATAGGAATGACGTTTCCGTAATATAAATTTCATTTAGGCGTTACATTCATTCTAGCAACGGAATGATGTTTTAACAAATAAAGTGCCCTGCAAAAAATTTGAAGGGCTCTTTACATCCATATAAAATATGCTAGAAGTGCACATATATAGTAGGTTTAATTGTTTATTAAAAAATTTTACCGTAGGAACATTTACATGTTAAAAAGTTCAACACTAACTTCGATTAGGAAATAAATTACATTTTGTGTAGCTACACGTTTATATAATTCATTACTTTTTTGACATAATTTTGAGTTTCTTGGAAAGGAGGGATTCCCCCATATTTCTTTACATTTCCTGGACCGGCATTATAAGCGGCAAGAGCTGTCTCTATATTGTTATCGAACTGATTCAGCATTTGACGTAAATATTTGGCACCACCCATAATATTCTGTTCAGGGTCAAAGCGATCTTTCACCCCGAGAAAGTTTGCAGTAGCCGGCATTAGTTGCATTAAGCCTGATGCCCCAGCACCACTAATAGCGGACGGATTGAAATTTGATTCCTGCTTCATTACAGCGGTAATTAATTTTTCGGGTATATTGTACTTCTTTGCGGCAGCTTCAATTTCAGCTTGATATTTTTCTGCCCCATTAAAGAAATCATTTACATCGTTGTTACGCGTATAATCTGTCATATATGTTTCAAGATTGGTTGGTGATACATTCGTTGCTTGAAGGTAATGAGAACCAGCCAAATCCGTTAAGTTGTTTGAATTTTCTAACAAAAATGAAGCGATATAATTATTGGTAGCTGAATTTTGCTGTTCTGAATTTGTGAATTGCTGTAAGGTACCTACATCGCCAAGCCCATTAAGGGATTGACCATTTAATATATCGCTCATTAAATCAGAAAATAAAGTCGAGTTCGATGATGGTAATGTACTCGAGCCTGGTTGGTGTGATGTATTTATGTTTTGCATTGCCTGTAGTTCCAACAATGACTTCATTGATGAAATATCCATGACAGCACCTAGCCTTTCTGATTATTCAATGCCATCATAAATCGCACAATTTTCTTTTGTGCGGGCTGCGGCTCAATTGAATGTTTTGCTAAAAATGATGAAAAAATTATTTTTCCAATCTTTTCATCATTTGTCTCATATTCTACCTCATAATCGTCGCAGTGCAAATAAAAAGAATGATCGAACACAAGTAAGCCTCCCTCGTAAGGTATCTCTACTCGGTCAGTTGTCAATGATCCGTAGCACTGCAACGTGTTCATAGGAATGTCAAAAAGTGCTAATCTATCATTTACAGTAGGTAATGTAATCCTTTTGCCAGCCAGCATTTGATCGGCTTGTTCTCTTGTTATATAGTCGGTTGTTTCTAAATGTTGATGTTCTGATGTTTTTTCTTTTAATGTACACTCGATTGTTTCCCCGTACTCTCGAATTCTAAGTGCACTTTGGAGTTGCTTTAAATGATTCCCTGATGTATCGAAGTAATGGTTAACTTGACGAATAATCTGCTCAGGCTGGATAGAAAAAGCCTGAAGAAGGTCTTCATATTGTGTTTTTGTTAAAATATTTTTAAATTCTATTTCGATATGCTGTGTCATTGTTTAATCTTCCTTTGCTGTTTAGTTTTTTATTTTAAATCAATAAAACGAAACTGCACCAATCGATAGTCCTATGGTAAAATATGAAGTGAAGGCAAGTAGTGGATGGCATAGATTTCCAAAGATTTCATGCCGGTTTGAAAAATTAGAACATACTACATTAAGACGTAATTGAAAAGGAGTTCAATTCATTGAGAAATGTATATATAGTTAGTCAATTTCAAGCAGTACATAATGAAATCCATTTTATTTTAAATGAAAAGAAACAACTTAGCCAATTGCAACCAGTAGGACAAGTGATTGTTGATTCGGATAATGAGGCGTTTCTTTATATCATAGAAGAAAATGATGCATATAGTTACATTGGTTTTCCGCAAGCTGTATGGTCGCAATTAGTACAAATGTTAAAGTCAGGGCAGCAGCCATTTTTAAAAGTAGAAGATGGCTTGATGCCTCTTGGACAGTTTACCGATGAATTAAAAGGATTACTGTACAATATAGTAGGAAACAGCAACTATGGAGACCGTTTTGTAGAAGCTGTAGAAAAGGAATTTGCCGATTTTTTGTAAAAAATGATCAGCAATTTTTATGTATTGAAATGAAAAAGGTGCCATTTCGTGCTATTTAAGTGTGAAATGTGTTTTTCTCATGTACAAGAAGTATAATTGTTTGAAACAACGTGTTTTGAAATAGTGTGACATGAAAGTACTATTTCAAGTTGGGGGGCTTTGTAAATGGGGCAGTGGGAAGTATTTTTAAGTCCATATCGACAAGCTGTGGACGAACTGAAAATTAAATTAAAAGGCATGCGATCGCAATTTGGTATTATGAGTGCAAATTCACCAATTGAATTCGTAACAGGCCGTGTTAAACCACTTGCGAGTATATATGATAAATCGTTTGATAAAGGGATACCATTTGAGCCGAATCCGCGTTTAGGCAATGAATTGCAGGATATTGCAGGCGTTCGTATCATGTGCCAGTTTGTTGACGATATTGCTACAGTTACGGAATTGATTCGCCAGCGTAATGATATGAAGGTTATTGAAGAAAAGGATTATATTACACATAGTAAACCGAGTGGCTACCGCTCACACCATATGATTGTAGAATATCCTGTAGAAACGATTCAGGGCCGCATTGTTGTCGTTGCTGAAATTCAAATCCGTACATTGGCAATGAACTTTTGGGCATCTATCGAGCATTCATTAAACTATAAGTATAAGGGAATTTTCCCGGAAGAAATAAAAAACCGATTGCAAAGTGCGGCTGAAGCGGCATTTCGTCTGGATGAGGAAATGTCCTCAATTAAAAGTGAAATTCATGAGGCCCAAGCATATTTTAGTGAAATAAAAGAAGCAACTAATACAGCTATTCATAAGTCAACTGACAAAGAGGAGCGTGAAAGCTAATGAAGTTTGCAATTCAATCACGCAGAGATGACCAATCAAATGAATTGATGGAGCTCGCAAAATCTTATTTAATCGATTTCGGGTTGAAATTTGATGAGGAAGAGCCGGAAATTGTTCTTTCCATTGGCGGCGATGGGACTTTATTGCATGCATTCCATCGCTATTTGCATCGTTTGGACAAAACGGCTTTTGTTGGTATCCATACAGGGCATTTAGGTTTTTATGCCGACTGGAAGCCTTCCGAGCTGGAAAAGTTAGTATTATCCATTGCTAAAAAGGAATTTAATGTAGTCGAATATCCACTGTTGGAAGTGCAGGTACATCGCCATCACTCGGACTCCAGTACTTATTTGGCACTGAATGAAGCTACGATAAAATCACCGGACGTTACACTTGTAATGGATGTTGAGCTAAATGGTGAGCATTTCGAACGGTTCCGTGGCGATGGGTTGTGTATTTCGACACCATCCGGGAGTACCGCTTACAATAAGGCTTTAGGTGGAGCAATTATCCACCCAACATTACAAGCATTCCAACTTACAGAAATGGCTTCAATCAACAATCGTGTCTTTCGTACTGTAGGTTCTTCCTTAGTATTACCTGCACATCATAATTGTGTATTAAAGCCAGTCCATGAACAGCAATTCAATATGACTGTCGATCATATAAGCATGACGGAAACAGATGTAAAGTCGATTACCTTCAATGTTGCAAATGAAAAAGTGCGTTTTGCGCGCTTCCGACCATTTCCATTTTGGGAACGTGTACATGATTCATTTGTCTCAAATGAATAGAATGAGGTTATATGGATAAAAGATTTCAATTACAATTTATTAATTCAATAGAAAATGCCCTGTTGCGTGATGCGATTGCTCAATGGGGAATTTCGAAGCGTGCTTTGACCGCCATCAAATTTGATGGAGGAACACTATTAGTCAATGGAGAAGAAAAGAATGTACGGCATAGCCTTAAAATTGGAGATGTCGTAACAATTATTTTCCCACAGGAGGAAGTAAGCGAAGGTTTGGCTGCACAAGAAGGTACTTTAGCCATTGTATATGAAGATGAGGCAGTACTCGTATTGGACAAGCCTCCTTTTATGAATTCCATTCCTTCGAAAGAGCATCTAAACGGCAGCATCGCAAATTATGTATATGGCTATTTCGTTCAACAGCAACTTGCTTCAACGGTGCATATTGTTACACGACTCGACCGTGATACTTCAGGTCTGATGGTCATTGCGAAACACCGCCATATACATCATATAATGAGTGGCCAGCAAAAAAACGGAAGTATTCATCGTGAATATGAAGCAATCGTAGAAGGGTATGTAGAACAGGATCAACAGTCCATAATTTTACCGATTGGACGAAAAGATACGAGTATTATCGAACGTGAAGTACGTGCGGATGGTCAATTTGCACATACGGATGTATCGGTAATAGCACGTAAAAATAACTTGACTCATATTCGCCTTAAACTCCATACAGGGAGAACACATCAAATACGAGTCCATTTGGCTCATATTGGACACCCTTTAGTAGGAGACGAATTATACGGAGGAAGTCGAACATTATTAAATCGTCAGGCACTCCATTGCCGGAATATCCAGTTTGAACATCCATTAACGAAGGAGACTATGCAATTTTGTAGCAATCTCCCGCCTGAAATATCAAACCTTATTAATTAATAGAAGATGCCACAGATTGTCGACAAAAGATCTCGAGAGTTCGTCTCCCGAGACCTTTTGTCTTTTTATTATAAATTTTAACTAGATGCATAGCAGTAACAAGTTATCCAATCGTACCTCACTTTATATAAAGGGATTAATAAGTTGATTGGAATGGAGGGACCGTGACTCCACCGGGAACAGCAAAATTTATTTTGCGACGAGTAACCGCAGGAGCACCGTGCGGAAGATCCACTAAATGGTGCCTGCCGCTCTTGGCACCATTTAGTTAGCTGGAGCCGTGCCCGGGGAAAGCATCGGTCCCGGAATGGAAATCAACGGTTCAATGTTAATTTAATTTTTAAGCACACACTTTTTAAGAGTTTGTCTACAGTCTGGCCAATTACTGAAATGGTGTCTTTTATTTTTTGGTGAAAAAGGGAATATACTGTTGGAAGGGCGGACAATTAAATACTGTAATTAAATACAGTCCATTCCTGTCCTTGACGAACTGAAAAAGTTAGTAATAAAATAGTCCTTTGTTATAGCGATATTGGATTGTGCAAGATGAATAATTGGATTTTGATGCAATTGAAAATTGAGCGCATATAATAGAATTAATAAAGTAATTGAAAGGAGGGGACAAGCATGATAGAGGAAAGTAAGGATGAAGTACAATATGATGAGTCCTTTTTGCGAATGCTACTCGATGAGGAAAATATTGAAGCATTTCGTGAGCATTTTTTAGTTCTCCATCCATTTGATCAAGCACAGTTTTACGAAGAGGTAGGTCCGGATATACGGCAAGTTATTTATCGTTACTTGTCTCCTCAGGAAATGGCCATTATTTTAGAGTCAATGGAAATTGAAGATGATGAATATGAAAACTATTTAAATGAAATGGATCCATCCTATGGTGCTGCGATGCTCGGATTTATGTATACCGATAATGCGGTAGATATATTAAATGAACTGAACACTGAGCAACGTGAAAATTACTTAGATATGATGGATGATGAAACTGTTGATGAAATCAATGAGCTTTTAGGCTATGAGGAATACACAGCAGGGGCAATAATGACAACCGAGTATGTTTCGGTTTTAGAAAGTGCTACTGTTCGTGAGGCGATGCGCGTATTGCGTCAAGAAGCACAGACTGCCGAAACCATTTACTATATTTTTGTTGTCGACAGTTCCCATAAACTGCTTGGTGTCATGACGTTACGAGAATTAATTGTCGCAGAAGGAGATTTATATATTCGTGACATTATGAGTGATCGCGTCCTTTCTGTGAAGGTGACCGACGACCAGGAAAATGTCGCGAATTTAATGAAGGACTATGACTTTTTAGCAATTCCGGTTATTAATGAAACTCGAGAACTCCAAGGTATCATTACATTCGATGATATTATCGATGTTATTGAAGAAGAAGCAGAAGATGACTACTCAAAACTGGCGGGTATTTCGGATATGGATGACAATGATGCAGGTCCGATTCGAGCGGCTGGAAAACGCTTGCCTTGGTTAATTATTTTATTGTTTCTAGGGATGCTTACTTCAGGGTTAATGGGGATATTTGAAGCAACGCTTGATAAAGTCGCATTACTTGCCACGTTTATTCCACTCATTTCAGGTACATCAGGAAATAGTGGTACACAAGCATTAGCAGTCGCGATTCGAGGTATTGCAACTGGAGATATCGGAGGTAAAAGTAAGTTCAAGCTTGTCCTTCGTGAATTAAGTACAGGTATCATTATGGGATTGGTCAGCGGAGCTATCGTAGTGGGAATTATTTTCTTTTGGAAAGGTACCTTGATAGTAGGTTTACTTGTCGGGGCATCAATTTGCTGTTCTATTATTGTCGCTACATTAGCAGGGTCATTTATTCCGATTATTATGCATAAGCTAGGCGTCGACCCTGCCGTTGCATCGGGTCCTTTTATTACGACATTAAACGATGTTACGAGTATTGTAATTTATTTAGGATTGGCTACTACCTTTATTGGTCTTATTCTATAAGGAACGATTTGAAAGTTTATTGCATATTGTATGAAAAAAGGATGTGGAATGTGGAAATTCATCCATTACTTTTTATTGCAAGTCCGAGTTATATTCAGGAAAAGAAAATTGAGGAAATTGAGGAGGAAAGTACGTCTATTTATGTGCGTCCTATCCCTGAAAAAATCGAAAACTCCCTCATTGCAAGGCAGCTTAATTATTTTGCCAAACCAGTGAAGGAGCCAAGAATGTTATTATTTATTTTACAGTCAGGTGAAAGAATACATGCTTCCATTGATAAAATAAATGGCAGCCAAGTATTATTGAATTGTTTCCAGACAAAGCGCTGGATCCATGCAAATGAAATTGTGATGATTCATCATACGGTTTAAAATGAGGAGCCACTTATTTGGCTCCTCATTTTTTATAGTTCAATTAGTCACAAATGCCAAGGTCCACATCATCGATACATTGAACAGCACAGAAGCAATCTAAATCAACTGTAATACAGCTGTCTGAAGCATCGAATTGTGTAACTCTACATACTTCACGGAAATCAATCTTAGACCCACAATTACTTAATAAATCTACCGGATTTCCACTTGCATCTTCTGGTATTAAAACACGTAATGTTGCGCAGCAGCCATCAAAAATGTCCTCTACACGGAAATAAATCGATACACATGGAGAAGACGGTTCGTTAGAGAATGTAGCAAAGAACGGTGAGCCATCTTTATTTAATAATGTAAACACACGTGTATCAGCATTTGAACGTGCAGGGTTCACAATTCCTCCAAGTGGCTCTAAGAAGCAGTTTGTTGTACATCTATTGCAATCATCCTGTACTGCAGCATTTTGAATTTCTAAAATTGCGCGAACAACTTCACATACACACCCTTTTGAAGAGTGGTTGCCTGAATCACTATTTCCTCTTCCACAACCCATAATTTTCACCTCCTAAAACTTAACTCTATCTAAAATATGACCTGTTCTGTGAAAGAATCGGGCGAATGACGCGCTTTACGAAACTTCCTTATCGTCAATGAATAATTCAAAATACGAAAGGCTATACTCGGAGAAAAATGGACATAAGGGGGGACTGTTATGCGAAAAGCGCTCTTAGGAATAAGTTTAGTTTTAATTCTTACTGGTTGTGGTGACCGTGAGAAAGTAATGACTTATTCAAAAACAGACGATACGCAACATCAGCATGAAGTAGAAAAACTTTTTGAAAAGGATTCAGATATCGAACAAGTAAATATTGTCGTAATTGAAAACGAAATATTTGTTGCTATGCAGTTAAAGCCTTTAAAAAAGTGGAATCGCCAAAAAATTGAAGATCGCTGGCAGAAGAAGTTAGAAAAGCAATATGAAGGAAGTACGGTAAATGTATCGGCCGATTTTAAAATGTTTTGGGAATCGTCCAAACTAATGGAAGAAAAGGATCAAAAGAAAATGATGGAAGAATTAAAGCATTTAAAAAAGCTTGCGAAGGAGGAAACGTAATTTGAAACAGCAACAATACAATACTTTAAAGGATCAAATTACACCAAAAGTACCTATACCCCTAAACTGTTTAAAGGCTTTTGTTGTAGGAGGGGTAATTTGCTCAATAGGACAAGCAATTTCATTTTTATACATGATCTTTTTTGATTTCACGGAAAAGACTGTAGGCAATCCGACTGTGGCTACAATGGTTTTTCTTGCCATGCTTTTAACCGGGTTTGGTCAATATCGAAAACTTGGACAGTTTGCAGGGGCTGGAAGTGCTGTACCTGTAACTGGATTTGGTAATGCGGTAATTTCTGCAGCAATTGAACATAGATCCGAAGGGCTTGTTTTAGGTGTAGGGGGCAATATGTTTAAACTTGCAGGGTCGGTTATTTTATTCGGCGTCGTATCGGCTTTTTTCGTATCTCTAATTAAATTGATATTAGTATCGGTAGGTGTCACATCATGGTAATCGTATTTCCATCGAAACCAACCATTCTTTCTTCGGCTACTGTTGTTGGTCCTTTGGAAAAACGCAGCGTTTTCCAAACATATTTTGATAAGATAAGTCAGGATGAACGGGTACAAAAGTCCACGAATGAGCAAGGTAATACAATGCTCATCTCAGACGCATGTCAAATAATAATGAAGAAATCAAATTTAAATAATTTGGATATCGATTATTTTTTAGGTGGCGATTTAGTCAATCAAATGACACCTACAAATTTTGCAGCACGGGAACTTGCTGTTTCTTTTATTGGACTCTTTTCAGCATGTGCAACATCTGTTTCATCGATGATAATTGCAGCTTTGTTAACAGAGCTCGGAGCAAGTGATTTTTCAATTGCCGGAGCATCAAGTCAACACAATTCTGTTGAGCGACAATTCCGTTACCCTATTGACTATGGGTCTCAAAAACCTGCAACTTCACAATGGACCGTAACTGCGGCGGGGTTTGTTTTAATTGGTAAACATGAGCCGAAGCTTCCATATATAGAAGCAGCGACTGTAGGTAAAGTGATTGATTATGGTGCAACAGATCCGTACCATATGGGCGGAGCTATGGCACCGGCAGCATTTGATACGATTCAATCGCATCTAAAAAAACGTTCGCAAAAATTGGAAGATTATGATGTTATTATGACAGGTGATTTAGGTAAAATTGGTTTGAAAATTTTAATTGCAATGTTCGCGCAAAGTGGTGTGAAAAAAGAAGATTTATCAAGGTTCCGTGATGCAGGTGCCGAATTTTATGGTGAAGATGCATCATTTTTAGCAGGGGCAAGTGGTCCAGGCTGTTCGGCTTCGGTTTATAGTGGCTATATGATGGAACAATTTAAAACAGGCCGCTATAAGCGCGTTTTATTAGTAGCAACAGGTGCACTTTTATCCCCGCTTACTTTTCAACAGGGTGATACAATTCCGTGCACAGCACATGCAATCGAAATTGGAATGGGGTAAGGACAATGGGCTTTTCTTTTTTATTGGCATTTGTAGTAGGCGGCTTCATTTGTGTAATAGGGCAGTTAATAATGAATATCGGGAAGTTAACACCCGGTCATACATTATCAATTTTAGTTGTAGTAGGCGCCATTTTAGACGGCTTTAACTTATATGAGCCTCTAATTAATTTTGCAGGGGCAGGTGCGACAGTACCCATTACCTCCTTTGGAAATTCTTTAACACATGGGGCGATGGCTGAGGCTGAAAAACATGGTTGGATAGGTGTTTTGACAGGTATGTTTGAGGTGACGAGCTCTGGAATCAGTGCTGCCATTATTTTTGGATTTATTGCGGCATTAATATTTAAACCAAAAGGCAAAGTAGATTAGACGAATACCCTCCTTTTTCTTGTGTGTATGCATACACTACAAAATAGAAAGGGGGGTTTAGTATGTCAGGATACGGATATGGTTGGCAACAACAACAACAAGGATGGCAACAAGGATGGCAAGGTTGCGATTATGGAACTCCAAGTTATGGCGGCGGCAACAATAGCGGTACGTTTGTACTAATCGTTGTACTATTCATTTTACTTATTATCGTTGGTAGCGTAATTATTTAAGGAGGTATTTTCAAATGGAACGTTCATTTTTCAAAAATATTGAGCGTAAAACAGGTGTTGACTTTGATGAAATTATGAACCTTGCTAATGCATTAACATATGCAGACTTTTCGGATGAAAAGCAAGTTCGTAAAATCGTTAAAAAAGTAAGTAAACTTGCAAATAAACCAGTATCAAGCGAGTTGGAAGAAAAAATCGTCGCATCAATCATTCAAGACGGTAAATCATTAGATTTTTCAAAAATTGAAAAAATGATGAAATAAAGTGCTCTGTAGTTCAAGATGAGAAATAATCCAAAAAATATATGTATACAGATCGTCCTTAATTTATAGCATCATCTATACAAGGATAGCCACCAAGCAAATATTTACTTGGTGGCTATCGTTTTTATATTCAGATGCAATTATGAAAAATAAGACCATCTTCTAAATATTCTTTTCCATGGCACGATGAGGAATGCCGGCATCCATAAACTCAGGTGAAATTACAGCGAATTCCAACTTTTCATAGAAAGGTACGGCATAGCTTTGAGCATTTAGCTTAAGCTTTTTAAATGCTGCATTTTTTGCATATTCTTCCACAGCCTCCATAATTAATACACCGAGACGCTTCCCTCGATAGCTATTCAAAACACATACTCGCTCCACCTTGCCAACTTTCGGTTCAATTTCACGTAGACGCGCTGTAGCAATTGTATTTTCACCTTCATTTACAAGAAAGTGAGTAGCTGTTTCATCATATTCATCTATTTCTAAATTTAGTGGGACACCTTGTTCTTTGACGAAAACTTCTTTCCGTAAAGCATATGCGCGTTCACGGTCTTCGTCAGTTGTTACTAACTTTACTTCAAACACGTATTACTCAGCTCCAGTCAATTTGTATGTTTCATAAGTTGTCCATGAGCCATCTTCTAATTGGTATAGTAAATGGAAACGATCGATTACATCTTTTTCATCAACACCGACCATGCGTAGCTGACCGTGAACATCATCATGTTCGGAAGCGCTTAACTTTTGCGCAATTGTAATATGCGGTACAAAGACATGCTTTGGCGCACCGAAATTGATTTTTTCCTGAATCATTTTTTGAATGTTTTCCAATTGCGGTGTTGGATCAACTCGGAAAAAGATCGTATTTGTAGTAGGGTAAAATGAACTGATTCGAGAAGCGTGAATTTGTAAAGGGGCAAATTGTGATGCCACCTGCTGTAAACTGCTGGATATTTGATCCATTTGAGATTCATCCGCATCAAATGCATCTTTCAAAGTAATGTGAGGTGTAATTAACGCATAATGTGGGTCATAGCGTTTGCGATAAGTGTTCGCTAAATCTTGTATTTTCTTAGATGGAAAAGCAACAATACCATATTTCAAATTCATTACCCCCTAGAAAATTATTCAAATTTTATCAGCCTTTAGGTGCCCAACTTTCATGAGAAGTTTTTTAGTAAACTAAAAAGTGGACATAAGTATCCCGGAGGCGCAATTGTTATAAGTATAACAGAAAAAACTATGAATAGACATTTAAGAACACATTATTATCCGAAAATTTCAATTAGTGCGCGTTTTAAATCTGGCTTCCAATATGTCCATGTATGATTACCATTGAATTCCTCATAAAAGGTATCAATTCCATGGTTTATTAACAATTGGTGCAGTTCACGGTTTGGTGTCAGGAGATCTTTGACGGTATTATTTTTTAAAGTCACTTTATCTTCCTGTAGTCCGATAATATGATACACCGAAAGAAAATTAATATTATTTGCACTACGAACAGCCTCTAATACGTGTTCATCTACATAAGGTGATTGTAAGGCGGCTTTTCCAAAAATATTCGGATAATGGATTGCAGTCATTAATGAAATTGTCGCAGCCATGGAATCTCCAATTAGTGCACGCCCGCCTCCTATTTGGGCAGTTGAGTACTCTTCGTCTAAATAAGGCACAAGCTCATGCGCCAAAAATCGCATATAAGCTTCAAATTGGTCACCTGTTGGAGTATATTTTCGCTTACGATCCTCATAATTCTTGTATGGAACACCAACGATAATTGTATTTTCAATAATATAGCCATCTATTAGTTCATCCGCTAAACGTGGTATGCCACCAAGCTGGAAGTAATCTTTACCATCGGAAGCGATTAAGATGTTATATTCGTAAAGTGGAGAATAATTTGCTGGAATATAAATTAACAGCTCCAACTCCTCGTTTAATGCCTTACTAAAAAAAGCAATGTCTTTTACTGTGCCTTTTTCCAAAGTTGTCACCCCTGTCGATTGATGTATTCAAAATTGTATCATAAAGAAAAATAAAGGTGTAATATAGAAGATAGACAAGTGAATGAGCGCTTAATATAAATAAAGGTGAGGATATATGCATGCATAACAAAAGAATTCGTGTACACTCAGATGAAGTGACAAAAGCTACACATGATGCCCTACAACGTCGCCATGTAACGATTGAAGATATTGCTGAAATCGTTTATACGATGCAATCCCCATATAATGAAGGTTTAACAATAGAACATTGTATTCAATCAGTTGAACGTGTATTAACTAAACGTGAAGTACAACATGCAGTATTAGTAGGTATAGAATTAGATGAACTGGCGGAAAAAAGGCTCTTATCTGCGCCACTTCAGGCTATTATTGAATCAGACGAAGGACTGTTCGGTGTAGATGAAACACTTGCGTTGGGTTCTGTATTTACGTATGGAAGTATCGCAGTTACAACATTCGGCCATTTAGATAAGCAAAAGATTGGTATTATTGAAAAGCTTGATACGAAGGCTGGGGAATCGGTTAATACATTTTTGGATGATTTAGTTGGAAGTATTGCGGCTTGTGCAGCATCACGCCTGGCACATCGGATGCGCGACCTTGAAGAAGAAGGCGAAACATTTGCAGATATTCCACCGGTTGAATTAGGACCAACACCGAAGTTGAACACGGAGATTTAGAAGGAGTTAAACAATAACAATGGAATTAAAAGATATAAAAACGCTCATTACGAGTGGAACAATTATTTTAGCAGTAGGCTTATATTTAATATTCAACGAACCAAAACAAGAGGCAGAGCAAGTAGATTCACCGGCAATTAAAGAACAAAATATTTCATATACGATTACACCTGAAATGGCAGTGGATAAAACAGGGAAACAACTGGTTGATGTGAAGTTTTTAAATGCCAATGATGGTGATACTTTTAATGTTGAAATCGATGGTAAAAAAGAGCGTGTACGCCTCCTTATGATCGATACACCAGAAATGAACTATAATAAAGGCGAACCGATGCCGTATGCTGAAGAAGCAAAGGCACGTACAACCGAGTTATTGGAAAAGGCCGATTCAGTCCAACTATTATTCGACAAAGGTCCGGAAACCGATAATTATGACCGACTGTTAGCATACGCATTTGTGGATAATATCAGCTTGCATGAAGTTTTATTAAGTGAAGGACTTGCTGCAGTGCGTTATGTAAATAAACCGAACGATACATTGGAAAAAGAGCTGCTCGAAATTCAACAACAGGCAGAACAGAAAAAACTCAATATTTGGGCCCATGACAATTATTTTCAGCGTGACGGATTCCATCCAGAAGAAGTGAGTAAGTAATACGCTTTTCTCTTTTGCATAATGAGACGTGGGCAATGATTAAATCGTGACCTGGATTAATTTGAGTTTTAAACAATAAATAATTAAAGGATGAAAATGGTTATATACACTTTCATCTTTTTTTCTGTTTACTTACCTAAAGGAAATAAAAATTCAAGAATTAATTACGACAATTTTATGAAGTTTAAATCGTTTCGCAAAAATTTTATATTAAAGGAGAATGTTGACATTTGAGAAACCATTACTTTTATGGCATGCTATATAATGGCATTGAGAAATATTCTCTATTAGTTAATTACATATTGTGAAGAAAAGGAGGAGAATTCGTATGAAAAAAAACTTCTTCATGATTTTATCTGTTCTTTTTTTGGTAGCTTTTACTTTGCCAAATGTTTCATTTGCTGCAATTGCAGATGGCACTTACGAAGTGAACTATCAAGTTAATAAACCTGGCAGCAATTCGGCATCCATGGCGAATGATTACTTTTTAAAACCTGCCAAATTAATCGTAAATAACGGTAAAATGACAATGCAGCTTACGATAAAAAACAGTAGCTGGGTAACAGAATTTAAACCTCCGGGCGGGGCAAAAGTAATTAGTACAAATGAATCTGCAGGTCAACGCACGGTTCAATTTCCGGTTTCGAATGCAAATTTAGTAACAATCGCCATGAAAATCGATATTGATGATATTGATTATCACCATGCCTATAGTGTAGATTTTGTATTCAACAGTTCGGGTTTACCAGAAGCAAAGGTGGAAGAGCCTAAAGAGCCGGTAAAGCCAGTTAAAGAGGAAACAAAACAAGCAACACCTACCAAGGAGTCACCAACATCGTCGTCAGGAAGTAATACTTCTTCAAATAAACCAGCACCATCAACTGAACCACAAAAAACAGAATCATCAGCAGAGCAAGCTACTACAGAAGAAAATACAGATGATTCTACAAAGACAGATGAAGAAAATGCATCTGAAATGGCGCAAGCTGAAAATTCAGAGGTAGTAGAAAATCCGGAGACGAGCGATGAATTACCGCTTGTGGCGATGATTTTATTCATCGTAGCAACGATTGTATTTATTCGCACAAAACAAACAAAAACAAGATAGAAAATTGGAGGAAATGAAAATGGTAAAAAAATCAAAAGCAACAAAAGCGGTCTTGGCATCGCTATTAGCAACATCTGCAATTGTACCAGCAATGGCAGTATCTGCTGAAGTAGGCGGGGAAACGACTCGTACGGGTGAGGCAACTACTACTGCAGCAGCAAAGACGATTGACTTTAAAGTAGATGCTCCTGAATCTTTACAGCGCTTTATTCCTACTACAGGTAAATTAGTTGAGAACAATGGTCAGCAATTTATTAATCTGGAATTATCTGACGCAGTATTAGGCATGGTAAACAGCGTAACAGTAGCGGGTCAACCAGCAATGGCTGAAGTTAACGGAAAAAAACAGATTAATATCCCAGTAACAGCTGATTATGCACCAGTGGAAGTAACTTTAAATATGACTATTACTTTTGTTGGTAAAGATCCGGTAGATTATAAAGTTACTTTAACTCCAGATGCAAAATCAATAAAAGAAGCAACTGAAACAACTAAACCAGTTGAAGAAGCAAAAGAAGAAAAAACCTTCAAAGTAGGCAAAACATTCGATTCAGTAGCAGACGGCACTTATGACGTTAAGTGGGATGCTTACAAAGATAAAGTAGGAAACTACAAAGCGATTACAAGCCATTTTTCACCTGATGCAAAATTAATCGTAAAAGATGGAAAATATTCAGTACAGTTAACTATTACTGAAGATTCAAAAGCAATGGTACCAGATGTAACAATTGCAGGTAAAAATGTAGAAGCAAAAGATGGTAAAGTTACAATTGAAATTCCATCAATTAGTGATTTACATGAAGCTTCAGTACACGTTGTTGTACCTGCTATGAATATGGATAAACCTTATCCATTCGGTTTCGCTATTGAAACAGCTAACTTAGAATTACCAAAAGCGGAAGCTACACCAGCACCGGCTCCGGTTGAAGCAACAAAAATGCCTGTTACTGTATTTAAAGATGGAACAAAAGAACAATCAATTATGCAAGGCACATATTTAGCAAATGAAGTAATGGTTACTTCTACTGAAGGCGGATACGAAGTTGATGTAACATTCCCACAAGGTCAATGGTTAAATGACTTCAAAGTTGAAGGTGCTACAGTAGCATTGAAATCAGAAGAAACTGTAGAGAAAAATACAGTTCAAATTTACACAATTTCATTAAAAGATATTAATGAAATTTATAATGCAACGGTTGATTTAACAGTTGATGCTGCTGGTGTAAAATATGATTCAGTTCATAAAGTACAATTACAATTCGGTGAAAAGAAACCAGTTCCTGTTGCAGCGCCATTTAAAGATATCGCTAACAACGGTAACAAAGATGCAATCGTTAACCTATTCAACAAAGGTATTTTCATCGCTGCAGACAACTTTAATCCAGGCAATAACGTAAAACGTGCTCAGTTCGCTTTAATGCTAAACCGTGCATTAAAATTAGATGTACCAGCAAAAGCAGCATTCACGGATATCGTAAAATATGATGACGAAGCGAAAAAAGCGATTAACGCTTTAAATGGTTATGGCATCATCAATGGTAAAACAGCTACTACATTCGCACCTGCACAAGATGTGACTCGTAAACAAGCCGCATTAATGATTTACCGTTTATTAGAGAAAAATGGTTATACTGCAACTGGTGATACAGCTAAATTCTCTGATATGCCAAAAGAAGTGGAAGCTTCGAAAGCAATTTCTGAATTAAATACATTAGGTATTATTTCTGGTTTTGAAGGCAAATTTAATCCAGAAAACAAGTTAACTCGTTCACAAATGGCTAAAATTTTAAACAATACTTTAACAGTTGTTGAAGGTTTAAAAAAATAACTAAATGAACTGCAGACGGTTTGAATAATGAATTTTAAAAAAGCCATCAGCAAATATTTATATTAGGTAGGGTTGTGTTAAAAGTTTTACTTTTAGCGCAGCCCCAATCCTATTTTTGCGAAAGGGTAGGTAAGATGACGCTTAAATTGAAGTAAATTTCCATCTATGTTGGAGATGAAAATTTACTTCAGTTTAAACTCTAGGAGGAAAAAAGAAATGAAAAAATGGCTTATCGGACTCGCATTAAGTGTTGCTGTACTTGCGGGTTGTGGCGATGGAGATAAACAAACAGAAAAAGCTGAAACAATGGTGGAAAATTCGGGTACAGGCCAAGCATCTGCTGTAGAAGAAGAGCATCGTATTATTGCAGGTACAGTCGTAATCGCGCAAATTCTGGATCGATTAAACCTTGATGCTGTAGCGATTCCGGATACGATCAAAGAACTACCTTCACGTTTTGATGGACTGCCTGATATCGGAAATGCGATGGATCCAGACGCAGAAATTATTAAGTCCCTTAATCCTACCGAAGTATTGTCAGTTTCGACATTGGAATATGATTTAAAGGATAAATTCGAACAATTAAAAATCCCTGTAGATTTTGTGGATCTAACAAGTATTGAAGCTATGATGGAAGAAATAACGGTACTAGGAGAGCGCTACAATCGTGTAGAAGAAGCAAAACTATTAAATGCCGAGTTACAGACAGAAATTGATGCAGTAAAAGTAGCTGCAAGTGATAAAGAAAAACCACGTGTTTTAATTTTACTAGGTGTACCAGGCAGTTATTTAGTAGCAACAGAAAATTCGTACGCGGGTGACTTAGTTCGTTTAGCCGGCGGGGAAAATGTAATGGCCGGTCAGGATGCAGAATATTTGCCTTCTAACACCGAATATTTATACTCTTCGAATCCTGATATCATTTTACGTTTAGCTCACGGTATGCCAGATGAAGTAATAAAAATGTTTGATAAGGAATTTGTAGAAAATGATGTTTGGAAACATTTTAATGCAGTGAAAAATGGGCAAGTATTTGATTTAGAAGAAGAGTTATTCGGTACGACAGCAGCATTGAATGTACCAGATGCACTTCATCAATTGGAGAAAATTTTCTATCAATAACAATGTGAAAAAGCAAAGCCTTGAGGGAGGTTTTGCTGTTTCCTTACATAAAGGGTGTTTGCTGTGACAAAAAAAATCATCAGCTTTATAGCTGTCGCTGTTTTATTAATTATTACCGTTATTTATGCCGCGACAACTGGGAGTATCCAGATGTCATTTGTTGAGTTTATTACGAATTTTTTTAATCCTGAAAATACGAATATGGCTGCCATTAAAGATTTGCGCTTTCCACGAATTATCGTTGCATTATTTGCAGGAGCAGCGTTATCAGTTGCAGGCGTTTTATTGCAGGCAATTATGCGTAATCCATTAGCTGATGCAGGGTTTATTGGAATTTCCGCTGGGGCGGCATTTACTAAACTTTTTATTGTTAGCTTCGTACCAACACTGTTTTTCTTCACGCCTATCGCGGCATTTATCGGTGGTGCGCTAGCTTGTTTCTTCGTTTTTTTACTTTCATGGAAATCAGGATTGAACCCATTAAAATTAATATTGGTCGGGATTGCGATTAATGCCATGTTCTCAGGTCTTACAGAAGCAATGATTACTTTTGGTGCTTCTGCATCAGGATCAATTACATCCAATTTATCGTTTAAAACTTGGGATGATGTATCGTTAATCGTAACTTACGGTTCAATCGGACTTATTTTGGCGATTATTTTATATGCGTCCTGTAATGTCCTCGTCTTATCTGATAAAACTGCGAAAAGTGTAGGCTTTAACGTAACGGCTGCAAGAATAGTTATTGCCGCTGTTGCTGTTCTATTGGCGGCAGCTTCGGTTGTCGTAGCAGGGGTCATTTCTTTTGTCGGAATTTTAGTACCGCATATTGCGCGCCGGCTTGTTGGTTATGATCATAAAGTGTTGATTCCTTTTACCGCATTATTAGGAGCATTTATTATATTATTGGCAGACACCCTAGGTCGTACGATGTTTAGCCCGATGGAAGTGCCGGCTTCGACAATTATGGCGATTATCGGTGGTCCGTTCCTCATATTTTTACTTAGAAAAGAGTGACGAAAATGGAAATTAAACAAGTAGTTGTTTCGCATGATGGCAAGGCGCGGCATTTAAATGAAGTATCCACAGTCATTCCGAAAGGGAAAGTAACGACAATAATTGGTCCAAATGGTTGTGGGAAATCCACATTATTAAGTGTGATGTCACGAAATAAGATGCCACTTAAAGGGAAAGCTACTCTTGAAAATAGGGATTTAGTGGAGTATAAACCGAAAGAATTCGCAAAAAAGTTTGCGATTGTTTATCAGCAAAATGATATCCCAGCTGATTTAACTGTAGAGAAGCTTGTCATGTATGGACGGATGCCGCATAATTCTTTATTCAAAAAGAAAACGAATGATGACGAAGAAGCTGTGACATGGGCACTGGAATGTACAAATTTACTTGGTAAACGCCAAAATGATTTATCTGCTTTATCAGGAGGGGAACGTCAACGTGTATGGATTGCGATGGCACTTGCCCAGCAATCTGAAATACTTTGCCTCGACGAGCCGACAACGTATTTGGATATATATTATCAACTCGAACTGTTGGAGCTTATAAAGCAATTAAATGAACAGTATGGTTTAACGATTGTCATGGTCCTCCATGATATTAACCAGGCGATTCGATACAGTGATCATGTTATTTTAATGAAAGCCGGGAAAATCATTGCAGAGGGTATTCCGCGCAGTGTCATTACAAAGGAAGTCATTAAGGAAGTATACGGTGTCAATTCAGTGTTCCATGAAGATGAAAAGCTGGGACTCTATATGATGCCGTTAAGCATCTGATTATGCGGCGATGGATTCGGGCATTAAGCGGTATTGTAATGATTGTTTGTGCAGTTATCGTTATTCGCTATTATTTAGACTATAGTGAAGTGAACGAACAGCTGGAACAGGCGCAGCAAATAGTGGAACAAAGCGAGCTTAAAGAACTTCAGCGACAAAATAAAAATATTATCGGGTGGCTTACATTGGAAAATACCCGATTAAATAACCCCGTATTACAAACGGATAATAATGAATTTTACTTAAAGCATAATTATTTAGATGAAAAGAGTCGTGGAGGAAGTATTTTTGCTGATTTCCGAAATGATGTAATGGAAGATCGGCATACGATTTTTTACGGGCATGTTTTACGTAATGGTACGATGTTTGGCGATTTATCAAAGTTTAACGAGCAAGCTTATGCAGAAGAGCATCCTATTTTCTATTATGAGACAGATGAAAAACGCTATGCTTTGCATGTATTTGCTGCATATGAAACGACAACAGATTTTTATTATATCGAAACACAATTTACGAATGATACATTTGATCAGTATTTATTAGATATTCAACAAAAATCTGCAATAGAAATGCCAGTCGAAGTAGCAAATTCCGATAAAATCGCGACTTTTTCGACTTGTACGACATCCCCTGATGACAAAGAACGATTTGTTGTTCATACAAAGGTAGTCGAACTAGAAAAATAAGAGGTGAATCAATATGAAAAATAGTAAAAGAATCATGATTGCTTTGCTTGCAGTAGGATTATTGGCTGCATGTGGCAAAAAAGAAGATAATCCAGTAACAGAACCTGTAGAACAGCAAGAAATTAAAATAGATGTAGCTGCTGAGGCAGAGCAGTATAAATCATTGATAATGGGGCAAATGGACAGCTTCACAGCAGATACAGAACTTCTAGCCACATATGTGAAAGAGGAAAAATTGGAAGAGGCACAAAAGCTTTACCCATTAGTAACAATGTATTATGAGCGAATGCAGCCCATTGCTTCAAATTTTCAGGAACTTGACGTGAAAATTAACGGCGAATTAGTAGAAGGAAAAGAAGCGGAGACAATAGGTTTTCAAAAATTAGCTCATGGATTGTTTGTAGAGAAGAAAACTACAGGCTATGAGGAAGTTGTAGATGAGCTTGTTGAAAATGTGAAAGCATTACAGGCAGAGCTTCCTACGATGGATGTTTCAGGAAATAATGTATTAGCTTCAGCTGTAACGATGTTCAACACGATGGCAACGAATCGTTTGTCTACGCAAAGCGTTGCCAATAATGAAGTATACGCTGTCAAAGCACAGACAGAATCTGCGGAAGATTTATTGGAGATATTTATTCCCCGCATCTCAACAGAAAGTGCTGAAACTACATCAGAGACTTTGAAAGAATTAAATGAAATTGTCGCTTATTATGAAGTAGGAAAAGAAGACTATGTGAACTATAGCTTCTTTACAGCAAAACAAAAAGAAGAGCTGAAAACAGCTGTCCAGCGTGTAGGCTCCGCATTACAGGAAATGAATGATTCATTGAAATAACATATATATCAATGTAGATACAAAAAAGAAAGCAGTTCAAATTTTACGATGAGTAAAGTTTGAACTGCTTTTAGTATTGCTATGTCCTCAGCTTTTTTAGTGGAGGGCATCATGTTTTATATATTGTTTTGCCACTTGCGGTATATCTTTATATGAGATTTCATTAATTGTGTGAAGTGTTTGAGCATCAAATGCCAATGTGAATACTTCTGTATTTTTATTTTGCACCGGTCTGAACCATTTTAATGTAACATCGTTTAAAGCTTCTACATGCTGGAGCTCAGTTAATAAATTGTAGCTGTCTTTTAACAATGTCGTTTCATGAAGAAATTCAGTTGCCTGTAATGAAATGGTAACATTTAATTTATCTTCTAGCGGCGTTATCTCTATATTAAGTATGATATTTTCAATAAATTGTTGAAGCACAATTTCAGATATGGCAAGCATCGTTTGAAGTTTCAACTGTTCCGGAGAAACGGCAGCCTGGGCTTCTTCAATCGAATCTTGATGTTCCAAATTGTTTTTTTTCATAATATATTGTACTGAAATGACACAGACGAAAATAAGAAAAAAAATTAGCATGAATTTCAGTATTTTATTTAAAATAAGGATGACCTCCTATGGACTTTGACCAAATTTCTATTATATATAGTCATTATGCCATAGAAAAATGCAAAAAAGGACTGACAAATGTGACAGTCCTTTTACGGTTAAGTATTTTGTTCTTCAGTAGGAATTGTTGCAACAAATTCGTCAAAGTATAAAAATGATTCATCCTCTAGCTGTGTAATCTTTTGTTCATTTAATCCAATAGATAATGGTCCAGAAAAAATCTCGCCCCACCAAGTTTCAGTAATAATCATTTATATAGCCTCCTTGTACGATTGTTTTTATGTCTGATTTAAATAATTACTTATGAAATTCCCATTTAGACTTTTCGATAAACATTTTTCTTGAAACTGATATTACCTCCTTGCATAACTTCCTTGCTAATATTTGAAGGAATTAAATTTAACTTTGTAGTAGTTATTACTATAGTTAATATGTGTGAACAGCTATAATTTATGCATACATTTCTTTTTGAAAGGATGAAAAAAATGAACTTCACTGCACAAGATGTTGAACAAATGATTGAAGAACAACGATCTTTTTATTTTACCGGCGCAACTAAAAATATAGAATTTCGTAAAGAGCAACTCATATTATTAAAAGAAACAATAAAAAAATATGAGGCACAAGTAATAGAAGCTTTAGCATTAGATTTGAGAAAAAGTGAATTTGAAGCTTATTCCACTGAAATTGGAATTGTATACGATAGTATTTCTTATTTTTTAAAAAATATAGATGGCTGGATGGAACCGGAACTAGTGAAAACACCAATACATTTTCAACCTGCCAAAAGTTACATTGTTCGGGAACCGTTTGGAGTTACATTAATTATTGGACCTTTTAATTATCCTTTCCAATTAATTATGGAGCCATTGATTGGGGCGATTATTGGAGGCAATACAGCGATCGTTAAGCCATCTGAAACGGCTGTTCATACAGCCATTATGGTAAAGAAAATTTTAGAGGAAGTATTCCCACCACATTATGTTCGAGTTGTAGAGGGTGAAAAGGATGAAGTTACTGCTCTGATTCATGCGCCCTTTGACTATATTTTCTTTACAGGGAGTGTAGCTGTTGGAAAAGTAGTAGCAAAGGCTGCTGCAGAGCGTCTGACTCCGATTGGATTAGAACTTGGTGGTAAGAGCCCTGCCATAGTGGATCAAACCGCTAATTTAGATGTAGCAGCAAAGCGTATTGTCTGGGGGAAATTTAATAATACAGGGCAAACATGTGTTGCACCGGATTATTTGCTAGTTCATTCTTCAGTTGCTAAAAAATTCACACGTTTACTTAAAAAGACGATTCGTGAATTCTTTGGGGATGATCCACAGCAAAGTCCGGACTATGGCCGGATAATCAATGAGCGCCAATTTGACCGCCTGCAAAATATATTGGACAACGAGCGTGATACGGTAACATTCGGCGGTCGCACAGATCGAGAAGATTTATATATGGAGCCAACAGTTTTAGAAAATATAACGTGGGATCGTCCATCAATGGAAGATGAACTTTTTGGACCAATCTTGCCGATTTTGACTTATGAGCAATTACCAAAAGCGATTCACGAAATACGCCAATTGCCTAAGCCGTTAAGTGCCTATCTGTTCTCTGAAAATGAAAAGGCGATTGCTTATTTCCTTCAAGAACTGCCATTTGGCGGAGGCTGTATAAATGATGTAATTACACATGTAGGAAATACGCATTTACCGTTTGGAGGGGTTGGTCCTTCAGGTGTGAAATCGTATCATGGAAAGGCTAGCTTCGAGAACTTTACGCACCCTAAATCGATTATGCAGCGTTCTAATAAACTGGCAAATAGTTTACTATATCCGCCGTACAAACAAAAAGTTAAGCTTGTTCGTACGATTATGAAATAACGAATGTTCTTTGATATGGCAGCACTCCCGGGCAACAAGCAGGGGATATGGAGTAGATAACAAATAAAGAGTCTGGGACCAAATGAAAAACATCTATTTTTTCAAGAAAAAAATAGATGTTTTTCTGCTTCTGCCAGAATTGATTTCCGTTACGGGGACGCTTTCCGGGGGCACGGCCTGAGCCTGTAGTCTCAGGCGTCGGTGCTCCTGCGGTTACTCGTCGCAAAATAAATTTTGCTGTTCCCCCAGGAGTCGCCCCTTCACTCCAATCAATTCATATAATATCAATTTCTTAATAAGAGTATTTCCCTTTTAAAAAGAAATTTCTACTTATATCCCAACCTCTTATAATTTTGAGGCTGGTTTTACCCAGCCTTCTCATTTTTAATATTCACTGAACACCGGAAACGATAATAGAACTTCTGTACCGACGTTTTGCTGACTTTTTATTTTAATTGTCCCTTTATGATCTTGAACAATTTTATTAACAATCATCATCCCAAGCCCTGTACCTTTCGTTTTCGTTGTATAAAAAGGTTCAAAAATACGTTCTGTTAAATGGGTAGGTATACCGCAGCCTGTATCGACTATATTAATATAAATTTCCTCGCCATCTTTGCCTATACTCACTTCTAACGTAATGGTCCCATTCTCAGGTATAGCCTCAATAGCGTTTTTAAATAAATTTATAAATACCTGTTTAATTTGATTTTTATTACCTAAAATAAATGTGTGCGAATATTCATTCGAAATATTAAGCGAAATAGTCCTTTGCTGAAGCTCATACTGGAAAAATGTAGCTACTTCATTTAATGCCTCTGCTAAATTAACCGGTATAAACTGATTAGGCTGTGGTCTAGATAATACAAGGAATTCTGATAAAATTAATTCAATTCGTTCCGTTTCGCTCTGAATTAGCTTTGTATATTCATAGTAAGGTGAGTCAGGATTTTCGTTCATCATTTGAACATAGCCGGATATGACGGTCATCGGATTACGAATTTCATGTGCAACTCCGGCAGCAAGCTCACCGACGAGCTTTAGTTTTTCAGATTGCAAAATTAAATTTTCGTTTTCCTTAATATATGAAATATCCCGTGAAATTACAGAAGAACCGATAATTTCGCCGTGCGGGCTAAAAATGGGAGACAACGAGATTTGTGCATCGAAAATAGTGCCATCCTTTCTCATATCAGTTGTTTCATGAAGATGATATTTCTTTCCATGCTTTATATCTTCTTTCCTTTGTCTTGACTCTTCTTCGTTTTCCGGGGGCATAAGTGGTAAAATACGCCCTAATGCTTCTTCCTTAGTCCAACCATACAATTTTTCGAATGCTGGGTTAACGGCAATCACACGATCATTCAAATCAAATACCGCAATCGCATCATTAGCCTGTTCGAAAAACAAATGTAAATATGCATGTTTAGAATTCAAATAATACTCACGGTCAATTGCACTTTTCTCTAACTTTAACCAAATATTTTTTATAAAGTAACTTTGACCTATACTCATAACGCAAACCGCAATTAAAAAGCCGAAAAGTAAAAAATGATCTTCTGATTTAAAACTATGATAGGGAATCATCGATAACTCATTTAAAATATAAATTTCAATGAATACTAGAACTATGTTGATGAAAGAAATGATATATGAACGGTAAATGGTTAAAATCGCAATAACCCAGATAAAAGTATAAAACGAAAATATATTTACATTTTGATAGTTAAAAAAGAAGACGATCATATGCCATGTACAAATCAAAATAATTTGAAATACTTTTGGCGGAGTTTTTAAATAATACAAAGCAACGAGTATAATGAAACTTCCAATACTAATAGCTAAAAATGAATAAGGATGCTTGAACAGCTGTGTAACAATGACAGTAGTAAAAATAAGCGTCGAAAAAAAATAAGTAATAACCATAAGCAGATTTCGCTTATTCAGAATTTCATTTTGCTGCATAAAACACCTCTGATAAGTAATAATAACTATAATCATACAGTAATTTATGATGTCGATAAATGGCGAATTTTGATATGATAGATATATTAATTAAAAATTGTACTATGTGAACATTTGGGAACACTTCATTTAATGGTTATTTTGTGGTTCTAATAGTTCAAGGTATTTAATAGTAAGCGTAAACCATGGAAATTTCAATCCATGAGCAGTATGATGAGTAATACATAGAAATTACAATAACTTAACTGAAAAAATTTAGATTCGCAAGTATATTGCAAGTGTGGGGGAAAGAAAAATGTATGCAGAAGAGCTATTAAGTACACTCATGCAAAAGAAAATAGTAGGACAATTGCCGAAGCTGATTTCGGATATTGCGATTGATTCTCGCAGTGTACAGCCGAACAGTGTGTTTATTTGCATTAAAGGCTTTACAGTAGATGGTCATGACTATGCACAGAAGGCTGTTGATGCTGGGGCAACAATTATCGTAACAGAGCGTCTATTGGAGTTGGAGGGCGACATTGCACAAGTACTTGTTAAGAATACGACACGTACATTAGGCATTTTAGCAGCGAAGTTTTTTGACTACCCATCGAAAGACATCATGATGATTGGCGTAACAGGTACAAATGGTAAAACAAGTGTATCCGGCATTATCCACAATATTTTAATTGGACTTGGTGAAAAGTCGGCACTGTCAGGTACAATAGGATTTAATTTAAATGGTGTACTTTATGAATCGGCCAACACAACAAGTGACTCTTTAAATACTCAGCAAATGATTTTCCGAGCTAAAAGTGAAGGCTGCCGTGCGATGGTAATGGAAGTTTCGTCACATGGTTTGGCACTCGGTCGTTTAGCAGGTGTCGATTATGATGTCGCGGTATTTACGAATTTAACACATGACCATTTAGATTTTCATGGTACAATGGAAAACTACGGTAACACGAAAGGTTTGTTGTTCTCTCAGCTTGGTCAAGACTTGGAAAAGAACAAGCATGTCGTATTAAATGCGGATGATCCATGGTCAGAGCGTTATGCCCAAATTACGCCATTTCCGATATGGACTTATGGCTTAAAAAACAACGCTATATTCCGAGCAGTGAACTGCAATTATGAAGATGGCATGACTCATTTTGATATGGAAACACCTGAAGGTACATTTCCAGTGACAATGCATTTATTGGGTGAATTCAATATTTACAATGTACTTGCAGCAACAGCGGTGTTTTATGCGCGAGGCTTCCCAATTGAAGTCATTATTGAACAGATTGAAATGCTTCCTCCAGTAAAAGGACGTATGGAAAAGGTGGAAACGGATTTACCGATTCAAATCTTTATTGATTATGCACATACTCCGGATGCAATTGAAAAAGCGATAAATGCTGCCCTTCCATATAAAAAACCGGAAAATAAATTGATTTTCCTCGTTGGTACAGGTGGCGGACGAGACAAAACGAAGCGTCCAACGATGGCAGAAAAGGCGTCAGTTGCAGATTATGTTGTGCTTACAACAGATGATCCACGCTATGAGGAGTACGATAGTATTACAGGCGATTTAGCAAAAGGGATGCTGCATAATAACTATGCATGTATCGGTGATCGCGCAGAAGCTGTTAGACATGCAGTGAGCGTAGCAAATCCCGGGGATATTATTATTTTTGCCGGCAAAGGTCATGAAGATTACCAAATCATTGAAAATACGAAATACCCGCATAGTGATGCCAAAATTGCGATTGAAGCTGGGAAGTTAAAATTTGTATAGATGAACCTATATCTTTTTCAAATCCGCCGTGTTAACGTAATTGCGTTAACGGTGGTTTTTTTTTGGAGGTGAAAAGAAAGAAATGATTCAATCCTACGTACTTAGTATGATCGGGTATTGTATATTGATTTTTCCTCTTTATATAATTAGCCGAAAACTATACTTAAGAAATAAAAAGAAAGATGTGTCTCGGGAAGTTATTATGCTCGTATTTTTCCTATATTGTGTGAGCATTTTTTCGCAAACGATTATACCCAATTTTTATTTTTTAAATGGACAAATTGTAGTTGATACATCCACTGCCTATGTCCGTAGTAATTTCACCCCATTACAAACGATTCTTTTATATTATGATCAATTAAAGGGACCATTAGCGAATATCGCATTTTATAATTTGGCAGGCAATATTGTCCTGTTTATTCCGTTTGGTTTTTTTATACCGCTTTTATGGAAAAAACTAAGAGGCTGGCGCAAAATGCATATCGTCGCATTCAGCATACCGATATTTATAGAAGGGACACAATATTTTATCGGTCGCAGCATTGATGTAGATGATGTATTATTAAATGCGATTGCAATTGTCATAGGCTTTGTCCTATTTAAAATAATGAAAAGAATACGTAAAATACTAACTCAAAAGTAAAAAAGGTTGTAACGAATGACTGTTGTCTTTTAAAATAAGAAAGTATGGAAAAAGGAGACGAAAACAATGACTTTAGAACAAGATATATTATCGCGTCGAACATTCGCCATTATCAGTCACCCTGATGCTGGTAAAACGACGATTACCGAAAAACTATTATTATTCGGTGGAGCAATTCGTGACGCGGGTACAGTAAAAGGGAAAAAATCAGGAAAGTTCGCAACATCCGACTGGATGGAAATCGAAAAGCAACGTGGGATTTCAGTTACATCCTCTGTTATGCAATTTGATTATTCAGGCTGTCGTGTAAACATTCTTGATACACCTGGTCACCAGGATTTCTCGGAAGATACGTACCGTACTTTAATGGCAGTAGACTCTGCTGTCATGGTTGTCGATGCTGCAAAAGGTATTGAGGCACAAACATTAAAGCTATTTAAAGTATGTAAAATGCGCGGCATACCGATTTTTACATTTATAAATAAATTAGACCGTCAAGGGAAAGAGCCATTGGAGCTTATAGAAGAGCTAGAAGAGGTTTTAGGCATATCAGCATATCCGATGAACTGGCCAATCGGTATGGGGAAAGAATTCCTTGGAATTTATGATCGATACAATAACCGAATTGAGCAGTTTAGAACTGATGAGGCGAATCGCTATTTACCATTAAATGAAGAGGGCGGCTTAGCGGTTGATCATCCAATGAAGGTAACATCTTATTATACGCAGGCAATGGATGATATCGAATTGTTAAATGAAGCGGGTAATCAATACTCGGAAGATAAAATACGCCGTGGGGAATTAACACCTGTATTTTTTGGGTCAGCATTGACTAACTTCGGGGTACAAACATTCCTTGATACGTATTTAAAATTTGCACCAACTCCACAGCCACGTATTACAGAAGATGAGCAATTCATCGATCCTGTAGAGTACAAAGATTTTTCAGGGTTTATTTTCAAGATTCAAGCAAACATGAATCCTGCCCACCGTGACCGTATTGCGTTCGTGCGAATCGTTTCCGGTAAGTTCGAGCGTGGGATGAATATGACGTTGGCGCGAACAGGAAAATCCTTTAAAGTAACGCAGTCTACACAATTTTTAGCGGATGATCGTGAAATTGTAAACGAAGCAGTTGCAGGTGATATTATCGGACTTTATGATACAGGGACGTATCAGATTGGCGATACAGTGGTCGGCAGTAAAAAAGGATTTAACTTTGAGAAGTTACCTCAATTTACACCGGAGATTTTCATGCGCGTTTCGGCGAAAAACGTTATGAAAGGTAAGCAGTTCCAAAAAGGTGTACTTCAGTTAGTACAAGAGGGTGCGATCCAATACTTCAAAACTTTACACACTGAAGATGTCATCCTCGGTGCAGTAGGTCAATTACAGTTTGAAGTTTTCCAACACCGTATGATTAATGAATACAATGTTGAAGTAACGATGGAGCCAATCGGCAGCAAGATCGCACGTTGGATTGAAAATGAGGAAGATGTAAAGGAATCAATGCATTCTCAGCGCTCAATGCTAGTGCGTGACCGTTTTGATAATAAAGTATTTTTATTTGAAAATGAATTTGCAATGCGCTGGTTCACTGAAAAGAACGAACAAATTAAACTTTATAGCCTGCTGTAATAGGCATGTTTATTATATCCCGGCAATTTCTCAGTAAAGAAATTTGCCGGGTTTTTTATATTCATTTATTATGACGGGTGTCTGATGCTGCCAAGCTCTTTGGCTTAATAGTAAAAGAACGATCAAATAGAAAGCTACCTTTATCATAAGTGCGTTCTAAAAAATGGATATCTTCATTTTTATTAAATATTATTGCTGTAGAACAACGTGTTCCATAATTCGGTAATTTCACAAATTGTGCTGAGAGTGCGCGTTCTAAATGAATGCCTACCCCAGTATTTGGAAATACTTCGTCATGTGCAATATTATCATCTGATAATAATAAAATAAGATCTTGTACTTCAAATTGTTTGTTTTGAGTACTGTTTATTAATGAATTTTTCGCTTTTTCGACTTTTGGCCAAGTCGTGTTTAATGTAGCATTACTAAGACCGTAAGTACCTGGTTCGATCTTATTGTGCTCGTCAAATACGTTATTGTAATGATGCATTTGCTGCCCATCAAACAATAAAACGTTGTAGCCGCCATACAGATTCCTTTTTTCCCGTAATGAATCAATGAAGGATTCAATCGATTCAGTAGAAAGCAAGAACTGTGAGACGATCTCTCCACGTGATAGGAGCGTTGTTTCTGGCTGGCTTGGCTCACGATAGTTCGTAATGGCCGCAAATCGCCCGTTTTTCGAAAGTCCCATCCAGCTACCTTGTTGAAGTAAATCCCGACCACCTAATATAGCAGGATTATCCTCCCAAAAATGGGCCGCTGCTGTCGGCCGGTCATAAAATTCGTCACGATTTGCAATAATAACAAGCGGATAATTTGGATGAACTTTATAGGAAAATGCAATTAAACACATAGTTAAACCCCCAAAGTAATATTGTTTGAAAATTTGTAACATTTTATTTTAGGAAAGTATTTTATTGTTGAATGGTAAAGGGAAAAGGAACCTTTACACGAATTTTAAATAATACGATGACAAAATGAAAGGATTTAACATCCATGAATATAAGCAGATTTTCTATTAAACGTCCCGTGTTTACGATTGTTGCGATGATCTTTGTATTAATATTGGGAGTTGTTTCTCTATTTAAAATCCCGATTACATTAATACCTGATTTGAATCCGCCCATTGGTGTTGTTGTTACGAGCTATCCAGGCGCGAGCCCCATTGAAGTCAATGAGAAAGTGACAAAGCCATTGGAAGCTTCTCTTTCTACTCTGCCTGGTATAAAAAAGGTACAGTCGACATCCCTTGAAAGCTCGAATCTAATTATTTTAGAGTTTAATTGGTCAACAAATATGGATAAAGTGCAGACTGATATATTGCAGCGCATAGATCTAGTTCCTCTTCCTGATGATGCCGGGAGACCTAGCTTTTTGAAATTCGATCCAGCGCAGTTTCCGGTTATTCAGCTTGCATTGGCAGCCAATGACGAAGATGTAGACATCAGGCAGATAGCGGAGTCGCTGGAACAGGAATTACAAAGGACAGAAGGCGTAGCAAGTGTAACCGTTTCAGGAAAAATTGTAGAAGAAATCCAAATAGAACTGGATCCTCAAAAACTTGAACAAAAAAATTTAACGCAAACGGACGTCATGCAAGTCATACAGGCAAGTAATATTTCGATGCCCGGTGCAGAATTAAGTACAAAGGACAATCAGCTATTGACGACACGTGTAGTTAGTTTATTCACTCATCCGGATGAAATAGCGAATATAGTACTGTCTGTAAATCCATTAACAGGTGAAGCCCTAAAAATTCAAGATATTGCGACCGTAGAACGAAAAGAGCAGGAAACAAATACGATAACGCGTGCAAACGATCAGTCGGCAGTTCTGATTTCGGTTCTGCAGGAATCTGGTGCAAATACAGCGAGTGTTTCTGAAACATTCCAAAAGGAACTTGATCGTTTATTAAACGAACCACAATATGAAGGAATTGAAGCGACCATTTTATTTGACCAGGGAGATTATGTTCGCTTAGCTATTAGTAATATTAGCTCCTCTCTAATCTTTGGCGGCTTATTTGCAATGCTTGTACTTCTATTCTTTTTATCTGGTATAAAAAGTCCGCTTATTATTGGGATTGCAATTCCATTCTCGGTAATCGTAACATTTGTTCTCATGTACTTTGCAAACTTTTCGTTGAATATTATGACGCTTGGGGCGCTTGCTTTAGGAATTGGGATGCTTGTCGATAACGCCATAGTTGTTATTGAAAATATTGAACGGCATTTAGAACTCGGTGAAAGTCCAATAGATGCAGCAATCAACGGTACAAAAGAAGTAGCTTTAGCGATTACTGCTTCAACCGTTACCACCATTGCAGTTTTTGTACCTGTTATTTTTATAAGTGGACTAATCGGTAAAATATTTATGGAGTTTGCTTTGACCATTTCATTTAGCTTGATTGCTTCACTCGCGGTTGCTTTAACAGTCGTTCCAATGCTTGCAAGCCGCTTTTTACGTACGAAACCGGCAAATTCAGTTGAAAAGAGACAAGGCAAGTGGCTCTATCGAAATTATACGAAAGCTATAAAATGGGGACTAACGAGACGTGCACTCATTTTATCAATCACGTTAGCATTACTTGCTTTATCCGGCTTTGGGGTTTACAAAACAGGTACAGAATTTCTGCCTCCGACAGATGAGGGGTTTGTATCGTTATCCGTTAAGCTTCCAAATAGTGCATCGGTTGCAAAGACAGAAGGAATTGTTAGTGAAATAGAGGAAATGGCAAGGGAATATGAAGAAGTCGATGTTGTAGTAAGTTTAATCGGCGGCAATCAGCAATCTTTATCCCGGGAGACTAGTAAGCAAAATGAAGGGGAAATTTCGATTAAGCTCGTTGAACTATCTGAACGTAATCGCTCCATTTTCGACTTTGTTGAGCAGTTTGAAAAACAGGTTCAGAAACAAATTGGGGAACGGGCAGAAGTTAGCTTTTCGCTTTCTTCTTCATCAGGCTCAACACCTAATACATTATCATTCCGTGTAACCGACAGTAATGAGCTGCGTTTAAAGGAGACAGTTACTCAAATTCAGCAAAGGCTTACAGAAATTGATGCGATAGTCGAGGTTACGACAGATTTGGATGAAGTGAAAGAGGAAATCCAAATAGAAGTAAAACGGGATGAAGCAAATCAATATGGATTGTTGCCTTCGCAAATTGCTCAAACAGTTAATATGATGACTCGCGGTGCCTTTACAACACAAATTATTGCAGATGACAGTGAAGTGTTGGGAGTATATACAGGCTTTGGTAAAGCCTTTCGGGAAGATGTAGAAGCTCTTAAAAAGATGAAGCTACGTACGAATGCGGGTGTATTTGTTGAATTGCAGGAACTGGCAACAATTGAAATCAAAGAATCGCAGACGGCCATTCGAAGATCGGATCAAGCCGCGGCTATTGCATTTTTTGTGAAATATAAAACTTCAGAATCATTGAGCGGTATTTCCAAAAAGGTAGATGAAGCAATTCAGGGAGTAGGAGTTCCAACGACAACGAAAATTGTATTTGGCGGTGACCGGGAATTATTCGATAGCGCAAAGCAAGATATGATCTTGGCAATTATTCTTGCAGTAATCCTTATTTATCTCGTTATGGGTGCTCAATTTGAATCATTTAAACTTCCTTTTGTTATGATGTTTAGTGTTCCTTTAATGATAATAGGTGTTGCGGCTAGTTTATATTTAACAAATACATTGCTAGGAGTAACAGCGATTATTGGGATACTCATATTGGTTGGGATTGTTGTGAATAACGGAATCGTCCTTATTGATTATATTAATCAAAAACGTCAGCAAGGTTTAAATGTTACGGATGCCATTATTGCAGGGGTTCAGGACCGGATACGCCCAATTTTAATGACAGCTTTAACGACAATTCTAGGCTTAGTCCCGTTAGCACTGGGAATAGGTGAAGGTACGGAAATGAATCAACCAATGGCCATCGTCGTTATCGGGGGATTAATAAGCTCAACAATTTTAACTTTGTTTATCGTACCAATCATTTACAGTCTAATTGAAAAAGAAGCAAAGTAATTTTGCTAAAGCATATATAAATGCATCTATATCTGAAACGGCGTAGCATCCGACAGAAGACTATCATACAATAGTGTTGGTCGCGAGAAAGCGACGAAAGAAATAATGGATAACAAAAAGTATGGAATTTATCTGTCATTTGCTAAAGTAAGGGAAATATTATTGAGAAAATATGGAGTTTTGTAAAGTTTTGATGAATTTTGGTAGAAAGATTTGATTTTTCAAAACAATATCGTTAAAATAACAATATAATTGAATTGAATATCCATTGACATTTGTCAAAGGGGAGTAGCTATAAGAAATTAAAATAGTAGCTTAAGATGGCCACTACTTTTAATTGAACTTACTTCACATTCGTCATTACATGGTTAGGAGCCATCGGGTGTGATAGCATAATTTGTGCTTAGCAAGACCTTTGCCTATTTTTATAGGCAGAGGTCTTTTCTTTTTGGCAAAAATGCGTGGATTTTTTTCAACTATCATTAATAAATGCCGGAATTTTTGGCTACAAGTAAATTATTAGGAGGGAAACTTTCATGGAAGCAATTTTATTAGAATATGCATGGGTACTACTTGTATTAATTTTCCTTGAAGGGCTATTGGCTGCTGATAATGCAGTCGTAATGGCGGTAATGGTAAAACATTTACCGAAAGAACAACAGAAGAAAGCATTATTTTACGGATTATTTGGGGCATTCCTGTTCCGCTTTATCGCACTGTTTTTAATAACGTTTTTAGCGAAATATTGGGAAATTCAAGCACTTGGTGCCGCTTATTTATTATTCATTTCCATAAAGCATTTATATGATAATCATTTCAAAAAGCAAGATGAAAGTTTAGAAATTAAAGAAGGAAAAGGTTCAGGCTTCTGGATGACAGTATTAAAAGTCGAACTTGCTGATATCGCTTTTGCGATTGATTCAATGCTTGCAGCTGTAGCGATTGCCATTACATTGCCACATATCGGTGACTATCATATCGGTGGTATTAATGCAGGTCCATTCGCTGTTATGTTCCTTGGAGGATTTATCGGACTTGTCATAATGCGATTTGCCGCTCAAATGTTCGTGAAGCTATTAAATAACTATCCGACGTTGGAGACGACAGCTTTCCTAATTGTAGGTTGGGTAGGTGTAAAATTGGCCGTATTAGCATTAGGTCATGAGAGCTTAGCCATTATTGATCCTCATTTCCCACATTCAACAATGTGGAAAGTAATATTCTGGGCAGTACTGCTTGGTCTTGTAATCGGCGGCTACTTAGTAAGTGTGTATAAAAATAAAAAAGAACAGGCGAGTTAACTGTTATTTTTGGAGATACTTCTGTAATGAAGTATCTTCTTTTCATTTTCAATGGAATTTATTATACTAGAAAGAATGTAACAATATATGGGAGGCCATTTGTATGCCTTTTAAAAAACTAGAAAGGCGAAGTATTACGCCTTTCCAAATACTAATCACATTTTATTCTATTGCTATACTTATTTCATATTTACTGTTACGTATTCCAGGGGTTCATATAGAGGGTGTGAGCGTGTCACATTTAGACACCCTTTTTACAGCTGTTAGCGCGGTCAGTGTAACAGGTTTAACAACGGTTACTGTTGCTGAAACATACAGCGGCTTTGGGCTGACAATGATTTTGCTCATCTTACAATTTGGAGCCATTGGTATAATGTCAATTGGTACTTTTCTATGGCTACTGTTTGGAAAAAAAATTGGCATGCGCGAACGCCAACTAATAATGATTGATCATAACCAATACAATCTTTCTGGAGTTGTTGCATTAATACGTCAAATTGCAAAGCTGCTTATAATGATTGAGGCTACAGGTGCCCTTATTTTGACTATTCATTTCAAGCGCTATTTTGCTACGTGGGAAGAGGCGGCAATAAACGGAATATTCGCGGCAATATCTGCAACGACGAACGCGGGATTTGATATTACTGGTATGAGTTTACAGCCATTTCATCATGACTATTTTGTTCAGTTTGTTTGTATGGTTTTAATATTCCTAGGGGCAATTGGTTTCCCTGTTTTAATTGAAGTGAAGACGTATTTATTGAAAAAAGATCCTGCATTCCGTTTTAGTTTATTTACAAAGCTGACAACGGTAACATATGTAGCGTTATTTGCATTAGGTTCTGTCGTTATTTTTATAATAGAAATCTTTCAGTCATTTAAAGGAATGCGATGGCATGAAGCTGCATTTTCTGCAATGTTCCATTCGATTTCTACAAGATCTGCGGGTTTAACAACATATGATGTCACCACATTTAATGAAGCGACTCAGCTCTTTATGAGTGTGCTCATGTTTATCGGGGCATCACCGAGTTCTGTTGGTGGGGGAATTCGTACGACAACCTTTGCGATAGTTATTTTATTTTTAATTGCATTTGCCCGTGGACAGTCCGAAATTCAAGTATTTAATCGTGAAATTCACCTTATTGATGTTTCCCGCTCTTTTGCCGTATTAATTTTTGCCATAATAATGGTATTGGGGGCGGCGATGGTATTATTTATTACAGAAACACGTGCGACAATGATGGAAGTCCTATTTGAAATAACCTCGGCTTTCGGAACGTGTGGGATGTCTCTTGGCATAACAGAAGATCTGACCGCCTTTGGAAAAATGGTGATTATGGCACTCATGTTTGTAGGCCGGGTTGGTTTAATTTCATTCCTCTATACAATTGGTGGTTCATCCAGTAAGAAGAAATACCATTATCCTAAAGAGCGAATTATTATTGGTTAAAATCTATCTGAATATAATTTTAAGCAAAGGGGCTGGGACAGAAATGAAAATTTGATTGGAATAGATAAAACTCACAATAAGAAGCGGATACTCCATTAAATTGATTGGAATGGAGGGCGACTCCAGCGGGAAAAGCACGACGCCTGAGACTACAGGCTCAGGCCGTGCCCGCGGAAAGCGTCCCGGAATGGAAATCAATTTTTATACATAGCAAAAAAACGTCATTTTTCTCTCGGAGAAAAATGGCGTTTTTGGGGTATGTCCCAGCCTCTTTATATTACAGTAATAAATTTATCGCTCCTTCATTGTAAGAACCATTAATCGATAAATAACGAATATACCAATGTACGCACCGGAAATTAAAAAAAGTTCATTTAAAAATAGACCATGAATTTTTGTCATAAATACAGCATCGTCAATAATGATCTGATAAATAGAAGTGGACGCAATGCTACCGAAAATGATAACAAAAATAACTGCCAATATATTAAATAAAATTGCTGACTTACTAATTTTATTTCTTATATAAACCATAATAAGCGGAACAATAATACTTGACACTACCAAAATTATTTTCAAAAAATACACTCCTCTCTTTTATTTGAATTATGCCCTCTTTTTTAGGGTATAAAACGAATAGGCTGTCTGAAACTATGCTCCACCACTTTGATGGAATAGATGATAGCTCTATAAGCTAATTTGTTGAACGGAGGTGATAAGCATGGAGAAAAAGAAAGGGAATGACCGGCAAAATATGCGAGAAGAGGTAGGACCGGAATTAAACCCGGATGATTTGGATCTTCGCGAAGATAATGATTTAACAGAAGAACAATATAAAAATACACATCATGAAAAGCAAACGGATGATTCTAAATCGAATAAGCAATAAGTTTTCGCTTTATAAAAAACGCTGCACACTCCCTATTAAGAGTTTGCAGCGTTTTTAAATTAATTGAATGTGCTGAAGTATGGCTGTTGTCCATTGCGGAAGTATGTGAATAAATAGCCTATCTTCTTTTGCGGTACACCGACTTCGTAATTTTCTAAATCAATGTGGAACGGAATAATTAATGAGTGTTTGAATAATTCGCGTTCAGTAATTTGCATTGCTTCAAATTCCTCGCCTACAAGAGAAGGAGTTTCTTTAATGCGTGCATAGACATCCTTCATCTCATCCTCTGAAAGGCGATCGTCCCACCATAGTTTACGCGGCTGGAACTGCTGGCCTTGAAGGAAATCGTATTTCATCAAGCTTGTAATTACTTCTAAATCTGCGTGATCGACCGTTTGCAGAAACTCAAGTAAGCGACGGAATAAATCCTCTAGCTGATGCCCAATTCGTGACCAGCCTTTTGTTTCCCAGTATGTGCCGAAGCTTTGGAAGAAGTCGAATGGCGTTTCAAATACTTTTGTTACTAAATATTCAATCGTATTGTCCATACGATGTGCATTCCAATATTTCTCTAGTACGTCTTCTGCATGTTTAATACGTACGATATCATCAAAAGTTAACACATTATTTGAGAAAATTTCATATGGCGAAATATCAACATATGTGTAGCCATATTTTTCTGCTTCCAATCGTAAGCCTGTCCCACGTAGCAGTTTTAGGAAACCAAGCTGTAATTCTTCAGGACGCATTGCAAATACATCATTGAATGTTTTGCGGAATGACGCATAGTCTTCTTCAGGCAGACCGGCAATTAAATCCAAATGCTGATCGATTTTGCCGCCTTCCTTTACCATTGTTACAGTACGAGTAAGCTTCTCGAAGTTTTGACGACGTTTTACAAGGTCGTTCGTCAAGTCATTAGTTGACTGGACACCAATTTCAAAACGGAACAACCCTTTAGGTGCATTGTCATTTAAAAATTGGATGACTTCAGGACGCATAATGTCCGCCGTAATTTCGAATTGGAATACGACACCTGGCTGATGTTCATCGATTAAAAACTGAAACATTTCCATCGCATAACTACGACTAATATTAAAGGTACGGTCTACGAATTTAATCGTTTTTGCCCCGTTATTCATTAAGTAGCGAATATCTTCTTTAATCTTCTCACGGTTGAAATAGCGAACTCCAACTTCAATAGAAGATAAGCAGAATTGACAGCTAAATGGACAGCCACGGCTCGTTTCAATATATTGAATCCGTTTACCTAAGTGAGGTAAATCTTCTTCAAATCGGAAAGGGGAAGCAATTTCCCGCAAATCGATTTTGGGTGGCTGTGCATGGATTTTTAATTTGCCTTCTTCTAAATAGCAAATGCCCGGCACTTTGTCGAGAGGAATCTCACCATTGAAGTGGCGAAGCATTTCTTTAAATGAAACTTCACCTTCACCCATAATAATGAAGTCAATTTCTTCATGTTTGCGAACCCATTCATGGACATCGTAAGAAACTTCCGGACCACCTAATACAATTTTGACATTGGGCAAAACCGTTTTTAGCATACGAATTACCGCAATCGTCTCATTAATATTCCAAATATAACAGCTGAATCCGACAACATCTGGTTTCTTTTGGAAAAGGTCGGATACGATGTTGAAAGCCGGGTCTTTAATAGTATATTCAGCAAGCTCACAGTCGAATTCAGGTAGTGCTGCTGCTTTTAAATAGCGAATCGCTAAATTTGTATGAATATATTTTGCGTTAAGTGTACTTAATATGATTTTCATTATTTTATTCTCCTCTTCATACACTCTATTGTAGCAGTGTAAACAGCTTCAAACAATATGGGAGAATATACCCATTTTATTACAATTACAAATATGGAATAATATAATAATAATAAGTATATATCAGAAAATTCTATAACTTCTAAAAAATGGAGGAAATAATGTATTGGAAGGAAAATCACCTATGATGGTAGAAGCGCTTTTTAATGAATCGAGTGAGCAAATTATTATCTTTAATCGCCAAGGAAATTTGGAGTTTATCAATAAAAAGGCGGAAGAAACTTTAAAGTCTGTGCATCTTCTTTCAAACTTTTGGAGTAACACTGATAAAAATAATAGCGAATGGGAACGATTTATACGCACCGTAATAGAAAATTCAACTTCTAGTACAACTTTATTTTTAGTAAATAAATATCATCAAAAAATGCCAATTAAGATTTGGGGATACTATCTTCAGCAGAAGCAGCTAATTTTTACACGAATTCAATTAAATCCTTCAAATGTTATTTCTTTTGAAGAAAAAAACGATATGATCGTTTTCCAGAATTTGATTAATGGAATGGCTCAGGGTGTAATATTAACGATGTTAGATGGAAAGATATTATCGGTGAACGAAATGGCTTTACATTTATTGGATAGAAAGCCTGCGCAAATAGAAAACCGCAGCTATGATTATCTATTTGAAGATTGCCACTATGAATCGTCGGTTATTGTCCAATACTATAAAAAGATTTCAAATCGTGAAATGGCCAGCCTCTTTGTAAAAAAAGAAACAGCTGACGGGAAAACGGTTTATTTGAATTTCATAAGTAAAGTAGATGAAAATCTGGGGCTTTTGGTAACAACAATCATTGATCAAACAGAAGAAATGATGCTGCTTAAAAAGATTGAGCATCAGCAGTCGTTATCTTTCATTGGTCAAAATATTGCATCGATTGCGCATGAAATCCGCAATCCAATGACTTCTATCCAAGGATTTATTCAAATGATTAAAAGCAGTTTAAATGAGGAGCAAAATCCTTATTTTCAAATTGTAGAATCGGAACTAAAAAGAATGGATGACTTGCTTGTAGACTTATTAAGTATTGCAAAACCTAAGAAGCAAGTGTTTAAAAGCCTGGATATGAAAGTACTTGTGGATGAAGCTATTCAACTTATGCAACCGACAGCAATGACGACCGATGCGATGATTGTATTTGAATATGATGAAGAAATCGAATATACAATGATGGGGGATTATAGCCGTTTAAAACAAATGGTTATAAATATACTTAAAAATGCTATAGAATCAGTGGAATGCAATAATTATATTGTTGTGAAATTAATATATTCTAAAGATTCCTCTATTAAGCTCTCTATAAAAGATAGTGGGAAAGGTATGGACTCTTTGGACTTGGAAAATGCATTGAACCCATTCTTTACTACGAAAGAATATGGTTCCGGATTAGGGCTTTTGCTCGTTCAGTCTGTTATAAAAGAGCATAATGCGATTCTTCATATTGAGAGTGAGGTTGGTGTAGGTTCAAACTTTATCATTGAATTTAATCCACAAAGTAATAGAGAATTTATGAACCCGATACATGCCTACAAAATAGGTGAGAGTAGAATTTCAGCGAATATGAAGTGATTTTGACAAAACTTTCAATCCATCGCTATAATAAGCATATTACTCAAAATAGAGGATGGTATTTATGGCTTCAGAGGAAGTAAAACAATCGTTGAAATTATTTATTGTATTATCAAGAGCGCATAAAGCGATAAATGAAGCGACGAATCAATTTATACAAAAAAATGGATTAAACCCAACAGAATTCGCAGTTCTCGAACTTTTATACCATAAAGGCCGTCAACCATTGCAGCAAATAGGAACAAAAATCTTATTGGCAAGTGGTTCGATTACGTATGTGGTTGATAAATTGGAGAAACGCGAGTTTTTGGCTCGGATATCGTGTCCAAACGATCGACGTGTAACATATGCGGAAATTACCGATTTAGGTTCTGAATTCATGGACAAGTTATTTCCAGAACATGAGCAGCATTTACATGCGTTACTGGATGCTTTATCAGGAGAAGAAAAACAAACAGCAATAGAATTGCTAAAAAAACTCGGCTTATCTATAAAAGATTTATCCTATTAAATAGAGAACAGAATATATTAATAGTTGGAGTTCTAATAGAAAGGGGGCTGTATTTAAAGTCGAATTGACTTTTAATACAGCCCCCTTTAACATTTGTTGATTATACAAAAAATGAATTTTACTTTCCCTTATCTTTTATTGAATAGTTAAACCCATTTGGATAAAGGCATCCATTAAGTCTGCTTGTGGTTTATCGTAAATAGTTAATGCGGCAATTAAATTAGATCGTTCAAGCACTACTTTTACCACTTTTTCACCATCTACTACGCCTTCATATCCCGTAATATTCAGAATTTCTGGACGTTCTGTTAAAATAGTTGAAAATTCTAGTTCCTTTAAATTATCCGGTGCAATTGCAGAAATTGTTTCTTTTGCTGTTGCTTTTATTTGCTCAAAAGTAGCTTCTTCTTTATTAATAACTTCAATTTGCATTGAAAGTTCGTCATCTTTATTAAAAATTAGATGATCAACACCAGGTTCCTCTGCTACTAAAGAGTAATCTTCAAAATGCTGAATTGTATAATTCATTTCTTCACTTTTCGCTTCAACTACTTCCTCAGTAAAAGGCTGATTATTAGAAGAATAAGTTAATGTAGTAATCTCTTCTTTCTTTACATCTTGCTCATTTTTCGGTTCTTCAGCTGGTTCTGCAGACTCCGTATTTTCCTCTTGCTGTTCTTCTTGCTGTTCATCACTTTGAACTTGCTCATTTTCTAACTGTTCTTCATTTGCCGCTTTCGTAATAAGTTCCTCTGTATCGGTATTACATGCTGCTAATGCAGTAGAAAGTATAAGTGCTGCACTGATTGCTGTTAATGATTTTTTCATAATGCTCCCCCTTTTAAATGTATAGACGGAATTTGGAAAGATAAGTTTCTGCTTTTATTGTATCAGAATAAAGGTAAAACTAAAAATAATAGTAAAACAAACACGATATGTGAAACGATAATTAGCGGTAAGCTTTTCTTCCATTCGTATAGTGTACCCCATAAAATACCTGCAACAATTGCTGCTAACGCACCTGGCATAAAGCCGCTAAGCGCTAGTGAAAGTGAAAATAAAATAGAAGTAACAATAACGGCCCAAAAAGGTGATGTGAACTGTTTTAATTGTTGTTGTACATAGCCACGCCAAAACATTTCTTCTCCAACTGCAACTATAAAAATTAACAGCAGGTAATGGAAAATATTTTGTGGACCGTATACATCCAGGAATTTCGTAATTTCATTTACAGCATTTTTATCGATATAAGGCATTAGCATATAGCCGAGTTTTACGAGACCATATGTAATCGTTCCATAACCTATACCAAAAATCAAATACTGCCAGGTCGGAATACGGTCTTCAAATTTTCCCGCCACTAAACTTATCGCAATTCCTACTAGCAATGTAAACGCATATAAATACCAAAAAACGGATTTCTCATAAAATGTAAAATACATCATACTAAAAATAAAAACTAATGCCACAAGGAGAGTAATGGTTTGTTTCTTGTTTTTCAATGAATTCAGCCTCCTTTACGTATGTTAACAAAAAATACCCCTTTTATCATCATCTCAATGTTAAAAAGGGTATTTTGCATTAAATTATTCGTTATTAGCTAATATTTTATACCGTTTGTGATTAACAACTGTTTTTTCTTCCATTTCTAAATCATGAAAATTATCCGTAATTGTAATATCTACAATGACTGAATTCTCATTCACCTTTTCAACGACACCTTTTATGCCGTCTTTAAACTCGATTATATTTCCAACTTCAGCAATTTTCATACACAGTCAGCCCCTTCATCGACTAATAAATAACAGTTTGTTTGAAATTATACTATAAAGTTCTGTTAGTTTGAATAATTTTGTCATTTTAATATTATTTATTTATTTTTTCTTTTAGAATAGGAGTTTAATTTATGGGATAATAATAAGAAAATTAGAAGAGGAAGTGTGATTAAATGGGTGACTATCAAGCGATACTAGATCAATTACGAAATGGAGAAGTCAAGTCTATATTAATTAAGAAGAGTGATTTTTTACATTTTCGTGAACATCTGGTAAACGATCCACAATTTAAACATTTCCGCGGGATAGCAAAGCAAGGCGGAGACGTTGAATACACATTTTTAGAAAATCCAAGAACATAATATTGTCGAATTTTGCATAATGATTTTTTTGTAAGATCCTTACAAAGAGAGTATAATAATGGTAATTCACTATGATGAGGAGGGTGTAGGGTTGGGTAGAGCAATACGGGATACGGCGCTACTAATCGAAATTGAATTGAAACGGAAACAAATGATTCAATCAGGCTTGGAAAATGGATTACAAAGTGATATTACCCTTCAGTTAAGCAAGCAAGTTGATCGCTTAATGAATGCTTTTGATCAATCGCAAAATGCAAAAATATTTATACACTCGGCGAATGAAAATAATTTATAAATTTATGTTTAAATTTCTAACATGGGGGAATAATAACTTTGAACACAGCAACATTCTCATTTCCCCCTTTAGAGTAGAAGCGGAAAAAACGCTACTGCTCTCTTTTTTTTGCAAAATAATTAATGTTATTCGCAATTTTTAGAAATTACTGACATTGAAGTTTATTCTAGTTTTGTTAAAATAAAAGAAAATACTAAAGGGGAATAGTTATGAAATCACAAAAAATTGGCTTCATTGGCACAGGGGTAATGGGAGCAAGCATAGTAAAGCATTTACTCAATGCAGGTCATGAAGTTACGATATATACAAGAACAAAAAGTAAAGCGGAAGAGCTAATTGCATTAGGCGCGATGTGGGCATCTTCACCCGCAGAGGCTAGTAAAGATCAACATATTATATTTACGATGGTTGGATATCCAAAAGATGTTGAAGAAGTGTATTTTGGTACCGGTGGAATTTTCTCTGTTGTAAAAGAAGATACGATTCTTGTTGATATGACTACTTCCGAACCAACTTTTGCGAAAAAAATTTATAATGAGGCAAAAAGTAAAGGTCTACATAGTTTAGATGCACCTGTTTCGGGTGGCGATATTGGCGCAAAGAATGGAACCCTATCCCTTATGGTTGGAGGAGACTTTAATATCTTCGAAAAAATGAAGCCTGTTTTCGAAGTGTTTGGTCAAAATATAATTTATCAGGGTGAAGCCGGAAATGGGCAACATACGAAAATGTGCAACCAAATAGCAATTGCCTCAGGAATGATAGGGGTATGCGAATCGATGGCTTACGGACTTAAGGCGGGTCTTTCGATGGATGATGTTCTTCGCTCGATTACAGCCGGTGCTGCAGGCTCATGGTCCTTATCAAACCTTGCGCCTCGTATACTTCAGGGTAATTTGGAGCCAGGTTTTTATATTAAACATATAATTAAAGATATGAAGATTGCTCTTGATGAAGCAGAGCGCATGAACCTCCAACTCCCAGGTTTGGCCTTAGCCAAATCGATGTATGATCAATTGCTTGAAGAAGGTTATGGTGATAACGGTACTCAGGCATTAGTTGAATTTTATAAGTAAGTAATTTGACATAATATTTATAGTAGATACAAATGCCGCATGATACAATAGAGTTATTGTTAACCTGGGAGTTTGGAAGGAGAGGCATGTATTGGAAAAACAAAAAGGGATTTTACTGGAAAGTGGAACGAATGAACTTGAAATTGTTGAATTTGAAGTAGCAAATAATAAATTTGGTATTAATGTAATTAAAGTTAAGGAAATTATTCAACCAATTCCAGTCACATTTATTCCACATGCACATCCACATGTAGAGGGAATTATACAATTACGCGGAGAAGTGTTGCCGGTAGTTGATATGCTGAAAGTGTTGGGAATACCAACAGAAAACCGAAATCCACAGCAAAAGTATATTGTGGCAGAATTTAATAAGCAACGTGTAGTATTTCATGTAGATAATGTTACGCAAATTCACCGTATTTCCTGGGATCAAATCGAAAAGCCTTCTGATATGTATCAGGGCGGGACATCACAAGTAATAGGTGTTATTAAGCATAACGATGAAATGATATTACTTTTAGACTTTGAAAAAATAATGGTGGATATTAATCCTGAATCGAGTATCAGTGTAGAAGCGGTGAAAAAGCTTGGTAAGCGTGAGCGAACTGAAAAGAAAGTCATAATTGCTGAAGATTCTCCGTTGCTGCGTAAACTATTGTTCGATACGATGAACGAAGCAGGCTATGTTAATACAGAGTTTTTTGAAAACGGTCGTGATGCATACGATTATTTGGAAGCGCTAGCCAAAGCGGATAAAGAAATTGAAAAGTATGTCCAAATGGTTGTTACAGATATTGAAATGCCCCAAATGGATGGGCATCATTTAACGAAGAAAATTAAATCCCATCCGGATTTACAAAAGCTCCCTGTAATTATTTTCTCCAGCTTAATTACCGACGATTTACGTCATAAAGGAGAAAAAGTAGGAGCAGAAGACCAAATTTCCAAGCCGGAAATTACAGAATTAATTTTACGTATGGACAAGCTGATTTTGTAAAACCCATACAATAAATTGATACTTCCTTTTAAAATGTATAAAATAATGAAAAAGCCGGGTACTTGTAAAAGTAATTCCGGCTATTTTTGTATAGTTATTCGATCATAATATCCACTTGTGAACTAGAAACATGAAAAAGGAGGCGATATGCACCTATGAAAAATTTAAAAACAGCAATTATTGATATAGGTTCAAATACAATTCGACTTGTACTCTATTCTTATAGTAAAAATGAAGGCTTAAAAGAATTTGGAAATATAAAGACAGTAGCACGTCTGCGCACGTATCTTATGCCGAATGGAGAAATGTCCGAAGAGGGGATAAAATTACTGGCAGAAACGTTAAAGTCATTTCGATTAATATTGGCAGATTATGAAGTGACAGATGTTAAGGCTGCGGCGACTGCTGCGGTACGCCAAGCGTTAAATAATGAGGCAATCATTCACCGAATGAAAGAAGAGACGGGCATTAATGTAGATATATTATCAGAAGAAGAGGAAGCTTATTATGGTTTTGTTGCAGTAGCACATTCGATGGATACCCCTTCTGCAGTAACAATAGATATTGGTGGGGGTTCTACAGAAATTACTTTGTTTACGAATAAAAAACTTCAAAAAACAATTAGCTTTCCATTTGGGACCGTTACATTAAAACAGAAATTTGTAGGCAATACCATCATAAGTGAAAAGGAACGTGAGAAACTTTGTACTTTTTTGCAGGAACAATTTTCCTCTTTAAAATGGATTGTCGATGCTAAATTGCCGGTTATTGCAATTGGTGGTAGTGCCCGTAATATTGCGCAAGTTCATCAACAGAAAATAGGCTATCCATTATCAGGTGTTCATCAGTACGAAATAAAGCTTAACGAGTTAAAAAAGCTTGGTGGTTATTTGACGGCATTATCGTACGACGAGTTAATACAACTAGATGGGCTCTCTTCAGATCGTGCAGATACGATTGTACCCGCTCTCGAAGTATTTATAGCGCTTATGTCTGTTGTAAATACAGACAGTTTTCAGATCAGTAAGAAAGGTTTGCGGGAAGGGCTTATTATTAGCCGTGTTTTGCAAGGAAATCCAAAAGCATATAATAAATATAATGTTTTTGAAGAGAGCGGCAGGCAGCTTGCTTTAGCCTATGGTCGTTCTGAAGAAGAAGCCGCCACATTAGAAAAACTGACAGAGAACTTTTACGAACAATGTTGTAAAGGAAAATTATTTGAATTCAATGATGCTGATTTACAGCTCTTGAAAAAATCAGCTAAGGTTTATGCAATAGGAGAATATATTGAACTGGATTCATCCAGTCAGCATACATTTTATTTAATTTCAAATCAATCTATAGCTGGTTTATCCCATTTAGATCGAGTGCAGCTTGCGTTACTCGCATCTTATAAAAACCGGGATTACTTTGCAAGATTCGCAAAACCATATGAAACGTGGATTTCAAAGGAAGAATTGAAAAAGCTTCGAGATTTTGGTGCTATCCTGAAATTCATCTATGCCTTGAATATGACGAAGCGCAATGTTGTAAAGAAACTTTCAATACAAAAAGTAAATGATTACCTTCAAATAGAGGTGATTACAACAGAACGGGCTATTGCCGAATTGGCACAAGCAGAAAAACAAAAAAAGCATATAGAACGTGTTTTCAAAAGTGAAGTGAAACTTTTATTCAAAGAAGAAGGGTGGAATTAGGAATGACAAGAAATATTGAAGCGGATTCCTTTTTCGAAGAGAATAATGAGGAACTGAATGCTCGAATTCATATTCTTGAGGAGATTGCGAAACCACAATATTATAATAATCGTGAATTGAGTTGGCTGGCATTTAATGAGCGTGTTCTGGAAGAAGCGGAAGATAATAATAATCCGTTATTAGAGCGACTGAAATTTTTGGCAATATTTAGTTCGAATCTGGATGAGTTTTTTATGGTTCGCGTAGCAGGGCTGCAAGATCAAATTCGCGCAGGATTCCACAAACCTGAAAATAAATCAGGGTTGACACCGAAAGAGCAACTTGCAAAAATCGCTGAACGTACACAAGCATTAGTGCGCCGTCAAACTGAAGTTTATCGCCATTTAGTATATGGATTATTGCCGAAAGAAAATGTGCATATTCGCGATTTGAAGTTATTGAACCCCGAGCAGAAAAACTTCGTGAATGAATTATTCGAAGAAACGATTTTTCCGGTTTTAACACCGGTTGCGGTCGATGCCTATCGTCCATTTCCAACTTTGTTAGGACGTACGCTTAACTTACTTGTCCGGTTGGAAAATAACATCCCGGACCCTGAAAATATGGATAGAGTGGCAATAGTACAGGTTCCTTCTGTATTGGACCGTTTTATTAAAGTACCTTCAATGGGGAATGAAACGGTATTCGTATTATTGGAGGATGTAATATCCAACAATATAAACCGTTTATTTTTCGGTTATAAAGTAAAATCGACTCAAGCTTTTCGTTTAACAAGAAATGCTGATTTAACGATTCATGAGGAAGGCGCACAGGATCTTTTAGTAGAAATTGAAAAAGAGCTGAAAAAGCGTAAATGGGGTGTTGGTTCTCGGTTGGAAGTGCGTGATGGTGAGATGAATGATGATGTTCTGGAATATTTATTGGATGAGTTTGAAATTGAGGAATCCGATGTATTTAAAATTGATGGACCGCTTGATCTAACAGCCATGTTTGCTTTTGTAAAAGCAATTTCGGTAGGCAGGGAGCATTTAGAATATGAAAGCTTTATTCCACAACCACCCCAAGATCTACAATCAGATGAAAATATTTATGAAAAAGCATTAACGCAGGATTTATTTTTCCATCACCCATTCGAATCATTTGCACCTATTGTCGACTTTATCTCTGAAGCGGCTGAAGATCCGAGTGTGTTAGCAATTAAGCAAACGTTATACCGAGTTAGCGGAAATTCGCCAATTATACAAGCATTAAAACAAGCGGCAGAAAATGGTAAGCAAGTGACCGTGCTGGTGGAGCTTAAGGCCCGCTTTGATGAAGAAAACAATGTACATTGGGCAAAGCAGCTGGAGCAGGCTGGCTGTCTCGTAATTTACGGTATGAATAACTTGAAAACACATTCCAAAATTACACTTGTCGTGCGTCGTAGACAAGGAAAGATTGAGCGTTTCGTCCATTTAGGGACGGGAAATTATAATGATGCAACAGCGAAAATCTATACAGATATGGGCATCATTACATCAAATAAAGAGTTCGGCATTGATGCGACTAACTTCTTTAACTATTTGAGTGGCTATACGAGTAAACCGAAATTTAATCATATTGTCGTTGCTCCTTTTGATATCCGCGATGAGTTCCTGAATTTAATCGAAAGGGAAATTGCATTACATAAACAGCACGGCAATGGCTTTATCCGAGCAAAAATGAATTCTTTAACCGATAAGGAATTAATGATGAAACTTTATGAGGCATCAATTGCAGGGGTGAAAATCGAACTTATTATCCGAGGGATTTGCTGTATTAGACCTGGCATTCCCGGGATTTCGGAAAATATAACCGTGTTAAGTATTGTAGGGCGATTTCTTGAGCATTCACGAATTTTCTGGTTCCATCACAATGGAGAGGATAATATATATTTATCGTCTGCTGATATGATGACTAGGAATATGATTAAGCGTGTAGAAATACTATTCCCGATATACTCCGATGAAATTAAAGAACGTATCCAACGCATTATGCTTACACAAATAGAGGATAATCAAAAGGCAAGAATCCAAGACTCGAATGGTAATTACCATTATAAAGAAGATCATAATAGTGAACTTCGCATTAATAGTCAGGAAATCTTTTTAATCGAATCGCTTGGTACGATTGTTGAGGAATAAACAAAGTGAAACTACTATGGATAAAAAAATTCATAGTAGTTTTAGATTGTCGACAAAATGTCTCGAGAGGCCTTTTGTCTTTTTATTATAAATTTTTACTAGATGCTTAGCAGGAATAAGTTGTTCATGGATTGATTTGAATTGATTACTAGTCATCGTAGATATCGTATCTCACTTTATTTAAAGCGATGAATAAGTTGATTGAAGTGGAGGGACCGTGACTCCACCGGGAATAAGCGCGCGCGGAAGATCCACTAAATTGTGCCTGCCGTTGTAGGCTCAATTTAGTTAGCTGGAGCCGTGCCCGGGGAAAGCATCGGTCCCGGAATGGAAATCAACGGTTTTCATTAGTTAACTTTATTTTAATTAAAAAGACTGTAGGCAATCCCGAATTTCTTCGAGTTTATCTATAGTATGAAACTAGAAGAATATCGCATGAAACAGAAATATTCATATTTTAGTAGGTATTTACACTCCACTGTAGTAAAATATAAATATGAATGGTTGTTCATTTTATATGCAAAGGGGATGTATGGAATGCTACAAAATAAGACAATTATTATTACAGGTGGATCTAGCGGGATGGGACTTGGCATGGCGAAGCAATTCGTGAAAGAAGGTGCCAACATAGTGATTACCGGACGCGATATAGAACGCCTTGAAAATGCAAAGAAAGAAATATTAGCATTTGGTTCTACTATTGAGGTATTTCAAATGGATGTCCGTGAACCAGAGCATGCTCAGGCAATGGTCGCTTTTGCTGTTGAAAAATTTGGACAAGTAGACGGCTTAGTCAATAATGCTGCGGGGAACTTTATAGTGCACGCTGAAAAATTATCGCCAAATGGTTGGAAAGCGGTTATTGATATTGTTTTAAATGGTACATTTTATTGTTCATCAGCAGTAGGACGTTACTGGATTGAAAACGGTATTAAAGGTTCCATTCTAAATATGGTTGCAACATATGCTTGGGGTGCAGGCGCAGGAGTTGTTCATTCTGCTGCTGCCAAAGCGGGTGTATTATCAATGACGCGTTCACTAGCTGTTGAATGGGGAGGACAATATGGTATTCGGGTGAATGCAATTGCTCCAGGTCCAATTGAGCGTACAGGTGGAGCAGATAAATTATGGGAATCAGAGGAACAGGCAAAACGTACAATTAATTCTGTACCATTAAAACGACTTGGTACACCAGAAGAAATTGCGGATTTAGCGACATTTATGCTATCTAATAAAGCAAGTTATTTAAATGGTGAGTGCATCACATTGGACGGTGGTCAATGGCTGAATCAACATCCATTCTAAAAAGTATAGTCTGCCATTAATTGCTACATACTATTGCTAATCGTGGAAGGAGGCGATCGCGATAGGTATGTGGCTATATCCAACGATTTTCGTTGTGTTTCTTCTTAGTTTTATTGGCTACTATTTGACGGTTCGTGTTGGTCACAATATAGAAGATAGCGGGGAGGAACGGGATTCCGAAGTGCCTGAAGAAATTCAGGAGCACCCATTTTTACTTAATCCGATTATTTTATCCTATGTTGTTTTTGGAGCATTTACCGGAATTATTATTTTCTATTATTGGGCAAGAGGATACTGACTTTTATGCATAATGAGACGTTTTTACTCGTCTTATTATGCTTTTTCTTTTTTTGAATAGGCACCTTTCTTAGTAATAAAGTTGATTGGTATGGTATTATAAGTATGAGAGAAGTTGTTTTGTCATAGGGCAAAACATACGAATGACGGTAGTGGTTTTAGGTTATTGACTATGGGCTACTTGTTATTAGCGGGAAAAAGGAGTAGAATGTCATGATTTCAACGAACAACAGAGCTTTACTAGATATGCCTATTAAAGACTTTATTATTTCATCTGAGAAGGTAGCACATGTACAAAGTGGCAATAGCGCTGAACATGCATTATTAGTATTAACGAAAACCGGATATTCTTCCATTCCAGTATTAGACGTAAAGTATCGTTTAAAAGGATTATTAAGTACAAAAATGATTACAGAGTCGATTTTAGGATTAGAGCGAATTGAATATGATAAATTGGCCGATATTCGTGTCGATGAAGTAATGAATCAAGAAGTAGTGTATTTAAAAGTTTCCGATACGTTCCAACGTGCCCTTGATTTAGTCATAAACCATGCCTTTTTATGTGTTGTCGATGACGAAGGCACATTTGTCGGTATAATGACACGCAGAATTATTTTAAAACAATTAAAAAAATATATTTATCAACATAACGCTTAATTAGGAAATCGGCAAAGTCCAAATGGATTTTGTCGATTTTTTAATCGAATAGACGGAAAGGGAGAATAGCAATGACAGCTACGGAAGCCGAAATAATTAAAGTACTGGCAGAAGAGAGAAACATGCGAAAAGCGGCAGAGCGGCTTTTTTTAACACAACCTGCTTTATCGCAAAGGTTACAGTCAATTGAAAAAGAATGGGGTGCCCAACTTTTTATACGTTCCCAAAAAGGGCTGACACCGACGCCTGCGGGAGAACTTGTAATTCAATATTCGAGTGAAATGATTATAAAGCGGGAAGATATTTTTGAAACAATCCAAGCATTGAATTCAAAGGTTCATGGTACATTAAAAATTGCCTGTGCCTCGATTGTAGGGCAAAATTGGTTACCAAAAGTGTTGAAGGACTATGTAACCAAATATCCTGATACGAAAATCTCGCTCATGACTGGCTGGAGTTCTGAAATTGTAAAAGCACTTTATGATGGAGAAGCGCATATCGGTATTGTCCGTGGTCAATCGGAATGGAAAGGAAAAAAGATTCACTTATTTCGGGATACAATGTATTTAGTAGATAAAGAAATTAAAGATATGGAAGATATTATTACATCCGACAGACCTTTTATTCAGTTTAAAAGTGATTCAAACTATTATCAGGAAATTCAGCAATGGTGGCAGCGTCATTTTAACTATAATCCAAAGCATCAAATTATCGTGGATCAAATCGAAACATGTAAGCAAATGGCATTGAACGGTATTGGTTATGCGATTTTACCTTCTATTACGTTAAACGGTGAGGAGAATGTCCATAAAATCTCTTTAACAAATAATGAGAAGGATGATGGATTAGGTTTAACGCGGGATACATGGCTTATAGGCTACGAATCAACATTTGAACTCCGTCAAGTGCAGGCATTTGTCGACGTCGTACAAGATCATGCACGTTGTCTTTATGATTATTCAAAAGAAACCAATTAAAAAAGTTTTAATTTGGCTGAAAATTTAGTACAATTAGTCATGTTAAAAATACTAACATGCAGTGAGGTGTCCAAATGGAAAAGTTAAATGCACAACAAATTATTGATTTTATTTCACAATCAAAAAAGGTTACACCAGTGAAGGTATATGTGAAGGGTAATGGTGTTGCAGATTTATCATATGGTGAACAAAGTAAAGTTTTCGGAGAAGGAAATCATGCAGTAGTATTTGGTGAATGGTCAGAAATAGAGGCTTCATTAAAAGAGCATGCTCAACACATTGAAGATTATGTTATAGAAAATGATCGCCGTCATTCAGGTGTACCACTTTTAGATTTAAAACATGTAAACGCACGTATTGAACCAGGTGCTATTATTCGCGATCAAGTAACAATTGGGGATAATGCAGTTATTATGATGGGTGCGATTATTAATATTGGTGCTGAAATCGGTGCGAAAACAATGATAGATATGGGTGTTGTATTAGGTGGTCGCGCAACAGTCGGAGATAACTGCCATATTGGTGCTGGATCAGTACTAGCCGGTGTTGTGGAGCCACCTAGTGCTTTACCGGTTGTAGTGGAAGATGATGTAGTAATTGGTGCAAACGCCGTAGTGTTAGAAGGTGTGCGTATTGGTAAGGGTGCAGTTGTAGCAGCCGGTGCAATCGTCATTAAAGATGTAGAACCATTTACAGTCGTGGCAGGCGTTCCTGCGCGTGAAATTAAGAAATTAGATGAAAAAACGAAATCAAAAACAGAAATTATTGATTCTTTAAGACAGTTATAAGAAGGTAGGTTATTATGAGCCATCTCATTGATATAAGACGGGACCTACATAAAATTCCGGAAATAGGGTTTAAAGAATTCAAAACCCAAAGCTATTTATTGCAGTTCATTTCAAACTTGGATCAACAATATCTGGAAATCTCAACTTGGAAGACTGGTATAGTCGTTTATATAAAAGGGACGAATCCAACAAAACTAATCGGTTGGCGAACAGATATTGATGGACTCCCAGTGCAGGAAGAAACGGGCTTACCATTTTCGTCTGAGTTTGAAGGGTATATGCATGCTTGTGGACATGATTGTCATATGGCAATTGCGCTTGGTTTAGTTGAAGCTTTCTCCAAACAGCCTCCAATTCAGAATGTCGTAATTTATTTTCAGCCGGCTGAGGAAGGACCAGGGGGAGCAGAACCGATGCTTGAGTGGTTAAAAGCAGAACAACCACAGCTTGTTGCCGATGAAATATATGCACTGCATATTGCTCCTGAATATCCTGTTGGAACAATTGCGACTAAGCCTGGACTACTGTTTGCGAATACGTCAGAGCTATTTATCGATTTAAAAGGTATTGGCGGGCATGCAGCTTATCCACATAAGACAAGGGATATGACCATTGCAGCGGCGAATTTACTTTTGCAGCTTCAAACAGTTATTAGCCGTAATGTCGACCCGATGGATAGTGCAGTTATTACCGTAGGGAAAATGACAGCCGGTACAGTACAGAATGTAATTGCTGAAAATGCGCGGTTGGAAGGTACGATCAGAACGTTGAATGCAGATGCTATGGCAGAAGTGAAACGACGTATTGAGGCGATTTGTGCAGGTATAGAAGCAGCATTCGAATGTACTGTTTCGATTGATTACGGCTCGATGTATTATGAAGTAAACAATGATGCAGACTGTGCGAACGCACTGTTGCAGTTTGCCGAACAATTCGATGGTGCAATAGCATATGAATGTCCTGCAGCAATGACAGGTGAGGACTTTGGTTATTTTATAAAGGATATACCTGGTGCAATGTTTTGGACAGGAGCAGCTTCATCGTATGGTCTTCATCATGCGAAGATGGTACCAGATGAATTATTAATTCCGCTTAATTGTCAATTTGTAGAGCAATTTTTGAGACAACGTTAATAGTTTAATAAAGTAAAAGGGATGCCAGGACTTTTCCTGGTCATCCCTTTTTCAATTTATGAGGAGGCTTTCAGCAAATGCGGAGCTTTTTTTGCTGTCCACAAATAGGCGAGCATGAAGCAACCAATTAAAACGATTGCCCCTAAAATATAAGGAGAATCACGATTCCAGTCGAAAAGAACGCCCGCAAGTGCAGGTCCAAACATATTGCCTAGACTCATGTACGCGTTATTCATACCAGCTGCAAACCCTTGTTCATTGCCTGCAAGTTTTGAAATGAGCGTATTAACGGCTGGGCGTATAAAGGTTGTAGCGATTGAGAATAAGGTAGCAACAACTAAAATAATGAAGAAACCACTAATATAAATAAACAGCAGCATAGTCACTGCGGCCAGGAGCAAGTTTACTAAAATAACTTTTACTTCCCCGAAACGCTTAAATAATTTGTTAACAACATACATTTGCAATACAACACCTGCAAAGCCGCCAACAGTTAATATTATCGCAATTTCACTAGGTGTATAGCCAAACTTATTATCTAAATACAGTGTTAAGGTCGCTTGGAAATTTGATATTCCAAAGCTAAATGTAAAAACGACTATTAAAAAGACGAAATAGGAGGTCTTTACTGATTTAACTAATTGCTTTGATAAGTTTTCTCTTGGAGCTAAAACAGCATGGGTATTTTTAATGTTTGGTAAATATACAGCTGATAAAGTGGCTGCAATAAATGCAACAACCCCCGCTAAGAAAAATGGAAACGTTAAATTTACATTTGATAAAAATCCACCAATACCAGGTCCAATCATAAAGCCTAAAGACATGGCTGCTCCAATCATGCCCATTCCTTTTCCACGTTCTTCGTGGGTTGTAATATCAGCTACAAAGGCCATAATCGGAGGCATAATAAACGCCGCGCCGGCACCACTTAAAAAGCGGGATAAAAACAGTACCCATACTTCAGTGGCAAGTCCAAATAGAATTTGAGCGCAGCCATAGACGATTAATCCGCCTATGATAAACATTTTTCGTCCATGCCGATCCGATAAATCCCCAGCAATCGGAGAGAGTAGAAATTGGGCAAGTGCAAATCCTGCAATTAAAAATCCAAGGACTTGTCCGCCAACACCGAATAATTGCAAATAAGCCGGCATAACAGGGACAATAATGCCAATCCCACCCATTGTAATAAACATATTAAACATTAATAAATAAAGTGCCAATTTATTAGATTGTTGCGTCATATAATGCCAGCCTTCCATTAAAATATTTCGGTTGCAGAAATATATATTTCCAATAGCATACCATATTGTACAAACTTTCACGATAAATTACATCATTCCTTTGAAGGAATTTATATATTGAAAGTTAAAAAGAATATTGCCAAAATGTAGATAGATAATGAAGAGAGGTTGTTTATATGAATTATAAATTTTGGACAGTAGTAATGATACAAAAAGATGATAAAGTATTATTGCTCAATCGTCAGCATGATCATTTTAAAGGCTACATACCACCGGGGGGCAAAATAGACTTTCCAGAAGGATTTGCACAAGGAGCAATCCGTGAAGTGAAAGAGGAGACAGGTCTGGATGTACTTTCCTTAACATTTAAAGGCATTTCCCATTATACAAATGAAGTGAAAAAAGATCATTTTATTATTTATAATTATTGGACGGATGACTTTACAGGGGAGCTGCTCACAAATTGTGATGAAGGAACGTTGGAATGGGTGAAAATTCGTGAAGCAAAAAACTACCCTATGCAGGAAGATATACAGGTTCGTTTCGATTACTTTTTCGAACCAGGAACTTTTGAGATTCATATGATTTGGGATGAAGAAAATGATTGTCTAGATAAAAGGATTATACATAAGTTATAAAAATAGGGCAGCCGAAAAGTCAGAAAAAAATCGACTTTTAAGGCTGCCCTTAATTTTTATTAAAAACTCATCTTAAATTCCAAGAAATATTCATTATATTTTCCGAGCCATTCAAGGCCTAGGTTTTCATATACTTCCAACTTTTCACGTTGATCATGTGAAGGGTAGAAGCGTTCATCACTAACCACTTCTTCATCCAATAGGTCCCAAGCTGCTTCATTTGGTGTTGAATAGCCAACATAGTCAGCATTTTGGGCAGCATTTTCTGCATCTAGCATAAAGTTAATGAATTTATGTGCACCCTCAATATTTCTTGAAGTTTTAGGGATAACCATATTATCAAACCATAAGTTGGAACCTTCCTGTGGAACAGCGAATTCCAATTCTTCATTTTCCCACATCATATCAGCAGCTTGGCCCGAGAAGGTAAGTGCTACTGCGGCTTCGTTATTAATCATAAGTGGTGTAATTTCATCACCAATGATTGCTTTAATGTTTGGTGAAAGCTTAATTAAATTATCTGTTGCTTCACGCAGTAATGCATCATCTTTCACATTAAGGGAGTGACCGATTGAGTTAAGCCCCATACCGATTACTTCCCTTGATCCATCCACTAGGAAAATCTTTCTTTTCAGTGAAGGGTCCCATAGGTCATCCCAAGATTCGAATGTTAAATGGTCTTCAATTAAATTAGGATTATATACAACTCCAACCGTTCCCCAGAAATAAGGGATCGAATATTCATTAGCTGGATCAAACGGTAAATCTAAAAAGTCTTCGTTAATATTTTGTAAATTCGGTACTAAACTATGATCGATTGGAATTAGTAATCCATCTTCCTTCATCGATTCAATTGTATACTCAGAAGGAACTGCAATATCATATGCAGAGCCTCCTTGCTGTACTTTTGTTAACATCGCTTCATTTGAATCAAATGTTTCATATGTTACTTTAATACCTGTTTCTTCTTCAAATTTATCGATTAACTCTGGATCGATATATTCGCCCCAGTTAAAGACTGTTAATGTGTCCTTGCTTCCAGCAGATCCAGCAGACTGCATCCGGTCCACTGCTACAAACAGAAGGGCACAGGCAATGACAATAGCAACTGTTGCTTGAATTAAGTCTCTCATTGATGTCCCCCCGTTGCTATTGATTTTGAACGTTTATTAATGAAGTAATACCCGATAACGATTAGTACTGTTACGGCAAATACTAATCCTGAAATAGCATTGATTGTTAAAGAAATTCCGGCGCGGGCCATTGAGTAGATTTCTACCGACAATGTACTAAACCCGTTACCTGTAACGAAGAAAGTGACTGCAAAATCATCAAGTGAATATGTTAAAGCCATAAAAAATCCTGCGAAAATACCAGGAGATATATACGGCAAAATAACGCGCATTAATACATCACGTTTTGTCGCACCTAAATCTCTTGCGGCATCAATTAATGAAGTATTCATTTCAAGCAATTTTGGTAAAACCATGAGCACTACAATCGGTACACTAAATGCAACATGCGATACTAGTACAGAGGCAAACCCTAACTTTACACCAATCATCGTAAATAAAATAAGGAAGCTTGCACCGATTACAACATCCGGTGAAACGATAAGGACATTATTTAATGAAAGCAATGTATTACGCATTTTTTTATCCTTTATTGAAATAATGCCAATAGCGCCCAATGTCCCGATTATTGTTGCGATCAGGCCTGATAAAAGGGCAACGAGCACTGTATTAAGTAGAATAATGATTAATCTTGAATCCTCAAATACTGCTGCGTAATGCTCCAGTGTGAACGATTCGAAATTATTCATACTGCCACCACTATTGAATGAGTAAAAAATTAAATAAAATATCGGAGCATAAAGGACCGCGAATACGAAAATTAAATAAATTTTCGACATAGATGATAATTTTTTCATTAAACGCGTCCTCCTTTAGATTTTTGTCTAGTAAATAACATTGTAAGAACCATAAATAGAATTAAGAATACGGCAATTGTAGAACCCATTCCCCAGTTTTGAGATACAAGGAATTGTTGTTCAATGGCAGTACCTAAAGTAATGACTTGGTTTCCGGCAATTAAACGCGTGATCATGAATAAAGATAAAGCTGGGATAAAGGTAACCTGAATACCTGATTTTACGCCATCAATTGTTAATGGGAAAATAACTCGGCGGAAGGTTGTCCAGCTGGATGCACCTAAATCACGTGCGGCATAGATTAAAGATGGATTCATTTTGTCTAAAGAATTGAAAATCGGAATTATCATAAATGGAATGAAAATATATACCGATACGAAAACAAAACTAAAGTCTGTAAATAAAATTTGCTTTGGATTAAAACCAAACACTTCAATCATTGCATTAATTGGGCCGTATAAACCAAAAATACCTATGAATGCATAAGTTTTTAAGAGTAGGTTAATCCAAGATGGAATGATAATGAGCATAAGCCATAATTGCTTATGTTTCGTTTTTGTTAATAAGTAGGCAGTAGGGTAGGCAAATAATAACGTAAATAACGTAATCAGAAATGCATACCAGAAGCTGCTCAATGTCATTTTTAAATAAACTGGTGTAAAGAATTTTGCGTAGTTGGTTAAAGTGAAGTTACCATTCAAATCAAGAACAGAATAATAAACGATTAACGCAATTGGTGCAATAACGAATAATAAAATCCAAAAAATATAGGGAATTAACGGGCCTTTTGCTGTCTTATTCATAGTCTTCGTCCCCATAAGCTTCCAAACGTTTGTCGAAGTCCGCTTCTGTCTCATTTAATCTCATAACGTGAATAGCTTCAGGATCAAAGTCCAATCCAATTTCTGCTCCTACATCCGCTTTTTTCAATGAGTGGACTAACCATTCATTTCCGTCTTGATCATACGTTGATAATTCGTAATGAACACCTCGGAATAATTGAGTATCAACAGTAACAATTAATTTGCCGTTTTCCGGTGTTGTGATTTCCAAATCTTCAGGGCGAATAACAACGTCAATCTTTTCGTTTGGCTTCATCCCACCGTCTACACACTCAAACTCTTTTCCAGCGAATCGCACTTTGTAATCTTCAATCATTAATCCATCTACAATGTTGGACTCTCCGATAAAGTCTGCTACAAAACGGTTAATTGGCTCATCATATATATCCACTGGAGTTCCTGATTGTTTAATTTCCCCATTAGAAAGAACAAAAATTTCATCACTCATTGCCAAAGCTTCTTCTTGGTCATGTGTAACAAAAATGAACGTTTTGCCCAATCGCTGCTGTAATTCACGTAACTCATACTGCATTTCTGTACGTAATTTTAAATCGAGTGCTGATAATGGCTCATCCAATAAAATAACTTCCGGATCATTTACGATGGCACGGGCGATTGCGACACGTTGACGTTGACCACCGGACATTTCTGAAATTTCACGGTTGCCATAGCCTGCTAAATTGACGAATTTTAATGCCTCTTGCACGCGGTCATTTATTTCTGCTTCTTTCACTTTTTTAATACGTAAGCCAAATGCCACATTTTCAAACACATTTAAGTGAGGGAAAAGCGCATAATCCTGGAATACAGTATTTACTTGGCGTTCATTTGCCGGTACATCATTCATACGTTTTCCATTAAAAAATACATCACCTGTTGAAGCATCAGTAAAACCAGCAATAATACGTAAAATAGTTGTTTTACCACATCCGGATGGACCTAGTAATGTGTAGAATTTACCCCGCTCTAGTTCGAAGTTAATATTTTTTAAGACAACTGTACCGTCATCATATGATTTTGTAACATTTTCAAAGCGAATAATCGTGTTATTCATTTAAGTAGCCTCCTGATTTATAAGTAAGATTGAGTTGCGACAAGGAGTAACTTTGTTATTCCATTATGCGCATTAAAAATTTGATGGTTGGAAGATGCTTCATAATAAACAGCATTTCCTTCACTTGCGATATATTCCTCGTTTCCGAGAACAACACGGATTCGCCCTTTAACTACATAAATGAAAGTTTCCGCCAATGACGGTTCGAATGCTTTAAATTCTGCATTCTTATGGAGAGTAATAAATACCGGTTCCATCTCTTTTTCATTCGAAGTAGGAATGAGCCATTCAATTTCATACTTTTTATCATGATCAGTAAAACTGGTTTGATCATCTTTTGTAAATACAATTTTTTCGTTTTTTTGTTCATCATCAAAAAAGTCCCGTGGTGAACACCCGAGAACTTCCAATAAGTTGAATAATGTTTCAATTGAAGGTGAATTTAAATCTCGTTCTAATTGAGATATATAGCCTTTCGTTAAATCAGTGCGCTCTCCAAGTTCTTCCTGGGTCAGCCCTTTTTTTATGCGTAACGCTTTAATTTTCGTACCGATTTGCATCAAGTCACGCTCCTTATACATAACCAATTTTGTTTACATATGATAAACATCCAGTAAGGAAGTTTACTATTACAAAACTTTTAGTTTACGAAAATAATAATAATTATACATAATATACGGGGATTTTCAAGTATATTTGTGAAATGAAAGATATTATTTGTTTAGTTACTGGACATTTGTTCGGTACAGAAAAAACTCCTTTACATATGTTACAGCGAGGAGGATGCGATTGAGAATTCGGACAATAATGCCTTCGCTAAGCGGGGCAACAAAAGTTATTAATAAAAAACATTTGAAAGAGCTATCGGATATGCCAACATTAATTTATTTTTGGGCTATGAGTTGTTCGCAATGTGAACAATCTATAGAGAAATTGAATGTTATTGGTAATATTTTCAATGACCGATTAAATATTCAAGCGATTCATATGCCTAGGGAAGAGCTCGACTTTTCTTCTGAATTAGTAAGACGAAAAGTAAAGGAATTAGGTATAAATTATCCTATTCACCTAGATAATGAACTTATCATTAGCGATAGGTTTGGAAATAAAATTGTACCAGCCTACTATTTATTCGATCAACAACAGAAATTGCGCTTCTATCACGCTGGAGCTCTAGCGACTAAATCCCTCCAAGGAAAAATTGAGCGAATTATTTAATGACAATATACATTTTTATAAGTTAAAATGAATGGCAACTGGATGTTCGGAGGAGATACAATGAAAAAAGAATTTGTAGTAATAGGGCTAGGGCGCTTTGGAGGAAGTATCGTACGCGAGTTGGTTAAACAAGGAGCGAATGTAATGGCAATTGATACAGATAGTGAACGTGTCGATGAATTTGCCCGTATTGCCACTCAAGCGGTAGTAGCTGATACGACAGAGGAAGAAACAATTAAATCACTAGGGCTCTGGAACTTCGAACATGTTATTGTCGCAATTGGGGAAGATATCCAATCGAGCATTTTAACAACCCTTATTTTAAAAGAACTAGGTGTTCCGCAAATTACAGTAAAAGCACAAAATGATTACCATGAAAAAGTTTTGCTTAAAATTGGAGCAGATTTTGTTGTGCATCCAGAACGGGATATGGGCATTCGTATTGCAAATAATATGATGTCAAATAGTGTACTTGATTATTTGGAAATCTCCAGTGAGCACTCAATTATGGAAATCAAAGCGAATGAAAAGATTGCAGGCCATTCATTAATTGAACTGGACGTTCGTGCAAAATACGGTGTCAACATTGTTGGCATTACACGTGGAGATGAAATTATGATTTCTCCAGCAGCGACAGAGCGTATTCAATTAGGGGATGTTTTGCTGATGATTGGCGCTGACGTAGACATTAATCGTTTTGTGAAAAAAGTTGTTCAAAAGTAGCCGATGTCTAATATAAAAATAAAATAAAAAATACCCGCTTACTTATTGTAGGCGGGTATTTTTATGGGAAATTACCTAAATGGCTTTACCAATTTTAATTATACTTCCATTATAATTGGTAAAATCATAGGACGGCGTTTCGTTTTTTCGTATAAATAAGGACCTAATACGTCCGTTATTTCGTTTTTCAAATCGTTCCATTGTGTATCTTTTTCCTGAATTGTGCTGTTTAAATGATAATTCAACATTTTCTGTGCTTCGTTAATCATCATGCCTGATTCACGCATATAAACAAATCCTCGAGAAATAATATCCGGACCTGAAACGATTTTGTTTTTCGCCATATCAACACTTACAACAACGATAACTAAACCTTCCTCAGAAAGGATACGACGATCTCGCAGTACAATATTTCCGATATCTCCAATACCATTACCGTCAATATACACATCACCTGAAGGAATACGGCCGGCAACATGTGCTTCATTTGCACTTAATGCCAATACATCGCCATTTTCCATAAGGAATGAGTTTTCCAGTGGTACTTCACAGGCTTCCGCCAATTCAGTATGGATTTTTAACATACGGTATTCACCGTGGATTGGCATAAAGAATTTCGGTTTCATTAAACGTAGCATTAGTTTTTGTTCTTGCTGTGAGCCATGACCGGAAGTATGAATATTATTTAATGCACCGTGGATAACTTCTGCACCGGCACGGAATAATAAGTTAATAATTTTGTTTACGCTCATCGTATTTCCTGGTACTGGTGAAGAAGAGAATACAACTGTATCACCAGGCTGAATTTGAATTTGACGATGTGTTCCGTTGGCAATACGCGATAAAGCTGCCATTGGCTCACCTTGAGAACCTGTACATAAAATCATTACTTCATTTGCAGGTAAACGATTTAAGCTTTGCACATCAATAAAAGTCTCTTTAGGTGCAGTAATATAGCCTAATTCACGACCGATAGTTATAGCGTTATCCATTGAACGTCCGAAAACGGCAATTTTACGGCCATACTTTACAGCTGCATCTGTCGCTTGCTGCAGGCGATGAATATTCGAAGCGAATGTCGCAAAAATAATACGACCATCAACTTTACGGAAAATTTCATCAATACTTTTCCCGACTGTACGTTCAGACATTGTAAAATCAGTTTTTTCTGCATTTGTACTATCCGATAGTAAACAAAGTACACCATCGCGGCCAATTTCGGCCATTTTTGTTAAGTTGGCAGGCTCGCCAACTGGAGTAAAGTCAAACTTAAAGTCACCTGTATGCACGATATTACCTGGTGGTGTTTTAACCACTACACCATATGCATCGGGTATACTATGTGTCGTACGGAAGAAACTTACGGCTGTTTTACGGAATTTAATAACATCGTCTTCTTTAAATTCGATTAATTTCGTAGAACGTAATAAGCCGTGTTCTTCTAATTTGTTGCGAAGCAGTCCTAATGCAAGCTTTCCGCCATAAACAGGGATATTAACTTGACGAAGTAAATAAGGAATACCGCCAATATGATCTTCGTGGCCATGTGTGATAAATAAGCCTTTAATTTTGTCTACGTTTCGAACTAAGTACGTATAGTCTGGAATTACGTAGTCAATTCCAAGTAAGTCGTCCTCAGGGAATTTAATACCTGCGTCAATTAAAATGATTTCATCTTGGAATTGTACTGCATATGTGTTTTTGCCGATTTCGCCCAGTCCGCCGAGTGCGAATACAGCCGCTTGATCATTCTTAACGAATTTCATAACAATTAAGCGTTCTCCAGACGGAAATTAGGGCTATTTTGTTCGTATTCTAAATAGTTGCCTTCTAGAAGTTGAACAAGTTCAATATTGTAGTTACGGTCTTTTAAATAGTGACGTACTTCACGTTCAGATGACGCCTCTAAATAAAGAGTTTTTGTGTTTTCGCGAACTGGAATCTCAGTGATGTTTTCTTGATAATAAACTTTGTAAATCATAGTTACTCTCCTTTAATTACGAACATTATTACTGCATTTCTAATAAGTAGAAAAATGCATTTCCTTTATATTATCATGGGAGTCCTTTAAAATAAAGAAAAGCCCATCAAATACATGAACATAACGATTGAATAAAAACTAAAAAATGGTACGTCCTTAAATAGGGCGCACCAATCAATGAAGTGTTTAGGCAATTAATTTTTTACCGAGGATGCCTTTTAATCGTTTCCGCCATTTCTGTTTGAGACGTTTTAACATAGGTCATCACTCCTCGCTCTCATTATACTAAATATTCAGATTTCTGTAAAGAGTCTTTGAAAATAAAGGAGAATTTAAGTTGAAAAGATTATTATTTTTTGATGTAGATGGAACATTGTACGATTCAGATAAAAAATTGCCGAATTCCGCAAAAGAAGCGATTTTTAAAGCGCGTGAAAAGGGGCATGAAATTGCGATTGCAACAGGTCGTGCCCCATTTATGATAAAAGAAGTTTTGGAGGAACTTGAGATTGATACATATGTGACGTTCAATGGTCAATATGTCGTTTATAAAGGGGAAGTTATTTATACCGACCAAATTCCAAATGAAACGTTATCGGCTATTTTAAAATTCGGATCACAAAGGAATCATCCATTCGTTTTCCTTAATGAAAAAGAAATGATTGCCTCGGCAGGGGATTATGAGAGTATTGAACGAAGCCTGGCTACACTTTATTTTCCATACCCGCAAGTCGATGCGAACTATTATTTGCATACGCCGGTGTATCAAACATTAATTTTTATAAATGAACAGGAACAGCCAATTTATGAACAGCAGTTTCCTGAAGTGCAATTCGTCCGTTGGCATCCGCAATCATGCGATATGTTGCCAAAAGGGGGATCGAAAGCGAACGGTATAAAAAAATTGCTGGAGTATACGGGTTATTCAGATGAACAGATCGTTACCTTTGGGGATGGGCTTAATGATATCGAAATGCTATCGGAATTCCCTCACAGTGTGGCAATGGGAAATGGCCATAAAAAGGCGAAGGAAGCAGCGTCAATGATAACAGCGCACGTAGATGAAGATGGTCTGGCTCTGGCGATGGAAAAACTTAAACTAATATAAGGAAAAGAAATTGATTTCGTTCATTCATTTGAAGAAATCCCACGGTATTCACCGGTAAACTTTATTTTAGAATAAAAAACTGTAGACAAACTCGAATTTCTTCAAGTTTGTCTACAGTCTAACGCGTGTGAATATTTATTTCACACGCGTTTTTTAGTATTATTCTCTACCAAATGGAATGCTATTTTCAATTACCTCAAATGGGTCTTTTTCGTTTATTCGATCGTAAAACATGATACCGTTTAAATGGTCAAGCTCATGTTGAAAGGCGATAGCAGGAAGTCCTGATAAACGCATTTTCTTTTCTTCTCCGTCCACAGTCATAAATTTAACTGTGATCCGCGCATAACGAGGAACATAGCCTGGAACAGCGCGATCTACAGATAGGCATCCTTCACCACTCGTTATATAAGTCTGCTCGACAGAATGACTCACAATTCTAGGGTTGACGGCAACAAAGCTTAATAACTCACCATCTTCGTTTTCCAAATGCAGGGCAAACATCCGCTTTAAGCTGTTTACTTGGTTAGCAGCCAAGCCAATGCCCCCTCGTAGATTATACTTTTCGGCAATCTCAGGATCTTGGCTATTAATTAAATACTGCAACAGATCCTCTGCAAGTTTGCGGTCTTCCGCAGACAACGGAAAGGAAACCTCCTCTGCGCGTGTTCGTAATGTGGGATGGCCCTCACGAATAATGTGTTCCATTAAAATCATGTGAAACTTCCTTTCAGTAAAAACTTATTGGAATAAGTATACACGACTCTTGATAAGGGAAGTACAAAAAACTTCGGGATTTCCGATTTAAGAATTCGAATTAAGGGAATAAATATTGTTGAAGTGCTATTAACTGAATAATAATAGAATGTTTTAAAATTTTCTATTATAGTACAGCGATTGGAATTTTGTGATACAGGTGATGTAACTGTATCAATTTGAAGTTAATTATGAAAAATCTTTAATAAAGATGGTAAACAATGATTGACCGATAGATTTTTATTCATTATACTCGGGGTAGAGTTATATTGTACTAGTGAAAATAATGAATTTTTTAATACAGTTTAAAGGGGATGTAAACAATGGCAGATAAAATGATGAATCAATTGGACCCAGCTGGAACGTTACAGGAAATTGAAAGCAAGTTCGAAATGTTCCAAGTATTGAATGAGCAAGGTGAAATTGTAAACGAAGCAGCTATGCCGGATTTAAAGGATGAGCAATTAGTTGAGTTAATGAGTCGTATGGTTTATGTCCGTATTTTAGATCAACGTTCAATTTCATTAAACCGACAAGGACGCTTAGGCTTCTACGCACCTACTGCTGGTCAAGAAGCATCACAGCTTGCTTCCCAATATGCATTGGAAAAAGAAGACTGGATTTTACCTGGTTACCGTGATGTACCTCAAATTGTTATGCATGGTTTACCATTGTGGAAAGCATTCCTATTCAGCCGCGGTCACTTTATCGGAAACCAAGTTCCGGAAGGGGTAAATATATTGGCGCCGCAAATTATTATCGGTGCACAATATATTCAGACGGCAGGTGTGGCACTTGGTTTACAAAAGCGCGGTTCAAAAACGGTTGCAATCACATATACAGGAGATGGTGGTTCTTCACAAGGTGATTTCTATGAAGGAATTAACTTTGCAGGTGCATTCAAATCACCAGCTATCTTCATCGTGCAAAACAACCAATTCGCAATTTCAACACCACGTGAATTACAGACTGCAGCAAAAACAATCGCGCAAAAAGGTATAGCAGCCGGCATTCCATCTATATTAGTGGACGGAATGGATCCGTTAGCTGTTTATGCAGCGACTAAGGACGCCCGTGATCGTGCAATTCGCGGTGAAGGTCCAACACTTATTGAAACAATGTGTTACCGATATGGTCCACATACAATGGCAGGAGATGACCCAACGCGTTATCGTACTACTGATACTGATAATGAATGGGCAGCAAAAGATCCATTAGTACGCTTCCGTAAATACCTTGAAGCTAAAGGTTTATGGGATGAGAAGAAAGAAGAAGAAGTAATAGAGCGTGCAAAAGAAGAAATTAAAGAAGCAATTAAAGAAGCAGATAAAGCTCCAAAACAAAAGGTAACAGAGTTAATGGATAATATGTATGATGGTGAAATGCCAGCAAACTTAAAAGAACAGTACGCGATTTATAAAGAGAAGGAGTCGAAATAAGCCATGGCACAAATGACAATGATTCAAGCAATTACAGATGCATTACGTTGCGAATTAAAAAATGACGAAAACGTTTTAGTATTCGGTGAAGACGTTGGTGTAAACGGCGGGGTTTTCCGTGCTACAGAAGGTCTTCAAAAAGAATTTGGCGTTGATCGTGTATTTGATACGCCACTTGCAGAATCAGGAATCGGTGGTTTAGCAATTGGTTTAGCGTTAACTGGATACCGTCCAGTGCCTGAAATTCAATTTTTCGGCTTCGTTTTTGAAGTAATGGACTCAATTAGTGGTCAATTAGCTCGTATGAAATACCGTTCCGGTGGTACGTATAATGCGCCTGTAACAATTCGTTCTCCATTTGGCGGTGGTGTACATACACCGGAAATGCATTCGGATTCTTTAGAAGGTTTAATGGCTCAATCACCAGGTTTAAAAGTGGTAATTCCATCAACACCGTATGATGCAAAAGGTTTACTAATTGCATCAATTCGTGATAATAACCCAGTTATTTTCTTAGAGCATTTAAAACTTTACCGTTCTTTCCGTGAAGAAGTTCCGGAAGAGTCATATACAATTGAACTTGGGAAAGCAGATGTAAAACGCGAAGGGAAAGACCTTTCAATTATTGCTTATGGGTTAATGGTTCACGAAAGTTTAAAAGCAGCAGAAGAACTTGAGAAGGAAGGCTACTCGGTAGAAGTAATCGATTTACGTACGATTCAGCCTTTAGATATTGAAACAATTATCGCTTCTGTTGAAAAAACAGGTCGTGCAATCGTCGTTCAAGAGGCGCAAAAGCAAGCAGGTATTGCAGCAAATGTTGTAGCAGAAATTACAGAGCGTGCAATCCTTTCATTAGAAGCTCCAGTATTACGTGTTGCTGCACCGGATACAATTTATTCATTCCCTCAAGCAGAGGGTGTATGGTTACCAACATATAAAGATGTAATGGAAACAGCGAAGAAAGTTTTAACATTCTAAGAATTGAGGGTGAGAAATATGGCATTTACGTTTCGATTACCAGATATCGGAGAAGGTATACATGAAGGTGAAATCGTCAAATGGTTCGTTAAAGCCGGCGATCAAGTCAAAGAAGATGATATTTTAGCTGAAGTTCAAAATGATAAAGCGGTCGTGGAAATTCCATCACCAGTAGAAGGTACAGTAGAAGAGATTTTAGTTGAAGAAGGTACAGTGGCCATTGTCGGAGATGCCTTAATCCGCTTTGATGCTCCAGGCTATGAAGACTTAAAATTAAAAGGTGATGACCACCACGATTCAAATGAATCGAATAAAACAGAAGCACAAGTGCAATCTACTGCTGAGGCTGGTCAAGATGTGAAAAAAGAAGAAACTAAAACAGATAAAAGTGCAGATGCTGCTCAGCCGGAAGCTCCTGCTGAAACAGAAAAAGCTGCATCGCCATCTGAAACAGAAACTTCAGGCAAACGCATTATCGCTATGCCTTCTGTTCGCAAGTATGCTCGTGAAAAAGGTGTCGAAATTCAACAAGTTTCAGGTACAGGCAAAAATGGCCGTGTATTAAAAGAAGACATTGAGAGCTTCCTAAACGGAGGTCAAGATTCGGCTTCTGAAACAGAAGAAGTAAAAGAGACTCAACAGCCACAAGGAGAAGAGAAACAAGCAGAAACAAAACAAGCTGCTCCTGTTGCACTTGAAGGTGAGTTCCCTGAAACACGTGAAAAAATGAGTGGTATGCGCAAAGCGATTGCAAAAGCGATGGTTCATTCAAAACATACGGCTCCGCACGTAACGTTAATGGATGAAGTAGACGTAACAGAACTTGTTGCACACCGTAAGCAATTCAAGGATATTGCAGCAGAGCAAGGTGTTAAATTAACGTATTTACCGTACGTTGTGAAGGCTTTAATCTCGACTTTGCGTAAATATCCTGAATTCAACCGATCACTTGATGACGCAACACAGGAAATTATTCAAAAACATTACTATAATATTGGTATTGCTGCTGATACAGAAAAAGGTTTATTAGTTCCGGTTATTAAACATGCTGATCGTAAGTCAGTTTTTGGCCTGTCACAGGAAATTAATGAACTGGCTGTAAAAGCGCGTGATGGTAAGCTAGCATCTCATGAAATGAAAGGTGCTTCAATATCCATTACAAATATCGGTTCTGCAGGTGGTCAATGGTTTACACCAGTAATCAATCACCCTGAAGTTGCGATTTTAGGAATTGGTCGAATTTCAGAGAAACCAGTAATAAAAAATGGTGAAATTGTAGCAGCACATGTGTTAGCATTATCATTGAGCTTTGATCATCGTATGATCGATGGTGCGACTGCACAAAACGCTTTAAATCATTTAAAACGTTTATTAAGTGAGCCGCAACTATTATTAATGGAGGCGTAAAAAAATGGTAGTAGGAGATTTTCCAATCGAACTAGATACTCTTGTAGTAGGTTCTGGCCCTGGTGGATATGTTGCAGCAATTCGTGCAGCACAAACAGGTCAAAAAGTTACAATCGTTGAACGTGGAGCATTAGGTGGAGTTTGTTTAAACGTAGGCTGTATCCCATCTAAAGCATTAATTTCAGTAGGTCACCGCTTTGAGCATGCACAACATTCAGATGATATGGGTGTTACTGCATCAGAAGTAAAGCTTGACTGGTCTAAAGCACAAGCATTTAAAGACAGCGTTGTTAAAAAATTAGTAGGCGGCGTTGAAGGTTTATTAAAAGGGAATAAAGTAGACATCGTAAAAGGTGAAGCATATTTCGTAGATGCAAACACTGTACGTGTTATCGATGGCGATAAAGCCCAAACATATACATTCAAAAATGCAATTTTAGCAACGGGATCTCGTCCAATCGAAATCCCAACATTCAAATTTACAAAGCGCGTAGTAAGCTCAACTGGTGCATTATCTTTCCCTGAAGTACCAGGTAAATTAGTAGTAATCGGTGGCGGTTACATCGGAACTGAGCTTGGTTCAGCTTATGCTAACTTAGGTTCTCAAGTAACAATTATCGAAGGCGGTAAAGATATATTAGCTGGTTTCGAAAAACAAATGACGCAAATCGTTAAAAAAGGTCTTAAGAAAAAGGGCGTTGAAGTAGTAGTAAACGCATCTGCTAAAGGCGTTGAAGAAAACGAAAACGGCGTTGTAGTTACTTATGAAGCAGGTGGCGAAGAGAAAACAGTTGAAGCAGATTACGTTTTAGTAACTGTAGGTCGTCGTCCGAATACAGATGAAATGGGCTTAGAAGAAGTGGGAGTTAAATTCGCAGAGCGCGGTTTATTGGAAGTTGACAAACAAGGTCGTACTTCAGTTTCTAACATCTTTGCAATCGGTGATATCGTTGCAGGTCCACAACTTGCTCATAAAGCTTCTTATGAAGGTAAAGTTGCTGCAGAAGCAATTGCTGGTGAACCATCAGTAGTTGACTACTTAGCAATTCCAGCAGTATGCTTCACAGATCCAGAAATGGCAACTGTAGGATACTCTGAAGAAACAGCTAAAGCTGAAGGTCTTGAAGTGAAAGCTGCTAAATTCCCATTCGCTGCAAACGGTCGTGCATTAGCACTTAACCAAACAGAAGGCTTTGTGAAATTAGTTGCTCGTAAAGAAGATGGCTTACTTGTAGGTGCTCAAATCATCGGTGCTGGAGCATCTGATATGATCGCTGAAATGGGTCTTGCTATCGAAGCTGGTATGACAGCTGAAGACGTAGCATTAACAATTCATGCTCACCCAACTTTAGGTGAAATTACGATGGAAGCTGCTGAAGTATTATTAGGCAACCCAATCCATATCGTATCTAAATAATAATGATTAAAGGCTATGCAGTTGAAAATACTGCATAGCCTTTTTGTTGTCTAGATAGATGGATATATTCAAAAGTAATAATAGAATATTTTATATTATAGTAAGAGAATGAAATAGACAGAAATTTCTAATAGTCGTACAATGAAAGTGTGCGCAAGGGGGTTTTTCAAGTGGATATTATACGTACAATTGCTCAAATAGGTATCATCATTTTATTTTATTTAGTAGGAGAATACATAGTTTCAATAACTGGAATTATCATACCGGGAAGTATCGTTGGACTAGTATTATTATGGTTATCACTTTATTTCAAATTATTGAATGTGAAATTCATTCAAAAAGGTGCTAGTTTTATGTTGGCATTTTTAACATTATTTTTTATTCCTTCCACTGTTGCAGTAATTAACTACCCAGAATTACTTACAGTGTCTGGTGGGCTCCTCATAATGGCTGTAATTATAAGTACAATATTAACGTTAGTCATTACAGGGAAAGTTAGTAGAATTATTGAAGAAAAAGAAAAGCAAAAAAAGGAGGGGGAACATGTTACCGCAAGTTCTACTAAGTCTATTTATCATAAGTAGTACAGTGTTACTTTTCGTTTTACTGAATAAACTGTACTTGAAAATTGGCAATCCTTTTTTGTTACCTATTCTAACTGTTACTTGCATTACGGTAGCGGTTTTGTTGATCTTTAACATACCGTACGAAACTTATATGGAGGGCGGTCAATGGCTATCAAAAATGCTCGGTCCTGCAGTGGTAGCATTAGCCTTTCCGCTTTATAATCAACGGGATATTATTTTCAAATATAAATACTCAATTATAATTAGCATTATTGTGGCAATGTTAGCGGGTCTTATAAGTGTTGTAGCGTTTCTTTTACTGTTTGGATCGAGTAAAGCCTTTATCTATACTTCTTTACCTAAGTCATTGACGACACCAGTTGCGATGCAAGTAAGCGAACTTATAGGAGGAATTCCACCTCTAACTGCAGTGTTGGTTATGGTAGCAGGTTTTACGGGTGCTATTTTGGGACCTATATTATTTAAAGTATTTAATATTGACACAGCTATTAGCCGAGGAGTTGCTATGGGAAGCGCTTCGCATGGTGTAGGCTTAACAAAGCTAAAGGAATATAGTGAAGAGGATTTGTCTATAGGATCATTATCAATGGGGCTCAGTGCTGTTGTAGGGGCATTTATAATACCGCTCATTTCAATCTACTTCATTTAAAAAACAGACGACATATGAGTCGTCTGTAATGATATTAATATATTGCTTTTCTCTCTTTTATAACTCGTATATTCTGTAACGTACTATCTTCAGGACCTTGCACAGGAAGACCCGCTTCAACATTCATCTTAATGAAATCAATATTACTTTGCGTAATGATTTCCCCGGGAATAAAAATAGGAATCCCTGGTGGGTATACCATTATAAACTCAGCACAAATGTAACCTTCAGAAAGTGCAAGCGGTATGCTTTCTGTTTGTGCATAAAAAGCATCCCGTGGTGACATGGCAAGAGCAGGGATTTCGGGAATTTGAACATTTGTCTCTGTAATAGAAGCTTCTGATTCAAATGCTTTTGACATACGTGTTAGAGCATTTATAAGTAAATTTATTTCTTTTTTAGAATCTCCAATCGTAACTAAACATAGAATATTGTATAGATCTGATAGTTCGATTTCTAAATTGGCATTTACTCGAAGCCATTCTTCAGCTACATGACCTGTAATCCCTAAATCTTTTACACTTATTAATAGTTTCAATGGATCCATATCGTAAGTTGCAGATGTACCGAGCTTCTCACGCCCCACACAATGAAGATGCGGGATAGAATTGATGCGTTTACGCGCATCTTGTGCCAAACGAATCGCATCGTCCAACAAATTCTGCCCGTTAACAGCTAATTGACGACGAGCTGTATCAATTGAAGCAAGCATAGGGTAGGAAGTAGATGTAGTTGTTAACATTGAAAATACAGATTGTACACGTTTAGCGGACACAAGGCCCTCTCTAACGTTTAATACTGAACTACCTGTCATTGAACCACCTAACTTATGTGTGCTCGTTGCAGCCATATCTGCGCCTGCTTGCATTGCCGATAAGGGTAAATCATCATGGAACTTAATATGAACGCCGTGAGCTTCATCTACAATTACAGGAATGTTTCTCGCGTGAACAATGTCAACAATACGTTTTAAATCTGCTACAAAACCAAAATAAGTAGGGTTAATAACAAGTACTGCTTTAGCATCCGGATATTTCAATAGTGCACGCTCAACTGACTCAGGTGAAATACCATGGGAGATGCCAAGCTCACTATCTACTTCAGGATGGATAAAAATTGGGATAGCACCCGCGAAAACAATCGCTGACATAATGGATTTATGTACATTCCGCGGTACTATTATTTTATCGCCTGGACCTACGACGGTTAAAATCATCGTCATTATGGCGCCACTAGTACCTTGTACGGAAAAGAATGTATGGTCAGCCCCAAAGGCTTGGGCAGCAAGGTTTTGTGCTTGCATAATCACACCTTTAGGAGCGTGTAAATCATCTAGTGGAGCAATATTAATTAAATCAATTGATAAAACGTTGTCGCCTACAAATTCTCTGTAAGCTGGATCCATTCCCTGTCCTTTTTTATGACCTGGAATATGGAACTGAATAGGATGTCTGTTGCGATGCTTGAGTAATGCATCAAACAAAGGAGTCTCTAACTGTGACAACGCAGGTACCACCTCACTATATTGTAATTTTAAAACAAGTGAATTATAGCACCTATTAAAGATGCTGACTATATAAATATTTAGAATACTTGAAATGAAAACACTTATTTTAGGAGGAATGGCTATGAATTGGCATACAAAGGTAACAGAATTATTACAGGTTCAATATCCGATTATACAAGGTGGACTTGCGTATTTAGCTTACTCAGAGCTTGCTGCAGCTGTTTCTAATGCAGGTGCATTAGGGCAAATTACAGCAATGAGTTTATCGTCGCCGGATGCTTTAAAGGAAGAAATAAAAAAAGTGAAAGAAATGACAAATAAACCATTTGGAGTAAATTTTGCAATAGGCATGCATGGAAAAGGATATGAAAGAATGGTAGAAGTCGCTGCTGAAATGGACGTACCTGTAGTAACGATTACAGGAGGCAATCCAGCGCCTATTTTTGATATATTAAAAGATGCATCTTGTAAAAAACTAGTATTGGTAGCAGCAAAGCGTCAAGCGCAAAAAGCAGAGCAGCTCGGAGCGGATGCTGTTATGGTTGTTGGACAAGAAGGTGGCGGTCATTTAGGGCGAGACGACGTAGGAACGATGGTATTGGTACCTCAGGTAGTGGATAGTGTATCAATTCCTGTCATAGCTTCTGGAGGCATTGGAGACGGTCGAGGGTGGATAGCAGCTCATGCACTCGGTGCAGAGGGTATTGAAATGGGAACCCGTTTTATAGCTACTAAAGAATGTGTTCATGCTTCAATGGCATACAAGCAGGCACTAATTGAAAGTGAAGAAACGGATACGGCAATTATAAAACGTTCGATTGGTGCACCGGCCAGAGTAATCCGCAATGAATTTACAGATCAAATTTTGGGAATTGAACAACATTCTCCAACTTACGAAGCTTTAAAAAATTATATTAGTGGAGAAGCGAATAAAAAGTTTATATACGATGGTGATTCAGCAAATGGATATGGATGGGCAGGTCAAGTAACAGGTTTGATAAATGATATTCCAACAGTTGAGGAATTAATTCAGCGTATGGTTGTACAAGCAGAAGAAATCCGTTTAAAATGGGGGCAGCAATAATTAAAGGCAGGTAATAATTTATGGAATATTCATACCCATTGTCAACAGATTGGACTACAGAAGAAATGGTCGATGTCGTACGCTTTTTTGAAGTAGTGGAAATGGCATACGAAAAAGGCGTAAAGCGTGAAAACGTGATGTCACGTTATAAACGCTTTAAAGAAGTTGTTCCATCACAAGCGGAAGAAAAGACAATTTGCCGTGATTTTGAACAAGCGAGCACTTACGTACCATTCCGTGTTGTAAAGCTGGCAAAGGAACTGGCTGATGGACAAATTGTAAAAATGAAATAAGAAAGTTAAGGTGGAGCATAGTTTGTTTGTTTCAACTTACGAAAAAAGAGAAATGGCACTTTAACCGTGCCATTTCTCTTTTTTTAGGTTGTGAATTTTTTTGAAATTTATTTTAGATTATTGGAATGTTTAGCAGTCTTTTGTACATATTAATAATAAATGGTTAATTGCTACCTTGGATGATTTCATAAATTGGGAGAAGTTCATCAAATGTCTTTTCTGCTAGTTGTAAAAAATGCTCTGCAGACATTTGAATAGCCTCATTGGCAGGAATATGTCGACCAACTAGGAATTCACCCTTTTTTACATCCCGCAGACGTACAAGGAGCTGCTCAAGCTTTTCATCACGTGCTTCTTTTAAAGGGAATGCATCCGGCTGCATATGATCACCGGAAATCACGTAGTCATTTGATAAGCTTTTAATTGCATTAATATTAGCTAATAAACGCTGTGCCATTTCGTGCTTTTGCGGTGCTTCATAAATAACCGCAACAACGATGAAAAGATGTGTACCCCACAGTCCAATCTGGAAATGCGGTAAAGATTTATAGCCACGCTTATAAGGAGCGAATGCTACCCATGAATCTTTTGGCGGGTTAACAGTACGGCGTGCATGTTTTGCAACATGACCAAAGAATTCTTCTCCTGTCTGTGTACTGAAATAACCGGTGAAAATTTCCGAAAGCTCATGGAATTTTGGGCGGATTATATTTGTTAAAGCTTCCATTCGATCATCTAAGCCGTCAATTTCAAATACTTGGAAGTCTTCTGGAGTCCATTTTACATTACTCAAATTTTTCAAATCCTTTCGATTTAATGTTTATTTTATTAACTTTTTGGGAAAAAATCTGTTAATAGAAACTTTACACCGTTATATTTTACAAATGGTGAGGATATTATTATAAGCAATTAGTCATGGTATCCAAAATCCTTTTTATAAAAAGTTAGGGAAAAGTTTAAATAATATGATGAGGAAGTGATTTTTATGAAACAGATGATTAAAATTATACGCAAAGTCGATATTGAAAAGCAATATGAAGAGATTTTAATGTTGGAAATGGATTATGAGCTAGCAACACTTTATGCAGCTATGAATGATAAAAATCAATCTGAAATCGAAAAATCCAAAAAACGTTTAACAGAAATTCAAGAGGAATTAAAAGGTCTACATGTATATGCGTAACAAAAAAATGTTTCCAAAATAAAAAATCACTTGCCAAAGTTAGATAGCAAGTGATTTTTTGTTATAATGAAGTTATTAAAAAAAGTACCATATATTACATATTAAAAATAGCAATGGTTGTCGGAAGGTGGATGAACGATGGATGTAAAACAGCTAGATGAATTTGCGAAAAAAATTATTTTTGAAGCGGGGCGAAATATCCGTGCAGCATTTTCATACGATATTGAAATTGAAACAAAATCTAGTCCCAATGATTTAGTGACGAATATTGACCGGGAAACAGAGTTGTTTTTTATCGAAAAAATAAAGGCTTTTAATCCGGACCATCGTATTTTAGGTGAAGAAGGTATGGGCGAAAAAGTAGAAAGTCTGGAAGGGGTCGTATGGATTATTGATCCAATTGACGGCACGATGAATTTTGTTAAGCAACATCGCCATTTCATGATTACGATTGGCATTTATGTGGATGGTGTTGGAGTTTTAGGTTACATATTTGATGTAATGCGCGAAGATTTATTTAATGCTATTTCAGGGGTAGGTGCATGGTATAACGATTCTCCTCTCCGTAAACTTCAACCGGTGAAAATTGAACAAGCTGTTATCGGTATCAATGCAAGTTGGGTAACACCGAATGATCGCATTAACCATGAGAAAATAACAGAATTAGTCCGAACAGTACGTGGCACCCGTTCTTATGGTTCTGCGGCGATGGAAATAGCTTTTGTCGTGAGCGGGAAGCTGGATGCCTATATCTCAATGCGTTTGGCGCCGTGGGATATTGGCGGTGGGGTCATTATTGCCAAAGAAGTAGGAGCTATTGCAACAAACTTTAATGGGAAAGATTTCGATTTTTTATCAATGGATACATTTATAATTGCAAACCCTACCATCCATCAATTAATTTTAGACAAGTATATCGAGGAAAAAAAATAAAAACTTCGGTGCGTATACGCACCGAAGTTTTATACATTTAGAGTAAGCCTTGGTCTCTAAATTTACGTTTTGTTTTAAATGCCATTCCAAAGATTGCGCACATAACGACAATACCTACAACAACGCCGATCCAACCAATTGTTTCATACTCATCGCCAGTCATAAATACTAGTGAAAAGGCAAATCCGATACTAATCATTGATAGGATTGCTGCCAATGCATAAATAAACATGACAAATTTTGCTTTATTCATATTTCCTGCCTCCGGACATCTATAATATGTGACTAAAAAATGATATTAATTATTGTGAAAAGACATTTAATCTTTCATGTGCTATAATATCACAGTTAAACAATTGAAAAAAGAATATGGAGTGGAATAATGACAAATTTACGTCAAGATATTCGTAATATCGCAATTATTGCTCACGTTGACCATGGTAAAACAACGTTAGTAGACCAATTATTAAAGCAATCAGGTACTTTCCGTTCAAATGAACGTGTAGAAGAACGTGCAATGGACTCTGGTGATATAGAGCGTGAACGTGGAATAACAATTTTAGCTAAAAATACAGCAGTAGATTATAACGGTACTCGTATCAACATCCTTGATACGCCTGGACACGCAGACTTCGGTGGAGAAGTAGAACGTATCTTAAAAATGGTAGATGGCGTTTGTTTAGTTGTCGATGCGTATGAGGGTTGTATGCCTCAAACACGTTTTGTATTAAAGAAAGCGTTAGAACAACGCTTAACACCAATCGTTGTAGTAAACAAAGTAGATAAAGACTCAGCTCGTCCACTAGAAGTAGTAGATGAAGTATTAGAGTTATTAATCGAGCTAGGTGCAGATGAAGATCAATTAGATTTCCCAGTTGTTTATGCTTCTGGTGTAAATGGTACAGCATCTTTAGATCCAGACCCAGCAAATCAAGAAGAAAACATGACTTGCCTATTCGAGAAAATCATTGAATCAATTCCAGCACCAATTGATAACTCGGACGAGCCTTTACAATTCCAAGTAGCATTACTTGACTATAATGACTTCGTTGGTCGTATCGGTATCGGTCGCGTATTCCGCGGTAAAATTTCTGTAGGTCAACAAGTTTCTCTTATGAAATTAGATGGCACAGTGAAAAACTTCCGTGTTACAAAAATCTTTGGTTTCTTCGGTCTTAAACGTGAAGAAATCGAAACAGCAATTGCTGGTGATTTAATCGCAGTATCAGGAATGGAAGATATTAACGTTGGTGAAACAGTTTGTCCAATTGATCATCAAGAAGCGTTAACACCATTACGTATTGATGAGCCAACATTACAAATGACATTCTTAGTAAACAACTCACCATTCGCAGGTCGCGAAGGGAAATGGGTAACTTCTCGTAAAATTGAAGAGCGTTTACTTGCACAATTACAAACAGACGTATCTTTACGTGTAGAAGATACAGATTCTCCAGATGCATGGACAGTTTCTGGTCGTGGTGAGCTTCACTTATCGATCTTAATTGAAAACATGCGTCGTGAAGGTTATGAGCTACAAGTATCTAAACCACAAGTAATCATCCGTAACATCGATGGCGTAAAATCTGAGCCGATCGAACGCGTTCAAATCGACGTACCAGAAGATTCTGTAGGTTCTATTATTGAATCAATCGGTACTCGTAAAGGTGAAATGTTAGATATGATAAACAACGGATCAGGACAAGTTCGTTTAATCTTTAACGTACCAGCACGTGGTTTAATCGGTTATACAACTGAGTTCATGTCTATCACAAAAGGTTTCGGTATGATGAACCATACATTCGATCACTATGCTCCAGTAGTAGCGGGTAAAGTTGGCGGCCGTCACCAAGGTGTATTAGTATCTATGGAAAACGGTAAAGCAACAACTTACGGTATGATGGGTGTAGAAGATCGCGGTACATTATTCATTGAGCCAGGTACTGAAGTATACGAAGGTATGATCGTTGGTGAAAATACACGTGATGCTGATATTACTGTAAACATTACAAAACAAAAACAAAAAACAAATATCCGTTCGGCGAACAAAGACCAAACGAATGTTATTAAAAAGCCTCGTATTTTATCACTTGAAGAAGCACTAGAATACTTAGGTGATGATGAGTATTTAGAAGTAACTCCAGAATCAATCCGTTTACGTAAACAGATCCTTGATAAAGGTGAACGTGAACGTGTTGCTAAAAAGAAAAAGAACGCTGAGTTAGAAGCTTAATTGGCGTCAATAAGGAAGGTTGAATGATGTTGGCTGTGTTAAGTAGCTATTTAAATTTAGTATTACTAGCATCTGTATCTAGTAGTGAAAATGAATATGTCTTTAATCGTATGTCAGGGATTACAAGTTATTTATATCAAAATTTACCAAACTACGACATGGCTGGTTATGTAACATTTATTCTCGTGTTCCTTATGTCGGCAATAGTTTATAAACTAGGCTTTGCAAAAAAACTAACATTAGGAAGAAATATCGTTATTTATGCGTTCCTGTTTATCGGATGTATAATATTAACTTTTCTAGCGTTATTCCTACCAATGATTGAAGGTTTAATTGTTGCTGCATTGATTTTAATTGTTTATAAATCACGCTTATGGCGCGAAAAACGAGAAGAAGCAAAGCAGGCTAACTAATATTTTATTGAGGTGTGTTAATTTAACACACCTCTTTATTTATAAGTGTGTTTATTTGAAACAGCTACAATGAAAACGCTATAATTCACTAATGGGGATAATAAATTAAATGGAGTAGTGAAAAATGAATTTTACTAAAAAACAAGTGATTATTACAGTCGCTATAGCGCTAGTTATTATATCATGTATTATATTCGTACCTGCTGTACTTACAGCAAAAAACGAGGATAATGCGGCAGCGGAACTAAGCGATATTTATAATGATCAATTTGTCGTAACAAAATCGACAGCACCTGCTATTGGCGATGATTTTGAAATTACCGTCCAATCGGAAACGACAAAAACAGTATATGATTTTGAAGCAAAAGACGGCGAATATTTTGGCGAATACTTTGCTGAAAATGTTAACATTCAGGTTAACGAACTGATTCAACCGATTGTGGGACAAGATATTTTAGTTATGTCCAATGTATTCCAGGATGGCTTGAAAGAAGAAGCGACTTTGGAAGAAGTAAATGTCGAAAAAGCAACAGTCCATTTAGTGGTGGATGAAGATATTTCAGAAGATACAGCTAAGCAGATTGCAGCTGCATTAAAAGCTCAATTTGGTGAAATTGCAGTTTCGATAGAGGCATATGTTGTTGATGAAGAACGTGTATTTGAAGGGGTAAAAACAGAAGTAACCAATTTCTTTCAGTTAAGCAAAATCAATGCGCAAAGCTTTATCGATTTCAAGTTCCACAATCAGTCATTTAAATTTTAATTATAAAAGATAAAAAAATATCAATTTTCTCATGAAGAGAAAATTGATATTTTTTGTTTTGTTCCCGACTCTTTAAAATTCTTCATCAAATTTAGAAGATGTTCTGAAGAAACGGAAATTTCCTGTTTCAATCCGTTTCTGTGTATTATCCGTTATGCGTTCTGAGCATGGTGGACACATAAACGTATGAATAGGGCGATTTCGCAATTTTTTAGCTAAAGGTAGATCGTTTGGCAAATCATGTAGTGTATCACAAATGACACATTTTACACGCATCACGAATTCCTCCTATTGAATACGAATCGCACGCACATTTTTTATTGGATTTTCAACATTCGAACCATCTGCAAAAATTACATGTACAGGACCGTCCTCGTTAAGTGGTTTCCCGTCCTGGCTAAATTTAAAAATAAAGTTTTCAGCCTGTTGCAATGGGAAAACAAACTCTTCATCTGTCGTACACTCGAAAACGACTTCGTTTGCACCATCTGTAATTTGTGCATTATTTAAAAATGGCTTAATTTCCATCCCGAACGTTCCAGTAAGCATACCTTTTCGATCAAATTTACGCTCTGTTTTTAAAGTCGGCGGAAATACAGCACCTTCCATAATTTCGCGTGACCAGTGTGCACCCATATCACGTAAGTATTTTTCATTATCTTCTTCAACTTTTTCCGAAGCAAAATATGTTTTCAGATTCAGTTTACGATCATCAAAAATCCATACGGTAGGATCTAACGTCAATTGAAATTTGACCGCACCTTTTATAGGAATGATTGTTTCGACCATTTGTAAGTCCCCCCTAAACTATTTTCCTTCATCATTATAACGCTATTCCAGGTAGAAAGAAATATAATTGAATTGAATGCAAAACATACAAAGACACTTGCATTTTTGAATGTAAAAAGATACACTTTACTAAGATAGAATCGAAGAAATATCATAGATGGGGGCGTCCTCATGGATACGAAAGCACAAGCTTCCTTTCAGGAAAAAGCATTAGAGTTGTTAACTGCGGATGCAGATAAAATTGCTCGATTAATTCGCGTACAAATGGATAATTTAACTATGCCGTCTTGTCCGTTATATGAAGAAGTATTAGATACACAAATGTTTGGTTTATCGCGTGAAATAGAATTTGCTGCAAGGCTCGGGCTAATTGAGCGTGAACAGGGAAAGAGAATTCTCGATTCTTTAGAGAAAGAGCTTTCTTTATTACATGATGCGTATACAGACAAATAAAAGAAAACTCAAACGCTACATTGCGGTTTGAGTTTTTTTTTCAAAGAAGAGGTTTATAACATGAAGCATTATTTTAAAAATTATTTTCGCAATTTTGATTATGGGTTGTTGTTCGTTTATATTTTGTTAATGTTATTTGGACTTGTTATGATTTATAGTTCAAGTATTTGGGTTTCTATTATTCATTATGAAGCAAACCCTAATCATTATTATAATCGCCAACTCGTTAATATAGTTTTATCGTTAATTTTATTTACGGTCGCTGTCATTATGCCCTATAAAAGGTTATCCGATAAATCTATATTAGGATTTTTGCTGGCAGTTATGTTTATACTAGAGTTATGGCTTATAATTGCCGGCAATAGTGTTAACGGTTCAAGAAGTTGGATTAACATGTTCGGCCTTATGAATTTCCAACCATCCGAATTTGCCAAACTCTTTATTATTATTTTCTTTGCTGGAACTTTTTACCGTAAAAGTGTGAACCGTGGTTCGATGCAGCTACTTACATTTGATGATGTGTCGTATCCATTGGGCATGTGGCTATTTATCGTACTTGTTGTTGGTTTTGAAACCGATTTAGGCGCACTGGTCATCATTGTCGCCATTGCACTTGTTGTTGTTATTACAAGCGGTCTTAAGGGGAAGACGCTCGGGAAAATTTTTGGATTATTATCGGCATTGGGTGTTGTCGGAATAATCGGAATTTTAATCTTTAAATGGGACACCGTTTTCAATGCGAGTCGTAGAGGTCGTATTACTTCCTTTTTAGATCCTTTCAGCGATCCGCTCAATTCAGGATATCATGTTGTGAACGGCTATTATGCAATTGGTGCAGGAGGCTTGGAAGGACGTGGGCTCGGGCAATCGATTCAAAAGCTAGGGTATGTACCGGAACCTCAAACCGATTTTATAATGGCGATCATTGCCGAGGAATTAGGGATTTTTGGTGTTTCAATTGTTATAATTGGATTAGGCTTTATTGTTTTGCGCGGTTACTATATTGCGATGGCAACAAAGGATCCGCTTGCAAGAATGTTAGCGGCGGGCATTTCTACATGGATAGGATTACAAACTTTTGTTAATTTAGGTGGATTATCGGGACTTATCCCGTTAACCGGAGTAACGCTTCCTTTTATTAGCTATGGCGGTACTTCTATATTATTGCTTTCAATAGCAATGGGGATACTTATAAATGTCTCCACACATCACAAATTGGAAAAAAGAAAGTAATTGGGGGACGAGGAGAAATGAAGTCGATTAAAAAGATTCTAGTTGCAAACCGAGGCGAAATAGCCATTCGTATTTTACGAGCATGTAATGAATTACATATTAAGACGGTAGCGATTTATTCACGTGAAGATAGTGGTTCGTATCACCGTTATAAAGCGGATGAAGCTTATCTTGTCGGTATGGGGAAAAAGCCGATTGATGCATATTTGGATATTGAAAGCATCCTGAAAATTGCCAAAGATGCAAATGTCGATGCAATTCATCCGGGGTACGGCTTTTTATCGGAAAATGTCGTATTTGCTCGACGTTGTGAAGAAGAAGGTATTCAATTTATTGGTCCTACTTCTGCACATCTTGATATGTTTGGGGATAAAGTGAAAGCACGTGAACAAGCAATTTTGGCTGATATTCCTGTTATCCCAGGTACAGATGGACCCGTAGATAGTTTACAGGAAGTCGAGAAATTCAGTGAAAATTATGGCTTCCCTATCATGATTAAAGCAGCTCTTGGCGGCGGCGGACGAGGTATGCGTTTAGTAAACTCGAAAGAAGAGCTTCAATCTTCATATGAACGAGCGAAATCAGAAGCAAAAGCAGCATTCGGCTCGGATGAAGTATACGTAGAAAAGGCCATTATTAAGCCGAAACATATTGAAGTGCAAATTATCGGTGATACACACGGTAATATTGTACATTTATATGAACGGGACTGCTCGATTCAACGACGTCATCAAAAGGTCGTTGAAATCGCACCGTCTAATTCAATTTCTGAACATTTGCGCAATGAGATTTGCGAAGCAGCCGTTAAATTAATGGAAAATGTAAATTATATTAATGCAGGTACTGTTGAGTTTTTAGTGGCGGATGATAAATTTTATTTCATAGAAGTAAATCCGCGAATTCAAGTTGAACATACAATTACAGAAATGATTACCGGAATTGATATTGTCCATGCTCAAATTAAAGTAGCAGAGGGCCGTGACCTTCACTCGAAGGAGGTTGGTGTACCTGCTCAAAATAAAATTCCACTTTTCGGATATGCGATACAATCTCGTGTAACAACAGAAGATCCGGCAAACAACTTTATGCCAGATACAGGTAAGTTGATGGTATATCGTTCAAGCGGTGGTTTTGGTGTACGTTTAGATGCAGGGAATGGTTTCCAAGGTGCTGTTGTAACACCTTACTACGATTCATTGTTGGTCAAAATTTCAACGTGGGGTATGACGTTTGAAGAAGCGGCAGCAAAAATGGACCGTAACTTGCGCGAATTCCGTATTCGTGGGGTTAAGACAAATATTCCTTTTTTAGGCAATGTAGTATTGCACAATAAATTTTTATCAGGAGAATTTGATACGAGCTTTATAGATACAACGCCTGAATTATTTGAATTCCCGGAACGCAAAGACCGTGGAACAAAACTATTAAACTATATCGGTAATGTAACTTTGAATGGTTTCCCAGGCGTTGAGAAACGTACGAAGCCAATATTTGTACAGCCAGAAAAGCCGAAAGTGGATATTTTAATTCCTTCACCTTCAGGAACAAAACAAATTTTGGATTCGCATGGCGCGGATGGACTTGTAAAATGGATTAAAGAGCAGGAAGATGTACTATTAACAGATACAACTTTCCGTGATGCACATCAGTCACTGCTTGCTACACGTGTACGTTCCCAGGATATGCTTGAAATTGCGGATGAAACATCACGTTTAATGCATAACTATTTCTCGCTTGAAATGTGGGGTGGCGCAACATTTGATGTAGCATATCGCTTCTTAAGCGAAAACCCATGGGACCGCTTGGAAAAGTTACGTAAAAAAGTACCGAACGTTTTATTCCAAATGTTATTGCGTGGAGCCAATGCAGTAGGGTATACGAATTACCCGGATAACTTAATCCGCGAATTTATTCAGGAGTCAGCAACTTCTGGAGTGGATGTTTTCCGTATTTTCGATTCACTTAACTGGATTAAAGGAATGGAAGTAGCAATTGATGAAGTGCGTAATAGCGGAAAAGTTGCAGAAGCGGCGATTTGTTATACTGGAGACATTTTAGATGATTCACGTGCAAAATACACAGTTCAATATTATAAAGATATGGCAAAAGAGCTCGAAGCAACAGGTGCACATATTTTAGCAATTAAAGATATGGCAGGCTTACTTAAACCGCAAGCAGCATATCGCTTAATTTCAGAGCTTAAAGAGGCTACAAGTCTGCCGATCCATTTGCATACTCATGATACGAGCGGGAACGGAATTTATTTATATGCAAAAGCAATCGAAGCAGGCGTAGATATTATAGATACAGCATTAGGCTCAATGGCTGGTTTAACATCACAGCCAAGTGCCAATTCTTTATACTATGCGATGAAAGGCTCAGATCGAAATGTAAGAGCCGACATTGAAAGCTTGGAAAAGCTATCATATTATTGGGAAGATGTACGTAAATACTACGTTGACTTTGAAAGCGGTATGAATGCACCACATTCTGAAATTTATGTCCATGAAATGCCAGGTGGCCAATACAGCAATTTGCAGCAGCAAGCGAAAGCTGTAGGATTGGGTGACCGTTGGGATGAAGTGAAATCGATGTATTCACGCGTAAATTTAATGTTTGGAGATATTGTGAAAGTAACGCCTTCTTCAAAAGTTGTGGGCGATATGGCCTTATTCATGGTGCAAAACGATTTAACAGAAGACAATATTGTTGAGCGTGGGCAAACGATCGACTTCCCTGAATCAGTAATTGAATTTTTCCAAGGATATTTAGGTCAACCACATGGAGGATTCCCAAAGGAAATTCAGCAAGTTGTATTAAAGGATCGTACACCAATAACAGTAAGACCAGGAGAGCTATTGCCACCGGTTGATTTTGATAAATTGTCAGAAGAGTTAACAGAAAAGTTCGAACGTACACCATCTAAACAGGATGTACTTGCATATGCATTGTATCCGAAAGTGTTTGAGCAATATATGCAGGCGGTAGAATCATTCGGTGATGTTTCTGTCCTCGACACAGCAACTTTCCTATATGGTTTAAGGTTAGGTGAAGAAATTGAAGTAGAAATCGAAAAAGGAAAAACGCTGATTATAAAACTTGTTTCGATCGGAGAGCCGCAACATGATGGTACACGCGTTCTTTATTTTGAAATGAACGGTCAATCTCGTGAACTAGTTATACAGGATTTAACAGTTGAAGTAGATGGCAGCATTGCGTTGAAGGCTGATCCTTCTAATCCTAATCAAATAGGTGCAACAATGCCGGGAACAGTATTAAAAGTTGTGGTGAATAAAGGAAGCTCGGTTAAACGTGGTGAGCATTTATTAATTACAGAAGCCATGAAAATGGAGACGACAGTACAAGCACCAAAAGATGGTATCGTGAAAGAAGTGTATGCTAAAGCAGGCGATGCTATTTCAACAGGTGATTTATTAATAGAATTGGAGTAATAATAATAAAAAGCGCAGCAAATTTGCTGCGCTTTTTGTTTTGAAATTGATTTGTTCTACTATTCTATTTTTGTTTTTTACTTTGACCTCGAAACTATCATTATTAAATAACATAATAATCCGAATAATAGGGTAATCAATAAAGAATGCATTAAAGATACAAACAATTGCAGTTTTAAAAGTACTACTAGCATCCCGGCGATCACTTGCAAAATAACAATTGAAAGGGCAATAATCCAGCCCCAATAAATAACGCGTTGCTGTTTATAGTTTCTAATGACATGGATGGCAATATAGGCTATCCAAATAACAAATAGTAAAACTGCAAAACGGTGACCCATTTGAATCCATTCGTACATATTGTAAGGCAATGCAAGTGGCTGATCATTGCGGCAGAATGGCCAATCCGGACATACAAGGCTTGCATCAGTATGGCGCACTAGAGCCCCAGTATATACAACGATATAAGAATATAAAGTAACGCATATTGTATGTATTTTTAATTTCTTGCTCATGTGTAAGCGGTCAGCATCAAATTTTTTGTCGACCTCAAATACTATTAAAGTAAGAAGTAGAACAGCAGCAAAAGAGATTAATGAAATACCAAAATGCAATGCTAATATAAAGTCGCCTTGTCCCCACAAAACTTGGGCAGCGCCAATTAGCGCTTGGAGAATTAAGAAGAACATTGCTAAAAAGCCTAATAATTTTACTTCACGAATATGACCGAGAGCACGCCAAGTCCAAATAACTAAAATTAAAATGAAAATTGATACAGATCCCGTGACGAGGCGATGTGAAAATTCAATTAATACTTCTGTTGTGATTTCTTTAGGAATCAACGAACCATTACAGTCAGGCCAGTTTCTTCCACAGCCAAGACCGCTGTCAGTCTTTGTAACAAGTGCTCCACCTTGGAGGATGAGTAGCATACCGAGTGTAGACAATACAGCAAACCATTTTAAAAACTTATAATATTTATGATGCATATAGTGAGCCCACCTACTTTAATTTTCAGGTCGCTACAAAGAGCGTCTCTAGTTTAAGATGATAGCGAAAAAATGTTAAAAATACAACTTCAATCAAGGATTGTAATGTAAACGCATCCAGTTTTTCACAAATTGTTCATAAATTCGTCTCCTATCCTTCACAAATATTGGCAGAAAATGCATTACTATAAAGATGTTGTTTTAGATTTCTGTACGCTTCGACCTGTTTGACATGATGAAATTTGAAATTTCTCGAAACGTGTAGAAATCCGATACAAATTTAGATATAGTTATGGTAGCGGAATATGCTTACAAATTTGAAAGGAGTAGTAATATATTGGACACATTTACCATAGTGCATGTAACACTATAGCTTTAACGATAATGCTTCTAATAAGTTTTCTTGCACTTATAGATTGAAATTGGTAATCAAAACCAGTGAAGACTTAAAAGAAGATTAAAAGTTAAATAGTCTAGATCGCTTCTCGCCATGCCAATAGGACGTGAGAAAGATTCACTTATTGAAGAAGACAGCAGGTAAAGGTGCAACCAAAATTACAAAAACCTTCCTCATACGTAGGCGAAATTTTGTAAAAGATGGCATGATTCGCTGCCAACATGTGGGGACTCTTATAATAAACAGTCCCAGTTACACATGAAAATATAATGAAGAAAGAGGGGTTTAATAAGCTATGATGAAAGGGCTTAAAAAATGGCGATTATTTTCGCTATTAACAGTAATGACAGTATTCCTTTCAGCATGTGGTGAAGAATATATTTCAACTCTTCGCCCAGCAGGTGCGGTCGGTAAAGAGCAATTAGATATTTTAATATTAGCTATTTGGATTATGACATTAGTAGTAGTTGTAGTATCGGCTATCTATTTAGTAGCATTCTTCAAATTCCGCCGTACAAAAGTTGGCGAAAACCATATGCCAAAGCAAGTGGAAGGTAGCCACACATTGGAAGTTATCTGGACAGTTATTCCAATTATTCTATTAATAATCTTAGCTGTACCGACATTAACCTATACTTATAAATTTGCAGATGTAGCTGCAATGGATGAGGTAGACGAAGAAGGTAATAAAACTGCACTTACAGTAAATGTAACGGCAAAGTTATATTGGTGGGAATTTGAGTATCCAAACCAAGGAATTATTACAGCTCAAGAATTAGTAGTTCCAACTGGAGAAAAAGTATACTTCAACCTAATCGCATCTGACGTAAAGCACTCGTTCTGGATTCCTGCAGTAGGCGGTAAGATGGATACAAACGTAGATGGCATTAATAAATTCTATTTACAGTTTGATAAAGAATCTGCAGGCTTAAATGATGGAGAAGGCGTATTCTACGGTAAATGTGCTGAATTATGTGGTCCTTCACATGCATTAATGGACTTCAAAGTTAAAGCGCTTGAGCCAGAAGCATTTAATGCTTGGGTAACAGCAATGCAAGCAACAGAAGGTCAAACAGCAGATAGAGAATCATCTGATATTGGTGAAGCAACATTTGCTAACTCTTGTTTAGGATGTCACGCAGTATCGGCAGTTGCCGGTAATGGTCTTGGCCCTAACTTAACAACATTCGGTGATCGTAACCGTGTTGCTGGTTTCTTAGAGCATACTGCAGAAAATACAGCAAACTGGATTAAAGATCCCGAACCTTATAAGCCAGGAAACACAATGACTGGAACTTATAATGTTAGCCCTGAAGAAGCAGAAGCAATTGCTGATTATTTAATGACACTATCAGTAGAAAAGTAGTTATACACAATTAGAGAGAAACTTTGAAGGAGGTTAATGTTGTGAGCTCTGTTACACAGAAAAAGGGCTTCGGGGCACATGTATGGGACTATTTAACAACGGTCGATCATAAAAAGATCGCGATTATGTATTTAGCAGCCGGTACACTGTTCTTCGCAATTGCAGGATTTGAAGCGTTACTTATGCGTATTCAATTAATGTTCCCAGAAAGTACATTCATTTCTGCAGGCCTATTTAACGAATTATTAACAATGCACGGCACAACGATGCTATTTTTAGCAGCAACACCAATTATATTTGCATTTATGAACGCGATCGTACCACTTCAAATTGGTGCGCGTGACGTTGCATTCCCGTTTTTAAACTCATTAGGATTTTGGTTATTCTTTATTGGTGCGGTATTCCTTCACCTGTCATTCTTTTTAGGTGGAGCACCTGATGCAGGTTGGACTTCGTATGCATCATTATCTTTATACTCACCGGGCCATGGTATTGATTTCTATATTTTAGGTCTACAAATTTCTGGTGCGGGTACGTTAATCTCGGGTATTAACTTTATCGTAACGATCATTACGATGCGTGCACCTGGTATGACGTTCATGCGTATGCCACTATTTACTTGGACTACTTTAGTTTCAAGTTCATTAATCTTATTCGCTTTCCCTCCACTTACAGGTGGATTATTCTTAATGTTAGTTGACCGTATGTTCGGAGCAAATTTCTTCGACCATACAATGGGTGGTAACACAATTATTTGGGAGCATTTATTCTGGATTTTTGGTCACCCGGAAGTTTATATTTTAGTATTACCAGCATTCGGTTTATTCTCTGAAATTATTCCAGTGTTTGCTCGTAAACGTTTATTTGGATACTCTTCAATGGTATTCGCAACAATCTTAATCGGTTTCTTAGGGTTCATGGTATGGGCCCACCACATGTTCACAGTTGGTTTAGGTGCTACTGCGAACGCAATCTTCGCTGTTGCAACAATGGCGATCGCTGTTCCGACAGGGATGAAAGTATTCAACTGGATTCTTACTATCTGGGGCGGTTCAATTAAAGTTACAGTACCAATGCTATATGCACTTGGTTTTATCCCGTCATTCGTTGCGGGTGGGGTAACAGGGGTAATGCAGGCAACTGCACCACTTGATTACCAATTACACGATTCTTACTTTATCGTAGCCCACTTCCATTACGTAATTGTTGGTGGTATCGTAACAGCATTATTCGGTTCAGCACACTTCTACTGGCCGATTATGTTTAACCGTGCATTGAATCCGAAACTGGGCGTACTTACTTTCTGGATATTCTTTATTGGTTTCCATTTAACGTTCTTCGTACAGCACTTCTTAGGATTAATGGGTATGCCACGTCGTGTATTCACGTACATGGGTGGTCAAGGTTGGGATTTATTCAACTTTATTTCATCAATCGGTGCTATTATGATGGGTATCGGTGTAATAATATTAGTAATCGATGTATTATTATCGATTAAATCTGAGCCTGTTAACCGTCGTGATTACTGGGGCGATGGTCGTTCTCTTGAGTGGGCAATCGAAACTCCGCTACCATTCTATAACTTTAAACAAACTCCACTTGTTCGTGGATTTGATCCTTATTGGATTGAAAAAGAAGAAGGTAACAAAGAAGGTATGGTCTATGCAGAGCCACTAGGTGAAATTCATATGCCAAACAATTCAATTTTACCGTTTATTATGTCAATTGGTACGATGATTGCTGCATTCGGTGCGTTATATAGCCCATGGGGTGATCAAGTTCAGGCAGGTACAGCTACTGGGGCTCCTGCAATAGTTTCATTAGCATTAATTATCGGTGGATTAGGTTTAACGATTGCATGTATGATTATTCGTTCATTCAAAGATGATTTAGGATTCCATGTAACGGTTGCTGAAATTGAAAGTATTGAAGCGGATTTAGCTAATTACCGTGCAACAGGTAAAAAAGGGGGTAACAAGTAATGGATATTAATCAAAAATTTACTCCACAAACTTGGCCAAAACACCCTGAACAAGCTACATTGGAAGGGAAAAACAAGTTAGTTGGACTTTGGATTTTCCTAGCATCGGATACAGTATTATTTGCGAGTGTATTTGCTACATATATCGCACTTAAAGACAGCGGTCCAGCAGGTATGACATACTTTGCAAAAGATCTCTATGAATTACCATTAGCGTTTATTATGACGATGCTGCTTCTTACATCTTCATTGACATCGGTATATGCAATGTACCATATGAAAAATTACAACTATTCAGGTGTTCGTACTTGGATGGGGATTACAGTTCTTTTAGGCTTAGGTTTCTTATGCTTGGAAATTTACGAGTTTTACCACTATGTCCATATTGGATTTGGTTATACACAATCTGCATTCTCCTCTGCATTCTTTACACTTGTAGGGATGCATGGGCTTCACGTAGTCATTGGTTTAGTTTGGATTACAGGATTAATCATCCGTAACAGTAGTCGCGGATTAAACTTATACAATGCACCGAAGTTCTTTGCCGCTTCTTTGTACTGGCACTTCATTGACGTTGTATGGGTATTCATCTTTACAGTAGTATATCTGATGGGAGTGTTGGGATAATATGGGACACGGAACTCATGTAGAAGTACGTACTCAAGCACAATATGAATATGATAAAGCTCATTCAAAAGCTCATATGCGTAAACAAGTAGTAAACTTTGCGATCATGATTTTCTTAACATTTATCGCATTTGCTGCTGTACTAGCAGATTTTTCACCAACTTTTATTATTCCAATTATTTTATTATTAGCTGGAATACAAGTGGTTTTGCAACTATACGCATTTATGCACTTAGAAGATCGCTCAACTCATATGGTTGGCGTAATTGAATTCTTTATTTGGAGTGCAGCCTTCATCGCGTTTACGTTCTTCGTAGCGTTTACAACAATTATTTGGTGGGGTAACTACTAATTTAAGGCGTCCTTAGCGAAAGCTAAGGACGTTTTTCTCATTTTTAGCAATTTTATATTATAAACAGTATTAAAAATATATGTTTGATTCAAACAATTGTCATAGTTCTTTCATTGAAGTTGGAGAAATTGCCATCTATAATGAAATTACTGAGGTTAAAGGAGCGGTCATATGCCGATAAGTATATTTGGTTTTCAAGCATTATGGAGTCCCTATTTAATTATGGGCTTACTAGTCATAACAATTTTTTATTTTTTACTAACAGTCAAGTGGCAAGGTAAATTTAAAGAAAGTGAACCATTAAAGAAAAACGAGGCAATATATTTCGTTCTTGGAATCATTTCTTTTTATATTATTAAAGGATCTCCAATTGATTTGCTTGGCCATATCATGTTTACGATGCATATGGTACAAATGGCATTTTTATTATTATTAGTTCCGATCTTATTTATAAAAGGAATTCCATGGTGGGTTTGGAAGGTAGTCGTGGAGGCGCCAGTTTTCCGGACAATTTTCCGTATTTTCACTAAACCGTTAGTTTCGATAGTAGTATTTATTGGTCTATTTTCGGTTTATCACCTGCCCTCTGTTTTTGACACGATAAAACTAAATGAATTTTATCATTTAGCTTATACGTCGATTTTATTTATTTCCGCTATTTTTATGTATTGGCCACTATTAAATAATGTGGAAGGTCAGCATGAAATGAAAAATATGAATAAATTAGCTTACATTGCATCGAATGCGGTTTTAATTACACCTGCCTGTGCTCTTATTATTTTTGCTACAAGTCCAATGTATGGTACATATAGCAATAGTGATATGTGGCTGAAGGCAATGGAATTATGTGTACCTTCAACAACATTGTCAGGGCTTACGTTATCAGGTCCAGAGTTATTCTCAAATATGGATTTAATAAGTGACCAGCAAGTTGGCGGTGTATTGATGAAAATAATTCAGGAAATTATTTTCGGCGTTATTTTATTCAAGATTTTCCGTAGATGGTGGAATACGGAACGTAAAAATCCAGAGGAAATTACTGAAAATGCTTTAAAAGAGTTCCAAAATAGAACACGCTATCAGTAATATGATAAGCTATTTGTACACTTTAGAAGCAACAAATAATTGAAATTGGATATATTATTTTAGATTGGGGATTTGAAAATGAATGTACCTATTTTACCGACAATAAGCACAGCGTTTATCGTCATTAGTGCGGTGCTCGTTGCGATTGGTTGGGTATTAATTGCAAAAAGGAATATAGAAGCACATAAAAAAGTGATGATGGCAGCTGGTGTATCAGCTTTGATTTTCTTTATAATTTACGCATCACGTACAGTATTTATTGGTAACACTGCATTCGGCGGTCCAGATGAACTAAAAGGATATTATACATTCTTCTTAGTATTCCATATCACCTTAGCAACAGTTGGTGCAGTGTTTGGAATTACAAGCTTACTTTCTGGATATAAGAATAACCTGAAGCTTCATCGCCGTATTGGTGCGATTACAAGTATTATTTGGTTCTTCGTAGCTATTACAGGTGTGGCTGTATATTCTCTGTTGTATATTATTTATGAAGGCGGAGAAACAACGTCTGTAATTAAAGCCATTTTAGGCTTCTAATCAAAAGAGGCTAGGACATAAGTAATTTTTAATTGAGCAGAATTTGCGGAAACAGCAAAATTTGTTTTGCGACGAGTAACCGCAGGAGCAATTATTTTTTCGACGAGTAACCGCAGGAGCACCGACGCCTGAGACGTTCGTGTAAGGCCGTGCCCGCGGAAAGCGTACCCGGAACGGAAACCAATTTTTCGCACAACAAAAAAATACAATTTTTCTCCACGGAGAAAAATTGTATTTTTATTTTGTCCCAACTTTTTTCCTTTTAAACTCAAAATAAAAAAGCTGGATAGTTGCCAGCTTTTTAAAAGGATTATATACCGTATGCAGCAAGTTCTCTACGAACATCTGATAATACTTTTTCACATTCTTTTACAAGGTGGCCAGGGAATACTTCATCTGTGTATTCAACGCCGTGTGGATAATAGTATTTTCCGATTGCAGGCTTATTAATGTTTAAAGTGGCATTAAGAGCACCTACATCACCTGATACTGCGTTACAAAAAACACGTAAATAAAAACGGCCTTCACGGACATCATAACAACGGTCAAATGCCATACGGTCATAATCCCATGCACCATGGCACTCTAAACCGAATTTGCCCATTACCGTCGTTAAAACTTCTTGATCAACCTTTACATTTTCGAGTTGTGTGTCTTCAAAATACATTTCGTAATCCTCCTTTTGCCTAACATACATAAGTATATGGTCAAATTTAATAATAGAACAAAATGGTAATCGATGCAATGACAACATTGTGTCATCGTCACCAAAATTGGTATAATTATACTAAGTAAAAAAGTGTGAGGGGGGACTTCTATGAAGGTGATGTTTCAAATATTAATTGTAGCGACATGTCTTGTAATTATCGTCTATTATACCGAGGGGAACTCACCACAAACGGAATTATTGGAAGGACCGCCTGTCATAACAAAACCGATTGCTGATGTAGAAACACAACAGAGAGATATTGAAAATCTACCGCGTCCGACAACTGGTATTTCTACATTTATCGGGAAATCACCAAAGGATATTCTGGAAACTTATGATCGACCTAATCGCATTGATCAATCAGAATTTGGCTATGAATGGTGGATTTATAATGTAAAGAATGAGCTGTTAATGGTTAGTATAAAGAATGAGAGAGTAAACCAAATTTATACGAATAATATGAGCTTTCATATAAATCCCTTTGAAATAGGGCAAACATTGGATGAGATTTACCGAACGACTGTTTTTGGCCAGGAAATTACTGTGGAGATTGATGAAAATATGTATATCTTTGCAATGAATGAACAAGATTTGCATAATAGAATTTTAGTTAAATATGAAGATTTATATGCTCAACTCTATATAGATGGGGTCACAAAACAATTGCATGGGGTGCGCTTTTTAGATGGCGAAACACTCGTATTACATAAACCTTATGAAATGCAGTTTTTTGGAGAACTCTATGAAGCAAGTACTCCTTCAAGCTATATGCAAATTGATATAAACTTGGCTAACAGAAGGCAATTGACCGACTTGGCGAATTCCTTTCGTATAAAATATGACCTGCCAGCATTATTGCCGTTAGACACGCTCTCCTCATTGGCCAGTGAAAACAGCGAGGATATGTTTTTACAGATGATGGAGGTTTATACGGCTGATGGAGAATATTCAATTGAACAGCAATTAAATGAAATACAGCAGGAATATGAGAAGCATGGAGTGAATGTTGCGGCAAATTATAAAGATACAATCGAGGTATTACATGGCTGGCTAAACTCCAAAGAGCACCGTGCACTATTGACAGATAACCAATTTACGCATATTGGTTCGGGGGCTTATATGAATTACTTTACGCAACTTTATGTTCAGCAAAAATAAAATATTGAAAATTAAACGCTGCATTTGTAGCGTTTTTTTATTGTCTTCATAAAGTATGGTAAGGAGTGAAACCGTGCAAATTGGAGAATTAATTAAAGATTGGCCTTGCACTATGAAGGGCTCCATTAGAGTGGAAATAAATCGAGTGGAAGATAACGCCAACCATATTTTACCTGGAGATATTTTTATTGCAAGGAAGGGAAATAAAACGAGCGGTATTTCTTTTATTGATAGTGCTTTGGAAAAAGGGGCCGTTGCCGTAGTTGTAGATGATGAAGCGTATTTTAATACGTCTGAATTATCAGTTCCGATTATTTGGGTACCAAATTGTTTAAGCTTTATAGCCTATGCGAGTGCAAAAATGTATCATTTCCCTGCTGAAGCATTAAAGGTAATTGCAGTGACAGGAACAAATGGCAAAACAACGGTCACGCATTTTATAGGGCAAATTTTGAATCACCTTAATAATAGAACAATGGTAATTGGAACGAATGGTGTTTTTATAAACGGAGAAAAAAGCTATCCGGAAATGGAATCATTAACTACGCTGCAGGCAAAAAATATCCATTTTTTATTCAGTGAAGCAATCCGTCTTGATATTCCGTATGTCATTTTAGAAGCGTCTTCTATAGGATTGGAAAAACATCGTTTGGATTATTGTGATATTGATATCGGTATTTTTTTAAATGTAACAGAAGATCATATTGAAGACCATGGAAGCTTTGAAAGATATAAAATGTCGAAGCAAATTTTAGCAACATTGGCTAAAAGAAATATTATTAATAGTGATGACAGTGTTTGTCGTTCAATTGGTTTAGCAACTAAAGGCAAGCGTATTTTCTTTGGGAAAGGGAGCCATGTCGATTATTTTCTGCAAACGCTGGTCGATGGTCCATCTTCCACTACGTGCTGTATTCAACATAAAAAAGAAAAGCATATTGTGAATATTCCTTTAGTAGGAGACTATCAATGCAGTAATGTTCTTGCCGCTATTACGTGTGTAAACCAATTAGATTTTCCTTTGGGGGATATTTGCAGCGCGGCTCAAAAACTACTATTGCCAGAAGGAAGATTTGAAAAGGTAGAAAATCAATTAGGTATATCAATCATCGTGGATTATGCTCATACACCTGATGCAATGAAGATGATCTTACAGACATTAAAAAAGCATACGACAGGCAGATTAATTGTTGTATTTAGCTGTGGAGGAAACCGGGACCGGGCTAAACGTCCGAAGATGGGAATGATCGCCTCAATATATGCGGATTATATTATTTTAACGACTGATAATGCGCGTGATGAAAGTCCACAGCTTATTAATAAGCAAATTCGGCAAGGCTTTTCTTCAACGCAATCCTATATTGAACGATTGAATCGAAAAGAAGCAATTGAACATGCACTAAACTATGCAGAAGCTGGAGATACAATCGTTCTATTAGGAAAAGGTCATGAAAAAACCCAGCAAATCGGTGATAAACAGAAGTATTTTTCTGATAAGGCGTTTGTCCGGGAGATGGTAAAACAATTGGAAAAGCGAGTTTAACAAGATTGATTTTCCTTTCATTTCTGTTATGATTAAAATGAGATGGGAGGAATAAACAATGCTCATGACTTCTGATTGGGTTTTTATTTTAGATGAGGTCGATGAATTAAGTGCGATGATCCTTTCTTCTAAACAAGCCGAAAACTTACGCCTTGCAAAGCAAGCAGTATATGAGGATATAGAATTAAGCGCACAAATTATGGCCTTTCAACGTTTAAAAGATCAATATGAGGATGTACAGCGCTTTGGCAAATATCATCCTGATTACAATACAATTATGAAAAAAATCCGCACAGAAAAGCGTCGGATTGATATGATCGAACAGATTGCGACATTGAAGGTTGCAGAAAATGATTTTCAAGATTTACTGGATGAAATTAGCTTGATTATCGGACGCTCCGTTTCTGAAGCAGTTAAAGTTCCGGTAAGCAATCCCTTTTTCGCGAGTAGTTCTTCTTGTGGCACAGGTTGTGGCACAGGTGGAGGATGTTCTTGTTCGGCTTAATAATAGAAACACAAAAGCTCCCGTATTTTTAGGGAGCTTTTGTTTTATACAATTTTGCAATAGATGCGTATTACTGTGAAATTTTTTGAATTAATACTTCAGCTACATCCGGGCGATTTGTTACAATTCCCATTGCGCCTTGACGAAGCAGGCGGTTCATCGTCACTAAATCATCTATATCGCTATAAATTGTCGGTACATTTAATTCCGATAAAAACTTTACAAAACGCGGTGAATCAAAATTGAACACGCCCTGTTTAAGAGGGACTACAAATAAATCAACTTTCGGATGATATAAATGGCCGAATTGACTTGTAAATGAAGTCATTGCCTTTTTAATATCTCCCTCACCTGCACCTAGTGCGATGCGGTTTTGTGCATACAGATTGAAGCGGTCAATTTGTTCGCTATAAGGGCTAGAAACGATAATTTGATATTGAATATCTAATTCTTCTATTAAACGCCATAGTTTAGAAGGCATTAAACTTCCTTCATACGTATCTGGACTATCCTGAATGTTAACGATAAACAATTTGTCCGGATAGGATTCAAACAACTCTCGTAACGTAACTGCAGTAACATGTTGTTCCCTATAAGGGAATGAACCTTCTAAATCCTCAAAATTATAACCAATATTAAACTCTTTTAATTGTTCGAATGTAAAGTCTTTCACAAAACCAGAGCCATTTGTTGTACGATCTATCGTTTCGTCATGAAAAGCAATAATTTCCTCATCTTTTGAAAGACGGACACTGACTGTAAAACCATCGACACCAATTTTTTTAGCTTGATCAAAGGCAAGCAAAGAATGTTCAGGTGCTAAACCAGCTCCACCGTGTTGTGCGATAATAATTGGACGTTCAAATTGCAATGCTTCTTTTGATTCACGTTTTTGTGGTTTCGAAATCGCTTTTGTTCCTGCCCATGCCGCTGCGCTTGCCGCAGCAATTGCTAAAGCAACTTTTGTTTTCTTTCCCATTAAATTCGTCCTCCTCTGACCGTACATTGTTCATTGTAAGTTAGGTGCAAAATATAAGGTGTTGAAATCTTAGATTAATATAGCGTGTTCATAACACGCTACTATTTTCCATTATAACGGAAAATAAGTGCAACTGTCTAAACTCTGTTGCTAACAAATTGTACATTTGGTATGCTTTTATTGGATAAGAAGGTAGAAAAACAGAGGGAATTTGCAGAAATTTGTTGTATGAATTGGCTAAATATAAATTTTTTTATAGAAGAAATGGGGAGTTTTCCATGAATGAAAGACAAGGGTTAATTATATACGTTCATCAATTAAAGCACGCGAAGTCGCTAAGAAAGTATGGACATGTAAATTTCATCTCAAGAAAATTAAAGTATGTTGTAATTTATTGCAATCGAGATGAAATTGAAACGCTGAAAAACAAATTACAACGTCTTCCATTTGTGAAAGACGTTGTAGAATCATACCGTCCATTTGTAAAAAATGAATTTGAAAATGCAAAGCCGGATAAAGCAAAAGAATACGATTATAAAATCGGCTTATAATAGCTTATTGCATTGGTGGTATATAATGATTTAATCGTAAAATTCCAATTAGGTATTGATAAAATTGATTTTTTTCCGAAAAAATAGATGAGTGTTTAATTTCGAAAATATTTTCCTGCTGTCCAGCTTCCTGGACCGTTTGTTTAAATATTTGGATTCGCTTCGAAAGTTTTTCCTCATTGTAGGGAATCCCTTCGCGGCAAATATAAATTGGCATGAATTTGCTTTCACCTGATGGTTTAAATGCAACGGCAAGTGAAGCAACAGTAGCACCCTCATGGTTCGCAGTAAAAATGAACGCGTTATGGAATCGAGGCTCATTGGTTTTAATTAGTTCACAAAGCTCGTAAATATCTCCGTAGCCTTGACCTAGTTCGATAAATTGCTGAATCAATTATAGCACATCCTTTCTTTACAATAGTATCATGATGCAGGAGGATAGGCACATGAAAATTGCCGTAAGTATTTTTTCATTTTTAGCCGTATTAATTGGAACTGTGCTTTTTATGCAGTTCCAAGTTTATTCAGATGAAGTAGGGAGTGTAGATAAAGGGTACAATTATTCTCAAGAAATTGAAATAGTATATCGAGGGGAAAGCTTGGATATTCGACAACATTTCAAAAACTTGCCGAAAGAAGAGCTAACAATAGAATGGCCGATCAGCTCGACTAACCCGAATTGCTTTATAGAAAATGAACATAGCTGTGCACGCTTAAGTGAGGACTCTAAGAAGTTTAAAGAAGGGGAAACGAGGGCACAATCTATTTCCTACGTTATTCCATTGGAGAACGGGCTGCAGTCGAGAAAGTTAATGAAAAATGTATTTGCCTCATTAAAAGGTGGCAATGTTCAGTTTTCAACAATACATATTACGACGGAACAGGAAATTGAAGGTCAGTGGGTAACAGGATTACCTTTAATTGGGGAGCAAAAACTATCTTTAGTCAACTATTCTATGTTCAGTGGGGAAGGTCCCGTTAAAGATTTATTCTGGCAAGATGGCGGATTTGAATTGCAAAATAAGATAGGCGCTTTATCCATCTATTCTAAAACTCCATTAAAGCCAGCATTTTATGAAAAATTGGAAAATGTAAAGTTTTTAAGTGAAGGGCATTTAGCTGTTATTAACGGGACAAACATCGATGGTATGGAAGGATTCCGAATGCTCTTTTTGCCAGACATTACCGTAGCGAAAGTACAGCAAAAGGTCATTATTTCTCAGCTTGAAACAACTTATGATTTTGGAGAGAGTCCACACTGGCTTAAAGAGATGGTCGCATCATTTTTAACTGGTACGATTTTCGGAAGTGAAAAAACGAAATATATTTCTTCGACAATTACCGCTCAAATGACGGATGATCAGTTAGAAGAATGGAGAGAGCGTTTACGTGAAATGGAAGACGAAGCTCTAAACGTGGAATCATTGGATGCCCTATTGTCTGAAGTTTTAGGAGCTTCTACAAAATTTTTAACGATGAATGCCCAAATGGATAAGCGATACCCATTTTTATATAATGATCCAAGAGAAATTTATGTGAACTTAAAAAAACAATCCGATGTTCAGGTCGTTTTGAAAGATGCCGAAGTTCTATATTCTGCAGATTCATTATTAAAACATTTAGGGTATGATGTGAGTATTGGGGAAAATGGGTATTATGTTACGAGTGAGACTCGTGCTTTCCGATTCCCGAATGATCCGGGATTCTATGTATTCAACCAAAGACGATACAATACGGTTTCACTGCCGGTTAAACAAGTTGCGGGACAGTACTTTATTGAAGAGTCATGGTTACAGCGTCTATTTTTAGTCGAAATAAATAAATCGGAAAATCGTCTTACAATTACAGAACCTGGAAATTAGTTATTAGAAAGTTTGGTGGAAATCATGCGCGTTGTTGCAGGAAATAGAAAAGGTATGCCTTTAAAGGCGATTGCGGGAAATACGACACGTCCTACTACAGATAAAGTAAAAGAATCCATTTTTAATATGATAGGACCATTTTTTAATGGTGGCACAGCGGTGGATTTATTTGCAGGTAGTGGAGGTCTTGGGATTGAAACGCTAAGTCGCGGGGCTGCGCATGCTATATTTATCGAGAAGGATGCACGGGCTTTTCAAGTGCTACAGGAAAATATAAAAAAATGCCGCTATGAAGAGATATCAGAACTTTTCAGAACAGATGCAATGCGTGCGGTAAAGGCATTACTAAAAAGAGATATCGTCATTGACTATCTGTTTGTGGATCCACCCTATCATAAAAAGGAATATTATGATTTAGTGGAGACGCTTGTAGAAGGCGGGAAATTGGCCGAAGATGCTATCATTATGTGTGAACATTCTACAGAAGTGACATTGCCGGAAAAATATGGGGTCTTCAGCCTTGCAAGGCAAGAAGTTTATGGCAGCACAATCATTTCGATTTATCGTTATGTAGAGGAAGAGGGAGAAATCGTTTGACAGAGAAAATTGCAGTAGTACCTGGAAGTTTTGACCCAATAACAAATGGCCATATTGACATTATCCGCCGTGCAGCAGATGTATTTGATATTGTATATGTTGCTGTATTGAATAATTCATCAAAGAATCCATTGTTTTCGATTGAAGAACGTACCGCATTAATATCAGAAGTGACAAAGGATTTGCCGAATATTCGAATTGAAACTTCATCGGGACTGCTTATTGATTATGCACGCGAAAAAAAAGCAAAAGCAATCGTCCGTGGGTTGCGGGCTGTTTCGGATTTTGAGTATGAAATGCAAATTACATCGATGAACCGTGTGCTTGATGAAAATATTGAAACGTTCTTTATTATGTCAAAGAACCAATATTCTTTTTTAAGTTCCAGCATTGTAAAGGAAGTAGCGAAGTATGGCGGTAAAGTGGGCGAGCTTGTACCATCTGTCGTCGAAAAAGCATTAAAAGAAAAATTTAATCACTAATAAAAGCTTTTGCGGACGAGAAAAATTCTCCGCAAAAGCTTTTTTTGTGGAATTTCCGCCAAATTTCTTCTATAGAAAAAATAAAGCAAATAAGAGTGGGATGACAATGCTGTATAGAACCCGAATCATAATATAAGGACGTATGGCAATGTTGGCAGTGCGTGCGATGACGATTACTTGTAAGTGAATACTTAAACTTTGAGTAGTTAATAATACGACTGTAAAAAATAACAGCATATCACCGTACAAATGTTGATGAAGCAAAAATAAACCATTTGTCATTTCAAGAAAGCTTGCAATTGCAAGTTCCAAATAGGCAGGAATTGAATCAAATACGACTTCAACACTATGTAAAAACACGTGATAAATCGTTGTGAAAAAAATAATTGTTGTTGCTACAATTAAAATAGTCGGAGCACTCTCCCGAACACTTGTAGTAAAAGGGGTTGGGTCCTTAGGTACTCTTTGAACTTCATTGGAAAGTGTAGGGACATTTAAATATACGATGATTAGCAAAATGAATGAAAAGCTATGTAAAAGAATTAAATATTGCCAGCTAAGTGTAGAAGAATTTAATAGGTCACTACCGACGAATCCAAATAAAAAAAGAGGGCTTGGACAATGGCATATTCCGAGTAAATAGGCTGCTTGCTTTTTTGTAATCGAATTACGCTTCACGAGTTGCGTAATTGTCGCTGCACCTGTAGGATATCCCCCTATTGCACTGATTCCATACGTCTGTAAAAATACAAGAAAAGATATATTTTTATGGGAATGCGTTAATTTTAGAAGCCAATTTGTTAATACTAAATAAGGTAATAAGTACGGAAATAAAGCTTCCATAAATAGACTGACGCCAATATCTGCACCTTCATGAGTAATTTCCGGGAAAAATAATAATAAACTAATTAATGTAATACATAAAAGGATTGTCCAAATAATTTTCATCCTTTTCAATATTTTGTCATTCGCTCGTTCAAATGCTACACTAATTGTATGCAGACAACGATTGAATTAGTCTTTCAACAATTTGGGGGCGTTCTGAAAAATGGGAAGTAAAGGGAAATATGCATTCGGTATTTTTTTCATAATATTAATGGGCTTATCTTTTTACAGGTTAGATTTTTATATAACAAAACCGGGTGGTACATATAATGTAAGTGATTTTCTGGCAATTCAGAATGGCGATCAGGATGATCAGGGATCATTTTTTATGACGACTGTAGCGATGGGGCAGGCGACACCACTATCCTATGCGATGGCAGCTGTAACAGATTATTATGATGTTGTTAAAATGACCGACGTGCGTCAGGAAGAAGAAGATGATGAAGAATACACTGTGCGCCAATTAAAATATATGACCGATTCGCAATTTAATGCGACATATGTAGCGTTCAACCGAGCAGGTCTTGATTATCAAGTTACATATAAAGGGTTATACGTTTTAAATGTGCTTGCACAAGGTGCAGCAGACGGGCATTTGAAGCCGGGGGATGAAATTGTCGAAGTGGACAATATACGGATTGATAGCTTAGAGACGTTTCGTACCATCGTAACACCGAAAGTTAAGGGCGATAAGATTCACCTTGTTGTAAAACGTGATGGAGAGCTTATTGATCAAAATTTGGAGATAAAAGAAATACCAGGCTCAGAAGGACGGGTTGGGATCGGGATAACTTACTCTGAAAGTAAATCCATTAAAACCGACCCGAAAGTGACGGTAAAAACAGAAGATATTGGTGGTCCATCTGCAGGGTTAATGTTTACGTTAGAGCTGTTAAATCAATTAATCGATGAAGATATTACAAAGGGCTATCAAATTGCAGGTACTGGTGAAATGTTGGAGGATGGGACAGTTGGAAGAATTGGTGGTATTGAGAAAAAGGTTGTTTCTGCCGATAAAGAAGGAATCGACATTTTCTTTGCACCTGACGATACCATAACAGAAGCAATGCTTGAGTATAACCCGAGCATTACCTCAAATTATGAAGTCGCAGTTCAAACAGCAGGAGCCATTGAATCAGACATGAAAATTGTTCCTGTAAAAACGATTGATGATGCTCTAAACTATTTGAATAACCTACAACCAAAAAAATAGCTACAAGCGTATAGGCGGAGTTTTATAATCTTCGTCTATTTTTTTATTTGAAAATTGCTGTATGCCTAATTGGTACATTTGTGTGGCACGTATATCAATTGACAATATCGGATCTGTAATAGCTGCTACTCTGCTTATAAGTGGGAGCGTTACAGATTTCTTAATGCTTGAAATATATTGCTGTCCCTTTGTTGTCATACCTAATATACGAATGTAGCTAGGGCTTGAAAAGGCATGTAGCTGCTCTTTCGTTATACCTGTATAAATATGCAAAAGCATCCTTTGAAGACGTGTCCATGTATAGCGCTTTGATTTTAGCGCATTCATGAAATCCATATAATTTGAGCTTGAAGCTGCATATTTAATTAATGAATTTTCAAGCCCTTCTGATACATCTGCATACTGTTTTAATTGCTGCGGAGTATGTCTTAAAATAGCATATTTCATTAAAGGCCAAAAGCTTTCCCAGCTGGCAAAATTCTGATGTTCTTTCTGCCAAATTTGAAGTTGCTCCATGCTGGCGGAAGGTAAATATTTCGTTACTTCTTGGAGCGATTGTCCACTAAATAATGCTTGGCGAATACCTGTGGCACTTGCAATTTCATGATTTGTATCTATGGCGTCATGATAGCCCGCTATGATGCGCTGAACGGTAGCAGGCTGCATCGAGCAATTGAGTTGCTTTATTGCTTCAACATAATGAAATCCTAAAATATTGTTCGGTTTACCTAAATCAATGTATGCATTTGGGGAAAGTTGTTTAAGCTGTTCGTAGGCAATAAAGAGTGCTTGTGGATAGCTTTTTCCGAGTTGAATATTTTCTTTAATAATTTCGTTATAGCGTGCACGATTGTTTTCTATTAAGTGATAAGTGTTGAGAAAGGGCTCAATGGTACCTTGTTCGCTTCCAAATGCCAATGTTGTACATTGCATTGCCTCTAACAGTTGTACTGCGCCTGAAGCAAATCCTGTGGCTTGTGCGGTACTGAAAATATAAGGGAGCTCAATGACAACATCAACGCCGCTTGCGAGTGCCATTTTTGTGCGGTGCCATTTATCGACGAGTGCGGGTTCGCCCCGCTGTAAAAAATGACCACTCATCACTGCAACGGCAACTTCGCTATTTGTCGTACGTTTCGCTTCTTTTACATGATGTAAGTGCCCGTTATGAAAAGGATTATATTCAACGATAATGCCGACTGCTTGCATAAACTTCCTCCTTACGATAAAATAAATTTTTGTTCACATTATTACGCATTTATAAATGAATGTAATAATGCATTATGTTAGAATTAACTTGATTATAAGCATGTTTTAAAAGAGTGACAAGAAATTATCTTGACATCTTTTTTTGTAAGCTATATAATCAACAGTGTTGTCTCGAGGTGATTAACGAATGAAATGGTCAATTCATCAATTATCAAAGTTTCGAAAAGACGGAATGCCGATTGATACTTATGTACAATTGGATGATGTAAAAACTCGTAACACAGATATACGTAACGTTTCACCCGTTCATGTAAAAGGGCTTTGTACTTTAGGTGCATCGCAAATGACTTGTCAATTAACGGTAAGCACTACGTTGACGCTTCCATGTGCTCGCACGTGGGAAGATGTTGAATATCCTGTGAACATCGATACAGTTGAAATTTTCAGTTGGGTAGATGAAGAAAATCGCGGGGATATCGAAGGCGATATTCATTATGTTGTTGGAGACGTCGTAGATATGAAACCAGTCCTAGAAGAATTAATTCTTCTGGAAGTACCGATGCAAGTATTCAAAGAGGATACCGAAGGACAAGTGCAAGGCGGTAAAGGCTGGGCCTATTCAACGGATGAAGATGTAGAAAAAGCTAAGGAAGTTGACGAACCAAAATTGGATCCAAGACTGGCTGCTTTAGCTAAGTATTTTGATCAAACAGATGAATAAATATCTGTAAGGAGGTGCCATCAATGGCTGTACCATTTAGAAGAACTTCTAAAACTGCAAAAAGAAAGCGTCGTACGCATTTCAAATTATCTGTACCTGGTATGGTAGCTTGCCCAAACTGTGGAGAAGCTAAATTATCTCACCGCGTTTGCAAAGCTTGCGGACAATACAAAGGTAAAGAAGTAGTAGCGAAATAATTCAGTATTTACGCTATATAAAGACTAGTTAAGAGGCCATGGCTCTTAACTAGTCTTTTTTCTATATATTCATGGTTTTGCACGGATAGATTGTCAAACGATTCATGCTCCATTACTATTATGTTAGATTGTAAAATAGCAAAATATATTTTCTGCTATATTATAAATAAAAGGGGATGGGCTGATGGATTACTTAATTCATAATGAAGACGGAATTATGACGTTTACGATTAATCGTGAAGAAAAACGAAATGCAATTAACTATGCTGTTATGGATGGATTGAAAGAAGTTATTACATACATAAAAAATCACGATGATGTACGTTTTCTAGTTGTCACGGGTGCCGGTGAAAAATCATTTTGTTCAGGGGGGGATTTATCCGAGTTCCATAGTTTAGAAACCGAAGAAGAAGCTTTCGGTATGCTCAATAAAATGGGGCAGATTTTATATGATTTAGCTACATTGCCAGTTCCGACAATTGCATTAATAAATGGTGCAGCTGTGGGGGGTGGCTGTGAAATTGCGACAGCATGTGATTTTCGATTAATGGCCTCTCATGCAAAAGCTGGATTCATTCAAGGCTCTTTAGCGATTACGTCGGGATGGGGCGGTGGAACGTATTTATTTGAGCGGGGATTACGGCATGACCGCGCATTGAAAATGTTGGTTGATGCAAAGCCGTATGATGCACAAACGTTATTTGATATTGGTTGGGCAATGCGAGTATATATTGAAGGGACAAAAGAACAGGCGCTTGCAGATTTTATCGAACATATGGCGAAAATCCATCCTTCTGTCCACCAAGCCTATAAAGAAATTGAATTAAGAAAATGGCGTGAGCGCAATATGTATGAGCGTGTTATGGAAGAAATCAGACTATGTGCAAAGCTATGGGAGTCTGAAGCACACCATCAGGCGGTACAGAATTTTTTGAACAAGAAAAAATAAAACTTTATAAGAGATTGGAATTGAGTGGGAGCGAGTCCTGAGTGAAGCGTGCAACCCGAAATGACAATCAATTCCCCTAGTTACGATGAAAACTATTTTTCTCGTAACTTTTTTTGTTTTTAAGTCTATTTCGTTCATCATGGCATATAGTAGTAAAAAATATGAGGTGGTGCAACTGTGGAACAAAAAAGAAGGAAAGATCAATGGACAATTGCAGATGATGAAAAGTTAGCTGAAATTGTTATTCAAACGGTACAGAATGGACGTACACAATTAGAAGCGTTTGAAGAGGCAGCACAGCAATTAAACCGGACAAAACAAGCATGTGGTTTTCGTTGGAATAAAACATTACGTGCGCAGTATGGACAGGTGTTAAATAGCGTCAGAAAGCGTCCTAAGCAATTAATGCGCAGTCATCTTAAATTAGCCCTATCCAGCTTCGAAGAACTGACAGAGGCATATAACGATCTGGAAATGAAATATTCAGAACTACAGTCGGATTATGACAAAATTTCGAAGTGGCTTCAGCAAGGAGTTACTTTGACGAAAGGGAAAACGAGTTGAAGGAAAAGATACAATAGATAGAAATAAAATTATTTTACGAGAAAATAATTGTAATTAATTTTAAGGCTACTTACAATAGAAGTAGAAACATAGCGTAATAATGCGCAAATATCTTCTAACAAGGGGGCCTTTTAGTATGGCGGAAGTTAAAGCACAAATGGCAGGTACGGTATTTGAAGTGAGTGTTAAAGAAGGGGACAGTGTGACAAAGGGGCAAACACTTATTATTCTAGAATCAATGAAAATGGAAATAGCTCATGATGCAGAATCAGATGGAACAGTGGCGAAAGTTGTAGTTGCTGAAGGAGATTTTGTCGAAGAGAATGATGTATTAGTAGAACTAGCATAAGCAACGGAGGAATGATAATGACACAGCCTACTTATAATGAGCATTTACAGAAAAAAGTAGAAGAAATATATGCAGGCGGACAACAGAAATATCATGAAAAGTTAAAAGAAACTAACAAACTTTTTGTCCGTGAGCGCTTAAAGCAACTATTTGACGATGGAAAATATGAAGAAGATGCTCGTTTTGCCAATTGTGAGGCTGGAGATTTACCGGCAGATGGTGTCGTAACAGCGATTGGCCAAATTGATGGACAGACTGTTTGTGTTATGGCGAATGATTCGACAATTAAAGCCGGGTCATGGGGTTCACGCACAGTAGAAAAAATTATCCGTATTCAAGAGACTGCAGAAAAAATGCAGGTTCCAATGCTTTATTTAGTTGATTCTGCAGGTGCTCGAATTACAGATCAGCTTGAAATGTTTCCAGGGCGCCGTGGTGCAGGACGAATTTTCCATAATCAAGTACGTATGAGTGGAATGATTCCTCAAATATGTATTTTATTTGGTCCATCTGCTGCAGGAGGGGCATATATTCCGGCCTTTTGCGACATAGTTATTATGGTGGATGGCAATGCTTCAATGTACTTAGGATCTCCAAGAATGGCCGAAAAGGTAATCGGTGAAAAGGTTTCGCTCGAAGAAATGGGTGGAGCGCGTATGCATTGTACCGTAAGTGGCTGTGGAGATGTATTAGCAGAGAATGAAGAACAGGCAATACTCGAAGCAAGACGTTACGTGAGCTATTTCCCTGCGAACTTCGCAGAGTTTCCACCGGTAGATGAAACAAAGTCGCCAAAAAGTGGTAAGACGTTGGAAGAAATTATTCCTGAAAATCAAAATGCACCATTCGATATGTATGACTGTATCGATCAATTAATAGATGAAAACAGTTTCTTTGAAATAAAAAAATTATTTGCACCGGAGCTGATTACCGGTCTCGCTCGTATAGATGGTCAGGTAGTGGGAATTATTGCAAATCAGCCGAAAGTTAAAGGTGGCGTATTGTTTATAGATTCTGCAGACAAAGCAGCGAAGTTTATTACATTATGTGATGCATTTTCGATTCCACTTTTATTTTTGGCGGACGTACCAGGCTTTATGATTGGTACGAAAGTTGAAAAGGCAGGTATTATTCGACATGGTGCGAAATTCATTTCTGCAATGAGTTCTGCGACTGTACCGAAAATCTCAGTTATTGTTCGTAAAGCCTATGGTGCAGGTCTTTATGCAATGTGTGGTCCTGCATTCGAACCTGATGCTGTCATTGCATTACCGACTGCGCAAATTGCGGTAATGGGACCGGAAGCTGCTGTAAATGCTGTTTATTCAAATAAAATTGAAGCGATTGAGGATCCAAAAGAGCGTGTGCAATTTGTAAAACAAAAAATCGAAGAATACAAAGAAGAAATTGATTTATATAAATTGGCTTCAGAAATGGTAATCGACGATATTGTTGCTCCGAATCAACTGCGCGATACATTAATTCAACGTTTTAATTACTATAATTCAAAACAAATTGCATTACCGTATCGAAAACATCCGGTGTATCCAGTATAATAATGTTAGCTGAAGGTCTGTCTTGAAGGCAGACCTTTTTAATTCGAAATAAATTTGAGGTATAATAAAATGCGAATTGAAATCATAGGTGCAGGTGCAGTTGGTTTATTACTAGCAAGTTATTTTACGGAAAAGAAAATGGATGTATATATTGTCGGGAAATCATCAAAACAAAAGGTGGATACTGATTTTATATATATACGTACAAATTTGGATCAAACTTTCACTACTATTCAATGTAAGTATAGTTCGGCAGTTTCAAATAAAGCTGATTTAATAATCGTAGCTGTAAAATATGGACAACTTAATGAAGTGTATGCAAGTATGGAAGGTGTAAAAAACTCCATTCCTGTTTTGTTTGTGCAAAACGGATTGGCTCATTATGATGAAGCGCTGGCACTGAAAATGCAAAATATTGCGTTTTGCTCAATTCAATTTGGGGCGCAGAAACTTTCGGAAACGCATGTTGCGCATAAAGGTAATGGTGTGATGAAAGTTGCAGTAGCTAAAGGTGATAATGGAAAATTTGTTTTTTTAGAAAACCTTTCATCTGCGCAGCTTCCTATCATATTTGAGCATGATGCAGAAGCAATGCTGATGGAAAAAGCGTTATTAAATTGTTTTATCAATCCATTGACCGCAATTCTGAAAGTGAAGAATGGCCAATTGATCTCTGACAACAGTACTTTTTTGTTGTTGAAAAGTCTATACAGTGAAATAATATTTACATTTCCGCAATTTGAAAACACATTCCAATTTGATCAAGTTGTTGCGCTATGTAAACGGACGGCGGAAAATAATTCATCCATGCTGGCTGACAGATTAGCTAATCGGAAAACGGAAATTGATACAATTACTGGTGCGGTTTTAAAAAAAGCAGAGCAAAATAATAAAAAAATGCCTATTTTACAGACGCTTTATTTACTCGTGAAAGCGTTTGAAGAGAGTGGTGAAAAAACGTGATCGTATTTCTTCAATTCGCGTTTGCGACAATTATTTTATGTCCGATCATTGCTTTTATCGCCGTAATGGCCGTTTGCCGTAAGCTTAGAATAAAAAAAAATAGAACAATTGGCTTAGCAGCGGATATAACGACATTCCTTTTATTTTTTTCAATTCCGATTGCGATGAGAGGACTGTGGGATATTGGAGTAATGATGCCAATGCTCATTATAGTGCTAGTTATTGCGATTATTTTTACATATATTGATTGGCGAACGAAGAAGGAGATTGAAATAAAGCCACTTTTAAGGAAAATTTGGCGTATTTATTTCCTGTTGTTCAGCTTCAGTTATTTCCTGATATGGATTGTTGGAATTACCCATTCGGTTATGGTATTTATGATGATAGATTAAATCGTGCTGCTGTTTCTTTTTGCTTGTAGGTGAATGGCAAAAAGAAGAGTAAAGCATTTATAAGATTGTTTTAAAATTGAGTAAGAGAGAAGTAGAGGAGAATTTTCATGCAGCTAGAACAAATCCATTCCCCCGTGACGAATAAGCTATTGGAAGATTATTGGTCTGAACGCGCTAATATACATTCATTTTTTGAATACAAATATAATGTGGAATCTTTTGAGAAAAGAATCGAATATTTAAAAAACCATTCATACCGCTCAAAGGAATTAGCGCAAGTGATACGCAGTTATATGGAACAATACGGCGTATCGCAAAAAGCAAATCATTACTTAAATGAACTGGAGCAAGGAGCTGTAGTTGTAGTAGGCGGTCAGCAAGCAGGCCTATTAACGGGACCACTTTACTCGGTTCATAAAGCGATTTCGGTCATTTTACTTGCCGAACAACAACGAAAAGCTTTAAATACACCAGTTGTACCTATGTTTTGGATTGCTGGTGAAGATCATGACATCGAAGAGATAAATCATACGTACACAATGGTGAATGGAGAAATGAAAAAGCGTGGCTATAGTGAACGTTCTAAGCTGAAAAAAATGGCTTCTACGACTGAATTGAATGGCGAAGCCCTAGAGCAGTTTATAGTTAATGTTTTTAAAGATTTTGGAGAAACTCAATATACAGAGGATTTACTGAAAAAGGTGTTGCAGCATGCAAAAGATAGTAAAACATTTACTGACTTTTTCACATTATTGATGAATGATTTGTTTGAAAAGCATGGTTTATTAATGTTGGATGCTACATTTGAGCCATTTAGACAATATGAAAAAATGTACTTTGCGCAATTGGTGGAGCATAATGAACAAATTGCGAAAGGTGTCTTTGCTCAAGAACAAAAGCTAGCTCAAGCGGGATATCCGAAACCGATTGAAGCGACAGAGCAAAACGCGAATTTGTTTTACATTAGAGAAGGAGAGCGTTTTTTATTGGAACGCCAAAAAGACTTCTTCAAAAACAGCACAGCTTCTGTAAAATTTTCGAAAGAGGAGCTGTTAGCTATTGCGAACGAATCGCCTCAAAGTCTAAGCAACAATGTTGTAACACGCCCTTTAATGCAGGAAATGGCACTCCCGGTATTGGCTTTCGTTGGTGGTCCTGGTGAATTAGCCTACTGGGCAACATTAAAGCCTGCTTTTGAGACATTGCAACTGCAGATGCCGATTTTCGCACCGAGATTAAGTATGACATTGGTTACTCGTCAAGTTGAGACATTGTTAAAGCAAAAAGAGCTATCGATAACGGATGTATTTACAAATAAATCTGAACAAAAGATGAACCAATTTGTGGAAAGCTTAAAAGATGATCGAATAAATAATTCCATTGAACAAATGAAGATGCAATTGCACCGTCATTATGAAGAGCTTACTGATTATTTACGAAGTGAAAACTATCATGGTGAAGACTTATTAGAAAAGAATAAAAATTACCATGAGAGACAATTCGAATATTTGAAAACGAAGCTTGAGAAGCAAAATGTTGATAAGCATGAAACGGAAATCCGGCACTACAAAACTATCCAAGCTTTATTATATCCAAATAACCAGTATCAAGAACGGTTTTATAACCCATATTTATTCCTTAATACCTATGGTGAAACGTTGATTGATGATTTATTGGAACTACCTATGAGTATTTCAGATCAGCATCATCTTATTGTCCTATAAGAAACAAGAGTTATCTCATATGAAGATAACTCTTTTTTTGCGTCTTTTTTCACCGAACATATGTGTGAGAATATGCTCATTTACTTAATTTATTTTTATTGGTATTAGAAGTAATGAAATAAGTGGTGGAAAGTGGGGGGATGTGGTACATTATTTATTAAAGTGGGGTGAGTAGCATGTTCATGGGAGAATATCAACATTCTATTGATGCAAAAGGTCGAATGATTGTCCCTGCAAAGTTTAGAGAATCGCTTGGCGAACACTTTGTACTAACGCGTGGGCTAGATCAATGTATTTTTGGATATCCTATGGATGAATGGCGAAAACTCGAAGAAAAATTAAAAGATTTACCAATGACGAAAAAGGATGCTCGTGCCTTTGCACGGTTTTTCTTTTCGGGTGCAACAGAGGTAGAAGTGGACAAGCAAGGCCGAATTAACATTCCATCTACACTAATCGGTTACGCTAATCTTGAAAAAGAATGCGTTGTTTTAGGAGTATCGAGTAAGATTGAAATTTGGGCTAAAGATGCTTGGCAGCAATACTTCGATCAATCTGCTGAATCTTTTGGTGACATAGCAGAGAATTTAATTGGTTTTGATTTTTAACTACTAAGTAAGAGGTGCTTTAAAATATGTTCGATCATACAACTGTATTATTGAAAGAAACTGTTGATGGGTTGAACATCAATCCGGACGGTATTTATGTAGATTGCACATTAGGTGGTGCAGGACATAGTGAATACCTTGTACAGCAATTGTCAGAAAACGGCCGTTTGATCTGTTTTGATCAGGATACAATAGCCATTGAAAACGCTAAAGTACGGTTAGCCGATTATTTAGATCGTGTTATATTCGTACACTCAAATTTCCGTTACTTAAAAGAGGAATTACACAAATTGAATATACATCAAGTAGATGGAATTTTATATGATTTAGGTGTCTCATCACCACAACTTGATACACCAGAACGAGGATTTAGTTACCACCATGACGCGCCACTTGATATGCGTATGGACCAAACGGCAGAAATCAGTGCATATCATGTAGTGAATGAATGGTCATACGAAAATCTAGTTCGCATTTTTTTCCGGTATGGAGAAGAAAAGTTTTCAAAACAAGTTGCGCGTAAAATTGAACAGGCTCGTGAAATTGCACCAATTGAAACGACAGGACAATTGGTAGAGCTTATTAAAGATGGTATTCCAGCTCCAGCACGTCGAAAAGGTGGACATCCCGCAAAACGAATCTTCCAGGCGATTCGAATTGCAGTAAATGATGAGTTAGGTGCAGCAGAAGATTCATTAGTAGATGCAATCGATTTATTGAAAATTGGTGGTCGTATTAGTGTCATCACATTCCATTCATTAGAAGATCGTTTGACAAAAACTCTATTTAAAGAGGCTTCATCACTACCGGATTTACCTCATGGATTGCCGGTTATTCCGGAGCATATGAAACCTATTCTTAAATTAGTGACGAGAAAGCCGATTCTACCAACAGACGAGGAGTTAGCTGCGAATAATCGTTCACGTTCAGCAAAATTGCGCATCGCTGAAAAAATTAACGACAAAGGACGTGGGTAATAAATGGCATTAAGAGCTAGGCAAGTTTATGTTCAACAGCAGCCAGAACTACCTCAACATCAGCAGCAAGAACAAAGACAACCTGTCGTAAGAAAAAAGCCGAAATTAAAGTTTTTTTCTGTTCAGGAAAAGTTTTTGTTCGTAATCTTTACAGTCATAGTAGCATCTTTCGCTGTTTCCATATTACATACTCAAGGAGAAATCCAAACACTTAGTATGGAAATCCAATCAATTGAACGAGACATAGCAGAGGTAAATAATAATAATACTGATTTAAAAGTACAAGTAAGTGAACGCTCCACTCATCAACGTATTTGGGAAAAAGCGAAAGAACTCGGATTAACACTTAATGAGAAAAATGTGAAGGTAGTGCCGGGGGAATGAAAAAGAGAAGATTTCGTTACCAGTATGGAGCCTTTCTAATGTTTTTAATCTTTGGGGGGCTCTTTTTACTATTATATTGGCGCTTCGTTTCGATACAGGCTACAGGGGTAGTGAAAGGGCATGAGTTGGAAGCTGAAGCTTTAGCAAGGTACGAGACGGGTTATGTACTATCGGCAGACCGTGGGAAAATCCTAGATCGCAATGAAAATGTAATTGCTGAAGATACGCTAAGCTATCGACTTGTTGCCGTGATTAATGAATCTGCAACAGAAAATAAAAATAAACCTCGCCATGTTGTGGATAAGGCAGAAACAGCCAAATTGTTAGCGCAATTTATCCCGATGGATGAAGAAAAAATATTGGCCAGACTAACTCCAAAGTCTGGAACAAACACATATCAAGTTGAATTTGGACTTGCGGGGCGCGGGATCAGTCATGAAGTGAAAAAGAAAATCGAAGAACTTAAATTACCTGGGATTATTTTATATAGCGACAAAAAGCGCTATTATCCAAATGGTGCCTTCGCATCCCATCTAATCGGTTTTGCATTGCGCGAAACGGATGATAAAGGGAATTCCTCTGTCGTAGGCAAAATGGGGCTTGAATCTATTTATAATGAGCAGTTAACAGGTAAAGATGGTAAATTGTCATACCAACGAGATGCTCGTAATTATTTATTGCCAAATAGCGATAAAATTATACAGGATGCACAAGATGGTAATGACATTTATTTGACAATCGATAAAACCATTCAAAACTTTTTGGATGAGGCGATGTCCCGTGTAAATGATCAGTACAAACCCCAGTCAATGGTTGCTGTCGTTGCAAATCCTAAAACAGGAGAGATATTGGCAATGTCACAACGGCCAACATTTAACCCGGATACACGTGAAGGATTGGATGGCAACTGGCTGAACGATGTGATAGAAAACACGATTGAGCCAGGTTCTACTTTTAAAACATTTACGGTTGCAGCAGCAATCGATTCTCAAAATTGGTACCCAAATGCCACATACCAGTCGGGCCAGTATAAAGTTTATAAAGATACTATACGTGACCATAATCGGTATGGATGGGGGCCAATTTCCTATTTAGAAGGTTTCCAACGCTCATCAAATACAGCAATGACAAATTTGCTTGATATTATGGGGTGGGAAACGTACGAGAGCTATATTAAGGAATTTGGCTTCGGTCAAAAAACGGGTATTGACCTTCCAAATGAAGCAAGTGGAATTATTAACTCCCGTTATCCTTTGGAAAAATATACAACAACATTTGGACAAGGCTCTACAGTTACACCAATTCAGTTAATTCAAGGAATAACTGCAATTGCGAATAATGGTGAGATGATGCAACCATATGTCATTGATAAAATAGTAAATCCAAATACAGGTGAGATTGTAGAAGATTCGGAGCCTACAAAAAAAGGACAACCTATTTCTGAAGATACAGCAAAAAAAACAAGGGAGCTTTTAGCTTCTACAGTTTATGGGGAAGCAGGGAATGCGAAACGTTTCCAAATCGAAGGTTATAAAGTAGCCGGAAAAACGGGAACAGCGCAAATGCCTAAAGCAAGTGGTGTAGGTTATGACTGGGGGAAAAATGAATTCCTTTATTCATTTTTAGGAATGGCACCTATGGAAGACCCACAGTTAGTTATGTTTATATCCGTAGCGAAACCAAAACTTGCAGATACAGAAATCGGTTCTGATCCTGTATCCCAGGTATTTAACTCAGTTATATTAAATAGTTTGAAATACATGAATATAAATCCAACAGATGTAGCTGAAGTGCAAACGAGCAAAATTGCGGATTATATAGGACAACAAACTGACTCGGTAATGACTAAACTACAGGCAGAAGGGCTACAACCGGTAGTAATCGGTCAAGGGGGAGAAATCTCAGAACAGTTCCCAGCCTCCGATACTTCGTTAACAAAAGGAAGTATTGTATTTTTAAAAACAAATGGCGACATAACGGTACCTTCATTTGAAAGCTGGTCTTTACGTAATCTGCTTGTCTATAAATCATTGTCAAAACTGCCGATTGAAATTGTTGGTGAAGGGTATGTAGAAAGTCAGAGTATATCCCAAGGGACGGTAGTTGTTGACGATGCACCAATCGTAGTAAAGCTTAAAACACCTGAAGAGAAACATTCGACACCACCAGCAGAAGATATGGAAATGGTAGACGAAGAAATTGAAGAAGAACTTCCACAAGATTAGATAGAGTTGAATACAAACTTCATTTATAACATACGCTATTTTAGGTGAGGTGTCATAATATGAAGTGGGTAACAACGAAATCAAAAAAACGCTTAACATGGATCGCCATCGCACTAGTAGTATACGGCGTGGCGATTTTTGTTAAGTTAGTGTCCGTTCAAGTGATTCAGTACGATAAGCTTTCGACAATGGCGAAAGAGAATTGGGACCGGGAAATTCCATTCCATGCGGAGCGAGGGAAAATTACCGATCGAAACGAAGAAGTCATCGTTTCGAATGAATTAGCGCCAACGTTGTATTTCATGCCATCGCAAAATGAAGATAAAGAATATGTAGCAGATGCCATTTCCAAAGTGCTGAACAAAGATCGTGCCAAAATTTTAAAAAGATTAGAGCAACGTATTTCTTTAGTGAAAATAGCACCGGAAGCAAAAAATATTTCATATGATCAAGCAGTGGCAATCCAACAAATGCAAATTCCAGGCTTGTACAGTGGAGTTGATTATGTGAGGTCCTATCCGCATGGGAACTTATTGGCGCGTTTTTTAGGTTTTACAGGTGTTGATAATCAAGGGCTAGCAGGAATTGAATACGAATATAATGAATTATTAAAAAGCTCGAATGCAGCAATTCGATTATTTACTGATGCAAAAGGAAATACGTTAGAACATGTAGATGACGAATGGAAAAACGGTAAGGATGGAGCAACAATCCAGCTAACTATTGATTTAAAACTCCAAAAGATTGTCGAACGGGAATTGTCGCAGGCAATGGTGGAATACGATGCTGATCAGGCGCTGGCTATTGCCATGAATCCGAACAGTGGGGAAATACTGGCTCTTGCTTCTTTCCCGACGTATGATCCAACCAAGTTTTCAGAAGTGGATCCAAGTATATACAATCGTAATCTTCCAGTATTTATGTCGTATGAGCCAGGTTCAACGTTTAAAATCATTACTTTGAGTGCGGCTATTGAAGAGGGCGTTGTAGATATGGAACATGACCATTTTCATGATGCAGGCTATACAATGGTTGAAGGAGCACGTTTACGTTGCTGGAAACGTGAAGGGCATAAACACCAAACATTTTATGAAGTTGTCCAAAACTCCTGTAACCCTGGATTTGTCGAGCTTGGACAACGAATTGGCTCGGATAAATTACTCGAGTATATCCATCGATTTGGTTTCGGTAAAAAAACGGGATCCAATATTGCGGGTGAATCTTCAGGAATATTGTTTTCAAAAGAGGCATTTGGTCCTGTAGAACACGCTACTACGTCCTTTGGTCAAGGTGTTTCCGTAACGCCAATCCAACAAATGCAAGCGGTAGCAGCTGCTATCAATGGTGGCACACTGTATAAGCCGTATACGGTAGCAAAAATTTTGGATGGAAATACAAATGAAGTGATTATGGAGCAGAAACCTGAGGTGAAAGCCCAGGTAGTTAGTGAAGAAACATCGGAGAAAGTCCGTAATGCTTTAGAGCTTGTTGTAGCAAAAGGATCCGGTCGTCAAGCTTTCCGGGATGGATTACGTATTGCAGGAAAAACTGGAACTGCCCAAAAGGTTGAGAATGGACGTTATAAGGATGGAGATTATATCGTTTCTTTCATCGGTTTTGCACCTGCGAATGATCCGGAAATTATTGTTTATGTAGCGGTAGATAACCCGAAAAGTTCATTGCAGTTTGGTAGTGTAATTGCTGCACCGATTGTCGGGCGTATTATCGAAGACGCGGCACCGCTGTACAATATAGAAAAGCAAGAGAATCAAATAGAACGAAACTACGTTTGGGGCGATGAATTGACAGAGCGCATACCAAATTTTGTTGGGTTGACAAAGGAAAAGATTATACCGAATTTGTATCCTTATAGAATTCAATGGCATGGAGAAGGAAATGAAATAATCGAGCAAGTTCCACCGCCTGATAGCCAAATTCTTCAAACCGACATTGTTCATTTATATTTAGGAAATTAAATTGGATTTCAGCCTTTTAAAATTCAGCTAAAACAACTATTATAGTGAGGGTTGTTTTTTCACAATAACATATTAAATACAAACCGTTGAAAAATCAAACGATCCATCATATCCAGACAGAAGTTTTAAAGGAGATATATTATGACATTATCAACAACATTGACCATACTTTTTTCATCATTTTTATTGACGGTCATTTTAGCACCAATAGGTATACCGCTTTTACGAAGATTGAAGTTCGGGCAAAGCATACGTGAAGAAGGCCCTCAATCCCATATGAAAAAAGCTGGGACACCTACAATGGGTGGATTAATTTTCTTATTAGCCATTATAATTTCGACAATAGTTGTCGCGATAATTTTTGACTTATTTACAACACAAACGGTTGTACTATTACTTGTTTTAGTTGGATTTGGGGTAATTGGCTTTTTGGATGATGGATTAAAAGTTATTTTTAAACGTAATTTAGGATTAACTTCACTACAAAAGTTAATTGGTCAAATCGCAATTGCAATCGCAGCATTTTTACTATTACGTTTAGGATCTTTTGACACATCTGTAGGTATTCCATATACAGATATATCCATAGACCTAGGAATCTTGTATGTAGGTTTCTTAATTTTTTGGTTAGTAGGGTTTTCAAATGCAGTCAATCTAACAGATGGCTTAGACGGACTTGTATCAGGTACGGCTTCAATCGCGTTTGCAGCATTCGGTGTTATTGCACTGTTTAACGAGCAAGCCGATATTGCGCTATTTGCATTTGCTGTAACAGGTGCTCTGCTTGGATTTTTAATTTTCAATGCAAACCCGGCAAAAGTATTTATGGGAGATACAGGATCTCTTGCGCTTGGTGGTGCATTGGCAATGATTTCGGTTTTAGTAAAGCAAGAGCTGTTGTTATTATTAATCGGTCTTGTATTTGTCATCGAAACATTGTCGGTTATTTTGCAGGTAGGAAGTTATAAACTTCGTAAAAAACGTATTTTTAAAATGAGTCCTATTCATCATCACTTTGAATTATCAGGATGGTCTGAATGGAAAGTAGTTATTGTATTTTGGTCGACTGGTTGTGTCGTAGCACTTATAGCAGTTTTAGCGGAGGCGTTATTATGATGGAGTATGAAGGATTGCAATCAAAAAAAGTACTAGTGTTAGGTTTAGCAAAAAGTGGAGTTGCGGCAGCTGAGCTACTTCATCAATTAGGAGCATTTGTAACAGTAAATGATGCAAAACCATTTGATGCAAATCCCGAGGCGCAAGAGCTATTATCAAAAGGAATTACGGTGATTTGCGGACGACATCCAGAGGATTTGTTGGATGAAGGGTTTGAACTTGTCGTTAAAAATCCAGGTATTCCCTATACAAACCCGATTATTGCAGATGCTATTGAAAAGGGCTTGCCAGTCATTACAGAAATGGAACTTGCTTATTTAGTAAGTGAAGCACCTTTCATCGGTATTACGGGTTCGAATGGTAAAACGACGACAACGACTTTACTTTATGAAATGTTAAGAGCTGGTCAGTTAAAGCCATTAATTGCCGGCAATATCGGAACTGTGGCTTGTGGCGTTGCAGCAGAAGCAAGTGAGGATGAAGTTATTGTCACAGAATTATCCTCATTCCAATTAATGGGTACACGAACTTTCCGCCCACGCATTGCCATTTTAACAAATCTTTATGAAGCCCATTTAGATTATCATGGGACATTTAAGGAATATGCAGAAGCTAAATTCGGTATAACACGCAATCAAACGAGTGACGACTATTTTATTTATAATGCGGATCAGCAAATTGTTGCTGAATATGCAAGTAAGTCAAAAGCTCAACTAATACCTTTCACTACAAAAGGCCAGTCAGATCATGGCATTAGTGCAGATGAAAAAAATATTTACTGGTACGGAGAAGCGATATTAAGTCGTGAACAAATCGTTTTACCCGGTGATCATAATCTAGAAAATATATTATGTGCCGTTGCGGCCGCTAAGCTGCAAAACTGTCCTATTGAAGCGATTCAGGAAGTGCTTGCAACCTTTGCAGGTGTTCGCCACCGTACACAATTTGTACGAGAATGGCAAGGACGAAAAATTTATAATGATTCAAAGGCAACGAATGTACTGGCAACAAAAAGCGCTTTAGCTGCCTTTAACAGTCCAATTGTTTTGTTGGCCGGTGGATTGGATCGTGGGCATTCATTTGAAGAGCTTCGTAAGGAAATGACACGCGTAAAAGCAGTTGTCGCATTTGGGGAAACTGCACTTCGCTTAATTGAATTTGCAAAGTCATGTGGCATTACAAATATTGTACGTGCAATTGATGTAGAGGATGCAGTCGGTTACGGGGCAAAAATATCTGAGGAAGGTGACATCATTTTATTGTCACCTGCATGTGCAAGTTGGGATCAACATGCGAGCTTTGAAATTCGTGGCGACTTATTTATTGATCGTGTTATGAAACTTTCATAAGAAAGGATAGTTACACTGTCACAAAAGTTACAACAATATTTTTTTATAAGTTCAATCGTTTTGTCAATTATAGGGATTGTTTTTATATTTTCTGCTGGTACATATTGGGGTAATGTTCACTATACTGGACAAACCCCATTTTACCAAAAGCAGGCCATTTATTTTATTATTGCGCTATTTATTTGCATAGCAATGATGAATTGGGAATTATTAAGAAGTCAAAAAATATGGGGTATGCTCTATATTGTCTCGTTAGTGTTACTTGTTGCAGTAATGATTCCTGGTATCGGAATCGTTAGAAATGGCTCACAAAGCTGGATTGGCATAGGTCCATTAACTGTTCAACCTGCTGAAATCGCCAAAGTGACCACAATTATTTATATTAGCGCATTGTTATCACAGCGGAAATCGTATGAACGAATTGTTCAATGGAAACATTTTATGATTTTAATGATTCCATCCGCTCTTATTATGCTACAACCAGATTTTGGTGCTGTATTCATTTTAGTCGTCGTCGTTTTAATTGTATTTTTTATTGCTCAATATCCGATACGCCTATATGTCATTCTAATAAGTCTAGGAATGGCTGGATTGGTCGGGTTAATCATTGCCGCCCCATACCGGCTAAAACGTATTGAAGCATTTATCAATCCATGGGCCGATCCTTTGGGCAGTGGATTCCAGGCAGTACAATCCTTATTTGCAATAGGTCCCGCAGGATTATTTGGACATGGCTTATTAAAAAGCAGACAAAAGTATTTATATTTACCAGAACCGCAGAATGATTTTATTTTCGCAATTATTTTAGAGGAAATCGGACTTGTTGGTGGGATGGGACTACTGCTTATTTTTGCGTGCTTTTTAGTATTTGGTTATCGATTGGCTTTACAGTGTGATCATGTTTTTCACTTTTATGCAATATGCGGATTAACAACGATGATTGCTGTGCAGGCAGGTCTTAATATCGGTGTTGTCATAAATTTATTACCTGTAACGGGAGTAACATTGCCATTTATAAGCTATGGGGGAACTTCGTTAGTCGTAATATGGGTCACCGTAGCGCTCATTTTGAATCTTTCAAATGATAAAAGAAAGGAGTAAACAGATGATGGAAAAGATAATCGATATTACAGAGCGTGTACCTACAATGAAAAAACGTAGAAGACGCCGTACAAATTTAAAATTTCTTGCATTAGTTACGGTATTTCTTTTCGTCATCATGATACTTCTTTATTTTCAATTACCTTATAGTGATATTAAAAAAATCAATATAAAGGGTGCACAGCTTAAAGAAGACACATTTTATATTGAACAGACGAATTTAAATATCGATGATTCCTTATGGGGATTTAAAATTCCAGATGTGCAGCAAAAGATTGCTCAGCATGAATGGGTGAAGTCTGTAGAGGTACGACGGAAGTTTTTAAATGAAGTTGAAATCACTGTCGAGGAATGGCAAAAAGTAGCCTATATATCAAAGGATGGGGAATTTTACCCCATGCTTGATAATGGGGTTGTTTTTAATGAACCCAATGCAATTGTTCCAATCGATGCGCCAATTTTTTTGAAATTTGAAGATGAGTCTTTACGGAAAAAGCTATTAAAGGAGCTTGCAAAATTGAAGCCTGAGGTATTGTCACTTATATCTCAAATCAATGCAAACCCTTCCGAAGCCGATCCCTATTCGATAACGCTTTATATGAATGATGGTTATGAAGTTCGGGCAGATGCGAATACTCTAGCCGAAAAGCTCAATTACTATCCGTCAATCGTTGCCCAAATCGAAAATGAGGAAGTATTTGAAAAAGGGGTTGTAGATATTGAAGTTGGTTCTTACTACAGACCTTTTTCAGATGAATATTCTTTAGTTGACAAAGATTCAGAAAACCTGGATCTAAATGATGAAGGCAGTGCTGAGACCGAAGAAGGGGGGCAACTGGAAGTAGAAAATGATGAATAACGAAAACAACAACAGAAAACAACCTAAGAAAAAGTCATTATTGTTGTCTCGTAAATATATTGCTTTACTAATAGTATGTATAATAACCGGTTTTATAATCGGTTTTTCTTATAATTTATCAAAGGACAAGCGTACGTTAAGTTCTGCCTCTCCACAATTTGAGCAAGAAAATCAATATAGGGAAGATTTAATTGCAAAAAAGGAACGCAACAAAGAGTTGGCAGAGGAACTCGCGCAATTGGAAGATAAAATTCGTGCATATGAAAAGCAATTTTCCTCTAATGAGGCTCAATATGAACAAAATCGACAGGATGCAGAACAATTACGATTATTATTAGGATTATCGGCTGGAGTAGGACAAGGCATTAAAGTTACGCTACGAGATGGTGATTATAATTCCAATACAACGAATCCAAATGAGTATATTGTTCACGAAAGTCACATATTTAAATTATTAAATGAACTGAAAATTGCTGGGGCTGAGGCCATATCAATAAACGGACAGCGGTTAAAACCGAATTCGTATATTATTTGTAACGGACCAGTTATTACGGTTGATGGGCAACAGTATCCAGCACCATTTGTAGTAGAAGCAGTAGGTAACCAAGAGGTGTTAGTCTCCTCATTGGAATTGTCAGGTGGGGTATTTGACCAGTTGATCAATGAACAGATTGTCGTGACTGTAGAAAAAAGCGACTTAATAGAAATGAAAACTATCAGCGATGAGTAAGGCATAATATCGGAGGGAAGATGATGACGAAAAAAATGTACCGTAATATTACGATGATCTCGTTCATCATTGGCTTTATGCTGGCGGTGCAATACAACACTGTTCAAAGCCCGGCTGAACGTAACACAGTAGATATATGGGAAATACGTCAACAACTTTCAGTGGAACAGGAGCGGCATTCAGAGCTTCTGACAGCAATTAGCGACCTGTCTGAAACAGTAAGTAAATATGAAGATGCGGAATTTAATAATCCTGAAATTCTGTTAGAACAAACAGTAAATAATTTAAAAGAACGTGCAGGTATTTTACCAATAAGCGGACCAGGTTTGACATTGAGCATCGAACCTTCACAGGAGCTAATGGACTTTGGTTATGAAATCAAGCCTGTATCCCCTGAATTATTAATTCGCCTTGTTAACGATTTATACCGCAGTAATGCACATGCAATTGAAATTGATGACAAAAGGTTGACATATAATACCGCCATTCGTGATATTAACGGACATACAACTATAAATAGTGAGCCAATAGGGGAAACTAATATAGAAATAAATGTGATAACACCTACTTATGAGCAAGCTGAAAAGTTAAAGAATCATTTATTGGCTTCTTCATTTCAGGATGAATTCTATATCGACAATCTTGTATTGACAATTCATGAAGCAGAAAAAAATGTACGAATAAACTCAGTCGTAACCGTACAAAAAAGTAATTATTTAACTGAGAAATAGAAGGGGATGCGAATATGTGGTTACCACTTTTAGGACTTATATTTGGTGTGGTATTGGGTATTTTAACAGATATTCAAATTCCATCTGTCTATGAAAACTATTTATCAATTGCTGTACTAGCTGCTCTCGATACAATGGTCGGCGGAATTCGCGCACAACTACAACAAGTATATGACGATAAAGTATTTATTTCAGGGTTTTTCTTTAATATAATTTTAGCAGCAGGATTGGCTTTTTTAGGAGTTCATATAGGTGTAGATTTGTATTTAGCTGCAATTTTTGCCTTTGGAGTACGACTATTTCAGAATATTGCAGTAATTCGTAGGCTGATTTTGACAAAATTTGAAAATAGAAAACATAATAAGTAGGAAAACTCATAACAATCACGTTAAAATATCATTACAATTTATCGTTTTACTTAGACAATCATGTAAATTTACAATAGAATAAACTATAGGAGTAATCGAAGGAGGTGCAGAAGTTGAATCATCAAGAAATATATGTCTCGCTCGATATTGGATCCTCTTCTATAAAGGTCCTAATCGGAGAAATGAACGATGATCAATTGCACGTAATTGGTGTAGGTCATGTGAAATCAACTGGTATAAGAAAAGGTGCAATTGTTGATATAGATGCAACTGTACAATCGATAAAAAAAGCTGTGGACCAAGCAGAACGAATGACTGGTATAAAAATAGAGGAAGTAGTGCTCGGTGTACCAGCAAATCAAACTATCTTACAGCCTGTAAAGGGAGTAGTGGCGGTAAATGGTGAAGACCGTGAAATTACGGATGATGATTTGGCACGGGTAATTGACTCTGCACAAGTTATGTCGATTCCACCAGAGCGAGAGCTAGTAAACTTAATTCCTAAACAATTTATAGTAGATAACTTGGATGAAATTAAGGACCCACGCGGAATGATTGGTATTCGCTTAGAGATGGATGCAACGATGATTACAACCTCAAAGACGCTTGTACATAATGTATTAAGATGTGTAGAACGTGCAGGTTTGCAAATTCGTGAAATTTATTTACAACCATTGGCAGCAGGTAACTTTGCGCTGACGGAAGACGAAAAAAACCAAGGGACGGCTTATATAGATTTAGGTGGTGGCTCCACAACGGTTGCTGTATTCCAGGATGGTTTACTGAAGAATACGGCAGTTATACCGGTCGGTGGAGATCATATTACAAAAGATTTATCGATTGTACTAAAAACACCTACTGAACAAGCTGAAAAAATTAAAAAGCAGTATGGACATGCTTTTTATGATGATGCTTCCGATGAGCAACTATTTGATGTACCTGTTGTTGGAACAGATACAACAGATCAATATAGCCAACGCTATATCTCGGAAATTATCGGTGTACGTTTAGAAGAGTTATTTGAATTAGTTTTAGATGAATTAGCTCGAATGGGTGTACAGGATTTACCTGGTGGTATAGTAATTTCTGGTGGAGTAGCACAGCTGGAGGGCATTGCCCAACTGGCACGTCAAATTATGTTGACGCGAGTTCGTATTTATACACCTGATTATATCGGTGTTCGTGAACCGGCCTTTACAACTTCGGTTGGTTTAATACGATACGCAAATGCAGAAGACGACTTTTACGGAAGAAGTGAGCCGGTAGACCCTTCTTCATATGTAGCACCTTATCCTACTCAATCAACTCCTTCTAAAAAACAAGCAAATGGGCCGGAGAGAGTAGAAAGCGCAAATAAAGTAAGTGTGATTGATCGCGCAAAAAACCTATTAAACAAATTTTTCGATTAATACGAAAATGAATGACGTGAACAATTAGGAGGAGAAGTGTATGTTAGAATTCGAAACGGATATGGACCAATTAGCCGTTATTAAAGTAATCGGCGTTGGTGGGGGCGGTAACAATGCTGTCAACCGCATGATAGAACATGGTGTACAAGGTGTAGATTTTATTGCTGTTAATACAGATGCACAAGCTTTAAATCTATCAAAAGCTGAATATAAATTACAGATTGGCGGAAAGTTAACGCGAGGACTTGGCGCAGGTGCCAATCCTGAAGTAGGGAAAAAAGCCGCTGAAGAAAGCCGTGAGCAGCTGGAAGAAGTATTACGCGGAGCAGATATGGTATTCGTAACTGCTGGAATGGGTGGAGGTACAGGTACAGGTGCAGCGCCGGTAATCGCTTCTATTGCACGTGATTTAGGTGCATTAACAGTAGGTGTTGTAACACGTCCATTCACATTTGAAGGCCGTAAACGTCAAACTCAGGCAATTGGCGGGATTACTTCGATGAAGGAAGCCGTTGATACATTAATCGTTATACCAAATGATAAATTATTACAAATTGTTGATAAATCAACACCGATGCTGGAAGCTTTCCGTGAGGCAGATAATGTATTGCGTCAAGGTGTACAAGGTATTTCGGATTTAATCGCTACACCTGGTTTAATCAACCTGGACTTTGCTGACGTAAAAACAATCATGTCTGATAAAGGTTCAGCATTGATGGGTATTGGTATTGCTGCAGGTGAAAACCGTGCAGTAGAAGCAGCGAAAAAGGCTATTTCTTCTCCATTGCTTGAAACATCGATCGATGGGGCAAAAGGTGTTATTATGAACATCACAGGTGGAACGAACTTAAGTTTATTTGAAGTTCAGGAAGCAGCAGATATCGTACAATTAGCTTCAGATGAAGAGGTTAATATGATTTTCGGTTCTGTTATTAATGACAACTTAAATGATGAAATAATTGTTACTGTAATCGCAACAGGGTTCTCTGACGACTTTATTGTCCAAAAACCACAGCCTGTGCGTCCGTCAATTGGAGCGCGCCAACAAGCTGCGACACAACAGCAACCTTCACGTATGCAAGAACCGGTACAACAGGAAGCGCCGCGTCAACAGCAGCAACAACAACAGCAATCAAACTATCAACAGGATGATGCGCTGGATATTCCGACGTTTTTACGTAATCGTCGCAATCGCTAATTATCAATCCAATATACAATATAAAAGCTAGTTTAACGTTTCGAAATGGAAACGTTAAGCTGGCTTTTTTTGTCGAATGCTTTTGAATGAAGTAATACTATGTCATACGATTATTGGGTTTTACTGCAACGGTTAGACAAAAATCTCGCATTTGCTTTGATAATCTTGTTTTAGGAGGACAATACATGTATGCAGAATGGATTCTTTTAATGAACTTTTTAATGAATCTCGTATTACTAAAATTTACAGCAACTATGACTAACGCCATCATTCCAATTTGGAGATTAATTTTAGCAGCCTTTTGTAGTGCGATGATTGCTGTGTTATTTATGGGAAACATCTTTATGTTACTTGTAAGTTTCATCTTACTATTAGGTATTGCTTTTTCATTTAAATGGAAAATATTTTATGAGCAAGGCAAGTGGATATTGATTGCTACTTTGCTCGCTGGTGGATTATTAACAGCATTACAGCCATTTTTGCTTGCATCTCCATTTTTCGCATATATTTTTATATGTTTCGGCATAGTATGTATTAGTTTGACAGTAATGAGAAAAGGCTGGTTTCAAAAATTGCAGCAAGTTGCACAAAGTCGTTATGTGACAACTAGTAAAGTTGAATTACTGGATATGCAATTAGAGCTATTAACGTATATCGATACTGGGAATGAATGCACGGAACCTTTTAGCCAAGCACCCGTACATTTTATTTCATTTAAAACCGTTCAATCTATGTTATCCGAGGAATTTAACAAATGTTTGCTTGCATGGAACGAACAGGAGCCTTACTCATTGACAATGTTTTCAAAGGAAGTACAAAAACGAATACGTATAGTTCCGATTACCACGGTACAAAAAGGCACAGTACTTGTACCAGCTTTTCGTGCCTCGATTAGTGTTGGCGATAAAGCGTATTCAAACCACTATGTTGTTTTTACGAAAAATGATGCGCGCTTTCCGCAAAATGCCCAAATGATTGCACATGTGTTTGTCCTAACGAATTAATAAGGGAGGATCGATATTGCTTAAAAAAATTCAATCGATAATTTTAAACATACTGAGCTACTTTAGAAGAAAAAAAGGGACATACTATATAGGGGGACATGATTCATTGCCTATTCCATTAACTAGAGAAGAAGAAGTTGTCGTAGTCGAAGCCTTTATGAATGGTGACTTGCATGCCAGAGATATGTTAATTGAAAGAAATTTACGTTTAGTCGTTTATATTGCAAGACGTTTTGATAATACAAGCACACCGATAGAGGATTTAATTAGCATAGGTTCAATTGGGCTTATTAAGGCAATTGAAACATTTAATTTAGATAAAAATATAAAATTAGCCACATACGCATCACGCTGTATTGAAAATGAAATTTTAATGCATCTACGTAAGACGAGCCGTATGAAAGGGGAAGTTTCCTTTGATGAGCCGTTAAATGCCGATGCAGATGGCAATGAATTACTGCTGTCAGACATACTAGGTACAGAGGAACATATTATTACATTAGATGTAGAACGTAAAATCGAACGTCAGCATATGTTCAATGCCATTAATCAACTAACACCAAGAGAAAAATACATTATGGAATGCCGTTTTGGATTAAACGGGAAGGACGAAATGACGCAAAAGGAAGTAGCAGATCATTTAGGCATATCGCAATCATATATCTCTAGATTAGAGAAAAAAATCATTTTAGATTTACGGGAATATTTAAACGAACCAATTGCATAAGATGGTTAATTTTGGCGCGCATAGCAATGGACAATTCGGACAAAATGATTGAAAAGACAAAAGACAATCAAGTTCGGAAGGTGAAGTTGTATGCGTACAAAAGTGGAACTATGTGGTGTAGATACATCAACATTACCAGTACTAAAGCCAGATGAAATGAAGGATTTATTTATCCGATTACAGCAAGGGGAATTGGTTGTTCGTGAGCAATTGGTATTTTGCAATCTACGGTTAGTGCTCAGCATTGTCGGTCGCTATGCATATCGTGGTGAACAGGCGGATGATTTATTTCAGGTAGGTTGCATTGGCTTAATGAAAGCAATTGATAATTTTGATTTAAAGCATAATGTCCGATTTTCGACATATGCTGTACCGATGATTATGGGAGAGATTCGCCGTCATTTAAGGGATCACCATGCATTGCGTGTTTCCAGATCACTGCGCGATATTGCATACAAAGCGATGAAAGCGAAGGAGCAATTTATTGCAGAAAATTTAACAGAGCCAACTATTGAGCAATTAGCTCAGGCTATTGAGATGAAAAAAGAAGATGTTCTATTTGCACTGGATGCAATTCAGGACCCGATGTCATTGCAGGAGCCGATTTATTCTGATGGTGGTGATGCTATATTTATGATTGATCAGATCAAAGATAAAGTGACAGAGGAACATTGGGTCGGTTCAATCTCACTGCAAGAAAGCATGAAAAAATTAAATAGTAGACAAAAAATGATTATAGAAAAACGCTTTTTCTTAGGTGAAACACAAACTGAAATTGCCCAATCATTAGGTATTTCACAGGCTCAGATTTCAAGATTGGAAAAAAGTGCAGTAGAAATGATGAAACGTGATTTTCGTTAAATAGATAGAAATGATGAGGGACTGTCCAACTTGTAGGGCTGTCCTTTTATTCTATATTCACATACTTATTCGAAATGAAATTTAAATTTCAAAGAGAGGATGGAGGAATGCGTTTTTCAACCGTTCAGGAGAAGGAAATTATTGAAGCGACAAGTGGGAAGTTTATAGGTTATATTGTGGACGCAGAAGTAGATGAAAAGGAAGGGGTAATCACGGCCTTTATAATATCTCCTCCAAAAAAGTTTTACCATTTATTTCAAGGGGAAGAGTTAGTAAAGAAGATTGCTTTTAGTCATATACTCACAGTTGGAAAAGATGTTATATTAGTGAAATCATACGATGATTAGTTCACCCTATTCATTGAAAATTCCAGTGTGCCTTGATACAATGTAAGAAACTATTGTTGTAAAGTTGGGAAAAAAGTGGCGAAAATCGAAGAAAATCTATTAAATATTCAAAAACAAATAGTAAACGCTAAACAACGAGCAAATACAGATCAAGCAGTAAACATTATCGCAGTGACAAAAGAAGTAGATATCGCTCGTACTAAAGAGGCTATAGAAGCCGGGCTAACAAACTTGGGAGAAAATCGCCCTGAAGGCTTAATGAATAAATTACAATCAATAAATTCAAATGTCTCCTGGCATTATATTGGCTCCCTGCAGACGAGAAAAGTAAAACAAGTCATTAATGATATCGACTATTTACATTCACTTGATCGTTTAAGCTTAGCTGAGGAAATTGAAAAAAGAGCTACAAAAGCTGTGAAATGTTTTATACAAGTGAATGTTTCGGGAGAAGAATCGAAACATGGCTTAACGAAGCAGCAAGCGCTGGATTTTGTGAAGCAACTTGAGCAATTTTCAAAGATTATAGTAGTGGGTTTAATGACAATGGCTCCTTTTACAGAAGATGAAACCGTTATAAGACAAGTGTTTAAACAGTTAAAACAATTGCAACAGGAAATGTCACAATTGAACATACCAAATGTACCTTGTACTGAATTATCGATGGGCATGTCAAATGACTACGAAATTGCAGTTGAAGAAGGGGCGACATTTGTTAGGATTGGAACAGCTCTTGTTGGTTAAGGAGGGTTTAATGTGAGCATTAAAAACATTTTTGATAAATTCTTCTATTTAGAAGAATTGGAAGAAGAATATGATCAAGCTCAAACGCAAACATCGCAAAAACAAGCACCAAAAGCTGTACACAGTGATTCACAGCAGTATTACCAGGATTCAGGGCACAAGCAACAACCACAACTCATTCAAAATCGAATGAAAAAGGAGCGTAAAATGCAACAGCAACCACCACGCAATGAAGTTGTTACGCAAAATCATAACAATGTTGTGAGCTTACAGGCTGCATCGTCATCAAAAAATTCAAAACTTGTTTTAATAGAGCCTAGAGTATATGCTGAAGCGCAGGATATCGCGGAACATTTAAAAAACAAGCGCGCTACCGTAGTTAATTTACAACGAATCGATCGTGACCAAGGGAAACGAATTATCGATTTTTTAAGCGGAACAGTGTATGCTTTAGGTGGAGATATTCAACGTATTGGAAATGATATTTTCTTATGTACACCAGAAAATGTAGAAGTATCAGGAGAAATTTCTAATTTAACGTTTGAGTAATTAAATTTTGTGAGGTAAAAAATATGATTTTTCAATTAGTATCAACAGCATTTCTAGTATATCGATTTATGCTGATTGGTTACATATTAATGTCTTGGATTCCGGCTTTACAAGAATCAGCAGTTGGTCGTTTCCTTGAAACAGTATGTGAACCTTATTTAGGTTTTTTCCGTAAATTTATTCCGCCGATTGGTATGATCGATATTTCACCAATTGTAGGTTTATTTGCATTAGTATTTATTGAGCGTGGCGTTTATAGCGTACTAGCATTTTTCTTATAATATAGTTGCAAGAACTCCTGCCAATGTAGGAGTTTTCTTTATTTTAATAAAGAAATATAGAATTAATGTTTTACGAGAAGTTTATTTTAAAAGAAAAGTGGAAAAAATAGAAAGACATTCTATAAGAAAGTAGGCATGGTGATGGAGCATTTAATACAACATTTCCGGAAAGATGAGCAGCCATTTATTGAGCAAGTAATCGGTTGGCAACGTGAAGTAGAGGATCGTTACGCCCCAAAGCTGACTGATTTTTTAGATCCGCGCCAACGATTTATAGTTCAATCCATCATTCAGCAATCGGAAGATCTTCAAGTGTTTACAGAAGGAGTTTTTGAAGATGCAGAGCGCAAGCGAATGCTGATTGCGCCTTCCTATTTACAACCGGAAGAATCAGATTTTCAAATAGAAGTTTATTCGTTAAGTTATCCATCAAAATTTGTGCAGCTCCGCCATCCGGATGTATTAGGTGCACTTTTGTCCATTGGCTTGGATCGTGGAAAGTTTGGGGATATACGACTTAGTGAAAATACAGTTCAATTTGCATTGGCGACAGAAATAGCAGATTATGTGAGAGCGAATTTATCGGGAATTGGCAAAGTAAAGGTGCATGCTGAAGTTTTAAACCCGGATACGCCATATATTCTAAATGAGGAACAATGGAGTGAAAGTTCACATACAGTGTCTTCAATGCGTTTAGATGTAGTACTTGCAACAATTACAAATATTTCACGTCAAAAGTCGCAAAGTTTAATTCAGGCCGGCAAAGTGAAAGTAAATTGGACAGTGCGTGAAGCGGTCGCCTTCGAATTACAAGAAGGGGATATTATTTCTGCGCGCGGCTATGGACGCATGAAAGTCATTATGACAGAAGGGCGAACGAAAAAAGATAAAATACGTTTGCAAGTAGGACGTTTAGAGCAAAAAGTATAAATTTTCATCTGTTTTTGGGGAAATATGATGTTATTCATTAGAGAAACGATTATAATACTCTTAAGAACATACGTAAAAAAGGAGAGTAGAACGATATGCCATTATCCCCTCTTGATATACATAATAAAGAATTTACGCGTGGATTCCGTGGATACGCTGAAGACGAAGTAAATGAGTTTTTAGATCAGATTATTAAAGACTATGAAATTATTTTGCGTGAGAAAAAGGATCTGGAAGAGAAAGTGAAAATGATGTCTACTCAAATGAATCATTATAATTCTTTGGAAGAAACATTACAAAAGTCGATTATCGTTGCACAGGAAGCTGCGGGTGAAGTACGTCGCAACTCAGAAAAAGAGGCAAAATTAATCGTCAAAGAAGCCGAGAAAAATGCAGATCGTATTGTAAATGATGCCTTAACAAAAGCACGAAAAATTGCAATTGAAATTGACGAATTAAAAAAGCAATCTAAAGTTTTCCGTAATCGTTTTAAAATGCTGGTAGAAGCTCAACTAGATTTGTTAAATACGGATGATTGGGATCGTTTGTTAGAATATGATGTCGATTTAACGGAAATACAGGATAATAATCGTCATGAGACTAATGAAGATAGTCAAAATGATGAAAATGCGGTCTATTAATAGTGGGGGCTTGACATTTCATCTAGCCTTTTCATATACTGAAAAATAATGAATAGGATGCATAATGCATCATGCGTTGACGGAGACAGTAAATTTAACATTGTGGTTTAGCGATTCGAGGACGGTGAGAGCTCGAACGAAGCAGGTTAAAATGAAAATCACTCCTGAGCTAAATAGCTGAAATTACAACTTTATGAAGCAGGCGTCCAAGACACCTCCGAAATAAAGAAATTCCTCTGGCAAAAGCTAAAGTGTAATTGTTAAGTAAGCTATTTCGTAGAACACGACGTTACAGTGTCTAATGAGGCTATATTTTTAGCGAATTTAGGGTGGTACCACGAGACTAATGCTCCTCGTCCCTTTTCTATAAGGGATGGAGGGGCTTTTTTGTTGTTTGAAAAGTATCCAAATCCTTTAGAGCGTTAATAAAATTATGATTAGTATAGAACGCTAAATCAATTGCTTAAACGTTGATTGGAATGGAGGGGAGATGGAACGAATGCTAAAATCGTCACGTCCTGTGACAACGCATTCGTGACCAACATCGTGTTGGCCCCCGACCCGGAATGGAAATCAACAATCAGCAATCAATAAGATAATTAGGAGGAATTTTAAATGGTAGAGTATAAAGATACGTTATTAATGCCGAAAACCGACTTCCCGATGCGCGGAGGATTACCAACGAAGGAGCCGCAAGTTCAGGCACAATGGGATGAAATGGACATCAATAAATTGGTGTTAGAGCGCACAAAAGACCGTCCACACTATGTATTACATGATGGTCCTCCATATGCTAACGGTGATATCCATATCGGGCATGCATTAAACAAAGTATTAAAAGACATGATCAATCGTCAAAAATCGATGACAGGTTTCCATGTACCTTATATTCCAGGGTGGGATACACACGGTTTACCAATCGAGCAGGCGTTAACGAATAAAGGTGTTAAGCGTAAAGAGATGTCGGTAGCAGAATTCCGTCAGCTTTGTGAAAAATATGCTTATGAACAAGTTGAAAACCAAAAAGGTCAATTCCGACGTCTAGGTGTACGTGGTGATTGGGAAAATCCTTATATCACATTAAAACCGGAGTTTGAAGCACGCCAAATTGAAGTTTTCGGTAAAATGGCGGAAAAAGGCTATATTTACAAAGGGTTAAAACCTGTTTACTGGTCACCATCTTCTGAATCTGCATTAGCAGAAGCAGAAATTGAATATAAAGACGTTGAATCTTATTCAATCTACGTAGCATTTGGAATTAAAGATGCAAAAGGTGTAGTTCCTGCAGATGCAAAATTTGTTATTTGGACAACGACACCATGGACAATTCCAGCAAACTTAGGGATTTCAGTAAATCCTGAATTCACATATGCTGTAGTTGAAGCAAACGGCGGCAAATATATCGTAGCGAAAGATTTATTAGATAAATTAGCTTCTACATTCGGTTGGGAAGATGTGCAAATCGTTCAGGAAGTAAAAGGCGCAGACCTTGATATGATCGTAGCGGAGCATCCAATTTACAAACGCGATTCATTAGTAATGGTTGGTGAGCACGTAACGGCTGAAGCTGGTACAGGATGTGTACACACAGCACCAGGTCATGGTGAAGATGACTATCAAGTAGGTAAACAATACGGCTTGGATATTTTATCACCAGTCGATAACGGTGGTTGCTACACGGATGAAGCGCCAGGCTTTGAAGGATTATTCTATGAAAAAGCTAATCCAATTGTAATTGAAAAATTAAAAGAAGAAGGCGCGTTATTGAGCGTTTCTAAATTCCAACACTCATACCCACATGACTGGCGTACAAAAAAACCAGTAATTTACCGTGCAACACCACAATGGTTCGCATCTGTAGAAATGTTCCGTAATGAGTTATTAGATGCTGTTTCTGCAACTGAGTTTACACCTGCATGGGGTGAGACACGTCTTTACAATATGATTCGTGACCGTGGTGACTGGGTAATTTCCCGTCAACGTGCATGGGGTGTACCAATTCCAATTTTCTACGCAGAAAATGGCGAACCAATTATCACACCTGAAACAATTGCACATGTTTCAAAATTATTCCGTGAGCACGGTTCAAATATTTGGTTCCAGCGCGAAGCGAAAGAATTATTACCGGAAGGCTTTACGCATGAAGGTAGCCCGAACGGTAAATTTACAAAAGAAAATGACATTATGGATGTTTGGTTCGACTCAGGTTCATCGCACCAAGGTGTACTTGCAGAACGCGGTATGAAATATCCGGCAGACCTTTATTTGGAAGGTTCCGACCAACACCGTGGCTGGTTCAACTCGTCACTAATCACATCTGTTGCCATTAATGGTCATGCACCATATAAAGGCCTATTAACACATGGCTTCGTATTAGACGGTGAAGGACGCAAAATGTCAAAATCACTAGGAAACACGATTGATCCAATCAAAGTTATGGGTCAATATGGTGCCGATATTATTCGTATGTGGGTAGCATCTGTTGATTATACAGGTGATGTTCGTATTTCAATGGATATGCTGAAGCAAGTTTCTGAAACATACCGTAAAGTTCGTAATACACTACGCTTCCTGCACGGTAACGTTACAGACTTCAACGAACTGACTGACCGTGTGGCATATGAAGATTTACGTGAAATGGATCAATATATGTATATGCGCTTACAAGATGTTATTAAAACAGTTCGTGCTGCATATGACCGTTATGATTTCTCGACAGTTTATACAACAGTGAATAACTTCGTAGCGATCGAATTATCTTCTTTCTATTTAGATATTGCAAAAGACGTTGTATATATCGAAGGAAAAGATAATAAATACCGTCGTGCGATGCAAACAGTAATGTATGACACATTAATGGCGTTAGTAAAATTATTAACTCCAATTATTCCACATACTACAGAAGAATTATGGAGCTACATTGAATTCGAAGGCAAACCACAATCTGTCCAATTAACAGACTTCCCTGAAGCTGTGGAGCAAGAAAATTTTGCCGAATTACGTACAAAGTGGGCTAAAGTAATTGTAGTAAGAAATGAAGTATTAAAAGCGTTAGAAGAGGCGCGTAATGCTAAAACAATCGGTAAATCATTAGAAGCAAAAATTTCAGTTTATGCAGATAGTGAAACAATCGAACTGTTAAATGATGCAAATATCGACTTTGCACAGCTTTCTATCGTTTCTCAATTCTTTATCGCCGGCAGTAAAGAAAATGCACCGGAAGAAGCTTTAGTACTAGAGAAAACAGCTTTAGTAGTAGAAAAAGCAGACGGTGAAAAATGTGAGCGTTGCTGGACAATTTCAGAAACAGTAGGTACGAGCGAATCACATGCAACTTTATGTAAACGCTGTGCGGATGTTGTAGAAGACTATTACGTATAAAAAAATTAGAACGCTGTTGCCGATAAGGTAATGGCGTTCTTTATAGCATTTTTAGTTTTCTGAAAAATAAAAAATTTAGGAGTGATATAGCTTTGGCACAAGTAGAACAAAGGCTATTTACACCTGATACATTCATCCAGGGGGTAAAAGATTGTATTCCGACTTTACTCGGCTATATAAGTATCGGTCTTGCATTTGGTGTCGTTGGAATTGCATCTGGAATTTCTTTACTTGAGATATTTTTACTGTCGGTGCTTGTATACGCAGGATCAGCACAGTTTATCTTTTGTGGACTCTATTTAGCGGGTGCACCAGTTACTGCGGTTATCATCACTATTTTCATCGTAAATTTGCGCCATTTATTAATGTCCTTAACGATTGCCCCGTATTTCACTAAGTATTCAACATTGCGCAACATAGGCTTTGGCACATTACTGACCGATGAAACGTTCGGTGTATCTATCGTTACAGCAGGAAAAGAAGGGCGCCTTGGCGGGAAATGGATGAATGGATTAAATATTACAGCGTATATGACTTGGATTGCGGCGTGTACTATAGGTGGAGTCATTGGTCAATGGCTGCCGAATCCAGAAAAATGGGGGCTGGACTATGCGTTAGTGGCAATGTTTGTGGCATTGCTTGTTCTAACACTCGCAAGTATTCCAAAAGAAAAATTAATGCATTACATAAAGCTGATTTTCATTATGGTCATCAGCATGTACGGAATGCTCTACTTTATGCCCGGACATTTAGCCGTCCTATTATCTACTGTTGTAGTAGCATCGATTGGGGTGGCATTGGAAAAATGACAACTTCTATAGCAATGGTATTATTAATTTTAGGCTGTGCTCTAGTAACATGGATTCCTAGAGTATTGCCGTTTATATTAGTGAAAAATATGAAATTGCCAAAAATTGTCCTGCGCTGGCTTGCCTACATACCGGTATGCATATTATCGGCACTCGTAATTGAGGGATTCTTTGAGAAAGAAGACGCAATCGTTACGGTTCAATGGATGAATGTGCTAGTATTTATTCCGACATTATTCATTGCTTTACTTACAAAAAGTTTATCGAAAACAGTGATTGCCGGAGTCGTGACAATGGCAGGATTTCGATTGTTCTTTGGCATAAGCTAAGTAGCAGCTTATTTAGTTATCGTGGCTAAATAAGCTTTTTTATATTAAGCCACTGCTTTCATTAGCAAATGTGGTTTTGAAAGTAGAACGTTTATTATGAAAAGTAGACCTTTTCACTCAGAAAATGGATCCAGCGCGTATCAAAAGTAGAAGCCACTACATTTATTAGCTAATAAAGTTTTAAAAGTAGATTCCTTTTCACTAAAAGACGAACTTTATTTTCCTTCTTTAGACACTTTTATCATGTTTAAATTATCGTTCAACCCTACAATTATGTTAAGATAGGAAAGATATATCGTAAACGGAGGATTTGCTGTGTATAAATATTACGGAATAGCTATAGTTGCAGTCATTTTAGATCAATGGACAAAATGGCTAGTCGTTAAAAATATGGAATTAAGTGAACGCATCAGTGTTTGGGATCCTTGGTTTGGCATCCTATCGCATCGTAACCGTGGTGCAGCATGGGGCATGTTGGAAGGACAAATGTGGTTGTTCACAATCGTAACAGTTGCTGTCATTATCGCCATTATTTATTTTAATCATACAGAAGCAAAGGGTAAGCCACTTTATCATATTAGTTTAATGCTACTTTTAGGTGGTGCGGTTGGAAACTTTATTGACCGTTTATTCCGTGGAGAAGTTGTTGATTTTGTCGATGTTTATATACCGGTAGTCAATTATCACTTCCCAATCTTCAATATAGCTGATGCAGCATTGACAATTGCTGTAGTCATGCTCTTTATTACGATCATTCTAGAAGAAAAAAAGGATAAGAAAAAGGTGAAATAATGGCAGTAGTCACATTAACGATAGAGGAACTTGCTGGAGAACGTATTGATAAGGCACTTTCACAAATGGAAGAATCATGGTCACGTTCACAAATTGGCAATTGGCTTGAGGAAGAGCGCATTTTAGTAAATGGCGTAAAAGTAAAAGCAAAATACAAAGTAAAACAAGGGGATGTCATTGAAGTAGACGTTCCTGAAGTAGAAGATTTAGAAATCGTTCCTGAAGATTTAAATTTAGAAATTGTTTATGAAGATGCAGACGTATTAGTTGTAAACAAACCACGTGGTATGGTGGTACACCCAGCACCTGGACATACTTCAGGTACTTTAGTAAACGGCTTAATGCATCATTGTAAAGATTTATCAGGTATTAACGGTGTAGCACGTCCAGGAATTGTGCACCGTATTGATAAAGATACTTCGGGCTTATTAATGGTTGCCAAAAATGATGTTGCCCATGAAGGATTAGTGAATCAATTAGTCGATAAATCGGTAACACGAAAATATACAGCGCTCGTACATGGTCATATTGCCCACGAAAAAGGAACAATTGATGCTCCAATCGGGCGTGATCAAAAAGATCGCCAAAAGCAAGCGGTTGTAGATAAAGGCAAACATGCTGTGACACACTTCCAAGTGATAGAGCGTTTCGGTGAGTTTACTTTAGTTGAATGTCGCTTAGAGACAGGAAGAACACACCAAATCCGTGTGCACATGAATTATATCGGTTTCCCATTGGCAGGGGATCCAAAATACGGTCCAAAGAAAACAATTGATTTCGGCGGACAAGTATTACATGCAGGTGTATTAGGATTTATCCATCCAGTAACGAAAGAATATTTAGAGTTTGAATCACCACTACCGGAAGACTTCAAACAATTAATAGAAGAGTTACGCGGGTAATACATTTCTTAAAAGAGCAACCGAATCCTTTAGAGGGTTCGGTTTTTTGCCGTTCCGGGACAGGGATTCCGGGCGGCTTGCCTCCCAGATTGAATTGCGTAACGAGATAAATAGAGGAACGAATTTCCGTTATTTTAAAATTAACCTAAAAATGAGCTACATCATTCAAATAACGGTAAACTCTAATCTTATTTTAGGAGGACAAGGAAAAAGTTATTTTTTATCGTTTAAATAATGTAAAATAATACAATATATACCACATTATTAATTGGTCTTGCTGAGAAATCCAAACATTCATAAAAATATTTTTATAAATCCAAACTCTCGCATATTGGAAATCGTTAATAATTAGAGAAAGGAGTTGTATTCTTGTTAACTATTCATGATTTAAAAGAAATAATGAATCTCTATACAGAGCCGTTAATTCGTTTAGCTTATTACTACGTAAAGGATCGCCAGGCAGCAGAGGATATTGTACAGGAAGTATTTATAAAGATCTATCATGCTCAATATAAATATGAAGAACGTGGAGAACTAAAAGCTTTTTTATACAAAATGACCGCAAATAAAAGTAAAGATTACTTAAAAAGCTGGACATATAAAAAAGTACAACTGCAAAAAATTTTTCCTTCAACGAGTAAAATAGATTCAGATGGTTTGGTTAGGAAAGATGAGCAAACAATCGTTGGTGATGCAATCCTAGAATTGCCATTAAAACATAGAGAAGTACTTATCTATTATTATTTTAATGATATGAAAATTAGTGAGATCGCTCTTTTACTAGCTACTTCAGAAAGTACGATCAAAACACGACTAAGAAGAGGAAAAGAATTATTAAAGGATGAATTGAAAGATATTGAATGGGAGGTGCTGCTAAATGGATAACTATACACCTAATGAGATAAAAGATTTAAAAATAATGAAACAACGCGTTATGCAAAATGTAGTGCAAGAGATCGAGAATAAACAACCAAAACCAAAATATAGATGGCGTTTTATAATAATCAGCGCAATTTTCACATTAAGTATGTTCTTCTTTATGTTAAACCAAATAATGAGCGATAATCAGCATTCAGCTAATACCCCGCAACTTGATTTTACTCAACCGCAATTTTATGAAGAACATGGTTTATTTTATTTGAATGGATTTACTTTAGGCGATTCAAAATCAGATGTAGTAGAACGCTTAGGAGAAAAGAATTTAACAGAAATTCGAGTAGCAGAACTAATAGCCAACAGTGAGTTAACAGAGATTCAGGAGGACGGCAATGGTGCTGACTTTATATTAGATTATAAGGGAGAGGCCAGATTTTACTTTTATGATGAGAAGTTATTTTCAATGTTACTTCTGAATACAAATGAAGAACAGTTTGAAAAAATATATAAGGCATACAATGGAATGAAATTTACGGCTTATGGAGACCATTACCTTTATTCAAGTGAAACTTCTCATATAGTAAAAGCTGAGACAACTCCTATGGGGAATTTGTATTTATATTTATCAATTGCCGAGCCTGAACAACTAATGGAGAATGAAGGGTATATAAAATTGATAGAAGGTACAGATTAGCTATATATTAGATAATTTAGTTTTGAATGAAAATTATTAACGGATAATTAAGATTATTTAAATATTTATTTTCAGTTGTCTGACCTTCAAAATGCTTATTGACTTCTAAATTGATGAGGCATATACTGACTACAGTGAGCTACAGACCTTGACGAGAGCAAGCAGGTAGACGCTACTATTCAGAATATTGTTCACCTTTAATGGCAGTCCAGAGAGGCTGAGAAGGGATAATGTAAGCATTTACGGCATTTTTGTGCGCAAAAATATCCGTATGCAGTTTTTTCAACATGACCTTTTCAAACCCTCTAGAACTTCTAGAGGGTTTTTTGTTTGAAATGAAGACATTTAACATCCCCGTGAACATTACTAAAAAATGAAAGGAGAAAGAACATGGAACATATTTCGGTATTACTTGATGGTCCATCGATGAACCGTGCAATTACAAGGATTGCACACGAAATTATTGAACGGAATAAAGGTATTGATGAAGTAATTCTAGTAGGAATTAAAACACGCGGTGCCTATTTAGCTAAACGTCTTGCAGAAAGAATAGAAACAATTGAAGGAAAAGCAATCCGTACAGGAGAGCTGGATATTACATTGTACCGTGATGATTTATCAACAAAGCAAGTGGATGATCAAGCTCAAGTACAGCAAGTAGATATTGAATATCAAGTTAGCGACCAAAAAATTGTTCTTATTGATGATGTCCTTTATACAGGAAGAACAGTACGCGCGGCTTTGGATGCTGTCATGGATTTAGGAAGACCTGCACAAATTCAGTTAGCAGTTTTAGTGGACCGTGGTCATAGAGAGCTTCCAATTAGAGCAGATTATGTAGGGAAAAATATTCCGACATCGAGTACAGAGCGTATTCTAGTGAATTTAGAAGAAACAGATGGGCAAGATATTATCACTATTCATAAAGTAGATTAATTAGAGCGTACAGGGAGAGAAAATAATGTCAAAAGCAGTATTAGATATTCAAGAGAAGCCAAGTGCCGGTCAGCTGATCACATTTAGTTTCCAGCACATGTTTGCCATGTTCGGATCAACAATTTTAGTACCGAAATTAGTCGGGTTAAGCCCTGCAATTGCACTATTAACAAGCGGAATCGCCACAATTATTTTCCTGCTCGTAACACAATTTAAAGTACCGGCTTACTTAGGCTCTTCCTTTGCTTTTATCTCACCAATTATTTTAGTAACAGGATTTGGACAAGCGGGTGTAGAAGTAAATCCAGGAAATGCCATGATCGGAGCGATGGCAGTCGGGGTAGTATACGGAATTGTTTCTTTATTAATTTGGAAAACAGGTTATAAATGGTTAATGAATATTTTACCACCAATTGTTGTAGCACCGGTTATTATCGTTATTGGATTAGGACTATCAGGTGTAGCAGTCGATATGGCGATGAACGTGGATGGGAAATACAACGGACTTCACTTCTCGGCAGCATTAGTAACATTGGCAGCAGCTATTATTTTCAACGTATTCTTTAAAAATATATTAAGTGCAATGCCAATTTTACTTGGAATCGTAGTTGGCTATATTTACTCAGTAATTGTCGGTATCGTTGACTTTACAGCAGTGCAAAATGCGAAATTCCTGGCAATGCCGGAATTCCTGATTCCAGGCGTTGATTATGAATTCAAAGTTACAAGTGCAATTTTAATCGGTATGGTACCAGTTGTTATTGTAACGATTTCAGAGCATATCGGTCACCAGTTAGTGTTGGGGAAAGTTGTAAATCGTAACTACGTTAAGGATCCAGGCTTACATCGTTCACTTTTAGGGGATGGGCTAGGAACATTTGCATCGGCCTTAATTGGAGGACCTCCAAAAACAACGTACGGCGAAAATATTGGTGTACTTGCAATCACACGTGTTTACTCGGTTTACGTAATTTTAGGTGCAGCGATAGTCGCAATTATTGTGTCTTTCTCAGGGCAGCTAATGGCTTTAATTGAAACCATTCCAACAGCAGTACTTGGCGGAATTTCAATTTTACTGTTCGGTATCATCGCAGCAAGCGGTTTGCGTATGTTTGTGGAGAACAACATAGACTTTGGAAACAACCGAAATATGGTAATTGCTTCTGTCATTTTAGTAGTAGGAATCGGCGGAGCGGCAATGCGATTCACAGAAAGCTTTGCTATTGAAGGTATGGCGTTAGCATCAATTATCGGTGTCGTTTTAAATCTAGTATTACCAGGTCGCGAAATAGTTGAAAAAGATATTTATGAAATAGAAGAATAAGCAATACCTTTTAAAGATTTGTCCAGAGAGGCTACGAAGGGTATGACATACAAGGTTCATTACCAGAATGATACCTTAGTTTGTTACACCCTTTAAGCCTCGCTAAAATTATAGCGGGGCTTATTTATAAACAACGCATGCATATTTAAACAATAAGTAGATTAAATATACATAATGTAATAAAATAAAATTAAGCTATCAGTTACGTTGACATGTAATTGATAGTAGCGGAGGGCGCGGGCATGAAAAATTTATTATCAATGGAACATTTATCGAATGAAGAAATAATGTCTATTTTAGATCGAGCACAACATTTCGAAAATGGAAAAGAACCGATTCTAAATCGCGCTTACAATGTAGCAAATATATTTTTTGAACCTAGCACCCGTACAAAAACAAGCTTTGAAATGGCGGAGCGCCGTCTAGGATGTACGGTAATCCCCTTTGATGCAGAATTTTCGAGCACTACAAAAGGAGAAACGCTGTACGATACTGTCAGAACATTAGAAATGATCGGAATAGACGCAGTCGTAATCCGGGATAAAGAAGATGAATATTACAATGAGCTTTTAGAAGGAATCGGGTGTGCGGTTATTAATGCAGGAGATGGTGCTGGTCAACATCCTTCTCAATGTTTACTCGATCTTTATACCATTCGTAAAGAGTTCGGTGAATTTGAAGGCTTGAATATAACTATTGTCGGAGATATATCACATAGCCGTGTCGCAAAATCAAATGCAACAGCGCTGCAGCGTTTAGGGGCAAATATCCGATTTTTATGTCCGCCTGCCTGGGCAGGTGATTTTGAAGCTGCGCATAGTTGGGATGAAGTGCTCGAAGATAGTGATGTCATTATGCTCTTACGGATTCAACATGAACGGCATTCAGTAAGTAAAAATTTTTCAAAAGAGAGCTATCATGAAGAGTACGGTTTAACGGTTGAAAGAGAAAAGCTCATGAAAAAAAATGCGATTATTATGCATCCAGCCCCGGTCAACCGTGATGTAGAAATTGCTGATGCCCTTGTAGAATGTGAACGTTCCCGAATTTTTCAACAAGTACGAAACGGTGTTTACACAAGAATGGCAATATTAGAGACGATTTTGAAAGGGAGAGATTAAAATGACAACAGTTATTCAGGACGTGAAGTTACTAAATGAAAAAGGAGAATTAGTAATTTCTACTATTGTAATAGAGAATGGCAAAATCGCTTCAATTAATGGAAACATACCATCTAATGCAACAATTATAGACGGAAAAGGTCTTTTTGCATCACCAGGTTTTGTAGACGTACATACACATTTACGTGAACCGGGATTTGAACATAAAGAAACGATAGCAACAGGTACAGCTTCAGCAGCAAAGGGAGGCTTTACAACAATTTGTGCCATGCCAAATACAAAGCCTGTACCAGATTCTGTTGAAAATATGCAACTGATTAATAATTTAATTCAAGATAGTGCAATCATTCGTGTATTGCCATATGGATCACTAACAAAGGACATTTCAGGAGAAGTTCGAACTGACATGGAAGAGTTAAAAGCACATGGTGCAGTTGCATTCTCTGACGATGGTGTTGGTATTCAGCTCGCTTCTACAATGTATGAGCAAATGCAACAAGCAGCAAAACTGGATGCGGTAGTTGTAGCACACTGTGAAGATAACTCACTCATTTACGATGGTGTTATGCACGAAGGAAAACGAAATAAAGAACTGGGCTTACCTGGCATTCCATCAATTTGTGAATCTGTTCAAATTGCACGTGATGTGCTGTTAGCTGAAGCAGCAGGTGCACGCTACCATGTTTGCCACGTATCGACGAAAGAATCTGTACGGGCAGTAAGAGATGCTAAAGCAGCAGGTATTAAAGTGACGGCAGAAGTTTGTCCGCATCATTTATTATTAGAAGAAATGGACATCCCTTCAGATGATGCCAACTGGAAGATGAACCCGCCATTACGTGCTGCAGACGATAAAGATTCACTGCATGCAGCATTACTTGATGGAACGATTGATTGTATCGCAACAGACCATGCCCCACATACAGTAGAAGAAAAATGCTGTGGCATGGTAGGTGCGCCATTCGGAATTGTCGGTTTTGAAACAGCATTCCCATTACTATATACAAACTTTGTAGCAACAGGAAAATGGACATTAAAACAATTAGTAGATTGGATGAGTGTGAAGGCGGCTCAAATTTTTGATCTACCATACGGAACATTGGAGGTAGGAGCTTCAGCGGATATCGTACTAATCGATTTAGAAAAAGAGCAGACGATTGATGCGGAAGGTTTTGTATCAAAAGGTCGCAATACACCGTTTAACGGATGGGCAGCAAAAGGCTGGCCAGTAGCAACGATTTTCGAAGGCAAAATTGTATACCAGGAGGCAGAATAATGAAAAAACGTTTATTAATTTTAGAAGACGGCACTGTATTTACAGGTACGGCATTCGGTAGTGATAAAGCAAGTCAGGGAGAAGTTGTATTTACAACAGGGATGACAGGTTACCAAGAAACATTATCTGATCCATCATTTTATGGTCAAATCGTAACTTTAACATATCCATTAATCGGAAACTACGGCATTAACCGTGATGACTTTGAATCTATTACACCTGCTATCAGAGGATTTGTCGTACGTGAATTGGCAGATCAGCCTTCAAATTGGCGATCTGATATGTCGGTAGATGCTTATTTAACAGCACAGGACATTCCTGGTATTGAAGGAATAGATACTCGTAAATTAACACGAATTATTCGTGAAAAAGGTGCGGTGCGTGCCATCTTAACTGAAGCGGATGCAGAAGTAAATATAGAAGAAACGGTTGCACAACTTCAAGAAACACCATTTATTACGCACCATGTCCGTGAAGTTTCGCCTAAAGCAGCATATCCATCACCAGGTCGTGGTAAACGAGTGGTTTTACTGGATTTTGGTATGAAACATGGAATATTACGCGAATTAAACAAACGTGATTGTGATGTACTCGTTGTTCCTTATAACACAACAGCTGAACAAATTTTAGCATTGCATCCAGACGGGATTATGCTATCAAATGGACCAGGTAACCCGGAAGACGTATCAGAAGGTATTGAAACAATTAAAGGTTTAATCGGAAAAGTGCCAATCTTCGGCATTTGCTTAGGCCACCAATTATTCTCATTAGCATGTGGTGCGCGAAGCTTTAAATTGACATTTGGACACCGTGGGGGCAACCATCCAGTAAAAGATTTACGAACAGGTCGCACTGATTTAACGAGCCAAAACCACGGCTATGCCATTGATATCGATTCATTAAAAGATACAGATTTAGAATTAACACATATCGCATTAAATGATGGTACTTGTGAAGGAGTACGTCATAAGAAATATCCAATCTTCACTGTACAATACCATCCGGAAGCTTCACCAGGACCGGAAGACTCGAATCACTTATTTGATGAATTTATTGAAATGATGGAAAAAGAAGCAACGAAGGAGAATCAATATGCCTAAACGTACAGACATAAATACAATTTTAGTAATCGGATCAGGTCCAATTGTTATTGGACAAGCAGCAGAATTTGACTATGCAGGAACACAAGCTTGTCTTTCATTAAAAGAAGAGGGATATAAAGTAATTTTAATTAACTCAAACCCGGCGACAATTATGACGGATACAGAAATTGCAGATAAAGTATATATCGAGCCAATTTCTTTAGAATTTGTATCTCGTATTTTACGTAAAGAGCGTCCTGATGCGATCCTTTCGACTTTAGGTGGACAAACAGGGTTAAACATGGCGATTGAGCTTGATGAGTCAGGTATTTTAGATGAGTTGGGAATCGAAATTTTAGGAACAAAACTGGATGCCATCCATAAAGCAGAAGACCGTGATTTGTTCCGTAATTTAATGTATGAGTTAGGAGCACCTGTTCCAGAATCAGACATCATCCACAACATGGAAGAAGCAAAAGCTTTCGTTGCAAAAATTGGTTACCCAGTAATTGTTCGCCCGGCATTCACGTTAGGTGGTACAGGTGGGGGTATTTGTTACAATGACCAGGATTTACAGGAGATTGTAACGTCAGGTTTGAAATATTCTCCAGTAACGCAATGTTTACTTGAAAAATCGATTGCCGGATTTAAAGAAATTGAGTATGAAGTAATGCGTGATGCTGCAGATAATGCAATCGTTGTTTGTAATATGGAAAACTTCGACCCAGTAGGTATTCATACGGGAGATTCAATCGTAGTAGCACCGACACAAACATTATCGGACCGCGAAAATCAAATGCTGCGTAATATTTCACTGAAAATTATTCGTGCACTAAAAATTGAAGGTGGCTGTAACGTGCAATTAGCGTTAGATCCATATTCATTCCAATACTATGTTATCGAAGTAAATCCACGTGTATCCCGTTCATCTGCACTAGCTTCTAAAGCAACAGGTTATCCAATTGCGAAACTTGCAGCAAAAATTGCAGTAGGTCTTACTTTGGATGAAATCAAAAACCCTGTAACTGGTTCAACATTCGCTTGTTTCGAGCCGGCACTTGACTATATTGTAGCTAAGATTCCACGTTGGCCATTTGATAAGTTCGAGTCTGCAAAACGTAACTTAGGTACACAAATGAAGGCAACTGGTGAGGTTATGGCCCTTGGTCGTACATTTGAAGAAGCATTATTAAAAGCAGTCCGTTCATTAGAAACAGGTCATGTACATCTTGAGATGAAACACGCTGAAGATTTATCGGATACATGGATTGAAAAGCGTATTAAAAAAGCAGGAGACGAGCGCTTATTCTTCATTGGAGAAGCGATCCGCCGCGGTGTTTCTGTGGAAAAAATCCATGAATGGTCTGCCATTGACTTATTCTTCTTAACAAAATTGAAGAAAATTGTCGATATGGAAACGACTCTTGTCGAAAATAAAATGGATAAAGATGTATTAAGAACGGCGAAACGTTTAGGATTTGCAGACAAGAAAGTTGCCCAGCTTTGGGAGATGAAAGAGTCAGAGGTATATGCGTTTAGAAAAGAACAGGGCATCATCCCGGTATATAAAATGGTAGATACTTGTGCTGCCGAATTCGAGTCGAACACACCGTATTTCTACGGTACATACGAAGAAGAAAATGAATCAATCCGTACAGACAAACCATCTGTTGTTGTACTTGGTTCAGGTCCAATTCGTATCGGTCAAGGAGTAGAGTTTGACTATGCAACAGTTCACTCGGTATGGGCAATTCAAGAAGCAGGCTACGAAGCGATTATTATCAACTCAAACCCTGAAACAGTATCAACAGACTTCTCGATTTCAGATAAATTGTACTTTGAGCCACTGACAATCGAAGACGTTATGCATATTATCGATTTAGAGCAACCAATTGGCGTTGTTGTACAGTTTGGTGGTCAAACAGCAATCAATTTGGCAGACAAGCTAGAAGCGAATGGTGTGAAAATTTTAGGTACGACATTGGAAGATATTGACCGTGCCGAAAACCGTAATAAATTTGAAGCAGCCTTACAGGAACTTGGTATTCCACAACCTGCGGGGGAGACAGCGGTATCGAAGGAAGAAGCGTTAATAATCGGTGAGAAATTAGGCTTCCCAGTGTTAGTCCGCCCTTCATATGTCCTTGGTGGACGTGCAATGGAAATTGTCTACAATTTGGAAGAATTGGCGCACTATATGGAGCATGCGGTAGAGGCATCTCCAGATCACCCGGTGTTAGTTGACCGTTACTTAACAGGTCAAGAAATTGAAGTGGATGCAATCTGTGATGGAGAAAATGTATTGATCCCAGGCATTATGGAACACATTGAGCGTGCAGGGGTACACTCTGGTGATTCCATTTCAGTATATCCACCGCAAAAATTAACAGATGCACAGAAAGAAACATTAGTAGACTATACAACACGTCTTGCAAAAGGTTTGGGAATTGTTGGGTTAATGAATATCCAGTATGTCATGAGTGAAGGGGAGATTTACGTAATCGAAGTAAATCCGCGTTCTTCTCGTACAGTACCATTCTTAAGTAAAATCACAAATATCCCAATGGCAAACATTGCTACGAAAGCGATTCTAGGTCAAACAATTATCGAGCAAGGCTACCCTACAGGATTAGCTTCTGAAAAACGAGGCGTATTCGTGAAAGTACCGGTATTCTCGTTTGCAAAATTACGTCGGGTTGATATCACTTTAGGACCTGAAATGAAATCGACAGGTGAAGTAATGGGGAAAGATGCAACTTTCGAAAAGGCATTATACAAAGGCTTTGTAGCGGCTGGTATGGAAATTAAGACACATGGTACAATCCTATTCACAGTTTCGGATAAAGATAAAGAAGAGGCGGTTACTTTAGCTAAACGCTTTTCAACAGTTGGCTACCGCATTGTAGCGACAGAAGGTACAGCGAAGCTCTTTGAAGAAAATGGTGTGAAAACCGATGTCGTTGAAAAAATTGGCGGTAAAGGGAAAACGTTAATCGATATAATTCAAAATGGCGAAGCACAATTAGTTGTTAACACATTAACTAAAGGAAAACAGCCGGCACGTGATGGCTTCCGAATTCGCCGTGAGTCAGTGGAAAATGGTGTACCATGTTTAACTTCACTTGATACAGCAGAAGCAATGCTACGTGTTATTGAATCGATGACATTTACTGCAGAAGAAATGCCGAAAGCGGAGGTAGTACATTAAAATGATTCGTCAAGAGAAAATGACTGTTATTTTGCAAAAGCAAATTGCCACGAATATTTTCGAATTGACACTACAAGGACAACTGGTTCAGGACATGACTCCTGGCCAGTTTGTTCATGTAAAAGTGTCAGATACATTCGAACCGTTGCTGCGTAGACCCATTAGTATAGCAAATGTAGATAAAGAAAAAAATGAGTTTACGATGATTTACCGTGCAGAAGGCCGCGGAACAAAATTCCTTGCAACAAACCGTGAAGGTCAAATCGTGGATGTGTTAGGTCCTCTTGGAAATGGTTTCCCCGTTGAAGCCGCCGAACCTGGTCAAACTGCGCTTTTAGTCGGTGGAGGAATTGGTGTCCCGCCACTTCACGAATTATCTAAGCAACTAAATGCTCGCGGAGTGAAAACAATTCACGTTTTAGGGTTCCAATCCGAGGATGTGTGCTTCTATGAGGAGCAATTTAAAGCTCTTGGCGACACTTATTATGCAACTGTTGATGGCACGAAAGGAACGAAGGGCTTTGTCACAACTGTATTTGATGAGGTGAAACCTGAGTTTGATGTATTTTATTCGTGTGGTCCATTACCGATGCTACGTGCATTAGAAGGTTATTACCCGGACAAAGAGGGCTATTTATCATTTGAAGAACGTATGGGTTGCGGTATCGGGGCGTGCTTTGCCTGTGTATGTGATACAACGGAAAACTATGTAAAAGATTATGTTAAAGTGTGCTCAGACGGACCAGTATTCCCGAAAGGAGTTGTGGCATTATGAATCGACTGAATTTACAACTTCCAGGATTAGAACTAAAAAATCCAATTATGCCTGCTTCAGGTTGCTTCGGCTTTGGTCGCGAATATGCAAAACTTTATGATCTTTCACTTCTTGGTGCAATTATGATTAAAGCAACAACTGTAGAAACACGTAAAGGAAATCCAACGCCACGTGTAGCAGAAACATCTGCCGGGATGTTAAATGCGATTGGACTGCAAAACCCTGGTATCGACAAGGTAATGGGAGAAGAACTTAAGTTTTTAGAAGACTATGATGTTCCAATCATTGCAAATGTAGCAGGTACTGAAGTTGCAGACTATGTAGAAGTCGCAGAACGTATTTCGAAAGCATCCAATGTAAAAGCGTTGGAATTAAACATATCATGTCCGAATGTTAAATGTGGGGGTATTCAGTTCGGAACAGATCCTAGTACTGCGCAACAATTAACTGCTGCTGTTAAGGCGGTTTCGAGTGTGCCGGTTTATGTAAAATTATCGCCAAATGTAACGAATATTGTCGAAATCGCAAAAGCTGTTGAGGCAGGTGGGGCGGATGGCATTACAATGATTAATACACTAGTTGGTATGCGTTTAGATGAGCGAACAGGTAAACCAGTTATTGCAAATGGAACAGGTGGATTATCCGGTCCGGCAATTAAACCAGTTGCTATTCGTATGGTATATGACGTTTATAAAGCGGTAAATATTCCGATTATCGGTATGGGTGGCATAACATGTGCGCAAGATGTCATTGATTTTATGTCGGCAGGTGCATCAGCCGTTGCAGTTGGTACTGCAAACTTTGTCGATCATTTCGTATGTCCTACGATTATTGAAGAATTACCAGGCTTGCTGGATGTATTGCAAGTTGAACATATATCAGAAATTATCGGAAGGAGCCACCGTTAATATGAACACAAAACCTATTATTGCATTGGATTTTCCGAGTGAAAAGGATGTAATGGGCTTTTTAGCGCAGTTTGAAGAAAAGCTTTTCGTTAAGATTGGAATGGAGCTTTATATGCAGGAAGGTCCCCGTATCGTTCATCAAGTGAAAAGTGAAGGGCATGATATCTTTTTGGATTTAAAGCTTCACGACATACCTAATACTGTCAAATCGGCTATGAAGGGCTTAGCACGTCTTGGTGTGGACTTGGTGAATGTTCATGCTGCAGGCGGGTGTGCCATGATGGAAGGTGCTTTGGAAGGTTTAGAAGCGGGAACAGCAGCAGGAGGAAAACGCGCTGCACTCATTGCAGTGACCCAACTAACATCAACGACAGAACTACAAATGCAAAAAGAACAAAAAATCGGTTTATCGCTTCAAGAGTCGGTTTTACACTATGCTCAGTTATCGAAACAAGCTGGCCTTAACGGAGTAGTATGCTCAGTTCATGAAGCACACGCAATCCGTGAAGCTTGCGGCGAAGACTTTTTACGGGTGACCCCAGGTATTCGTATGCTTGGCGGCGAAGCGCATGATCAAAAACGAATTGCTACACCAGATGGAGCAAAAAAAGACGGCTCATCGCTTATCGTAGTTGGCCGTGCAATAACAGGTGCAGACAATCCTGTTATTGCCTATAAAAAAGTTTGTGAACTATGGGAGGAAAAATAATATGTCATTACAAAACGAAATCGCTCACGCAATGTTAAAGGTAGGAGCAGTTGAACTGAATCCGACAGATTTATTTACATGGGCTTCCGGTATTAAATCACCCATATATTGTGATACACGTTTAACAATTTCCGATCCAACTATTCGTAAACAAATTGCAAATGGCCTAGCAACGCTAATTAAAGAAAATTTTGCAGACTGTGATGTTGTAGCAGGTACAGCAACAGCAGGTATTCCACATGCTGCATGGGTTTCAGATATCTTGGAATTGCCGATGGTTTACGTACGTTCAAAGGCAAAGGAACATGGCCGTGGAAAACAAATTGAAGGGAAATATGCTAAAGGTCAAAAGGTTGTTGTAGTAGAGGATATCGTTTCGACGGGTGGTTCATCAATTACCGCGGTAGAGGCGTTAAGAGCGGCAGGTTGTGAAGTTTTAGGTGTTGTTTGTGTATATACATATAATTTACCGAAAGCTGAGCAGGCATTTGAAGCGGCAAATGTAAAATATACTTCTTTAACTAATTTTGACTTTTTAGTGGATGCGGCTAAAGAATCAGGAAATATTCAAGAAACAGAGATTCCATTCTTGAAAAATTGGCATAAAGACTTAAAAGACGGAAAATTAAAATAAAAAAATATTATAAAATTTCAAAAACGTGTGAAAGTAAAAAAAAATTACTTTACACGTTTTTATTATAGTTATATAATCCAGTTATGAAAATTTTCAGTTTTTTTAAAAGTGAAGTTTAATAGATAGTTGTCATATTAAACTTTTTTGATTGATTTGTTCTGTTTGTTTTATGTAAAAAAGATATAAATATAGTCATTTACGCAATTTATTTAAAAAAAATTAATGGAAAATTTTAATTTTAAAGAATAGTTTGCTATTGATAAATTTTAAATGTTAAATTAGAATAGTTAGAAAGTTTAATAATTAACATAAAACTTTATGTCTTAACAAATTTGACAAAAAACCAACAAATTATTAACACTTAAAGAAATCTGATTATTTTAAAAGTTTTAATTTCTTTCAATAAGGGTATATAACACGTTTGGGAAAATTTAAAACTGAAGCTACAATCAGGAAATTGAACTAAGTGCACCGATGAAAGATTGTTCAAAAGTATTGTACGGATAATTGACATCCAGGAAATATGTACTGCAGTTCTCAAGTAAAGATGCAATTACGCTAGAGCGTACTTGATTATAGGATGAGCTTAGCTGAGTTGAAAGAATGTTTATGTAGAAAGGAGCGATTATTTTATGTCTACGAATACGAACGAATTATTAAAAATCCGAAATTTACGTACGAGTTTCCGTATTAAAGATACATACTACCCAGCTGTAGACAATGTTTCATTAACGCTTCGTAAAAATGAGATTTTAGCAATTGTAGGAGAATCAGGTTGTGGGAAGAGTACATTAGCAACTTCAATCGTTGGATTACATAATTCAAATAATACAAAAGTTGAAGGTGAAATTCTTTATAACAATCAAAATCTAGTAAATTTAACGGATAACCAATTTAACAAGCTGCGAGGTAATGATATTGGATTCATATTCCAAGATCCACTATCGGCATTGAATCCGTTAATGCGTATTGGAGATCAAATTGAGGAAGGTTTAATTTATCACACTAAATTAAACCCGCAACAGCGAGAAAATCGTGTATTGGAACTATTGGACCAAGTGGGAATTCCAAACTTTCAACGTGTTGCGAAACAATTTCCTCACCAATTATCAGGTGGTATGCGTCAACGTGTAATGATCGCGATCGCATTATCAGGAAAGCCGGCAATTATAATTGCTGACGAACCGACAACAGCACTGGATGTAACAATTCAAGCTCAGATTTTGGACTTGTTAAAATCGCTTCAGGATGAAATTCAGTCAGGCATTATTCTAATTACACATGACTTAGGTGTTGTTGCTGAAGTAGCGGATCGTGTAGCTGTAATGTATGCAGGTGAAGTTATTGAAGAAGCACCGGTTGTTGAGTTATTTAGAAATCCAAAGCACCCTTATACAAGATCATTACTGAAATCAATTCCTCAAACAAACAGTGAGAGTGAACAATTGGAAGTAATTCAAGGGATGGTACCTTCTCTTATGAAGCTGCCGCGTCAAGGTTGTCGTTTCTCATCACGTATCCCGTGGATTCCACAGTCAGCACATGAAGAAAACCCAGAGCTTCACGAAGTTGCTCCAGGCCATCTTGTGCGCTGTACTTGCTGGAAGGAATTCCATTTTGAGGATGAGGAAGGGAGCGTAAATCAATGAGTTTTATGCAAGTAGATGATTTAAAAGTTCACTATCCTATCCGAGGTGGATTTTTTAACACAGTAGTTGACCATGTTTATGCAGTAGATGGTGTAACAATGGAATTTGAACGCGGAAAAACTTACGGTCTTGTAGGAGAATCTGGGTCAGGGAAGTCAACGACTGGTAAAGCGATAATAGGGTTGGAGAAAATTACATCAGGACGCATCATTTATGAAGGTGAAGATGTAACAAATACACGCCGTAAACGTGATTCAGCATATAACCGGGATATTCAAATGATTTTCCAAGATTCACACTCCAGTATGAATCCAAGAAAGCGTGTTTTGGATATTTTAGCAGAGCCAATTCGCAACTTCTTGAAATTGTCACCGCAAGAAGAACGTAAACGCATTAATGAGCTTCTTGCAATCGTTGGGATGTCAGAAGATGTTTTACTGAAATATCCGCATGAATTCTCAGGCGGTCAAAAGCAACGATTAGGGATTGCCCGAGCAGTAGCATGTAACCCTAAAATGATTATTGCGGATGAGCCAGTATCAGCACTTGATTTATCTGTTCAGGCACAAGTTTTAAACTTTATGAAGGACATTCAGGAGCAATATGGAATAAGTTATTTATTCATCTCGCATGATTTAGGGGTAGTTCGTCATATGTGTGATAACATCTCAATTATGTATAAAGGTAGATTTGTTGAGACAGGAAAGCGTGAAGATATATACACAAATCCTAAGCATATCTATACGAACCGACTTCTATCTGCTATTCCTGATATAGAGCCGGAAACGAGAATTGAGCGAAAGCTTGAACGTCAAAAAGTTGAAGCAGCGTATCATGAAGAACAGCATAAATATTATGATAAGGATGGAAAAGTATATCCTTTAAAATCGATTTCAGACACACATAAAGTGGCCATGTCTGAAGATGAAAAGGAGCGTGTATAGTATGTGGAAAACGATAGTTCGCCGTGTTTTAATAATGATTCCGCAGCTATTTATTTTAAGTCTCCTAATTTTTATATTAGCGAAACAAATGCCGGGTGATCCTTTTACAGGATTAATTACACCGGAAACGGACCCGAATGTACTTGAAGAAATGAGAATTAAAGCCGGATTCTATGACCCATGGTATGTTCAGTACTACAACTGGATTACAAATGCGGCTAAAGGTGATTTTGGACAAAGTTATACGTATAAAAAACCGGTTGCCGATATTATCGGAGCTCGTGGAATGAATACTTTATTACTTTCTTTATTAAGTGTAATTTTAGTATATTTAATTGCTATTCCACTAGGGGTGCTTGCAGGTCGTTATCAAGAGTCATTTTTGGATAAATCAATCGTCCTATATAGCTTTATCTCTTATGCTATCCCGACGTTTGTATTATCGCTGATTTTCGTGTACGTATTTGGATACAGGCTCATGTGGTTTCCAACAAGTGGTACGGTAGATATATCTATCGATGCAGGGACATGGGAGTATTATTGGAGCCGTTTCTACCACCTGCTGTTACCAGCTATAACATATGCGCTGTTAGGGACAACAGGGATAATTCAATATTTACGTACAGAGATTATTGATGCAAAGACGATGGATTATGTGAAAACAGCGCGCAGTAAAGGAATTCCGATGAAGAAAGTATATTCTCGACATATCTTCCGGAACTCACTATTACCAATCGCAGCATTTTTAGGATTCACAATTACCGGATTACTTAGCGGATCAATTTTTATTGAAACTGTATTCGGATATCAGGGTATGGGTAAATTATTTATCGATTCAATTTTAAGTCGTGACTACAGTGTCATTACAGCACTAGTTATGTTATTTGGCTTCTTAGCATTATTAGGTAGTCTATTGTCCGACATTATTTTAAGTATTGTTGACCCGCGTATTCGCATAGACTAATCAAATTAATAATGACTAAGGAGAGGTGATTTTAATCATGGAAAATAATAATGCACAGACAGTAGATAAGTTAGAATCTCAAAGCTCTCCGCCAACTGGTATTCAAGTTATTTTGCGGGAGTTTAAAAAAGATAAATTAGCAATGTTCTCTTTAATAGGGGTTATTTTATTAATGGTTACAGTTATGGTATTAGCAATTGTAATCGATCAAGCAAAAATTATGAATATTCAATTATTGGAGCGTTTTACTGAACCGGGGGTAAGAGGTTATATCCTTGGTGCCGATGAAGCTGGTCGAGATATGTTCGGTCAGCTGATCATAGGTGCAAAAAACTCAATTTTAATTGCAATCGCTATTACGGTTCTAGCCAATTTTGTTGGTATTGCTTTAGGGATTATCATGGGGTACTACGGTGGATTTATCGATAACTTCTTCATGCGTATTATCGACTTTTTCATCACTCTACCAACTCTTATGATTGTCATCGTAGTTATAACAATCATTCCATCATACGGAATAATGGATTTAATTTTAATTCTTGCAGCATTTCAATGGATGTCGACGGCCAGACTTGTGCGTTCAAAAGCACTATCTGAAGCACGTCGCGATTACATTAGTGCCTCTAAAACAATGGGTACTAGCGATTTCGCGATTATGTTTAAAGGTTTACTACCAAACTTAAGTTCGCTGTTAATTGTCGAAGTGACATTAAGCTTTGCAGGCAACGTAGGGATCGAAACAGGTCTTTCGTTCTTAGGTTTCGGTTTACCACCGTCAACACCAAGTCTAGGTACTTTAGTAAGTTATGCTATGAACCCGATAATCTTATCGAGTAAATGGTGGATATGGTTACCCGCGTCAATATTAATTTTAATTTTGATGCTTGGTATAAATTACGTTGGCCAAGCGCTACGTCGTGCAGCTGACGCAAAACAACGTTTAGGATAAAAAAAGGGAGGAAAAACAAATGATGAAAAAGAAAGGTCTTATGCTTTCTTCTGTATTTGCTACTGCTTTAGTATTAGCTGCTTGTGGAGGAGACGATACAGAAACAGCAACTGAAAAACCAGTTGAAAAGAAAGAAGATACAACAACAGAGGAAAATACAAATGACGGTGCTACTACTGCTGAATCACCTACATTACCAGAAGAAGTAACTAACGATGGTGAAGCTATTCAAGGCGGTACATTAAAATTCGCTTTAGTAACAGACACTCCATTCTCAGGGGTTTTATTAGCTGAATTATATGAAAATGGTTATGACGCTGACATCATGGACTTCATGACTAACAATATTTTTGAGACTGACGGTGACTTCTTAATTACTGATGAAGGTATCGCAAAATTAGATGTGGATGCGGATAACAATAAAGTTACAATTACAATTCAACATGATGTTAAGTGGTCTGATGGTGAGCCATTAACTGCCGATGATATAATTTATTCATATGAAATTATTGGTCACCCAGATTATACGGGTATCCGTTATGATGCTGACTTCCAAAATATTATCGGTGCTTCTGAATATAAATCAGGTAAAGCTGATACAATCTCAGGAATTAAAAAGATTGATGACAAAACTGTAGAAATTTCAATGACTAAAGTTTCGCCAGCAATTTACTCTGGTGGTGACGGTTTATGGAGTACTGCAGCGCCTAAGCATTACTTAGAAACAACACCAATCAAAGATTTAATTTCTTCACCACAAGTTCGTAAAGCTCCTGTAACTTTAGGTGCTTTCAAATTAGATAAATTAATCGACGGTGAATCTGTTCAGTTCGTAGCCAACGAGCATTACTGGAAAGGTAAACCGAAATTAGATAAAGTTGTATTACAAGTAGTACCTTCAGCTTCTATCGGTGAAGCATTACGTACTGGTCAATATGATATGGCATCTTCTTATCCGACTAATCAGTATGACGGCGTAAAAGATTTAGAAAACTTAACAGTATTAGCTCGTCCAGAGTTAGCATACTCTTATATTGGTTTCAAACTTGGTAAATGGGATGCAGCTGCAGGTGAAGCAGGTTTAAACATTATGGATGAAAATGCGAAAATGAACGATGCTAAGTTACGTCAAGCTGTTGCTTATGCAATGGACATCGAGCAAGTAGGAGAGCGCTTCTACCAAGGCTTACGTACTCGTGCAACATCATTAATTCCACCAGCGTTCGCTTCATTCCATGACAACACTTTAGAAGGATACAATTATGATCCTGAAAAAGCAAAAGCATTATTGGAAGAAGCAGGATATAAAGACGTTGATGGCGATGGTATCCGTGAAGATAAAAATGGCGAGAAATTTGCAATCCGTTTAGCGGGTATGTCAGGTTCAGATACTGACGAAGCAATCGTAGAGTATTACCGTCAAAACTGGAAAGAAGTAGGTTTAGATGTACAGTTAACTACTGGCCGCCTAATCGAGTTCAACAGCTTCTATGATAAAGTAAAAGCGGATGATCCGGAAATTGATATGTTCATGGCAGCTTGGGGTACAGGTTCGAACCCATCACCACTTGGTTTATATGGTGAAGCTTCAGCATTCAACTACAGCCGTTTCGTAACACCAGAATTACAAACATTATTAGCTGATATCGACTCTAAAGAGGCGATTGATGCAGGTTACCGTGCTGATGCATTCCGTAAATGGGAAGAGTACATGTTCGAGCAAGCATCAACAGTTCCAATGTACTTCCGTACAGAAATTATCCCAGTTAACAAACGTGTGAAACACTACAATGTTAATTATGGAAATAGCACAGAGTTACACGAAATTGAGTTAGTAGCTGAAGATCCAGTTAAATAAGCTTTAACACAAAGAGAGCCGCTTAGAAATTTTTCTGAGCGGCTCTTTGTATTTTTAATGAAGGCGTTATTAAAAGCAAAAAATAGACAGAGAAATTCCGTCTATTTTAAAAGAAACTCAAAAATAAGCCAATATAAACGGAGAATTTCCGCTTATCTATTTAAATAATATGAAAATAGATCAATTTTCAATGAATAAACGGAAAAATTCCCTTTATTTATCCCTAATACTAGATTACTTCGTAAATAACGGTAAAACGTCCGCTTATTTTTTCAAATCGAGCCAGAGTTTCACGAGTTATAGCTATTTTTTCAACTGCATAACGATTGCTTCATCAGGTGTTACATAAATCGTTTTTTGTTCAAAATAAATTACAAATCCTGGTTTTGCCCCATTCGGTTTTTTTACATGGCGGATTTCCGTATAATCGACAGGAACCGAAGAAGAATCACGTGCTTTAGAAAAATATGCACATAACATTGCGGCTTCCTTCAGTGTCGTTTCATCCGGATCTTCAGAATGAATGACAACGTGTGAGCCAGGAATATCTTTCGTATGCAACCAAATTTCATTGCGCTTTCCAATTTTGAATGTTAAGTAATCGTTTTGCTTATTATTTTTACCGACAGAAATCGAAACCCCAGTTGAAGAAGTAAAATTTTCCGGATCGGGTTTCGTCGGTTTCTTTTTGCGTTTCGCTTGTCGAATACGAAGCAATCCCTGTTCAGCAAGTTCTTCGCGAATTTCCTCTATATCAGCAGGTGACGCCTGTTGTACTTGTTGAGTAAGCATTTCTAAATAATCGATATCTTCTGTAGCTTTTTTCTTCTGTTCCTCAATCATGATTAAAGCTGTTTTTGCCTTGTTGTATTTCGTATAGTAACTTTGGGCATTTTCAATCGGTGTTTTCCTCGGGCTGACTGGAATTCTTACCTTTTCAGCCTGTTCACTATAGTAGTTCTCTACATCTACAAACTCGGCACCTTTTGAAAAATTATAAAGGTTTGCCATTAATAATTCTCCGTATAGTTGGAACTGCTCCAAGTTTTGTGCGCGTTCGTAATCTTTTTGAAGTTTTTTTTGTTTGAGCTTTAATTTGTTTAATTCATTTTGCAACCAGCGTTCCAAATCACCGGCTTGCTGCTTCACGCGGTCACGTTTGGCACGGGCAAAGAAAACTCGGTCCAATAATTCACCAAGCGTTTCATAAGTTGTTGAAACGCCTGATAAATGCGTCAAGCTAGTAGGAGAAAAGTAAATTTTACCTTCTTGCTCTACATAAGTTGGCTGAGCGCTCGTTGCGATTTCATTCATTAGCTGTCTGCATGCCGTAACAGCATCCGTTGTGGATAAACGATGTAATAATTCTGTAGCATGGAGAGGAGAAAAGCCTGCAAAATGCTCAATAATTTCTTTCACCGTTACTTCTTTAGAAAAGAATTGCTTAATTTCCTCATCTGATAAACTAGTAAGCGCAATCTTTTGCTGTTTTGGTGGTGCGATATACTGCTGACCAGGCAACACAGTTCGGTAACTGTTCATCGATGGAGGTAAATGCTTTAAACTATCTATAATTGTATTGTTTTTTGCATCGATTAATAATAAATTACTGTGGCGTCCCATAATTTCGATAATGAGTTTTCGCTTTACAGCATCGCCTATTTCATTTTTGCTATCAATTTCCAATGTAATTACTCGTTCAAAACCATCTTGAACAACAGACTGAATAAATCCTCCTTCAAGATGTTTTCTTAAAAGCATGCAAAACATAGGAGGGTCTGCTGGATTTTCGATAGATTGATTTGTTAAGTGAATACGTGAGTATGATGGATGAATAGAAAATAATAACTTCACGTTTTGACCGGCTGCACGGATTTGTAATACGACTTCAAGTGCATTCGGCTGATAAATTTTTGTAATTCGTCCAGATGCTAAGGTTTGTAATTCCTTACTCATCGAACGAGTAAATAGTCCGTCAAATGCCATCTTTATGCCTCTTTCATTAAATAAGTCTACTTGATTGTTTTATCATACCATTATTTAGCTCAATTCTGTAGTTGATCACATCTACTATAATGAAAATTAAACATTTATTAAAAAGATAAAAACTATTTTATTACAACTTAACTATGATAAAATATGTTTTTATACAATAAACGTTAAAGCAATATATGTAGAACATATGCTATAATTGAAACAATATGTAAAGAAGGATGTGACGAACCTTGGTACGCAGTATGACCGGATTCGGCAGGGGGGTCACAACAACGAAAAACTTTCAACTAACTGTTGAGATTCGTGCTGTGAATCATCGTTTTTTAGAGATTAATACGAAGTTTCCAAAAGAATGGATGGAATCTGAAGTTATAGCAAAAAAAATGTTGTCGGATTCTATTTCCCGTGGGAAAATAGATGTTATCATTTTTTTGAAAGAGCTTCATGATACACAACAAACAATCCAGATTAATTGGTCTCTGCTTAATTCTTTTCTTCAAGCAAAAGAAGAATTGTCCCATACGGTTCCGATGCAGGAGAAATGGACAATGCAGGAAATTGTAAGTCTTGAACAAGTGCTTCAAGTGGAAAAGGTAGAGCTCCAGCAGGAGGAAATCGTTGAAGCTGTAAAAAGTGCTTTGTCAGAAGCTATTACGAACTTGATTGCCATGCGTGAACGCGAAGGACAGGGCTTAGAGGTAGTAATGTTACAGTATAAGGCAGACCTTGAAGCTCAAATTGCACATATAAGACGAAGTGCGCCTATTGCTGTTGAAAAGTATCGCACTCGTTTAATGACTCGATTGGAAGAAGTGGCAAATGGGCAAACTTTAGATGACCGCCTGCTTACAGAAGTGGCTATTTTTGCAGAGAGAATTGATATTACAGAAGAGTTGGATCGTCTGGATAGTCATTTTAATCAGTTAACAGAAACGCTAAACGAGCGAGTAGCAATTGGTCGAAAGCTTGACTTCATCATGCAGGAAATGAACCGTGAAATTAATACAATTGGTTCAAAAAATCAATCTACTGACTGTTCAGCGGCAGTCGTGCAAGCAAAAACAATTCTAGAAAAAATGCGGGAACAAGTTCAAAATATTGAATGAAATAAAGGAGTTATTTATGAAGAAACAACGTGGATTATTAATTGTTTTATCTGGTCCATCAGGTGTTGGAAAAGGTACGGTTCGTAAAGAGCTTTTTTCGCAGCCTGATACAAATTACGAATATTCGATTTCGATGACAACACGTAATCCTCGCGAAGGCGAAGTAGATGGTGTAGACTATTTCTTTAGAACACGTGAGGAATTTGAAGTATTAATCGAACAAGGCGGGTTACTTGAACATGCAGAGTTTGTTGGTAATTATTACGGTACACCGCTTGCATACGTACAAGAAACACTTGAAGCCGGGCGTGATGTCTTTTTGGAAATTGAAGTTCAGGGAGCAGCCCAAATTCGTGAAAAAGCACCAGATGCGTTGTTTATCTTTTTAGCACCACCAAGCATAACAGAACTTGAGCAACGTTTAGTTGGACGTGGTACGGAAACAGAAGATGTCATCGCCCGTCGTATCGCAACCGCTCGTGAAGAAGTCGAAATGATGAGTTTATACGATTATGTTGTAGAAAACGACCAAGTTCATAATGCATGTGATAAAATTAATGCAATCATTGTAGCAGAACACTGCCGTCGTGAACGTGTGGAAAAACGCTATTTGTCAATGTTGAGAGGAGAATGAAACCATGTTATACCCATCAGTGGATAAGTTAAAAAAACAAATCGATTCTAAGTATTCTTTAGTGAGCTTAGCATCAAAACGTGCACGCCAAATGCAAGAAGAGGGCGGCGAGCATTTAAGCTCATACGTTTCTTATAAACCAGTAGGAAAAGCATTGGAAGAGGTAGCTGCTGGTAAGCTACGTAAAGTTCAGCAAGATGCTTCTACTGTTTATGAAGACGAAATTTAGTTTTTGCGCATAATCGAATAATTTTTGAGTAGAAGCTCCCTAAGAATCTTTCTTTGGGAGCTTATCCTTTGAAAGGACGGTTAAAGTGATGAAGAAAAACAATGTGTTATTGTGTGTTTCCGGTGGAATAGCCGTTTATAAAGCTGTGGCATTAGTAAGTAAGCTGGCACAAGCAGGGTTTAATGTAAAAGTATTGATGACAGCATCTGCACAAAAGTTTGTGACACCTTTAAGTTTTCAAGTGATGTCAAAAAATGATGTGTTTTACGATACTTTTGATGAAAAAGATTCAAATGTCATTGCGCATATCGATTTAGCTGATTGGGCAGATTTAATCATCGTGGCACCAGCAACTGCAAATGTTATTGCTAAAATGGCACACGGAATGGCTGATGATATGCTGACGACAACACTTCTGGCGGCTACTGCTCCGGTCTGGGTAGCACCGGCTATGAATGTACATATGTACGAGCATCCGGCAGTACTACGCAATATTAATCAGCTGCATGAAGATGGTATTCGTTTTATCGAGCCGTCTGAAGGATTTTTAGCATGTGGGTATGTTGGAAAAGGCCGATTGGAAGAGCCGGAGAAAATTACAGAACTTGTAGTGAATCATTTCCATCATCAATTAGGAAGCGATGGACAATGAAATTTGCACAAGTAATCGTAGATGTTTCAGCTTATCCGGTGGACCGTCCGTTTGATTATTTAATACCGGAAGATTGGGAAGAATTAATCGATTTAGGTTGTCGAGTAAAAGTACCATTTGGGCCACGTAATGTACTTGGTTTTGTCGTAGGTATTACGTCCGAGTCTGAAGTACCAGTAGAAAAAGTGAAGCCGATTACCGAAATACTTGATATCGAGTCGATTTTAACAGAAGAAATGCTTAGTTTGGCAAAATGGCTAAAGCACCAAACAATCTGCTATGAAATTGATGCATTGCAAGTAATGCTGCCAGGTGCTTTGCGGGCAAAGTATGAAAAGTATGCGGTTTTAAATGGGGAAGTTTCACATTTACCTGCAACACTTCAGCCATACTATGAGAAAACAGCGAAAGTGAATTTGTCTCAGTTTGAAAAAGCGAACTTATTAAAACCGATAAAGCGTGCAGTAAAAGATGGTCTTATAATTATCGACAATGAAGTGAAACAAAAAGGGCAGGTTAAGCAAGTACGGAAAGTCCAAATACATTCTCAGGAGCAATTAGAAAATGTACTGCAGCAAATGGGGAAACGTGCACCGAAGCAAGTAGCGTTAGTCGAATGGATGATGCAGCATGCGGGGGAAATCTTATTGCCTGATGATATTTGCGAAGCAGTGCATATTACAAATAGTGTACTGAATAGTGTCATTGACAAAGGTGCTGCAGCGTATATTCAAGAGGAAGTATACCGTGATCCGTTCACAAAAAATGTTGAGAAAACAGAATTTCTACAGCTAACAGATGAACAGGATCATGCACTGACAAAAATTATTGCTGCAATAGATGACCAGCGCCAGGAAACATTTCTACTGCACGGTATTACAGGTAGCGGTAAAACAGAAGTTTACTTACAGGCGATTCAACGTACTATTGCGGACGGAAAAGAATCAATCGTTTTAGTACCTGAGATTTCATTGACACCTCAAATGACAGAGCGTTTCAAGTCACGTTTCGGTGATGAAGTTGCTGTAATGCATAGTGGGTTATCTGTTGGTGAAAAATATGATGAATGGCGAAAAGTACAACAAGGGAAAGTGAAAGTTGTCGTTGGAGCTCGTTCAGCTATTTTCGCCCCTTTTAAAAATTTAGGGTTAATTATTTTGGATGAAGAGCATGAGTCCACATATAAGCAGGAAGATTCACCACGTTATCATGCCAGAGATGTAGCAATTTGGCGCGGGAAATATTATAACTGCCCGGTAATTTTAGGTAGTGCGACGCCTGCTTTGGAATCTTTCGCGCGGGCGAAAAAAGGTGTATATACATTGCTTACATTGGCCCATCGTGCGAAAAACCAAGCATTGCCTACAGTTCATATTGTAGACATGCGTGAACAACTCCAGGCGGGAAATCGTTCAATGTTCTCCGAGCCATTAATGGAGGCATTGCAGGATCGACTGAATAAAAAAGAGCAAACAGTGCTCTTTTTAAACCGCAGAGGATACTCTTCCTTTGTTTTATGTCGTGATTGCGGAACGACGGTACAATGCCCAAACTGTGATATTTCCTTAACGTATCATCGTTATCAGGAAAAGCTGAAATGCCATTATTGCGGTCATGATGAATACATTCCGGAAACTTGTCCTGAATGCCAAAGTGAAAACATTCGTTATTTTGGAACAGGTACACAGAAGGTAGAAGAGGAAATTTATAAATTATTTCCAGAAGCACGTGTACTTCGAATGGACGTAGACACGACAAAGCAAAAAGGGGCACATGAAAAAATGCTCGATGCTTTTGGACGTGGTGAAGCAGACATTCTGCTCGGTACACAAATGATTGCGAAAGGTCTTGATTTCCCGAATATTACGTTAGTCGGGGTTTTAAGTGCCGATACTTCGCTCCATTTACCGGATTACCGGGCGGCAGAAAAGACGTTCCAGCTGATGACGCAAGTAAGTGGACGAGCAGGGCGCCATGAAAAATTAGGTGAAGTATTTGTACAGACGTATACGCCCGATCATTATGCGATCCAGTTATCGAAAGATCAGGATTATCCACCGTTTTACGAACGGGAAATGCATGCCAGACATATAGCGGGATATCCACCGTATTATTATATTGCGCTTGTTCAAGTTTCTCACGAAGATGTGATGCTTGCTGCAGAATATGCAGGACGTGTAGCGGAATATTTGCGAGAGAATTTATCATTTAATGTTTCGGTGATTGGGCCAACGACTGCTAGTATTGCCCGGCTCCAAAATAGATATCGCTATCAATGTTTGATAAAATATAAAGTAGAGCCTCAATTAATACCAGTCCTTTTACAGCTTATTAAGATGTATCGCTCGGAATGGATAAAAAAAGGCATTGTGCTGACAGTTGATTTAGATCCAACAATGATCTAATGCATATAGAAAGAGGTAGTAGAAATGGCTATTAAAGAAGTAGTAAAAAACCCAGCGAATGTATTATCGCAAGTAACAAAAGAAGTTGAGGTGATTGATGAAAGTACGATTCAGCTTCTGGATGATTTATATGACACAATGGTCGAAAACGATGGAGTTGGAATCGCGGCACCTCAGATCAACGTAGGTTTACGAGTAGCGATTGTGGAATTAGGAGAAGATATTCTTGAAATGATTAACCCCATTGTACTTGAAACGCGCGGCCAAGCGGAAGATGTGGAAGGCTGCTTAAGCTTCCCTGACCTTTTTGGTATGGTAAAGCGACCTACTTACGTAAAAATTGAAGCATCTGATCGTGAAGGCCGTGTATATGAGCTTGAAGCGGAAGATTTTGAAGCACGCTGTATATTGCATGAAATTGATCATTTAGATGGTGTATTATTTGATTCCAAAATGACGCGGGTATTGACAGAGGAAGAAATAGAAGAGCTGTACGCGGATGTTGAGGAGGAATAATCGATGACAAAAATCGTATTTATGGGAACGCCTGCCTTTTCAGCACCAATTTTGCGTATGCTTCATGAAGAAGGCTATGAGGTTCTAGCTGTTGTTACTCAACCGGACAGACCTGTAGGGCGTAAAAAAGTATTGACGCCACCACCTGTAAAAGAAGAAGCACTTGCATTAGGCTTACCAATAATTCAACCTGAAAAGTTGCGTGGTTCGAAGGAGCTTGAAGAAATTTTAGCATTAAACCCGGATTTAGTCGTAACAGCTGCATTCGGTCAAATTTTACCGAAAGAACTTCTTGAAGCTCCACGACTAGGCTGCATTAATGTACATGCCTCTCTTTTACCTTTATATCGAGGTGGGGCACCAATTCACCAATCGATTATTGATGGTCAGTCAAAAACAGGCGTAACGATTATGTATATGGCGGAAAAGCTTGATGCAGGAGATATCATTTCACAAAGTGAGATTGCCATTGAAGATACGGACCATACTGGTAGCATGTTTGAAAAGCTAAGTAGGGTCGGTCGTGAATTATTAAAAGAAACAATGCCTTCGATTATAAATGGTACGAATGAACGCATCGTACAGGATGAAACGCTTGTGACATATGCACGCAATATTAGCCGTGAGCAGGAGTTGATTGATTGGAATAATGATGCACGTGCATTGTATAATCAAGTGCGCGGACTACATCCATGGCCAGTAGCATATACAACTTTTGAAGGTGCTAATTTTAAAGTTTGGTGGGCAAAAGTTGGGGATACTACAACGAATGCGACACCGGGAGAAGTAGTGAAAATAGCAAAAGATCACTTTGAAGTTGCGACAGGTGATGGAAATACATTGGCGCTTTATGATGTCCAGCCAGCCGGGAAAAAACGTATGACCGCAGAAGAATTTCTACGTGGAACGGGCTCGAAATTACAGATTGGGGACCGTTTTGAATGAGTAAAAATAATAAAAAGCAAGTAATTTGGGATGGCAATGTGCGGGATGCAGCGTTAACGATTTTATTAACGGTCGATAAAAGTCAGGCCTACAGTAATTTATTATTACACCAAACGATTGAAAAATATAAAATAGAAGCAAAAGATCGTGGCCTGTTGACAGAGCTGACATATGGAACTTTGCAGTATAAGCTGACACTCGATTATTATTTAGAACCTTTTATTCATGGCAAGGTTGATATTTGGGTTCGCTGGCTGCTCCGCATGTCGCTGTACCAAATGCATTATCTAACACGTATTCCGGCACATGCTGCAGTGAATGAAGCTGTGGAAATTGCAAAACGTCGTGGCCATAAAGGAATTGCCTCAATGGTAAATGGAATTTTACGTTCCATTTTACGTGAAGGTGTTCGTTCGACTGATTTAATAGAAGATGCAAATGAACGTTTAGCCGTGGAAACGAGCCATCCGCAGTGGTTAGTTAATCGTTGGGTTGAAAGCTATGGCTATGAACAAACACGCGAAATGCTACTTGAAAACAATATTGCACCTTTGCAAACCGTTCGTGTAAATACGACGAAAGCAACTGTTGAACAAGTTTTGACAACACTTGAGCGTGAAGGTGTAAAAGCGCGACGCAGTGAATTTATGCCTGAATGTATTCATCTGGAAAGCGGTCAGGCAGCACGAACAGGAGCTTTCCGAAATGGCCTCATTACGATTCAGGATGAAAGCTCAATGCTTCCGGCAAAAGTACTGAATCCACAGCCGGGTATGAAAGTGTTGGATATGTGTGCAGCACCTGGCGGGAAAACGACGCATTTAGCAGAAGTTATGAAAAATGAAGGTTCAATTTTAGCGACTGATCTTCATGTGAAGAAATTAGATTTAATCGATGAGAATGTTGCACGTTTAGGATTAAATATTATTGAAACGGCACCGCTTGATGGAAGAAAGGCAGCCAGCTTTTTAACAAAAGAAAGCTATGATGCAATTCTTGTTGATGCCCCTTGCTCAGGACTTGGTGTAATGCGACGTAAGCCAGATATTAAATATACGAAGCGCGAAGAAGATTTGGAAAGTCTGCAGACAATCCAGCTTGCGATTTTAAATAATGCAGTACAGCTATTAAAGCAAAACGGACGATTAGTGTACTCAACGTGTACAGTTGACCGCAGAGAAAATGAAGGTACGGTACAAGCCTTTCTAAATGAGCATCCTGAAATGAATTTGGAGCCAATAGAAAACTTACCAGAACAACTAAAAGCGAAACAACAAAACGGGATGCTACAAGTATTCCCACAAGATATTGGTAGTGACGGATTTTTCGTCGCTGCATTCGTAAAAAAAGGAGCGTCCAATTAACTAATGGAGCAAGAACAATTAAAACAATTTGATGAACGAATTCAGGATTTAGTGGAAGAAACAGCAGATAAGCCAGTACGTCGTGTGAAAAAAGAAAAGCCTCAGTTAAAACCTTCAATCTACTCATTGCGTCTAGATGAAATGAAAGAATGGTTAACAACAAACGGGGAAAAAGCTTTCCGTGCAGGGCAAATTTATGAATGGCTATATGAAAAGCGTGTCCAAACATTTGAGGATATGTCAAACTTACCGAAAGCATTACGTGAAAAGCTAGAGGCGGAGTTTGCTTTAACGACGCTTTCAACAATTATTAAACAGGAATCAAAAGACGGTACAATTAAGTTTTTATTCCAATTGCAAGATGGTTATTCTATCGAAACAGTATTAATGCGTCATGATTACGGAAATTCAATCTGTGTTACGACTCAAGTAGGCTGCCGGATTGGCTGTACATTCTGTGCCTCAACTTTAGGCGGTTTAAAACGTCACTTAATGGCTGGTGAAATTGTTGAGCAAGTTGTAAAAGTGCAGCAACAATTAGATGAAACCGATGAACGTGTATCCTCAATCGTAATTATGGGAATTGGTGAGCCATTCGATAACTATGACGCGATGATGAACTTCCTGAAAATCATGAATGATGACAAAGGTCTAAATATCGGTGCACGTCATATTACCGTTTCAACATCTGGTATCGTACCGAAAATTTATGAATTTGCTGATGAAGGCATGCAAATTAACTTTGCTGTATCACTTCACGCGCCAAATCAGGAAGCACGCCAAAAACTAATGCCAATTGCGAAAGCATATAAATTAGAAGAGTTGATGGAAGCGGTAAAATACTATACGAAGAAATCTGGACGCCGTGTTACATTTGAATATGGTCTAATGTCTGGAGAAAATGACACAGAAGAAGTAGCGTTAGAGCTTGCCAAGCTTATTAAAAATATTAAATGCCATGTCAACTTAATCCCTATTAACTACGTACCGGAGCGCGATTATATTCGTACGTCACGCAGTAAGATTTTTGCCTTTGAAAAAACGCTTAAAGAGCAAGGTATTAACGTAACGATCCGTCGTGAGCAAGGTGCGGATATTGCAGCTGCTTGTGGCCAGTTACGTGCACAGGAACGATCACACGAAACAAAGTAGGTGGACTATAGTGAACTTTACAGTGGAAAGTGATATTGGGTTAAAGCGAAAAATAAATGAAGATCGGGCCGCGTTTTTTGAGCGTCCCGATCATTTTAAGCTTGCAATTTTAGCAGATGGTATGGGTGGACATAATGCAGGTGATGTTGCAAGTGAGATGGCCATCACGGAAATGCACAGGCTTTTTAAACTGGTGGATGCTCAAGATTTTGCATCGAAACAACTAAAGTTGGAATGGTTACGCAATGCGGTTTCACATATTAATCAAAAAATTTATCAATATTCCTTAACACATGAAAATTGTCAAGGTATGGGAACGACGATGATTGCGGCGCTGCTTGATGAAAATGAATGCCTTATTAGTCATGTAGGCGATAGTCGTGTTTACCATTTTGCAGATGAAAAAGTAAAGTTAGTAACAAGAGATCATTCTTACGTAAATATTTTATTGGAAAATGGAGAAATTAGTGAAGAAGAGGCACTAAATCATCCTCAGAAAAATTTCATTTTAAAAGCATTAGGTACAGAAATTTCAATTGAACCGGATTTTTATGAATTGACTTTATCGAATGAAGCCTATTTACTCATTTGTTCAGATGGTCTAAGCAATAAGCTGACGACAACAGAAATGGCAACAATTATTACGCCCCAAATCTCCATAGAAGAAAAGGGGAAAAAATTAGTGCAACTAGCAAATGACCGTGGTGGCGAAGATAATATTTCCCTTATTTTAATGACAACGGTGCAGGAGGTGTAGCAATGCTTGTAGGAAAACATATAAGTGGCCGTTATAAGATATTACAATTAATTGGCGGAGGCGGTATGTCAAATGTGTATTTAGCACATGACATTATTTTAGGTCGAGATGTCGCGATCAAAATTTTACGCTATGATTTAGCAAATGAAGAAGAATTGCACCGTCGTTTTCAGCGTGAGGCATTGTCCGCTACAAGTTTAACAAATCCAAATATCGTTAGCATTTATGATGTTGGCGAAGATGGGGATATGCACTATATTGTTATGGAATATATTAAAGGGAAAACATTGAAACAATACATACAGGAGTTTTCACCTTTATCGGCAGCGCGGAGTGTTCATATTATGAAACAGCTTACTTCTGCGATTGCACATGCACATGAGAATGGTATTATTCATCGGGATATTAAGCCGCAAAATATATTAATGGATGAAGAAGGCAATGTGAAAATTACCGATTTTGGGATTGCGACATCGCTTGGAGCTACAAGCTTTACTCAAACAAATTCGGTCATAGGAACAGTTCATTACTTATCGCCAGAGCAGGCGCGTGGCGGCATTGCAACGATGAAATCCGATATTTATGCACTCGGTATCGTGCTATATGAGTTGTTAACAGGGGAATTGCCATTTTCGGGTGAATCAGCTGTTTCAATTGCTTTAAAGCACTTACAGACAGAAACACCGTCTGTTCGGGAATTTGATGCGAGCATTCCGCAAAGTGTAGAGAATATCGTATTAAAAGCAACTTCAAAAGATGCGAACCACCGATACACGAGCGCAGAAGAAATGGAAGAAGATTTAGATACTTGTTTATCCATTCAACGAGTGAATGAGCCTAAATTTGTACCACCTGTAGATGACGGTGCAACAAAGCTGATTCCAATTATTAAAGACCCTAAACCTGCAGCAGCATCTGTTCAGCAACCATCCACAGGTTTGACGGAACAAACAGTACGCATGGAAACAGACTCGACAGTGCAACAGCAGGAGCAGAAGAAACAAAAAAAGAAAAAATGGCCGCTAATTGTCGGTATACTGGCTGCTTTAGCGATAATTTTTACTGTCATAGCATTTATGATGACACCGAATAAAGTCGTAATAGAAGATGTGACAAACGAAACATTAGAGGATGCCATCCGTATTTTACAGGAACAAGGCTTTGTTATTGGTGAACAAGAGGAACGTAATTCTGAAGAGATTGAAGCGGGAAGAGTTATTGAAACAGATCCAATTGCCGGCCGCGAAAGAGAAAAAGGTTCGGAAATAGATTTAATTGTCAGCATTGGAAAAGCACCTATAGCTATGACGAATTTTGTAGGTACCCAACGCGATCAAGCTGCTGCTCTCTTAAAGGACTTTAAAAGCGTTAAATTTGAAGAAGAATATTCAGCCGAGCATGTGGCAGGCGAAATTATTGAGCAATCACCTGAAGCGGGAGAAGAAGTGCTCATCAATGAAACAGACGTTGTATTGACGGTTAGTAAAGGAAAAGAAGTTGTAGAGGTTCGAAATTTACTTACTTTTAACGAAGCCAACCGCAAAGAATACGAACTTAGCTCAGGCTTTAAAGTGAATGTGACAGGTGAAGAGCATTCGGATAAACCAGTTGGAGAAGTAATTAGGCAAACACCAAAGGCTGGCACGACGCTTGAAAAGGGTGGAACGATTAATGTAGTCGTTTCTAAAGGACCACAGGCAAAAAAAGAAAAGTCATATAAAGATACAATTGAAATCCCGTACGAACCAGCTGAAGAAGGTATGGAACAAACGGTAACGATTTATATTCAGGATAAATCACGTTCGATGGTAGAGCCTGTAGAAACGTTTACGATTACCGAAAACACAATGTATCAAATCGAGCTATTTATTGTCGAAGGTGATAAAGCGGCGTACCGAATTGATCGTGATAACAGTGTCATTGAAAATAAGACAATTACGTATGAAGAATTAGTGGAATAGAGGAGGAATTAGATGGCGAAAGCCCAAATTCGAAAAGCATTAAGTGGCTATTATTATGTTGAAAAAGAAGGCAAATTAATTCAATGCCGTGGACGTGGGATTTTCCGTAATCGCGGAGAATCTCCACTTGTCGGTGACTTTGTAGAATATTCGTATGATGGAGAATCGGATGGTTCTATTGATAAAATTTTGGAACGACAAAATGAATTGGTTCGACCACCGATTGCGAACGTTGATCAGGCATTACTTGTGTTTTCCGCAAAAGAGCCCGATTTTAATACGGTTCTGCTTGACCGATTTTTAGTCGTGCTAGAATCGTTCCAAGTACAACCGATTATTATTTTAACAAAAATGGATTTATTGAATGATGCGGAACGTTCGCATTTACAAACATATATCGATGACTATAAAGAAATCGGCTATCAAATTATTGAAACTTATATCGATGATCCAACATTACTGGAGAAAATCAAACCGTTTTTACAAGATAAGACATCAGTGCTTGCCGGACAGTCAGGTGTTGGGAAGTCAACCTTATTAAATACATTACTTCCTGAATTGGATTTGAAGACAGGCATTATTTCAAAAAGCTTAGGGCGTGGGAAACATACAACACGCCATGTCGAGCTTATTGAAGTTTGTGGTGGATTGTTGGCGGATACACCGGGCTTTAGTTCATTTGATTTTGATATGATTGAAAAGGAAGAACTGACATCTTGTTTACCGGAATTCGAGCGAATCAGCGAGAATTGTAAGTTCCGTGGTTGCCTACATATAAAGGAACCGAAATGTGCGGTAAAACAAGCGGTAGAAGCTGGTGAAATTCGACCTTACCGTTATGAGCATTACGAACAAATTTTACAAGAAATTATCGATCGAAAGCCGAGGTATTAGACATGATTAAAATTGCACCATCGATTTTAGCAGCAGATTTCGCAAAGCTGGGACAAGAAGTGAAAGAAGTAGAAGCAGCAGGAGCAGAATTGATTCATATCGATGTAATGGACGGTCATTTTGTACCGAATATATCATTCGGTGCGATTGCACTGGAAGCGATTCGCCCGCTATCTACTTTACCGATGGACGTACATTTAATGATTGAAAATCCAGACCAATATATAGAGCAATTTGCTAAAGCAGGCGCAGATTATATTACTGTTCATGTGGAAGCATGCCGTCATCTGCACCGTACAATCCAATTGATTCGCTCTTACGGTGTTAAGCCAGGTGTCGTGTTAAATCCACATACACCGATTGAAGCGATTCAGCACATTTTAGAAGATGTAGATATGGTATTATTTATGACTGTAAACCCAGGTTTTGGTGGACAAAAGTTCATCGAATCAGTTGTACCAAAAGTAGAAGCGTTATCAAAAATTATTAAAGAACGCGGTTTAAATATTGAAATAGAAATTGACGGTGGTATTAATGCAGAAACAATTGTTCCGTGTGCTAAAGCAGGGGCAACGGTTTTTGTAGCCGGCTCTGCCATTTACAGTAAAGAAGATCGCGCACAGGCTTTACAAGAAATTAAACAAGCAGGACTAGCGGCAATCCAGTGATTGTAGCAATCTGCTCAGGCGGCCCTATCCATGAGGTCGCCTTTTCTTTAATGCCTGACATATGGATAGGGGTCGATAAGGGTGCTTTATATTTAATTGATAAAGGCATTAGCCCACACCATATTGTAGGAGACTTTGATTCAGTGACAGCGGAAGAGTTTGCGCGAATATCCGAAGTTATTGAACACATTGAACAATTTCAGGCAGAAAAGGATGAAACAGATACGGATTTGGCATTGCAAAAAGCACTAACCTATGAGCCGACAGAAGTATTATTGACTGGTGTTACAGGTGGTCGCTTAGATCATTATGAAGCAACATTACGATCTGTATCTTTCATGCAGCAACAATATCCTCATATAGTATTTAAGATTATTAATTCTCAAAATAGCATTCAATTTTTACTCCCGGGTACACATCTGTTAGAACAATCCAATTATTCATATGTTTCCTTTTTTTCATATGGTAAGACACTTCAAAATGTGACATTGCGCGGTGTTAAATATGAAACACTTGATGAAGTGATTGAGCAAGGGACATCGCGTTTTACAAGCAATGAAATAATAGACGAAGGGTCTATTTCGTTTACGGGTGGCATATGTTTAATGATAAAGAGTAAAGATTAAGGAGGAACAACACTGAAAGTCTATACATTTCAAATGCCGAAATGGTTAAGTGGGGTCGCGAGAGGCTGCGTGAAGTTGTTTCGTAAAGAAAAGAAAGAAAAATAAAGTTCCTGACTACAGCTCATAAAGAATGGGGGCTGTAGTTTTTTGCATAAAAATAGAGTACCAGCAAGAGAGCCGATACTCTATACGCGATTAAACGCGTTCGATTTTACCTGATTTTAAAGCACGAGCAGAAACCCATACACGTTTTGGCTTACCGTCAACTAAGATACGAACTTTTTGAAGGTTAGCACCCCAAGTACGTTTGTTAGCGTTCATAGCGTGTGAACGGTTGTTGCCTGTACGAGCTTTACGGCCAGTAATTACGCATTGTTTTGGCATTGTAAAATTCCTCCTTACAGCTGAATCTGAAATCTTTATTTCAGTTCGTTATTTCACATACCATAATAATTTAACATACCAAAGCAATGAGTGCAAGACATTTTACATAACCTTTCAAGAAAAAAACCTTTACACCCTATTTGAAATTATAGATTAAAAATTCCGGATAAAAGGTAATAGGATATATGAAAAAATATATTTTATTGGGGGAATTTACATGAAAAAATGTATGGTCATTATAAATCCGTCTTCAGGGAAAGAGAAAGCGTTAGAATATGAAAAAAAAATTATTGCCCAATTACATAATTATGAAGTGGTAATGAAAGAAACAATGGGTGAAGGGGATGCGACCCGATATGCTAAAAAGGCATGTGATGAAAACTATGACACGGTCATTTTAGTAGGAGGAGATGGAACATTAAATGAGGGAATTAATGGAATTGCTGAACAGCCGCACAGACCGGTTGTCGGGATTGTCCCTTTAGGAACAGTGAATGACTTTGCACGCGCGTTAAATATTTCCCTCGATCCTGATGAAGCGATCGCTTTACTTGGAGGGCGTACAAGAAAGGCGGATATCGGTAAGGTCAATGATAAATATTTTACAAACATTATTGCCATTGGTTCATTAGCGGAAGCAGTAGGAGAGGTGTCGGTAGAGCAAAAAACATCACTTGGTGCTCTCGCCTATTTATTTGAGGGCGTAAAAGCAGCGATCGAAAATGACTCTTGTAATATAGAAATAACAGCAAATGGACAAACTTATAAAGAAGATATCATGATTTTTATATGTGTGTTAACCAATTCTGTCGGCAGTTTCCGACAAATCAATGAAGATGCTGACACGTCTGATGGTTTAATGCACGGTTTTATCGTAAAGAGCACCAATACATTACAGGTAGTCGGTACGGCTAAAAACCTTATAACAGGCAACCATGAGAAGGACGATAATATAACAAAATTTGATGCACAGGAAATTCAAATTAAAGCGGATCAACCACTTCCTCTAAATGTCGATGGCGACTTAATCAGTCAATTACCGGCAAAAATTTCAGTTTTGCATAATCATATCGAATTTTATTGTAATAATTAACATTATTAATTATGCTCCCGTATAACAATTGAATTTTGTCGAATACTCAAATTATCAAGTTTAAATAATTCTATATAAGAATGGAAAATTTTGAAATAAAAAAATTGAAGTTTGTTAAAAAGATGACTTCAAGCTAGACGTGGATGAACGTTTTCTTTTATAATCAACTTTTGTGTAGTACAATATAAATTAGTTAAATAGAGCCAAGGGGGCATTCACTATGTCAGTAGAATTAAATAACGAATTCGGTCATATTGATATTTCCAATGATGTTATTGCTCAAATTGCTGGTGGAGCAGCGATTGAATGTTATGGCATTGTAGGCATGGCATCAAAACATCAAATTCGTGATGGATTAACAGATATTTTACGAAAAGAGAATTTTGCTAAAGGTGTGCTCATCCGCCAAGAAGGTGATGACTTACATATTGATATGTACATTATTGTAAGCTACGGTACAAAAATTTCTGAGATCGCTTATCAAGTACAATCAAAAGTAAAATATACAGTAAATAAAACATTAGGTATGAGCGTTAAATCAGTTAATATTTTTGTACAGGGCGTTCGTGTTGCGAATGTGTAAGAGGAGGAAATGAATCGAATGAAGTCTTTAGACGGAATTAAATTTGCTGAAATGGTCCAAATGGGTGCACATCACCTATACCAAAATGCAGCATATGTTGATTCACTAAATGTATTCCCTGTGCCGGATGGTGATACAGGGACAAATATGAATTTATCAATGACATCTGGTGCAGATGAAACAGAAGCTAATGTAAATGCACATATCGGTAAAACGGCACAAGCGCTATCAAAGGGCTTACTTATGGGAGCTCGTGGTAACTCAGGTGTAATTTTATCTCAATTATTCCGTGGTTTCGGTAAAGCAATCGAAAAAGATGCTGAAATTGATGCGAAGGGCTTAGCGAATGCTTTCCAAGCAGGCGTAGATACTGCCTATAAAGCCGTTATGAAACCAGTGGAAGGTACAATTTTAACGGTAGCACGTGAAGCTGCGGCAAAAGGTGTCGAAGTAGCGGAAACTGAAGATAATATGATTACGCTAATGGAAGCATTTATCGAAGAAGCCAAGCAATCATTAAATCGCACACCGGATCTTTTACCAGTATTAAAAGAGGTTGGTGTTGTGGATAGTGGTGGCCAAGGCTTACTATTTGTTTACGAAGGATTCCTTGCTTCAATGAAAGGTGAACCTTTACCAGCGAAAAATGAATCTTCACTAGATGATTTAATCAATGCTGAACACCATCGTGTACAGGATTTCATGGACACATCTGATATTGAATTCGGATATTGTACAGAAATCATGGTGCGCTTTGAAGAAGATAAAACACCATTTGACGAAGAGCAGTTCCGCCAAGAGTTAAATCCAATGGGTGATTCATTATTAGTCATTTCAGATGATGAAATCGCGAAAGTACATATTCACTCGGAAACTCCTGGAGACGTACTTGCAGCTGGTCAAAAATATGGTAGTCTTATTAAAATTAAAGTAGATAATATGCGTGAACAGCATTCTGCTATCGTAAATGATGCACCAAAAGCTCCTGCTAAACAGCAAAAAGCAAAAGTTCCATATGCGATTGTAACGATTGCAATGGGTGAAGGTGTTTCAAATTTATTGCGTTCAATCGGTGCTTCTTATGTAATAGAAGGCGGACAAACGATGAATCCTTCTACTGAGGATATCGTAAAAGCTGTTCAGGAAATTGGTGCAGAACGTGTATTAATTTTGCCGAATAACAAAAATATCATTATGGCAGCAGAACAAGCAGTTGAGCTTCTGGAAATTGAAGCTGCTGTTGTGCCAACAAAAACAATTCCTCAAGGGATGGCAGCTATTTTAGCATTTAATCCTGCTGAGTCGGTTGAGGATAATAAAAATAACATGACATCAGGTTTTGCTCATGTGAAGACAGGTCAAGTAACATTTGCAGTACGCGATACATCGATTGATGGTGTTGAAATCCGCAAAGATGATTACATGGCATTAGCTGAAGGTAAAATTATTTTATCGACTCCTGAAATGATGGATGCAGCGAAAAAAGTGCTTGAAGGATTAATGGATGAAGATTCGGAAATCGTTACAATCATTTTTGGTGAAGATGCAACAGCAGAGCAGGCAGATGAATTACAAAACTTTATCGAAGAAAATTACCCGGATGCAGAAGTGGAAATTGTTGAAGGTAAACAATCCCTTTACCCATTCATTCTTTCTGTAGAATAAATAGTAAAAAGCAACTGGGATCATACGAAAAACATCAATTATTTCTCTTTGTGAGAAAAATTGATGTTTTTCTGTTTGCAATCATGATTTAATTTACGAAGTAACCTATAATAAGTGAATTTTCTCCGTTTATTTTTCAATCCGGAATGATAAGGGTATTTCTCCTTATAATGGTTATTATTCTGTTTTAACAACAAGAAGTTTGTTAATTGCAGAGAAAATGAGTACACTAGATGTATATGAAAGTATGAAAGAAAATGGGGGATTATCATTATGAAATTTACATCAGTTTTTGATATTATCGGTCCAGTTATGATTGGGCCATCCTCTTCACATACAGCTGGTGCAGCACGCATTGGTCGTGTCGCGCGTGATTTGTTCGGACGTCAACCTAAATGGGTAAAAATTTATTTATATGGTTCATTTGCTGAAACTTATCGAGGGCATGGCACTGATGTCGCTATTGTCGGAGGATTACTCGACTATGATACAGATGACGAACGTATTAAAACAGCTTTTGCCGAAGCGGAAAAAGCCGGTTTGCAATTTGAATTTATTCCAGAAACAGCAAATAAAGAACATCCAAATACAGCACGTCTTTTAATGGGCGATGATGAGTCGGAAATGAGTGTTGAAGGTATTTCAATTGGCGGCGGTAAAATTGAAATTAGCGAAGTGAATGGCTTTAAACTGCGACTTACAGGAGGAATGCCGGCTATTTTAGTCGTGCATGATGACCGTGCAGGATGTATCGCAAACGTAGCTAATTGCTTAGCGATGCATGACGTAAATATTGGGCATATGGAAGTATCACGTATAGAACGTGGCTTAACTGCTTTAATGGTTATTGAAGTTGATCAGAATATAGATCAGCGTCTACTAGAGCAAATTTCTTACATCCCGCACATTACAAAAGTTTCAAAAATTAATAATTAAGGGGTGACAAAATGGATGTATTATTTCGTAGTGTTCGAGAATTGGTGGAATTAGCAGAGAAAGAAGGAAAGCTAATTTCTGAATTAATGATAGAGCAGGAAATGTTAATTACAGGCCGTACTCGTGAGGAAATTTTTGCGCAGATGGATCGTAACCTGACAATCATGGAAGAAGCGGTTGAGCGCGGCTTAAAAGGAGTACAGTCCGTAACAGGTTTAACTGGTGGAGATGCTGTACTCATTCAAAATTATATTAAAAAAGGCAATTCATTAGCCGGAGATCTTTTACTTGATGCTGTCAGCAAAGCGGTTGCTACAAATGAAGTAAATGCGGCAATGGGTACAATTTGTGCGACTCCGACTGCAGGTTCTGCGGGAGTAGTTCCGGGGACATTATTTGCAGTTCAGAATAAATTAAATCCGACGCGTGAACAAATGATCCGCTATTTATTCACTTCAGGGGCATTTGGTTTTATCGTGGCAAACAATGCCTCGATTTCAGGAGCAGAAGGTGGCTGTCAGGCGGAAGTAGGAAGTGCATCCGCAATGGCTGCTGCAGCGATTGTCGAAATGGCTGGAGGAACTGCTCAGCAAAGTTCGGAAGCATTCGCAATTACATTGAAAAATATGCTTGGTTTAGTGTGTGATCCGGTTGCCGGCTTAGTAGAAGTACCATGTGTAAAGAGAAATGCAATGGGTGCATCGAATTCACTTGTTGCAGCGGATATGGCGTTGGCAGGTGTGACTAGCCGCATACCGTGTGATGAAGTTATTGGTGCAATGTACCGTATCGGTCAGGCAATGAGCCCGAACTTAAAAGAAACGGCTCGTGGCGGCTTAGCGGCAACACCGACTGGTAAAGCGATTACACATGCAATTTTTGAAGGTGGAGATTTAAAGAGCCTGTTAAAATCACGTGTAAACAGCAATTAGTATTTGAATGTATAGAGGTTTATTTGTTTGTGTTAAAGATCTTTCAGATTTTTAGCACAAGCTTTTTTTCATTTGAAAGAGAACGTATGCACCTATTTTATGCTATTCTTAAGGAACAAATATTTCGTAAAGGAAGTGTCGAAAATGATCCATGAGCCAGTTTCACAATTAAAGGGTATCGGAAAAGAAACAGCTGAAAATTTGATGAAAATTGGCATACATACCGTTCATGATTTGATTTGGACATTTCCGTATCGCCATGAAGATTTTCGATTGAAGGATTTAACAGAAACCCCACATAACGAACGTGTCACTATTGAAGCGCGTGTTGAAAGTGAGCCAACAGTATTATTTTTAGGGAAAAATAAATCCCGACTTCAATTTACGGCACTCGCAGGAAGACATTTAATAAAAGTAGTGTTTTTCAATCAGAACTATTTGCGGCAAAAGCTGTTAACGGGCAATATTATTACGGTGACAGGGAAATGGGATCGTGGACGTCAAGTAATTGTAGGATCCACTGTTACATTTGGTCCAAAAACCGATCAGATAGATTTTGAGCCGGTATATAGTTTAAAGGGAAATATCCAGCAAAAGCGATTTCGTAAATATATGCGACAAGCATTAGATACTGTAAAGGATCAATTGCCTGAAACATTGCCAAGTGTACTGCGTGAAAATTATCAATTAGTTAATATTCATGATGCATTGGAAGGTGTGCATTTCCCACTAAATGCTGAACATGCAAAACAGGCGCGCCGTCGTTTTGTTTATGAGGAGCTATTACAATTTCAACTGCGTATTCAAGCCTTAAGAAAAGCGAATAAGGAAAATGAAAAGGGAATTTCAATTCGTTTTGATTTAGAAAAATTAAAGGAGTTTATCGCTACATTACCATATGAGTTGACAGGTGCCCAAAAGCGAGTGGTCAATGAAATATGTAAAGACTTACTGCTTCCACAGCGTATGAACCGGCTTTTACAAGGGGATGTAGGTTCCGGTAAGACTGTTGTGGCTGCAATCGGTCTTTATGCTGCGGTAACAGCAGGCTATCAAGGGGCTTTAATGGCACCAACCGAGATTTTGGCAGAGCAACATGCTGAAAACTTACATACGTGGTTTGATGCAATTGGTGTCAAGGTCGCATTGTTATCTGGCTCTACAAAAGTTAAGGCCCGTCGTGAATTATTGGCACAGCTGGCAGCAGGTGAAATCGATATACTGATTGGTACACATGCATTGATTCAGCCAGATGTCGAATTTCATAACTTAGGGTTTGTAATTACAGATGAACAGCACCGTTTTGGGGTAGAACAACGTCGAGTATTACGGGAAAAGGGAGAAAGTCCGGATGTTATGTTTATGACTGCTACTCCCATTCCGCGTACATTGGCGATTACAGCTTTTGGTGAAATGGATGTTTCCATTATCGATGAGCTGCCTGCAGGACGTAAGGAAATCGAAACACACTGGCTAAAGAAAGAGCAGTTAAATAGTGTATTAATGCGGATGAAACAAGAGCTTGTATCCGGTCGCCAAGCGTATGTTATTACGCCGTTAATTGAAGAATCGGATAAGCTTGATGTGCAAAATGCAGTTGAAGCATATGAACAGTTAAAAGCTTACTTCGGCAATCAGTTTGAAATAGGGCTCATGCATGGGCGCTTACATTCTGATGAAAAGGATGCGGTGATGCGCGGATTTAGTGAAGGGAAAATCCATGTTCTTGTTTCAACGACCGTAGTTGAAGTAGGGGTAAATGTTCCCAATGCTACATTTATGACAATTTATGATGCGGAACGATTTGGTTTAGCCCAACTTCACCAGCTCCGTGGACGTGTTGGCCGGGGAGAGCATCAATCGTATTGCGTGCTCATAGCGGATCCAAAAACAGATGAAGGTAAAGAGCGCATGATGAGCATGACAGAGACGAATGACGGATTCCGTTTAGCTGAAAAAGATTTGGAACTTCGAGGCTCCGGAGATTTTTTTGGGAAGCGTCAAAGTGGGTTGCCTGAATTTAAATTGGCTGATCTCGTTCATGATTACCGTGCATTGGAAACTGCAAGACAAGATGCTGCTAAAATGCTGTATGAAGAAGCGTTTTGGCACGATGCTGAATATGAGTACCTCCGTAAAGAGTTAGAAGATTCCGGCGTTCTGCAAGGTGAACGAATAGATTAGTTATTGGTACAGCTAGAAACACAGGTTTTTTAGGAACGCAGCAAAAATATGTTGCGTTCCTTTTTTTATACCTGTATATTGATATTAGTACCAAGTGCTAATACTAATCTTTTATAAAATTAAAGGTAGGTAACAAATACGTATGAAGCGTTCCAAAAAAGAGCGACAGTCATTGTTGACTGAAAAAATCGCCGACAATCCTTTCGTTACTGATGAACAATTAGCAGCTGAATTTAATGTGAGCGTTCAAACGATTCGACTGGATCGGATGGAACTTGCAATCCCGGAATTACGGGAGCGTATTAAAGATGTTGCTGCTAAAAAATATGACGAAGTAAAATCTTTGCCACTAGATGAAGTCATCGGTGAAATTATTGATATTGAATTGGATAACCGGGCTATCTCCATTTTTGATGTTGGAGATGAACATGTATTCCAACGCAATGGCATAGCACGTGGGCATCATTTATTTGCACAGGCCAACTCTTTGGCGGTGGCGGTAATTGATGACGAGCTTGCCCTTACAGTAAAATCAAATGTTGCTTTCGTAAAGCCAGTTCGTGCGGGTGACCGTGTCGTAACGAAAGCAATTGTAAAAGGGAAAAACTCTGAAAAAAATCGTACATTTGTTGAAGTGATTTCTTCTGTTGATAACGAATTGGTTTTTAAAGGGGAATTTGAAATGTACCGTACGAAAGGTGAATAAACAATATGAAAATAGCAGTAGACGGCATGGGTGGAGACAACGCCCCACAAGCTATCGTAGAAGGTGTGTTACTAGCACTTGAAGACTTTCAGAATATAACAATCGATTTATATGGTGACGAACAAAAGATGGCGCCATATTTAAAAAAACATGATCGTTTAACAATCGTGCATTGCGGTGAGGTAGTGGAAGCCGAGGATGATCCGGCACGTGCTGTACGTCGTAAAAAGGATTCATCAATGGCACGTATGCTGGATGCTGTTGCTGAAGGGAAGGCAGATGCATGTCTATCAGCAGGAAATACAGGAGCTTTAATGGCGGGTGGTCTGTTTAAAGTAGGTCGTATTGACGGAGTATCACGCCCTGCATTAGCAACGACATTGCCAACGATGAATGGGGACGGCTTTTTAATGCTGGATCTAGGTGCCAATGCGGATGCAAAAGCCGAAAATTTACTTCAGTTTGCTATTATGGGCGACATTTATGTAAAGCAAGTGCGCGCTCAAAAGGCACCGCGTATTGGATTGCTGAATATCGGAACAGAAGATAAAAAAGGCAATGAGCTGACAAAATCTGCATTTACATTGTTGAAGGATGCAGACTTTAATTTCAAGGGGAACGTGGAAGCACGTGAATTATTAAATGGCGTGGCAGACGTTGTCGTTACAGATGGTTTTACAGGTAATATGGTCCTGAAAACAATCGAAGGAACTGCGGGTACAATTTTCAAAATGTTGAAAGAAACACTGTTTTCTACAACAAAAACGAAAATCGCAGCTGCTTTAGTGAAAAATGATTTAAAACAACTTAAAGATAAAATGGACTACACAGAATATGGTGGTGCAGCATTATTCGGGTTGAAAGCACCGGTAATTAAGGCGCATGGTTCATCGAATGCACGTGCGATATACAGTGCCATTCGCCAGGCGACGATTATGGTAGAGCATGAAGTATGTGAAACGATTGCCAAAACAATCGAGCAAATGCCAAAGCCAGAATAAGAACTTCACAAAGGGGATTATTTAATGACAAAAATTGCTTTTATTTTTCCGGGACAAGGTTCACAATCTGTGGGAATGGGCGCGGAATTCGTTGCAAATGATGAAAAGAGCAGACAATTTTATGAGCGAGCAAATGAAGTGCTGCAACTTCCATTGTCGGACTATATGCTGAACGGTCCTCAAGAAACATTAACTCTCACTTACCATGCGCAGCCCGCCTTATTAACAACAGGGGTAATGATTGCCAACAAACTGATGGATGCAGGCATTACACCGCATTATACAGCGGGGCATTCACTGGGTGAGTATAGTGCATTTGTTATTTCAGAAGTTATTGGTTTTGAGGATGCAGTAAAAACGGTTCATGAGCGGGGTGTATTTATGGACGAGGCGGTACCTGCAGGACAGGGAGCGATGGCAGCTATTTTAGCGTTAGATGCCGAAAAACTGGACGCTATATGCCAACAAGTTTCCGCTGAAGGTGAAGTTGTGCAAGTAGCAAACTTCAATTGCCCGGGCCAAATTGTGATTTCAGGGACGAAACAAGGTGTGGACGAAGCGTGTAAAAGAGCAAAGGAAGCAGGAGCGAAACGGGCATTGCCATTAGTCGTAAGTGGTCCATTCCATAGTTCATTAATGCAGAAAGCTGCACATAACTTAAAAAATACAGTAGCTAATTTAACATTGCAATTACCGAAAATCCCGGTTGTAAGCAATGTTACTTCAGAGCTATTAACAACAGTTGAAGTAATTGAAGAAGAAATGGTTGCACAAGTTACAAGTTCAGTAAAATGGGAGCAAAACATTGAAAAGCTGATTGCAGAAGGTGTAACAATTTTTATTGAATGTGGACCTGGAAAAGTATTATCAGGTTTAGTGAAAAAAATTGACCGCAATGTACAAACATATTGTGTTTATGATGAGGCGAGTTTAACGCAAGTTGTCGAAGCATCAAAGGAGTGGAAACAATGGGTTTAGGTGGTAAATGTGCAGTCGTAACAGGGGCATCACGCGGTATTGGACGCGCTATAGCGTTGCAATTGGCAAGCGAAGGGGCTAAAGTGGTTGTCAATTATAGTGGCAGTGAGCAAAAGGCACTGGAAGTTGTAGAAGAGATTAAAAATAATGGCGGAGAAGCGATTGCGGTACAGGCAAACGTTGCAGAATCCGATTCCGTTCAACACTTAATGAAAACAGCAATTGATACATATGGATCAATTGATATTCTAGTAAATAATGCAGGTATAACTCGCGATAATTTATTAATGCGTATGAAAGAAAATGAATGGGATGACGTCATTGATACGAATTTAAAAGGCGTTTTCTTATGTACAAAAGCGGTAACACGTCAAATGATGAAGCAGCGTGCAGGTCGTATTATTAATATTTCCTCTATAGTTGGTGTAGCAGGAAATGCAGGACAGGCAAATTACGTTGCAGCAAAGGCCGGCGTTATCGGATTGACGAAAACAACTGCCCAAGAGCTTGCATCACGTAATATTTTAGTAAATGCAATCGCTCCAGGTTTCATCACAACTGAAATGACAGAAGCATTGCCGGAAGAAATAAAAGAAACGATGCTAAAGCAAATTCCATTAGCGAAACTAGGTCAACCGGAAGATATCGCAAAAGCAGTAGTGTTCTTTGCATCAGACAGTGCCAATTATATTACAGGGCAAACACTGCAAATAGACGGCGGCATGGTGATGGCTTAGTATTATTGAAATATTATAAGTTGCAGATTGTAAATATTTATGGAAGACTTAGCGAAATGAGCTCGAGTGTAGCTGTCGGCTGTCGCCTTTCGCTACAAGCAAGCTTCCTACGGGAATAGCGGGACTGCCGATACACCGCAGGAAATTTATTTGCGACGAAAGCGAAAGCGACAGGAGCACCGTAGCGACGAGGAGGATTGGCACCGCCCGTGAAAAGCGAGCTCTAATTTCGCTTGTTAGTAGTAGAAACCATTATTTATTTATATTATTAAAGCAGCATTCATTGAGGGGAGGTGACTGATTTGTCTACAGTATTTGAGCGTGTTTCAAAAGTTATCGTTGACCGTTTAGGCGTTGACGAAAGCGAAGTGAAATTAGAAGCATCATTCCGTGAGGATTTAGGTGCAGATTCATTAGACGTTGTTGAGTTAGTAATGGAACTTGAAGATGAGTTCGATATGGAAATTTCTGATGAAGATGCAGAAAAAATTGCTACAGTTGGTAATGCAATTTCATACATCGAAAGCAAAATTAGCTAATTCATAGAATTATTGGGGCTGTATTAAGTCGATTTGACTTTAATACAGCCCTTTTACGTATTGGGGAGATAACGGAGGAATTTTGCTTATTTGAAATTAGTCTCGCAGCAAAATATAAGTTTTCAGTACCCTCCTAAAATAAGGGGAGCTTTTACCGTTATTTAAATGATGTAGCTCATTTTTAGGATAAATAAAGGAACGTTTTACCGTTATTTCAAATAAAATCGTGAAATTTCATGACTTTTAGGTCAATAACGGAAATTCCTTCCGTTATTTTTGCTGCTTTTTATTTTATTTTCGAAATAACGGAAATTCCTTCCGTTATTTATCTCATTATGCAATTCATTCTCCCTCCCCAACCTATGATGATAAACCACTTATTTTACTTTCCCTTCCAACCAAAATTCAAGAAGAGGGTAATTAACTGATTTTTCAGGGGAATTGCCCGATTTTATTGGATAAACAAAATAAAAAGGATTTCGGAACTATTTTGGCTGATACCCTTTGCACAATACTATATAACAAGGTAAACTAAACGTGAGAAACTAATAGGAAGGCAGAAACTCTATGACCCAAAGAAGAAAAGGGAACAACCACAAACCTGGTGTACTCCCTGATAAAGTAAAATCACAATTCCAAATTTTCCAAGACGAAATGAATATTCATTTTCAAAATAAAGCTTTATTATATCAAGCTTTTACGCATTCATCCTATGTGAATGAGCATCGCCGCAAACTATTTACGGACAACGAACGATTAGAATTTTTAGGGGACGCTGTACTAGAATTATCTGTATCCAAATATTTATTTGAAAAATTCCCAAATATGAGTGAAGGTGAGCTAACTAAATTACGTGCATCAATTGTATGTGAGCCATCGCTCGTTGTATTTGCGAATGAACTTGATTTTGGACAATATGTTTTATTAGGTAAAGGGGAAGAGCTAACTGGTGGTCGGGAACGTCCAGCACTACTTGCTGACGTATTTGAATCATTTATTGGTGCCCTTTATTTAGATCAAGGCTTAGATGTAGTTGTCGCCTTTTTAGAGCGTATCGTATTCCCTAAAGTTGAAGTCGGTGCTTTTTCGCATGTGATGGATTTTAAAAGTCAATTGCAAGAAATTATACAGCAAACAAATAACGGTCTTTTATACTACGAAATTGTTGATGAAAAAGGTCCGGCACACAATAGAACGTTTGTTTCTCGTGTGCTGCTAAATGATGACGAATTAGGTATTGGCCGTGGAAAATCAAAGAAAGAGGCTGAGCAGCAAGCGGCGCAGAGTGCCATGCTAATGCTTAAGCAGTCAAAGCAAGAGGGGGAATAACATGTTCCTTAAGAGACTCGAAGTAATAGGTTTTAAATCTTTTGCCGAGCGAATCGGAATTGATTTTGTTCCGGGTGTTACAGCAGTTGTAGGACCAAATGGTAGTGGGAAAAGTAATGTAACAGATGCTGTTCGCTGGGTTTTGGGTGAACAGTCTGTTAAAAGTTTACGTGGTGCTAAAATGGAAGATGTTATTTTTGCAGGAAGCGAATCACGTAAAGCATTGAATTTTGCGGAAGTAACACTTGTATTGGATAATACGGATCAGCAAGTAGCGATACCATACACTGAAGTTAGTGTAACAAGACGTGTATACCGTTCAGGTGAGAGTGAATATCTGCTTAACAATCAACAATGCCGCCTAAAGGATATAACAGACTTGTTTATGGATTCCGGGCTTGGAAAAGAAGCTTTTTCCATTATTTCACAAGGACGCGTTGATGAAATTTTAAACAGCCGTCCAGATGATCGCCGCAGTATTTTTGAAGAAGCAGCTGGTGTACTGAAGTACAAACAACGCAAGAAAAAAGCGGAGCATAAGCTTGTTGAAACGGATGAGAATTTAAATCGTGTTCTGGATATTCTGCATGAAATTGACCAGCGTCTTGAACCGTTAAAAATTCAGGCATCGAGTGCAAAAGATTATGTACGTATGACAGAGGAATTAAAAGATTTTGATATTGCATTAATGGTGCACGACATTAGTACATTTGAAAATACATTGCAAAATTACAATAAAGAACAACAAAAATTAAATGCAGCCGAGAAAGAACATGCAATCGAAATATCAAAAGTTGAGCAACAGTTACGTAAAATGCGTAATGAGTTAAAAGCAATTGATGACGTATTGGATAGTTCCCAAGAGCAGCTTGTTGAAGCCAGCGCGGAAGTAGAGCGCTGGGAAGGACGAAAAGCGCTATTTAATGAAAAGCGCTCAAATGCCGAAAAGCAAGCGCAACAATTGCGTGACACTTTAACTGAAGCATCGAACACTGTTATTGAGTTGGAACAGGCAAAGCTGGAAAAGCATCAGCAATTTACTGAAAAACAAAAAATAGTTTCGCAAATCCGTTCGACCCTGAAACAAGTTGATCAGGCATTAACGCGTTCTGCTTCTGAAATTGAACAGGAAATTGAAGAAGCAAAAAATACGTATATCAATTTGCTTAATGAAGAAGCAACAGTTAAAAATGAATTAAAGCATATTGATCAACAATTAACGCAAGAGCAAGCCTCTGTAGAACGTATGACAGGTCGTTCTTCGGAAGTCCAAAAAGATCTGACGGAAGCCCTTTTGGCAAAAGAAATGGCAGAGCAGGCACTTGATCAGGCGGTGCAATCCGTTAAAGAGCAACATAGCCAATTTGATGTAATGCAAGTTCAATTAAAAACTGCTTCTTCGGATTTAGATGAAAAGCAGGCGCTATTGTATAAGGCGTATCAACATCATCAGCAATTAAAGGCCCGAAAAGAAACATTGGCGGAATTAGAGGCTGATTTTTCTGGGTTTTTCCATGGTGTTAAGGAAGTGTTATTAGCACGGGATCGTGGGGAACTGCATGGAATTGAAGGTGCTGTAGCAGAACTAATTCAAGTTGAGGCAAAGTACTCTCAAGCGATTGAAACCGCATTAGGTGCAGCATCTCAGCATATTGTTACTGTAAACGAACAACATGCTCAAAAGGCAATAAGCTGGCTAAAGCAAAAGCGGGCAGGACGTGCAACATTTCTTCCGAAAACGGTTATGCGTTCCCGAAAAATCCATGCACAGCAATTGAGTGATATACAATCACATCCGGCTTATATTGCTTTAGGATATGAGCTTGTTAGCTATGCACAGGAAAATACGACAATAATTGAAAACCTTTTAGGTAATGTACTTGTAGCCTCTTCATTAGAAGGCGCGAGTCAAATAGCTCGTTTATGTGGGTTTAAATATCGTGTTGTAACTCTTGAGGGGGATATCGTCAATGCAGGTGGTTCGTTGACAGGTGGTGCTTTAAAGCAACAAAGCTCATTATTTTCACGGAAAGCCGAGCTTGATAAACTTGTCGCTACATTAGAGGGAATGGAAGCAACAATCCAATCAGCCGAGCAGACAGTAGCAAAGAAAAAAGAACAAATTGCCGAAATGCGTCATGCATTGGAAGAGTTGAAGCTGCAAGGTGAGGCGATGCGGGAGCAAGAGCAGATTCATCGAGCAAAGCTTTTAGAGTTGGATATGATTGTAAAAAGTTTGCAAACGACTGCTACGATTACACAATCGGAGCAATCATCCGTTTCTACAAGGAAGCAATCGTTAAGTGTTGAGCAAAAAATTGCACAAAAACGATTAGCAGAATTGAGCGAAGAATTGCAGGAAATACAGCAAACGGTTGATGAACTCACACTCGCTAAAACTCAAAGTGAAACGCAAAAAGATGTATTGCGTGAACAGTTGGCGGTCCAACGATCAGAACTTGCAGTTGCACAAGAACAGTTAACACAAGTACAGGCATCAATTGCAGGAATTGAGCTTAACTTAGCGAAAGCACAAAATACGGTCGAAAAAATTTCCCAGGAAATAGAGTGGATCGAATCTGAAGATGGGTTAAACGGTCCTTCTGCAGATGAGTTGGCACAAACGATTATTCAATGGGTGACGAAAAAGGAAGCATTAACAGATATTATTCAAAAAAACCGTACAACTCGTTCCATTTTACACGAACAGATTACGGAAAATGAAATTCATTTACAGGAAATTCAGCGTGTACATAAAAGTTATGTGGATGCATTGCGTTCGTTAGAATTAAAGCGCAGTCGTACTGAATTTGAAATGAATAATTTACAAGAGCAGCTACTTGAACAGTATGAGCTGGACTTCTTGACTGCTCAGGACGAAGTAATTGATATAGAGAACGAAGAAGATGTACGCCGTAAAGTAAAACTGTTAAAACAATCGATCGAGGAACTCGGTCCAGTTAACTTGTCAGCAATCGAAGAGTTTGATCGTGTGCAGGAACGTTATACATTTTTAAGTGAACAGCGAGAAGATTTAGTCTCTGCAAAAGATACGCTCCACAAAGCGATTGGTGAGATGGATGAAGAAATGACGGAACGGTTTAGCGACACATTTAGGCAAATTCGTCAGCAATTCGTTATTTCATTCAGGGAGTTATTTGGAGGCGGTACAGCAGATTTAGTGTTGGTGGATCCAAATAACATGCTAGAGACAGGCATTGAAATTATTGCTCAACCACCAGGTAAAAAACTGCAGAGCTTAAGTTTGCTCTCTGGTGGTGAACGTGCATTGACAGCCATTGCTTTATTATTTGCTATATTAAATACGCGGCCTGTTCCATTCTGTATTTTGGATGAGGTTGAGGCGGCATTGGACGAATCGAATGTAGCCCGATATAGCGATTATTTACGTAAATATAGTGAGCATACACAATTTATCGTCATTACTCACCGTAAAGGTACGATGGAAGGTGCGGATGTTCTATATGGTATTACAATGCAGGAATCAGGTGTGTCGAAGCTTGTTTCGGTAAAACTGGAAGAACAAACGGAATTAGTAATGTAAGGGAGTGTCATAAATGAGCTTTTTTAAACGACTAAAAGAAAAGCTAACTGGCGGCAACGAGGAACTGGAACAAAAAGTTGACCAACCAGAGCTTGATGAACAGCAACCGGCTGATAAGCCCGAACCTGAATTAATTGAAGAAACGGCAGTTCAAAACTCCGTGGAACAAGAAGCGGTTGAAGTAGAAGCTTCAAATCAAGAAGAATCGACTCCTCAGGAAGAACCGGAACTGAGCGATAATGATACGGCGTTAGTAGTTGTTGAGGAGCAAGTGGAAGAAAAGAAACCTTCCGCATGGTCCATTACACAAAAATTCAAAGCCGGTTTGGAGAAGACTCGTAATTCATTTACTTCAAAAGTGAATGATTTAGTAGCCCGTTACCGTAAAGTTGACGAAGATTTCTTTGAAGAACTTGAGGAATTACTACTACAGGCAGACGTAGGATTTGAAACGGTTATGGATTTAATGGATAAGTTGCGCTACGAAGTACAGCGTCAAAATATTAAAGATACAAACGGTATTCAATCTATTATTTCTGAGAAATTAGTTGAAATCTATGAGTCTGGAGAAGAAAACTTAACGGACTTAAATATTCAGCAAGATGGCGATTTAACGGTTATTTTGTTCGTAGGTGTTAATGGAGTTGGTAAAACAACGACAATTGGTAAATTAGCGCATCGTCTGAAATCTGAAGGTAAATCGGTTATGCTTGCTGCGGGAGATACATTCCGTGCGGGCGCAATCGATCAATTACAAGTGTGGGGCGAACGTGTTGGCGTGGAAGTAATTGCGCAATCAGAAGGTTCTGATCCTGCAGCAGTAATGTATGATGCAATTCGTGCAGCGAAAAAACGCGGTGTTGATATTTTAATTTGTGATACAGCAGGTCGTTTGCAAAATAAAGTCAACTTGATGAACGAACTTCAAAAAGTACACCGTGTCATTTCACGCGAGATTCCAAATGCACCTCATGAAGTACTATTGGCATTGGATGCAACAACAGGTCAAAACGCGCTTGTACAGGCACAAACTTTTAAAGAAGTAACGAATGTTACAGGCATTGTGTTAACGAAATTGGACGGTACTGCTAAAGGTGGTATTGTATTAGCTATTCGCAATAAGTTACACATTCCAGTAAAATTCGTTGGCCTAGGTGAAAAAATGGATGACTTGCAGCCATTTGATGCAGAACGTTATGTATATGGATTATTTGCTGAAGGTCTGGAAAAAGAACTAGAGAAAATAGAAGATTAAATATAAGCGAGCAACAGATGGAATTTGTTGCTCGTTTTTTCCGTTAACATATCTCTTGGACAAGGAGATTACCTTGACAGTAAGTGCTCACAAGATTATGATAAGATAGACAAATTATGATTGGAGAGATAAAAATGCTACTTGAAAAAACAACACGCATGAACTTTCTCTTCGACTTTTATCAAGCATTATTAACTGACAAACAGCGCAGCTATATGGAACTTTATTACTTAGACGATCACTCGTTAGGAGAAATCGCCGAAAGTTATAATATTTCACGCCAGGCTGTTTATGATAATATTCGCCGTACTGAGGCGATGCTTGAAGAATATGAAGATAAATTAAATTTATTCGAAAAGTTTCAACAACGTCAACAAGTGCTAAAACAATTGACGGATGCGATACAAGATGAGGCTTCTACAATAGAAGCGAAACTGGCATTGGTTGAACAATTAAAGGAATCGGATTAGGAGGCGAACGAGTTGGCTTTTGAAGGTTTAGCAGAGCGACTCCAAGGTACGATCCAAAAGATTAAAGGTAAAGGGAAAGTTACGGAACAAGACGTTAAAGAAATGATGCGTGAAGTCCGATTTGCCTTAATCGAAGCGGACGTAAACTTAAAAGTAGTAAAAGAGTTCGTTAAAAAGGTTAGTGAGCGTGCGGTAGGCGTCGACGTTATGAAGTCATTAACGCCTGGTCAGCAAGTCATTAAAATTGTACAGGATGAATTGAAGAACTTAATGGGTGGAGAACAAAGCCCTATTAAATTTAGCAACCGTCCCCCAACAGTCATTATGATGGTAGGGTTACAAGGTGCCGGTAAAACGACGACTACAGGTAAATTGGCAAATGTATTACGTAAAAAATACAATAAAAAACCACTATTAGTAGCAGCGGATATATACCGTCCAGCCGCTGTTCAGCAATTACAGACGATAGGGAAACAGCTTTCTTTACCAGTGTTCTCACTTGGTACAGATGTCTCTCCAGTTGAAATTGCACGTCAAGCAATTGAACATGCAAAAGAAGAGCATCATGATGTTGTATTAATCGATACTGCGGGTCGTCTCCATATTGATGAAGAGCTGATGCAGGAACTGAAAGACATTCGCGGATTAAAAGAGCCGGATGAAGTATTTTTAGTTGTAGATGCGATGACAGGTCAAGATGCGGTAAATGTTGCGCAAAACTTTAATGAAGCAGTCGGCATTACGGGCGTTGTTTTAACGAAATTAGATGGTGATACACGTGGTGGTGCGGCTTTATCAATCCGTGCCGTTACTGAAAAGCCGATTAAATTTGTTGGTATGGGCGAAAAAATGGATGCATTGGAGCCATTCCATCCAGAACGCATGGCATCACGTATTTTAGGTATGGGTGACGTATTATCACTCATTGAAAAAGCACAGGCGAACGTTGATATGGAAAAAGCGAAAGAACTTGAAGAAAAGTTTATGACGCAATCATTCACGTTTGATGACTTTATTGAGCAGCTTCAAGCCGTGAAAAAAATGGGACCGCTGGATGAATTACTAAAAATGATTCCAGGTGCGAACAAAATGAAGGGCTTGGATAATGTCAAGGTTGATGAAAAGCAAATGGGGCGCATTGAAGCAATTATTTATTCGATGACACCAAAAGAAAAGACAAACCCTGAAATTATTTCGGCGAGCCGCAAAAAACGTATTGCAACTGGTTCAGGTACGACTATACAAGAAGTAAACCGCTTATTGAAGCAGTTTGAAGATATGAAAAAAATGATGAAACAAATGACAGGTATGACGCAGGGTAAAGGTAAGAAAAAGATGAAAATGCCTGGTTTAGATTCGTTATTTAAATAAAAAAATAGGGTGTTAAGAAAAAACACTTTACAAACCACTAAGACATTGATAATATAATATCTTGTGTGAAACTTATTCGGAGGTGCTATATAAAATGGCAGTTAAAATTCGCTTAAAACGTATGGGAGCTAAAAAATCTCCTTTCTATCGTATCGTAGTTGCAGACGCTCGTTCACCACGTGACGGCCGTCAAATCGAAACAGTAGGTACTTACAACCCACTTACAGTTCCAGCTACAGTACAAATCGATGAAGAGAAAGCTCTTAAATGGTTAGCTGATGGTGCAAAACCATCTGATACTGTACGTAACCTGTTCTCAGAACAAGGTATCATGGAGAAATTCCATAACGCTAAATACAGCAAATAATTCAATGATTAATTCGGAGGTGGCATTATGCAGCAGCTGATTGAAGCAATTGTTAAACCATTGGTCGATTATCCTGAAGACGTTCGTATTGAGACGGACGAAACTTCAAATCGAGTTGTTTATAAGCTTTTTGTTCATCCAGAGGATCGAGGGAAAGTGATAGGCAAGCAAGGACGTGTTGCGAAGGCAATTCGTACGATTGTGTACTCAGCAGCGGGCGGCCACCAGAAGAAAAAGACGTATGTCGATATATTGGATTAATAAAAGAAGGGTGGCATTTTGCTAACCCTTCTTTTTTTGTTATGATAATTCAATCAGCAATATTTTATTGAACAATTACAACTAGTTGATTGAAATGGAGGTGGCGACTCCAGCGGGAAAAGCGAAATTTATTTTGCGACGAAAGCGTAGTGTTAGGAGCCATCGCCTGAGACGTTCGTGTAGTCCGTGCCCGCGGAAAGCATCCACCATCATTTAAAATCAACAGACTCTAAAAAGGTGGAATATACATGGAATGGTTTAATGTAGGACGTATTGTAAATACACATGGAGTTCGTGGAGAACTTCGGATTTTATCGACAACAGATTTTGAAGAAGAGCGTTTTGCTGTAGGTTCTAAATTAGCGGCATTTAAAAAGGATGATAAAAAGCCGACTTGGGTAACAATCGCTTCATCACGTCGCCATAAAAACTTTATTTTAGTAACATTTGAAGGAATGGAAAACATTAACCTAGTGGAGCCTTTTAAGGAAGGTCTACTGAAAATAACGATGGATCAGCTGGAAGAAGACGAGCTGGATGAAAACGAATACTATCACTTTGAAATTAAAGATTGTGAAGTGTTTTCAGAAGAAGGCGAATTAATTGGAGTTGTAACCGACATTCTGGAAACAGGCGCCAATGATGTTTGGGAAGTTAAAGCATCAAGCGGTAAAAAGCATTACATTCCTTATATTGAGGATATCGTAAAAGAAATCGATGTCGAAGAGAAGAAAATTATTATTCATGTAATGGAAGGTCTATTAGAATGAAGATTCATGTATTGAGTTTATTTCCCGACATGTTTTCCGGTGTCTTTGGTGCATCGATATTAAAAAAGGCTCAGGAAAAAGGTGCGGTGGAGTTAGCAGTAACAGATATTCGAGACTATAGTGTAAATAAGCATAAGCAGGTTGATGACTACCCGTATGGTGGTGGTGCCGGAATGGTATTAAAGCCCGAGCCAATGTTTAATGCTGTTGAGGCTATTACAGAAGGTCGCAAACCACGCGTTATTTTAATGTGCCCGCAAGGTGAGCGCTTCACCCAGAAAAAGGCAGAAGAATTAGCGAAGGAAGAAGATTTAGTATTCCTATGTGGTCATTATGAAGGCTATGATGAGCGTATTCGTCAATACCTTGTAACAGATGAAATTTCCATTGGGGACTTCGTGTTGACAGGTGGAGAGCTTCCAGCGATGACGGTGATCGATGCAGTGGTTCGCTTATTGCCGGGGGTACTTGGGCAAGAAGATTCGCATATCCAGGATTCATTTTCTACAGGGCTACTAGAGCATCCGCATTATACACGACCAGCTGATTTTAGAGGTATGAAAGTACCGGATATACTGTTGTCAGGTAATCACGCGAAGATCGATGCCTGGCGTGAGGAGCAATCATTTGTCCGTACATTGGAACGCAGACCCGATTTGTTCGATGCATTAGAATTGACGGATAAACAATTGAAATTGCTTGAAAAGATTAAGAGTGAAATGTAAAGCAAAACTACTTGCAAGCTTGTAAAATTTATGATAAGATTCATTTTGTGCTTCTATGTAGGCACTGAATTACGGTGTTCCGCTGTGGCTGAGATTAGCGTGCAAGAGCATCTGTCCAAGGAGAGAAAACAATGTCAAACATTATTACAGAGATCACTAAAGATCAATTACGTTCAGACTTACCGTCATTCAAACCAGGTGACACAGTTAAGGTACACGTTAAAATCGTTGAGGGTACTCGTGAGCGTATCCAATTATTCGAAGGTGTAGTTATTAAACGTCGTGGTGGCGGAATTAGCGAAACTTTCACAGTACGTAAAATTTCTTACGGCGTTGGTGTAGAGCGTACTTTCCCAGTACACACTCCAAAAATCGCTAATTTAGAAGTAGTTCGTAAAGGTAAAGTACGTCGTGCTAAACTTTACTACCTACGTAACCTACGTGGTAAAGCTGCTCGTATTAAAGAAATTCGATAAGAACTATTTAGAAGGGGCTTGTATCTACAAGTCCCTTTCTTTCTTTCTTTCTTTCTTTCTTTCTTTCTCAAATAAATTGTATTAAATATACGTTTATATACATAAAGCTTATTAGTTGGATAAATAAATACAGGTTAGATTTTTGCTTGAAATACATATTTCGTATACAATAAATGTGATGAGCAAGGGGGATAGCTACGTGGAAAAAACTGAAAAAGAAAAAAATGAGCTGTGGGAATGGACAAAAGCTCTACTTATTGCGTTTGCAATTGCCGCATTTATTCGCTACTTTTTATTTACACCGATTGTAGTAGATGGGGATTCAATGATGCCAACCCTTGAGAATGGTGATCGGATGATTGTTAACAAATTTAGCTATAAAATCGGCGAGCCTAGTCGCTTTGACATCGTCGTATTCCACGCACCTGAACAAAAAGATTATATAAAACGCGTCATTGGCGTTCCAGGGGACTTTGTGGAATATAAAGATGACCAACTATACATTAATGGTGAAGCAATTGATGAGCCATATTTAGATGCATATAAAGCACAAATTAGCGAAGGCAACTTAACAGGTGACTTCTCCCTAAAAGATATTGATCCATCATTAGATGTAATTCCGGAAGGTTATGTATTCGTAATGGGCGATAACCGACGCTTCAGTAAAGATAGTCGTCATATCGGTATTGTCGAACAAAAGGAAATTATCGGTAATACGAGTATTATTTTCTGGCCATTAAGCGAGATTGAAATCGTAAAATAATATTTATCGTTCTAAATTATAAATATTGTCTAAAATGAGGGGGATAGTTTAAACTCCTCATTTTTTTGTTTAAGAAATTATCATCATGACAATTGGAATAACTAAGCAATGGGTTTCTACTTTTAAAAAAATCGAGATGTCTAGGCTGAAAAAAGTAACACAATTGTAGATAAAGATATGAATTATTTTCAGGAGGGTACTAATATGACAATTCAATGGTTTCCGGGACATATGGCAAAGGCGCGCCGTCAAGTATCGGAAAGTTTAAAACTTGTAGATATCATTTTTGAACTGGTGGATGCACGTTTGCCTTTATCATCACGTAATCCGATGATTGATGAGGTAATTCATCAAAAACCACGTCTACTCGTTTTAAATAAACAAGATATGGCCGATGAGCAAGAAACACGTCGCTGGATTCAATATTTCGCTGATAGAGGCTTCAAGGCAGTAGCGATCAACTCATTGGAAGGTAAAGGCTTACAGGCAGTGACAAAAGCTGCACAGGAGATCCTAGCTGACAAATGGGACCGTATGAGATCAAAAGGTATGAAGCCCCGTGCAATTCGGGCAATGATTGTAGGGATTCCGAATGTAGGGAAATCAACATTGATTAACCGTTTGGCAAAGAAAAACTTAGCGAAAACGGGAAATACACCAGGGATTACGAAAGCGCAGCAATGGATTAAAGTCGGCAAGGAAATTGAACTTCTTGATACACCAGGTATATTATGGCCAAAGTTTGAAGATCAGGAAGTAGGCTACAAGCTTGCTCTTACAGGTGCCATTAAAGATACAATTACTAATATGGAAGACTTAGCTGTATATGGCTTAAACTTTTTAGCGTTACATTACCCAGCCCGAATGGAAGAACGGTATAAAATTTCTTCTGTGTCTGAAGAGTTAGTTGAAACGTTTGATGCCATTGGAAAATTACGTCGTGTATTTGGACAAGGTGGGGAAATTGATTATGATCAAGTAGCAGTATTGATTGTACGTGATATTCGTGATCAACATCTTGGAAAGCTCACATTCGACTTTGTATCTGAGCAAATTGAAAAAGAACAATTAGCAGAAGCGATTGAGATAGAAAACGAAGAACGTCGAAAAAAAACAGCAGAACTTCGCCGCCAACAAAAACAAGAAACCGAGCAATAAAATTAGGATCAAAACCTTTTTCATTATTTGAAAAAGGTTTTTTCTTTTATAATGAAAAGAATAGACGATATAACAGTTAGAACTATAGTTAAGTTGATTGGAGTTAAGGGCAATAACAAATAATATACCCTTATAAAAATCAACTCTATAAAATTACAGTGAACTTATTAGATTAGAGGAATATAAATGAAAACAATCAAAGAGATTACAGAAGTATTAAAAGGATCTACGCAAATTGAGCCATGGATGGATGAAATTGCACAAGATGACCGTGCAGGTGTTGTGAAAGTATGGGCGCAGTTTCAAAAACGTTTAGAAAAAATAGAGGTACTGCAAAAAGCACATGATGAAAAACTACAATTTGATGCAGGCTACCTACCATATGAAGATGCTTATATAGCAGGTACTGATGAGGCAGGACGAGGCCCATTAGCAGGACCTGTTGTAACAGCAGCAGTGATTTTGCCAAACTACTGTCAGGAGTTGCTAGGTGTTAATGATTCGAAGCTATTGTCAAAGGAAAAGCGTAAAGAGTATGCCGAGCGAATTAAAAAACATGCACTATACTATGCCGTTCATTTCCAAAGTGTTGAAGAAATTGATCGACTTAATATATATGAGGCGACACGGCAATCGATGTTAAAAAGTATAGAAGCACTTGAGGCAACGCCACATTTTATTTTAGCGGATGCAATGTCGCTTCCAGTAGCGATTCCCCAAGCTTCAATAATAAAAGGTGATGCACGCAGCTTAGCAATTGCAGCGGCGTCCATTTTAGCAAAGACAGCACGTGATGAGTATATGGAAAACTTGGATATACAATACCCTCAATACGGATTTGCTCAACATGCTGGCTATGGTACAAAGCAACATTTAGAAGCACTCCAGCAGCATGGACCGACAGTTCATCACCGAAAAACATTCGAACCGATAAAATCGATGCTTCAAAGAAGGGAGTAACGGCATGAACTTTGCATCATCAAATTCCATTCAAACGAATATGGCACAACAAATGACAACAAATCAGCCATTATCATTGAAACAAGATCAAATATTTCACGGGACGATAAAGCAGCTGTATCCAAATCAAATGGCGGAAGTTCAAGTCGGTAATCAAAAGCTCATGGCCAAGCTTGAGGTGCCTTTAAAGTTAGGGGACGCGCATTTCTTTCAAGTAACAGCAACTAATCCACAAACAGAGTTGAAAGTTGTAACAGGACCTATGTCGCAATCAATGACATCTGGACAACAAATATCCCAGCTATTGGACACGATGAATTTACCAAAATCAAATGAATTGCAACAAGTACTCTCGCATTTTATAAAGAACCAGCTCCCCCTTGCAAAAGAACAGTTGCTAGCTGCAGAAGGCTGGATGAAAGCCTTGCCTGCTGGAGTGGATAAAAACAATGCTCTGCAAGCATTGCAACGAATGGTTGAGTTAAAGATGCCATTTACGAATACAGTATTTCAAGCGTTAACGCAAGGAATAAAAACTGATGGATTATCTACCAATTTGGAAAATTTAGCACAGTTGTTGGCAAATCAACCTGGTGGGAATGAATCGATTAAAACAAATTTACGTCAGCAAATTGAACTCCTTGCAAAGCCATTGAACAATGAAACAGGGGGCCTCCTTCTTGCACGAGCTACACAAACATTAGTAGATAATAGTGCGCCGATCTCTTCCAAGCTTCAAGCGCTAACCATCTTAAAAGAAGCCGGTATTTTACCGCAAAATGCGAATCTACAAAATTGGCAAACTGTTAATCAGCAAGCAAACCAGCAATCTATTAATCAGTCTCCTGCAACACCGCTATTAAAGGAAGCAGGGCAAATGCTACAGCAGTTGGCCCAAACTGCTCCTGAGCATATAAAGCCGATGCTGGACCAGGTAAAGGGTTGGATTAACAATGATAATCTGTTATCCCAAACACAAAAACAACAATTACAGCAATTATTGGGACGTTTTGAACAGTTACCTGCAACAAGGCAGGCAATAGAAGTACTGACTAATCAAGTACAGCAACAATTGACAAGCGGTTACAGTGAAAGTGTGACGTCAAGGTTATTTGTGCAAAATGACCAGGGGATTTCAGCAAAGGATCAACTTCTTTCGTTGATTAAGCCCGATTCTAATCTTCCACTTGCTGATCAGCTCTTGCGAAATTTAGTGAAAGTTACAGCTGATAGTCCGCAGCCAGTCATGCAAAGTACCCTTACTCAAGCTGAAGCACAAGTACAGGCAGCAGTAGACAGCCGTGCAATGGAACAAGCAATAAAAACAGTTTTAAAAGGGCTAGGAGTTAGCTATGAGGCGGCGCTTGCAAATAAGGCAGGAGATATTCAGGCGATTACACAGCAGCTTAAACCGCAGCTATTAGCGCTTCTTCAAGACGTACAGACACCCGCGGTTTTAAAGGATACGGCTGAAATGGTAATGGCTAGGCTTAATGGCATGCAGTTGTCTTCCGGGGAAAACGGGCACCAACATCAACTTATAATGCAACTGCCATTGGACTTTTTTGGTAAGAAAATGGATGCAACACTTCAATGGAATGGCCGCATGAAGGAAGATGGTAAAATTGATGCTAATTTTGCGCGGATTATGTTTTATTTAGATATGGAATCCCTGCAGCAAACCGTCATTGACATGCAAGTGCAAAATCGGGTAGTGACAATTAATGTATATAATGATATTCCACATTTGGATTCATTAGCTGAATCATTAAAAGCTACATTAAAAACTGGTTTACTGGACAAGGAATATACCTTGTCCGGTTTATTCATCAAACCTTTTGGAAATCAGGAAATAAAAACTGACACAAAAATTTCAAAACAATCGGAAGAACAACAAGGCGGTGTGGATATTCGGGTATGAACGAAAAAAAATATGTGCGAAAAGAAGCAATTGCCCTATCTTATGATTCTCAGAAAAGTAGTGGACCTACTGTTGTCGCAAAAGGGAAAGGTAAAATTGCCGACAATATACTAGAGAAAGCCTCAATGCATGATGTGCCTATATATGAAGATCCAAACTTAGTGGAACTGCTTGGCCAACTGGATTTAAATACGTCCATACCAGAGGAACTGTATCAGGCTGTTGCCGAAGTATTTGCCTTTATTTATCACTTGGATGAGAAGCATAAGCTGACGCTAAATAAGTGAAATTTATCTTGTTAGTAGAATATATCTTTCAGAAAATTAAAAAATATATTTGAAGAGAATTTTTTGACATAAAATAAAGTAAAAATTGCTTGTGTGACAAATATAGACATTGTCTGAATTATTGTATAAAATAGATTATGTTAGTAGAATAATTTCCAAATGTCCGATGGGAGGATGTATCATGAATATCCATGAGTATCAAGGGAAAGAAATATTAAGGCAGTACGGCGTTGCGGTTCCTAAAGGGAGTGTCGCGTTTTCACCAGAAGAAGCGGTAAAGGCAGCAAAAGAACTAGGTTCAAATGTAACAGTAGTAAAAGCACAAATCCATGCAGGTGGCCGCGGTAAAGCAGGGGGCGTAAAAATTGCGAAAAATTTAGATGAAGTTCGCTCTTACGCAAAAGAACTGCTAGGGAAAGTTTTAGTAACGCACCAAACAGGTCCAGACGGTAAAGAAGTAAAACGTCTTTATATAGAGGAAGGTTCGGACATTAAAAAAGAGTACTATTTAAGTTTAGTATTAGACCGTGCAACTTCTAGAGTAGTAATGATGGGTTCTGAAGAGGGCGGTATGGATATTGAGGAAGTAGCAGAGTCAAATCCAGAAAAAATCTTTAAAGAAATAATCGATCCAGTAACAGGCTTGAATGCCTTCCAAGCACGCCGTATGGCATTCAATATGAATATTCCGGCGAAGTTAGTAAATAAAGCAGTAGGATTAATGCTTGGTATTTACAAAGCATTTATCGATAAAGATGCATCGACAGTAGAGATCAACCCGCTAGTTGTAACTGGTGATGACCAGGTAGTGGCGCTTGATGCAAAATTCAATTTTGATGCAAATGCACTGTACCGTCATAAAGATATCGTAGAATTACGTGACTTTGATGAGGAAGATGCAAAGGAAATTGAAGCCTCAAAATATGACTTAAGCTATATTTCTTTAGATGGCAACATTGGCTGTATGGTAAATGGTGCAGGTCTTGCTATGGCTACGATGGATACAATTAGCTATTACGGCGGTTCACCCGCAAACTTCCTTGATGTTGGGGGCGGTGCAACAGCTGAAAAAGTAACAGAAGCATTTAAAATTATTTTATCAGACAAAAATGTAAAAGGTATTTTTGTAAACATTTTCGGTGGAATTATGAAGTGCGATATCATTGCAGAAGGTGTTATTACAGCTGCAAAAGAAGTAGGCTTAAAAGTTCCGTTAGTTGTACGTTTGGAAGGAACGAACGTAGAACTTGGTAAAAAATTATTAAATGAATCTGGTTTAAATATTGTAGCCGCTGACTCTATGGCTGATGGCGCACAAAAAATCGTGAAATTAGTTGAATCTGAAGGCGGGGTTAAGGCATGAGCGTATTCATTAATAAAGACACAAAAGTAATCGTACAAGGAATTACAGGGGAAACAGCCCTTTTCCATACGAAACAAATGTTGGAATACGGAACAAAAATCGTTGCTGGGGTAACACCTGGTAAAGGCGGACTAGAAATTGAAGGTGTTCCTGTATTTAATACTGTACAGGAGGCAGTAGATGCTACTGGTGCTAACGTATCAGTTATTTATGTACCGGCACCGTTTGCAGCAGATGCAATTATTGAAGCAGTTGACGCTGATTTAGATATGACTATTTGTATAACAGAGCATATTCCTGTCCTTGATATGGTAAAAGTAAAGCGCTATATGGAAGGCAGAAAAACACGTTTAGTAGGTCCAAACTGCCCTGGTGTTATTACAGCAGATGAATGCAAGATTGGTATTATGCCAGGTTATATTCATACAAAAGGACATGTTGGCGTTGTATCTAGATCTGGAACACTAACATATGAAGCTGTACATCAATTATCTCAAGCGGGTATTGGTCAAACAACAGCAGTAGGAATCGGTGGAGACCCAGTAAATGGTACAAACTTTATCGATTGCCTAAAAGCGTTCAATGAAGACCCTGAAACATATGCAGTAGTAATGATAGGGGAAATCGGCGGTACAGCGGAGGAAGAAGCTGCAGAGTGGATACAGGCTAACATGACAAAACCGGTTGTAGGCTTTATCGGTGGTCAAACAGCTCCTCCAGGTAAACGTATGGGTCACGCTGGTGCTATCATTTCTGGAGGTAAAGGAACAGCTGCAGAGAAAATCAAAGCGATGAACGCAGCGGGTATTGAAGTTGCCCCAACACCTTCTGTTATTGGAGAAACACTAATTAAAGTAATTAAAGAAAAAGGTCTATACGAAGTTTGTAAAACACATTAATATAAAAGATGTAGCGGTCGCCTCGCTACATCTTTTTCGTATGTCTACCTCACTATTTATAAAAGCGGTCATTTTAATTTCTTCTATTATAAAAGGAGTGTTGAAATGATGAATCACTTAAATGAACAATTATTGAAACTACACTATATCCTCCCTCTATCATGGCAAAAATTCCAAAATTTGATGACTATTTTAGATGATTTCGACAAATTATTACATGTTTCACCAAAAAATTTAGCGTTGCATTTAAAAATTAAAGAAGAAAAAGCCATACAGCTTCTACGTCATTTTAAAGAACTATTGCCAAAATCAATGACAAGTTATTATGAGCAAGAAAATATTCACGCCATCCCCTATACAAGTCAATTTTATCCGGAACGATTGAAACAACTATACGATGCGCCAGCAGTGCTTTATGCAAAAGGGGATATACAATTATTAAATAAATTAAAAATGATTGCGGTCATTGGTTCCAGAGGAGCAACTAGCTATAGTGAGGAAGTATTGAAAATGTTGATTCCTCCACTAATCGATGAGCAATTTACCATAGTCAGCGGTCTTGCTAAAGGAGCAGACCGACTTGCACATGAGGCAACAATTGGTTATGGTGGAAAGACAATCGGTGTATTGGGACATGGGTTGTTCCATAATTATCCGAAGGAAAATATAGAATTAAGCAAGCATATGGCAAGCGAACATTTATTAGTAACAGAATACCCTCCTTATGTAGGCGTGCAAAAATGGCATTTTCCCGCACGCAACCGAATTATTAGCGGTCTAAGTGAAGCGCTTATCGTTACAGAAGCTGCACTTAAAAGCGGTACTTTAATTACTACAGAGCTTGCACTTGAACAAGGAAAAGAAGTGTTTGCGGTGCCTGGAAATATATTCAGTGAGCAGTCGCGAGGTACAAATAAATTAATAAAAGAAGGGGCAATTCCGGTATGGAATGGCTTTCAAATCCTTCAGGAATTACAAATGTTTTCAAAATATCGTTGAAAAAAAGTTGCATTATTAGCCAATCTGTTATACATTTTGCAACAGGAAAAGCTTTGAAAAACATTGACAAATTCATATGATTGAATTTAAGAAAATAACAATACCTCTATAAGGAGGAAAACAGATGGCAGATTATTTAGTAATTGTTGAATCACCTGCAAAGGCAAAAACAATTGAACGCTACTTAGGAAAAAAATATAAAGTAAAAGCTTCAATTGGACATGTACGTGATTTACCACGTAGTCAAATGGGAATTGATACCGAAAATAATTATGAACCAAAATATATTACGATTCGAGGAAAAGGTCCGGTACTCCAGGATTTGAAATCGGCAGCAAAAAAAGTGAAAAAGATTTATCTCGCAGCCGATCCAGACCGTGAAGGGGAAGCAATTGCCTGGCATTTAGCAACAGCATTGAATGTTGATATTCAATCAGATTGCCGTGTCGTATTTAATGAAATCACGAAAGAAGCCATATTAGAAAGCTTCAAACACCCACGTCCGATTAATATGGATCTAGTGGATGCACAACAAGCACGTCGTATTCTAGACCGTCTAGTAGGTTATAATATTAGTCCGATTCTATGGAAAAAAGTGAAAAAAGGCTTGTCTGCAGGTCGTGTGCAATCGGTTTCATTGCGTCTAATTATCGATCGGGAAAATGAAATTAAAAGCTTTATACCAGAAGAATATTGGTCTATTGATGCGAGCTTCGAGAAAAGTAAAAAGCAATTTGATGCTTTCTACTACGGAGACGGCAAAGAAAAAATTAAACTAACAAATGAAGCCCAGGTGAAGGATGTTTTAAAACGTGTAAAAGGCTCTGACTTCGAAGTTATGAATGTTGTAAAGAAAGAGCGTAAGCGTAATGCATCACCTGCTTTCACTACATCCTCACTACAACAAGAAGCCGCGCGTAAATTAAACTTCCGTGCGAAAAAAACAATGATGCTTGCCCAACAGCTTTATGAAGGTATTGAGCTAAGCAAAAAAGAAGGCGCAGTCGGCTTAATTACGTATATGCGTACAGACTCAACCCGAATTTCGGAAACTGCAAAATCGGAAGCTATATCGTATATCGAAACAAAGTACGGCAAAGACTTCATCGCGTTAGAGCAAAAACAAGCGAAATCAAAAGCGAATGCACAAGATGCCCATGAAGCGATTCGACCAACGAGTGCGATGCGTACGCCAGATGAGTTGAAAACGATTTTAAGCCGTGACCAGCTGCGTCTGTACCGTTTAATTTGGGAACGCTTTATCGCTAGTCAAATGGCGCCTGCTGTCCTGGATACGGTAACAGTAGACCTTCAGAATAACGATGTATTATTCCGTGCAAATGGTTCTCAAGTAAAGTTTGCGGGATTCATGAAACTTTATATCGAAGGTACAGATGATCAAACCGAAGAAACGAACAAACTCCTGCCAGAAATGAAGGTTGGCGATAAAGTTAAGTCACTTGAAATCGAGCCAAAGCAACATTTCACACAACCACCACCACGCTATTCGGAGGCGCGTCTTGTGAAATCGTTAGAGGAGCTAGGTATAGGTCGACCATCAACATATGCACCGACATTGGATACCATTCAAAAACGAGGTTATGTTCAACTGGATGCAAAGCGTTTCGTACCTACAGAGCTTGGCGAAATTGTCCACCAGGCAACATTGGAGTTTTTCCCGGAAATCATTAATATCGAATTTACTGCACAAATGGAACAGAATCTGGATGAAATCGAAGAAGGCATTACAAAATGGGTAAATGTAATCGATGAATTTTATAAAGATTTTGAACCACGTGTTAAACATGCTGATGAAGTGATGGAAAAAATCGAAATAAAAGATGAGCCTGCAGGGGAAGACTGTGAAAAATGCGGTAATCCAATGGTATTTAAACTTGGACGTTACGGGAAATTTATGGCTTGTTCCAACTTCCCTGATTGCCGTAACACAAAAGCGATAGTCAAACCGATCGATGTAAAATGTCCAACATGTGACGATGGTGAAATTGTTGAGCGTAAATCCAAAACGAAGCGGATTTTCTACGGTTGCAATCGCTATCCGGATTGTGATTTTGTTTCATGGGATAAGCCAATTAGTAGACCTTGTCCGAAATGTAGTTCATTATTAGTAGAGAAGAAATTGAAAAAAGGTGTTCAAATTCAATGTACAAACAGTGAATGTGATTATGAAGAAACACCATCACAATAAAATGAAGAGGTAACAAAAAATGACACAACAAATAGTAAATGTAATTGGTGCTGGTTTAGCCGGTTCTGAAGCAGCTTGGCAAATTGCAAAGCGTGGCGTGAACGTACGTTTATATGAAATGCGCCCTGTAAAGCAAACTCCTGCACATCACACTGATAAATTCGCTGAACTTGTATGTTCAAACTCTTTACGTGCAAATGGCTTAACAAACGCTGTTGGTGTAATCAAAGAAGAAATGCGCAAATTGGATTCTGTTATTATTGCAGCAGCGGACAATAGCTCAGTACCTGCCGGTGGAGCCTTGGCTGTAGACCGTCATGAGTTTGCGGGGCATGTAACAGATAAAGTGAAAAACCATCCGTTAATTGAGGTTATTAATGAAGAAGTAACTGAAATCCCTGAAGGAATTACTGTTATTGCGACAGGACCATTAACATCCGAAGCATTAGCGAAACAAATTCAAGGGCTGACTGGGGAAGAGTATTTATACTTTTATGATGCAGCTGCCCCTATTATTGAAAAAGATTCAATCGACATGGACAAAGTATACTTAAAATCACGCTACGACAAAGGTGAAGCGGCATATTTGAATTGTCCAATGACGAAAGAAGAGTTCAACGCATTCCGTGAAGCATTAATTACTGCAGAATGTGCACCACTAAAGGAATTCGAAAAAGAAAAGTATTTCGAAGGCTGCATGCCAATTGAAGTAATGGCTGCCCGTGGTGAAAAAACGATGACATTCGGTCCAATGAAGCCAGTAGGTTTAGAGGATCCTAAAACAAATAAACGTCCATATGCGGTTGTTCAATTGCGTCAAGATGATGCAGCAGGAACACTTTATAATCTGGTAGGTTTCCAAACGCATTTAAAATGGCCTGAACAAAAGCGTGTCTTCTCAATGATTCCAGGTTTAGAGAATTTGGAAATTGTAAGATACGGGGTTATGCACCGTAATACATTTATTAACTCACCGAAAGTGTTAACGCAGACGTATCAATTAAAAGCGCGTCCAAATCTATTCTTTGCTGGTCAAATGACTGGAGTAGAAGGTTATGTGGAATCTGCAGGCAGTGGGTTAATAGCGGGAATCAACGCCGCTCGCATGGCGCTAGGTCAAGAGTTGCTGTACTTCCCGCACGAAACAGCGTTAGGTGCGATGGCTCGTTACATTACACATACAGACGCGAAAAACTTCCAGCCGATGAACGTTAACTTCGGGATTTTCCCAGAACTTGGCGAACGCATTAAATCAAAGCCGGAGCGTGCAGAGCGACATGCAAATCGCGCATTGGAATCAATTCAGAATTTTATTAATACTCAAGTAATTTAATTGCGAAAAGCCCTTAAAGACTGATATACTTTAAGGGCTTTTACATTTATACAATAATTTCCGTGAAATAATGGATAAAATAGAAAAAATATCGTGATAATTATTAGATTAGCTGAATAAATACAAGAAAAACGAATAATTCTAGCATATTTTACTTGAAAAGTTATCATGATAGGTATAGTGTCAATATGTATGTTTTTTTAGGAAATATTAAGTGTCCATACACATCATTTTTCTTTTGTATGAAATGGGGGTATACAGGATGGATGTATCATTGCAAAATCATTTAGAACAATTTATTCGATATGTACAGTTGGAAAAGAACTTTTCTCTACATACCGTTCGAGAATATCAATCTGATTTACATGAATTTTTTGCGTTTTTACATTCTGAAGGTGTACAAAAAATTACAGAAGTTGAATATATCCATGCACGTTTGTATGTAACAAAGCTTTATGATGAACAAAAAGCAAGAACTTCTATCTCAAGGAAAATCTCATCTATCCGTTCTTTTTTTCGGTTTTTAAATCGAGAACTGAATATTGATGATGCTCCGTTTCGTTCACTTTATCATCCGAAAAAGGAAGAGCGATTACCGAGCTTTTTTTATGAGGAAGAATTGAAACAACTATTCGAAAAAAATGAAGGCAATGAGCCAATCCAAATTCGCAATATTGCATTGTTGGAGATTCTATATGCTACCGGCATGCGTGTAAGTGAATGTGTAAGTTTAGAAATTGCAGACATCGATTTTCATTACAGTATTGTCCGTGTCATGGGAAAAGGGCGTAAAGAGCGAATTATCCCGTTTGGACAGTATGCGCATGAGGCACTTACTCGTTATATAGAGCAGGTCCGTCCATCTTTAATGAAAAAAGAAAACCATCAAAAAGTCTTTGTCAATATGCGAGGTGGCGAACTTACTACCCGCGGTGTGCGTTATATATTAAGTGAGATGATCGATAATGCAAGTATGCACACTAAAATTTATCCACATATGCTGCGCCACACCTTTGCTACGCATCTATTGAATAATGGAGCGGATATGCGTACAGTTCAGGAATTACTAGGGCACGCGAATTTATCTTCAACTCAGATTTATACTCATGTAACGAAAGAAGCTTTAAGAAAGACATATATGAAAAGTCATCCGAGAGCATAAGTTAAGGGGGAAATGAAATATGGGTCAAATTCATGCGACAACGATATTCGCCGTTCATCATAAAGGTGAATGTGCAATGGCCGGGGATGGTCAAGTAACACTAGGAAATGCTGTTGTAATGAAGCATACGGCGCGAAAGGTCAGACGTCTGTTTAATGGGAAAGTGTTAGCGGGGTTTGCAGGTTCTGTTGCAGATGCATTTACATTATTTGAAATGTTTGAGGCAAAGCTCAATGAATATAATGGCAATCTACAAAGGGCTGCAGTCGAAGTAGCGAAACAATGGCGTGGAGATAAAATGCTGCGACAACTAGAGGCTATGCTACTCGTTATGGATAAATCAACATTACTGCTTGTATCAGGGACAGGTGAAGTAATTGAACCGGATGATGGTATTTTAGCAATCGGTTCAGGTGGGAATTACGCATTATCCGCTGGTCGTGCATTAAAGAAACATGCTGCAGATCATTTGACGGCAAAGGAAATCGCAGAGGCTGCATTAACGACTGCTGCGGATATTTGTGTGTTTACAAACCATAATATAATCGTGGAGGTATTATAATGACTTCGATCAATTTAACACCAAGACAGATTACGGAACATTTGAACCGACATATTGTTGGTCAGGAAACTGCCAAGCGTGCTGTTGCGATTGCATTGCGCAACCGTTATCGCCGCTCACTGCTAAGTGAAGAGCTAAAAACTGAAGTAATTCCAAAAAATATATTAATGATTGGACCTACTGGTGTAGGGAAAACAGAAATTGCACGTAGAATCGCTAAACTAACGAATGCTCCCTTTATTAAAGTGGAGGCAACGAAGTTTACGGAAGTTGGATATGTGGGTCGCGATGTCGAATCAATGGTACGTGACCTAGTGGAAGCGTCCCGCCGCCTCGTGAAAGACGAGATGGTTGAAGCGGTTAAGGAACAAGCTGAGCGTAACGCGAATGACGTATTAATAAAACTATTAGTCCCTTCAAAAGTAAAAGAAAAGCTTACGCAAAATCCATTTGAAATGCTGTTTGGTCAAAAAGATACTGCCCAAGAAGATACAGCTCAGCAGGAAGAGCCGGAAATTCGTACGCGACGTGCGCAAATTGCTCAGGATTTAAAAGACGGAAAATTAGAAGAACAGTGGGTTACGATTGAAGTAACGGAAAGTGCACCATCACTTTTTGATGCAATGCCCGGGATGAATATGGATAATGCGAATGGTATGCAAGATATGCTGTCTAATTTAATGCCGAAAAAAACAAAAAAACGCAAAGTTCAAGTAAAGGATGCGCGACGTATTTTAGTTCAGGAAGAAGCCAATAAACTAATCGATACAGATGCTTTATCCAGTGAAGCAATTCACCGTGCGGAACAGTCAGGTATTATTTTTATTGATGAAATTGACAAAATTGCGAGTAAAGGTTCTTCATCTGCAGAAGTATCCCGTGAAGGGGTGCAACGAGACATATTACCGATTGTAGAGGGTTCAACCGTAAATACGAAATATGGAACTGTTAGAACCGATTATATGCTATTTATCGCAGCAGGTGCTTTCCATATATCTAAGCCGAGTGATTTAATCCCGGAACTGCAAGGGCGATTCCCGATTCGCGTAGAACTTGAAAAATTAACGAAGGATGATTTTGTACGCATATTACAGGAGCCTGATCAATCGTTAATTTTACAATATAAAGCGTTACTTGAAACAGAAGGCGTTACTCTTGAATTTACAAAAGAAGCAATTGAACGTATTGCAGAAATTGCTACAGAAGTAAATCAGGAAACTGATAATATTGGTGCCCGCCGACTTCACACAATTTTGGAACGTTTACTTGAAGAACTATCTTATGAGGCTTCTGAAATTGCACCGGCACATATCGACATTACCCCGAATTATGTCGATCAAAAATTGTCGAATATAGTAAAAAATAAAGATTTATCGCAATTTATTCTGTAATAATAAGTTGAATTAGTATCTTTAAATTGTAAAAACCTTTAGAATATTAAGTGAATTAAACAAGTCCTGTAGGAGGAAATAGAAATGAATTTATTAACAAAAACACGAAAAATCAACTCAATGTTACAAGCATCCGCTGGGAAACCAGTTAACTTTAAAGAAATGGCCAACACTTTAGGTGATATAATCGAAAGTAACGTATTTATCGTAAGCCGAAAAGGAAAACTGTTGGGTATTTCAATTCACCAGCAAATCGAGAATGAGCGTATGAAAAAAATGTTTGAAGTACGCCAATTCCCAGAAGCATATACACAGAACCTATTCAATATTACTGAAACATCTCCTAACTTGGATGTTAACAATGAACATACAGCATTCCCGATTGAAAACAAAGATCTGTTTTCAAACGGTTTAACTACTATCGTTCCTATTATTGGTGGCGGTGATCGTTTAGGAACGTTAATTTTAGCTCGCATAAGTGATCAATTTGAAGATGATGATTTAATACTTGCTGAATATGGTGCGACAGTAGTTGGTATGGAAATCTTACGTGAAAAGTCGGAAGAGATTGAAGAGGAAGCGCGTTCGAAAGCTGTTGTTCAAATGGCGATAAACTCGTTATCTTATTCGGAACTTGAAGCGATTGAGCATATATTTGAAGAGCTAGACGGCAATGAAGGTTTGCTGGTAGCTTCTAAAATTGCTGACCGTGTAGGAATTACTCGCTCGGTTATCGTTAACGCGTTACGTAAACTTGAATCCGCGGGTGTTATTGAATCACGCTCGTTAGGGATGAAGGGAACATATATTAAAGTTTTAAACGATAAATTCCTAACAGCTTTAGCTGAAATCAAAATGAAATAAAAAATTTACAGACATAATGAGGTTTTCCTTATTGTGTCTGTTTTTTATTTTCAGGAAATAATTTTAAAGGATTTAAATGGGTAATTATGTAAAAATAATGATAGTTATGAAACGGTTTTAAAAATCAAATAAATATTATTTATACCTAGAATGAATTAAAAATAATGTGACAAATGCTTTGTTACAAAATTATGAATTGTTATAATAAACCCCGACTTTTACAATGTTTTAGTGTATGATATGTTAGGTTAAATTTAAAGGAAGCACTAAATGCTCATCTTTAATGAAGTGCATTATCTACTAAAAATTAGTAACTTTATATTATAATAATAAAATGTTAGGTGCTAAAGGATTAAATTACTCTGTAATATTACAAAATTATTGATTTAAATACTAATTTAGTAAAAATAAAAATACGAAAAATGGTTAAATAAGCCTATTCAATAGGGTCTAAAGTCAATAGACACAAAGAATTATTATAATTACAATTGTATTATTAAGTTTTCAGGTACATTATTTAGCAAACAATGAATGAGGTGAGCAATTTGGATTTATTTGGTGGTACTATACGCAGTCTTGAAAACGGACTTTCGTATGCTACGTTAAAAAATAAAGCAATTTCCCAAAATATTGCGAATGTTGATACACCGAACTATAAAACGAAAGAAGTAAGCTTTAGAGATGTTTTCAATGATGTGAAAAAAGATTCAATTCCGGCCTATCGTACAGATGCCAGACACTACGATTTTAAAATTGAAATAGGTGGCAATGGGGTTTACTCAAATAATTTTCGTAGTAGACCAAATGGGAATGCGGTGAATATGGATGCCGAACAAGCGAAATTGGCTGAAAATACCATTTACTACAATGCGCTGGTCGACCGAATTGGTAGTAAATTCTCAACGTTAAACAATGTTGTCAAAGGAGGGAGATAGTCATGTCGATTTTTCATAGTATGAATACGACAGCTTCTGCCTTAACGACACAACGTTTACGCATGGATGTTATTTCTTCGAATATAGCGAATGTTGATACGACCCGGGCGAAACAAGTGAACGGAGAATGGGAGCCATACCGTAAAAAATCCGTTATTTTAAAAGAACAGGAAGGTCAATTTTCCAGTTTTCTTAATACTGCGATGGGCAAAACGGTGAAAAGCGGTGCAGGTAATGGAGTGAAAGTTTCCTCCATTAAAGATGATACAGAGACTCCATTTAAGCTAGTTTATGATCCGGCACATCCTGATGCGAATGATGACGGCTATGTACAAATGTCGAATGTTGACGTATTAAAAGAGATGGTTGATTTAATTTCGGCGAGCAGATCATATGAAGCGAATATTACTGCTTTTAATGCAAACAAAAGCATGTTAACAAAAGCTCTAGAAATTGGGAAAGGATGATTATTAAATGGCAATTAATCCAATAACATTTATGTCTCCCGCACAATCTGTGAATGAATTAAATGTTCAGAATCAAATAACACCTGCAAATGCACAGCAACAATTTGCTAATACTTTAAAAGAAGCGATTGCTAGTGTAAATGAACATCAAAAAACATCAGATACAATGACACAAAAATTAATCAATGGTGGAGATGTTGATTTATTTGAAGTGATGGTTGCAGCGCAAAAAGCAAGTGTTACTTTAAACACAACAATTGAAGTTCGTAATAAAGCTGTGGAAGCTTATCAAGAAATTATGCGTATGAGTGTGTAATGATTTGAATAACGAATAATAAATTGTTGGGCATTCACTATTAGCGGAGGATTCATAATGAATGAACGACTTACTAAAATTAAAAGCGACTCCACTGGTTTCTGGCAAAGTCGCACGAAAAATCAAAAAGGTGCGATAATTGGAGCTCTAGTGGGCGTTATTGTAATTGCAGCTACAATTACATATTTTTCGACACGTACGACAATGGCGCAGTTATTTCCGGAAATGTCTCAGGCTGAGGTAGGGAGAATAACGGAAGTACTTGCTTCACAAGGTGTGAAATATGAAATAACAAATGGTGGTACTACAATAATGGTGCCGGAAAATAAAGTGCAGGACCTACAAGTATCGTTAGCGGCGCAAGGATATCCTGACTCTGGTGAAATTGATACTTCGTTTTTTACATCGAATGCCGGGTTTGGTATGACGGACAACGAATTTAATGTTATAAAACAAGCTACAATTGAAACTGATTTAGCAAATTTAGTCCGTAAATTCGAAGGTGTTAAAGATGCGAGTGTCATGATTAGTTTACCGGAAGAAGGCGTATTTCTTAAGGATGCCAAAGGTGAGGCACAAGCAGCGATTGTATTAAATACAGCTCCGGGACATAAATTTTCGGATGATCAAATTAAAGGGTTATTTAATCTGATCTCTATGAGTATTCCGAACTTACCAAAAGAAAATATTACGATAATGAATCAGTATTCCGAGTACTATGATCTTGCTTCTGCAGAAAGTGGCGGTAACGGGATCAGTACGGTTACTGGACAGATGGAAGTGAAGAAGACAATTGAACGCGATTTACAGCGACAAGTTCAGCAAATGCTTGGTACGTTAATCGGACCGGAGAATGTCGTAGTAAATGTATCGGCAGATATTGACTTTAAAAAAGAAAATCGTGAAGAAAATTTAGTACAACCTGTTGATGAAGAAAATATGACGGGTATAGAAATAAGTGCCCAGCGTATTACGGAAACATATTCAGGTGGGGCTGGACCCGGTGCAGAGGGTTCCACAGAAGCTGGAGGCGTTACGGATAACTTTGTTGATTATGCTGAAGGTGCGACAGGTGATGGTGATTATGAGCGTGTAGAGGAAACGATTAATAACGATGTCAATCGTATACGTCGCGAAATTCAGGAAAGCCCATATAAAATCCGTAATCTAGGCATTCAAGTAATGGTAGAGCCACCTAACGCGGTGGATGAATTTGATCAAGGTGTCCGTACAGATATCGAGCAGATTTTGTCGACAATTGTACGTACTTCAATTGATCAAGAAGCTGCTGGTAATTTAACAGATGAAGAGATTGCTAATCGTATAGTTGTATCTGTACAGCAATTTCAAGGTAACAATTCATCCGACGGACAGCCGGAATCAGTTATTCCTTGGTGGGTATGGGTAATTGGCGGAATTTTACTAGTAGCAATAGTCTTACTCATAATTTATGTCATTCGTGTACGTAGACGTAAACAAGAAGAAGAAGAGTTGGAAATAATAGAACAGCAACAACAATTAATTCCAGTAGAAGATATTTCTGAAGAAAAAGAAACTGAAGCGACTGTACGCCGTAAGCAATTAGAAAAAATGGCGAAAGAAAAGCCAGAAGATTTTGCGAAGCTATTGCGTAGTTGGATTGCTGAAGACTAATAGGAGGTTCAGCTGTGTCCAAGAAAGATAAAGACTTGTCAGGAAAGCAAAAGGCTGCTTTACTGCTAATTTCTCTAGGACCGGAAGTCTCGGCTTCTGTATATAAGCATTTAAGTGAAGAGGAAATTGAACGCCTCACACTAGAAATTTCAAGTGTAAAAAAAGTAGAATCGAATGTTAAGGAAGAGATAATAGAAGAATTTCATCATATTGCACTTGCGCAAGATTATATTACGCAAGGTGGTATTGGGTATGCAAAGACCGTTCTTGAAAAAGCATTGGGTGCTGAACAAGCGCAGGCTATTTTAAATCGACTTACTTCTTCGTTACAAGTAAGACCGTTTGATTTTGCTAGAAAGGCAGACCCATCACAGATTTTTAATTTTATTCAAAATGAACACCCTCAAACAATTGCGCTTATTCTTTCTTACTTGGAACCAGGTCAAGCAGGAGTTATTCTTTCTTCGTTGCCACAGGAAGTACAGGCAGATATTGCAAAGCGAATTGCCATTATGGAATCTACTTCACCAGAAGTAATTAGTGAAATTGAATCCGTATTGGAACGTAAATTATCATCGACAGTTACACAGGATTACACAGAAACAGGTGGCGTCGATGCAGTGGTAGAAGTATTGAATGGTGTAGATCGTCAAACAGAAAAGACAATTCTCGATGCGCTTGAAATTCAAGATCCAGAACTTGCGGAAGAAATTAAGAAACGCATGTTTGTGTTCGAGGATATCGTTACACTGGACAACCGTTCAATTCAACGTGTTATCCGAGACTGTGAAAACGAAGATTTACTATTATCGATGAAAGTTTCTTCAGATGAAGTAAAGGAAATTCTTTTCCGCAATATGTCGCAACGTATGGCTGAGACATTCCGTGAAGAAATGGATATTATGGGGCCAGTACGTCTGCGTGATGTAGAAGAAGCACAATCCCGCATCGTTGCAGTAATACGCCGCTTAGAAGATGCAGGGGAAATTATCATTGCACGTGGTGGAGGAGATGACGTAATTGTCTAGAATCATCCGTTCAACAAATGCACAAAAAGCAGAAGAAGCGTCTACTGTAGAGATTAAACTTCAAAACTTCTTCGAGCCTATTCATTATGCGAAAACGGAAGAAGAACAAATGGACGATACACCTCAATTAACGATTGAAGACATTCAACGTGAACGTCAACAAATGTTACAGGAGACATCAAATGAAATAGAGCAGCAAAAACTTCAATTCGAGCAATATCGTAATGAACAGCTCGCTACAATTGATGCGCTAAAGCAAGCATGGGAAGAAGAAAAATCATTACATCAACTAGAAGCGTATGATGCCGGATTTGCCCAAGGGTACGAAGATGGTATTCAAAAGGCAAATGCCAATATGCAACAGCAATTGCAAATAGCCAATAATACAATGCATGATGCACAAAAAAATGCTGCCGCCTATCTTGAATCACAGGAAACGGTATTACTGGAACTAGCTTTAACGGCTACAGAGCGTATTATTAATGCGCAGCTGGACCGGGATGATCAACTTTTTGTTTCGATAATTGAACGTGGATTAAAAGAGGCGCGTGAAATGAAAGAAATAAAATTATATGTGTCGCCTGAATACCATGCGCTCATTACAGAGCATCATAATGAATTGGCTGAAATGTTTCCTGCAAATGTACCCTTTATGATTTTTGTCAATGAAGATTTAGAGTCTACTGAAAGTTATATAGAAACGAATCATGGACGGATTGTCGTATCGATAGATGACCAATTGCAAGAGCTTCGTCGACAATTATATGAACTAATCGAAAGTAAGGAATGATACGGATGAAAGCGGCTCAATTAGTTGAACAGATTCCTAATTTAAATACATTTAAAAAATATGGAAGAGTTACACGGGTTGTAGGCTTGATGATTGAGTCGCAAGGTCCGGAGAGTTCGATCGGGGACGTATGTAAAATCCATGTTCAAACATCAAAAAACGGTAATCAAGTTTTGCTGGCTGAAGTGGTGGGCTTTAAAGATGAAATCGTCATTTTAATGCCGTATTCATCTTTAAAGGAAATATCAATTGGCTGTCTCGTAGAAGGAACCGGAACACCGTTAGAAGTGAAGGTAGGCCCGGAATTAATCGGAAAAGTATTAGATGCGATGGGAAATCCGTTTGATGGACAAGCGTTACCAAGAGGTTTAACAACTGTACAAACCGAACAGGATCCCCCAAATCCATTAAGTCGTCCTCCGATAAATGAACAGTTGGAAGTTGGGGTAAAGGCTATAGATGGTATGCTTACTGTAGGAAGCGGTCAACGTGTCGGTATATTTGCCGGCTCAGGGGTCGGGAAAAGTACATTGCTCGGTATGATTGCGCGTAATACAGAGGCAGATATTAATGTAATTGCACTTGTTGGTGAGCGTGGACGGGAGGTTCGGGAATTTATTGAACGTGATTTAGGTCCTGAGGGGTTAAAGCGTTCTGTCGTAGTAGCAGCTACAAGTGATCAGCCGGCACTTATGCGAATAAAAGCAGCATTTACAGCAACAGCTATTGCAGAATATTTCCGGGATCGTGGAAAAAACGTTATGTTGATGATGGATTCTGTGACCCGTGTAGCGATGGCCCAACGTGAAATTGGACTGGCTATTGGTGAACCACCTGCAACTAGAGGATATACTCCATCTGTATTTGCAATTTTGCCGACATTATTGGAGCGTTCCGGTACGAATGTGAACGGGACAATTACCGCATTTTATACGGTGCTAGTAGACGGTGATGATATGAATGAACCGATTGCCGATGCAGTACGAGGAATATTGGATGGACATATCGTATTGGATAGGAATCTTGCAAATAAAGGACAGTATCCTGCGATTAATGTGTTAAAGAGTGTAAGCCGATTGATGAATCATATCGCTGATCCGGAACATGTAAGTGCGGCAAGCCGATTGCGGGAATTGTATTACGCATATTCGAAATCGGAGGACTTAATCAATATAGGTGCTTATAAACGTGGTACATCAAAAGAAATTGACGAAGCTATTTTATATGAACCGCTTATTACCGCGTTTCTAAAGCAAGGGTATAAAGATAAAGTTTCAATCGATCAAACTGTAAATGAAATTATCGCGTTATCGAATGGTGGTGCACGTTAAATATGAATTACAATTATCGTTTTGAAAAAATCCTTATTGTAAAAGATCAGGAAAAAACAGAATCTGAACTTGCCTTTAAAGAATCAGTTCATGTATTTGAGGAAATTGCGACAAAGCTATATGGACTATTGAAGAAAAAGGAAGATTTAATTATCTATCAGCAGGAGCGCTTAAAAGAAGGCTCTTCCATAGATGAAATTAACCATTATTCTAAATTCATCGATAGTATGGAAAAAACAATTGAAGATGCCCAGCAAAAAGTAGTACAGGCGCGGGCCAAAATGAATTGGCATGAGGAAAAATTATTAGAAAAAAACTTGGAAGTACGTAAATACGAAAAAATGCGTGAAAACGATTTTGAAAGATTTAAAGAGGATCAGTTACGCATTGAAGCAATGCAACTAGATGAGCTTTCAACGATTGCGTTTTTCAAGAAAGAAATTAGGTGATTCCGTGGCAAAAAGAAATAAAAATAAAATGGAACAACAGGTGGAAGAAAATGAAGTAGAATCTCAACCCGGTTTTTTCAAAAAGTTTTTTTATTTGTTTTTAATTCCATTTATGTTCCTTATTGCAATTTTATTAATTATTACATCTGTGACGGAATATAACGTTTTTAAAATGGCGGATGGTGTCGTTGAGAAAATTCCATTTATTAGCTCTGATGAAGGTGAAGGCGTAATAGAAAACAGTTTATTGAATGAACAAAAAGTGGTAGAACTGCAAGCGGAAATTCAGGAAAAAGAAGCTCAGATTTCGCAACTGCAATCACAAATCGATTCATCTGCAATAGAAAAGGAAGAGCTGTTGGTTGAGCAGGAACGTCTACTGTTTGAAATTGAAAAACTAAAACGCAATCAGGAAGAGACGCAAAAGGAATTTAAAGAGATCCTATCAACTTTTGAAAAAATGTCGGCTAAAACAGCAGCTCCGATACTGGTTCAAATGAGCGATACAGAAAGTTTACGTATAATGTCGAGCATGAAACCCGATACATTATCTGCAATTTTTACGAAAATGTCTCCTGCAGATGCGGCTCGTTATACTGAGTTATTATCTCAACAATAAGTTACTTTGAAGGGAGGTGGAACAAATGAATATCTCATTGTTGCAAAATATAAAAACAAAAGCACCTAAGGAACTTTCCCAATCTTCTGTTGATGTGAAGTCATCAAAACCTAAAGGTGAAGCTTTTGGAAGTGTGTTTAAGTCAATTGTGACAACGTCAGAACAATCAGCCAAACAAACTGCTACACCAAAACAATCATTAACTGAAGATGTAACAACAACTTTAGAGAAAGATTCGTTGGAAAATTTACTTTTGGATTTGGGCGTTGAGATGGATGAATCAGGGCTTTTTGCTTTCATTGGTGAAGAACGCATGCCGGTTGCGGTTAATGAATTGTTGACTATAGACAACTTAACTGATCTTTTAGGTATGACCGAAGAGCAGCTTTTACAAACGCTTCAACGGTTAATGGGTGAGTCACAACAGGAGATAACGGATATTTGGTCGATAATTGAGCAGGCTCCGCAAATTCTAAATGAAGTATTAAAAGCATTGCAAAGTATTCAACAAGGTGAACCGAGTGCTGTTCAATCGGAAGAGCTTCAACAAGTCATTCAGTTATTAAAGTTAACAGAGTTGGCAGGGAGTAAATTAGATACGGTGTATAGGCAAGAAGATCAATTAGCCAAGCTTAAAGAAGCACTACTAGCTTTGGCAAATGAAGCGAGAACATTAAATAATTCAGAGGTAAGTACAACGAGGACACCTTTCGTACAAGTTGTTCAACAAATAACACAGCAAGCATCCCAACAAAATCAGCAAAGTCAACAAACAACAGTAAAAGTTGACTCGGAAAATCAGTCTGCTGTCCCGTTACAGCACCAGGCTATTCAAACGAAAACAGTGACGATTACATTGCCTGCAGAAAAACCGGCACAGTCAGAAGCATTAATTAAAGAGATCCAAAATTTAATCAATCGCAGTCAACTTTCTGGTCAGCAAGGGAATATGAAGCTATTTTTAAAACTTTTCCCAGAAAACTTGGGTCAGATACGTATTGAAATAGTACAGAAAGATGGTGTACTAACCGCACGATTATTGGCAACGACACCAATCGGTAAAGAGTTATTGGAGAATAACATTAATCAATTAAAGGCCGGATTTGTCGCACAAAACATCCAAATGGATAGAATAGATGTTGCGCAATCATTACAGGATGCGGATCGTAATACACGTGACCAAAGTTTCTTTAATAACTTCTTCGGTAAACAAAAAGATGAAGAATTAGAGGAAAAAGAAGATAACTCTGAAGAAGAAACTATTTCGTTTAAAGATTTATTAAGTGAGGAGGTATAGTAAATGGCAAATTCAATTTCAAATGACTATTATTTACCTGCAAATAATCCTAATTTCAAAGTAACAGATAAGCAAGATAACGGAGCTCTAGGAAAAGATGCATTTTTAAAAATATTAATTACTCAGCTTCAAAACCAGGACCCAACAAGCCCGATGGATGATAAAGAATTTATATCCCAAATGGCTCAATTCTCGTCATTGGAACAAATGCAAAATATGACAAAAGCGATGGAGAATTTACTCGCATCTCAAGAGCAAACACAGATGATGAATTACTCAACCTTCGTCGGAAAAGATGTAAAATGGCATGAGCTTACAGATAAAGTAGATGCAGATAATAAGCCAATTTATAACGAAGGTACAGGAAGTATTAAAGAATTGAAATTCGTTAAGGGAGAAGCAGTATTTGTCCTCACAGATGGGAAAGAAATAAAACCAGGTAATATTTCATCTATTTTAGGCAGTGATAACTCGACACAACCGGCAATCCCAGCTGCAAACCCATTAGCAGAAGCTAGTCAGCTGATTGGACAAAAAGTTCAATATACGAGTGGGGACCAAATAATTGAAGCCATTATTGAAGCAATTAAAACGAATAACGTAAATATCGAGTATCTTTTAAATGATGGAACTCGTTTAACAAAAGAACAATTTACTGTCAGTAAACAAAATCCCGAATCAGCGGCAGAGTAAGAGGGGGATTTGATGAATCGAGTGAATATACAACATATACCTTATCATCCACCTATACAGCCAGCTGTGAAACAAAAAGGTGAACAAGTTTCAAAACAGTCATTTATTGATCACTTGAAACAAGTAACGGTAGAAGAACTTAAAATGAGTAAGCATGCATCGGAACGTCTGAAAGAACGCAATATTTCAATTTCAGCGAAAGAATGGCAGCAAATTACTGAAAAGGTTTCTGAGGCGAAAGATAAAGGTGTGAAACAGCCATTAGTTCTTTTGGAACAGGCGGCTTTAATAGTAAGTGCAAAAAATGCAACAGTCATTACGGCATTGGACCGTAAAGAAGCTAAACAACAAATATTTACAAATATTGATGGAACAATTCTATTATAGGCTGGACCTTCAGAAGTAAGGAAGCCTACAGTTGTTGACTGATCGAGACAACTGAACAAAATTATAAAAGTGAAAATTGAAGGGAGAACGACATCTTATGATACGTTCAATGTATTCAGGAATTTCAGGTTTAAAAAACTTTCAAACGAAATTAGATGTTATTGGTAATAATATCGCGAATGTTAATACGTACGGGTTTAAGAAAGAGCGTACGATTTTTAAAGATTTAGTATCACAAACACAGACGGGGGCATCAGGTCCATCTGCAACTCGTGGTGGTGTAAATGCTATCCAGGTTGGGCTAGGGTCACAGTTAGCAGCGATTGATACAATTCATAATCCAGGTTCAATGCAAACGACTGGTCGTACATTAGATTTAGCGATTTCAGGTGATGGCTTCTTTATGGTGGCGGATGCTACAGACTTTATTAACGGAGATCCTGCTACTGGCACACCAGCGACTGCTGAAGGGTTCACTAATACACTTTATACTCGTGCAGGGAATTTCTATATGGATCAAAATGGTTTTTTAGTAAATTCAGATGGTAAATATGCAGTCGGTTTTGCTGCGGATGTAACTGCTTATGATGCTATTGATCCTTTAAATGCTCCTGGAGCAGGATTTGATACAAATAAGCCAGATATAGCTGGAGGAGCAAACTTGATTGATCCTGCAACAGGTGAACTTTTAGCACAAGGCCAAACAACAGCATCACCGATTCGTATACCTGTAACAGCTCAATCAATGAGTATTTCTCAAGATGGAACTGTATCATTTGTCGACTCAGCAGGTGATTTACAATATGCAGGAACAGTAGTGTTAGCTAAATTTGCTAACCCTGGGGGTCTAATTAAAAATGGAGGGAACTACTTCCAAACTTCTCAAAACTCTGGAGCAATTTATGCTCAATTAGCTACACAAGACGGAATTGGTTCAGTGAACTCAGGCTTCGTGGAAATGTCCAACGTTGACCTTTCAGAAGAATTTACTGAAATGATCGTTGCGCAGCGTGGTTTCCAGGCGAACTCTCGTATTATTACAACTTCAGATGAGATTTTACAAGAGTTAGTTAACTTAAAACGATAGTCTAAAAATATATCATATATTCATTGTAAAGGAGGGTCGGGCCGGCTCTTCACTAGGACCGGCCCTATTTCAATGATCGAAGTCACTCGTCTGAACGGTAAAGCATTTACTTTAAACGCTCTATACATAGAAACAGTCGAAGCTTTCCCAGATACGCAAATTACGCTGACGACTGGGCGTAGATTCATTGTTTTAGAAACTGAAGAACAGGTGCGACAAAAGGTAAAAGCTTTTTATCAAACTATACAAGTTTTATCAAACCCGCATCTAAGAGGTGAAAAAGATGAAGAACAATAAATTAATAACGATAATGCTCATTATTTTAGTGACTATTACACTATTAGGTATTATTGTAGTGGTATTAATAACTCAGCTTGATAAAGAAAAATCAAGTGGTCCGTCAATCGATGAAATTGTTGAGTCGTCAGTCGATATACCGGAAATTACGACAAATTTAGCTGATGGAAGTTTTGTTCGAATAACTTTAAAAATTCAGGCTTCAGATAAAAAAGCCGGGGAAGAATTATTGAAACGTGATTTCCAAGTTAAAAACATCGTTATTCAGGAACTTTCAGAAATGGAAGAAGAGGCTTTGGAGGGTAAACAAGGTAAAATAGCTTTCCAGAATGCGATAAAATCGCAAGTAAACGAGTTAATGCAAGTTGGGGAGATTACACAAGTATACATTACTTCATATGTTCTTCAATAAGTGAATATTATAATTTTATATCTTGAAATGGAGGTGGGCAAATGGCAGGAGATATAATGTCCCAATCCGAAATTGATGCGCTTTTGTCAGCGATTTCAACAGGAGAAATGTCGGCAGCGGACATGAAAAAAGAAGACGAAACACGGAAAGTTAAAGTGTATGACTTTAAACGTGCATTACGCTTCTCTAAAGACCAAATCCGAAGTTTGACCCGTATACATGAAAATTTTGCGCGACTGTTAACAACCTTCTTTTCCGCTCAGTTAAGAAGCTATGTACAAATAACAGTTGCATCTGTTGACCAAATTCCATTTGAAGAATTTGTTCGTTCTATACCGAATATGACATTAATTAATGTATTTGAGGTTCCCCCATTGGATGGCAATATTCTAATGGAGATTAACCCGAATATTGCCTATTCAATGTTGGATCGATTAATGGGCGGAACGGGTGCAAGTCATAGCAATGTTGACAATTTAACCGAAATAGAAACGAAAATTATGACGAATCTATTCGAACGTTCATTTGATAATTTACGGGAGGCATGGGAAAATATTGCTGAAATAGACCCGATGCTTGTAGAATTAGAAGTTAACCCACAGTTTTTACAAATGATTTCACCAAATGAAACAGTTGTTGTCATTTCATTGAATACTATTATTGGTGAAACAACAGGGATGATTAATATTTGTATACCACATGTCGTATTGGAGCCAATTGTACCGAATTTATCTGTACGTTACTGGATGCAGACTAATACGAAGGAGATTTCTCCTGAACAAACAAAGATGCTTGAAACACGAGTGAAACAAGCAAAATTGCCTATTATTGCCGAATTAGGTACGACAGATATTACAATTGAAGATTTCTTGGGGATGACGATAGGCGATGTCATTCCGCTAAATCAAAAAATTGATCATCCGTTGACGTTAAAAGTAGGGGATTTACCTAAATTCACCGTACAGCCAGGAAAATTAAATAAAAAAATGGCTGTTCAAATTATCGAACCTTTGAAAGGAGGAGACGAAGATGAGTGATGAAATGCTCTCCCAAGAAGAAATTGAGGCCCTATTAAGAGGCGAGACACTAGATGATGTCTCTGCCAATTTTGAACCTCAAAAAGAAGAAGTAAAAGTTGAGGATTACTTAACTCCAATAGAAATTGATGCATTAGGTGAAGTAGGAAATATATCGTTCGGAAGTTCTGCTACTGCTTTATCTGCATTATTAGGACAAAAAGTCGATATTACAACGCCAAGTATCACAATGATCAATCGTAATCGTTTAGAAGAAGAATTCCCAAATCCGTATGTTGCTGTGCAGGTAGAATATACTGTTGGTCTATCAGGCATGAATTTACTTGTTATAAAACAATCAGATGCTGCAATTATAGCGGACTTAATGCTTGGTGGGGATGGTTTAAACCCGAAACCTCAGTTAAATGAAATACAATTAAGTGCAGTACAGGAAGCGATGAATCAAATGATGGGTTCTGCTGCTACATCGATGTCAACTGTATTTAATCAAAAGGTGGATATCTCACCGCCGTCTATTGATTTAATGAATCTTTCCCAAAATGAAGGTACAGATAATATACCGCCGGACGATTTATTAGTGAAAATTTCATTTAGATTGCGCATTGGGGAATTAATAGATTCAAATTTAATGCAATTACTGCCTTTAAAGTTTAGTAAAAAAATAGTAAAGTCATTATTGGGAGAAACTGAAGAGCCTATTGTTGCAACTACAGCCGTTCCGCCTGCGCCGGTATCGCAACCAGCACCCCAACAAACGATGCAACAGGAACAAAATGTACAGCAACAGCAAGTTCAACAGCCGATGCATGAGCAACCGGTCCAACAGCCAATGTATCAGCAACCAATGTATGAACAACCGGCACAACAGCCAAATCAGCAACCGATGTACGAGCAACCGGTTCAACAGCAAATGTATCAACAACCAGTTTATTCTGCACCACCAGCAAATGTTCAGCAAGCTCAATTTGCCAGCTTCGAATCTGCAAATATAACACAGACAGAAGCACGCAATTTAAATATGCTACTTGACATTCCATTGCAAGTAACAGTGGAGCTCGGACGTACAAAGCGTTCAGTAAAAGAAATATTGGAGCTTTCCAGTGGTTCTGTAATTGAACTTGATAAGCTTGCAGGTGAACCTGTTGATATTTTAGTTAACAGCCGGTTAATCGCAAAAGGTGAAGTAGTAGTAATTGATGAGAACTTCGGTGTTCGAATCACACATATTTTAAGTCAAGCTGATCGCTTGAACAATCTAAGATAGTTTTCTAATTGGAGGAATCAGAGTATGTCTAAAAGAATTTTAATTGTTGACGATGCAGCTTTCATGCGCATGATGATTAAGGATATTTTAACAAAAAATGGATATGAAGTAATTGGGGAAGCAGCTGATGGTATACAAGCAGTTGAAAAGTACAATGAGCTACGTCCAGATTTAGTAACAATGGATATTACAATGCCTGAAATGGATGGCATCGCGGCATTAAAAGCAATTAAAGGTACAGATCCAAATGCTGTTGTCATTATGTGCTCAGCAATGGGTCAACAAGCTATGGTAATTGACGCAATTCAAGCCGGTGCAAAAGATTTTATAGTTAAGCCATTCCAAGCTGACCGTGTAATCGAAGCCATTCAAAAAGCATTAGGTTAATGATATGAAAGCAAATAAATCATTTCGATTTTGGCTTGCTGTTGGAATAGTATTGATGACGGCATTGTTTGCACCAATCTCAAATGGAACTTTTGCGATGGTAAGTAACGTATATGAGAACTGTAATGAAAATCCTGAAGTATGTTCGGAAGAAAATATTTCAGAAGATAATGTTACAGATGCCGACGCAGAATCTACTGAATCGGCATCTGGCATCGGTTTCTTGGATTACATAAAAGTTTTAATAGCACTTGTTTTTGTACTAGGGCTATTATTGTTTATTTTGAAGTATTTAAACAAACGTAACTTAAACTATCAACAAAATGCCGTAGTTAAAAATATCGGCGGCTTGTCTGTAGGGCAGCAAAAGTCCGTACAATTACTGTTAATCGGTAAAAATGTATATGTAGTTGGTGTAGGGGATAATATTCAGCTTCTCAAGGAAATCGATTCCGAAGAGGAAATTGAACAATTGCTAAGTCAAACTGAAAGCAACCAAACTATGATGAATACTTCACCGTATATTGCAGAGCTGTTCAGGAAATTTACCAAAAAGAACCGACCAGAAGATGTATCGAATAGCCCTAAATTTAATGATATGTTCAATGAAAAAATAGGGGAAATAAAGAAACAGCGTAGTAATGAGTTAGAGCGTTGGAAAGAGCGGGAGCGTGATGAACGATGAACGATCTTCTTTCCGTCTTTTCTGAAAGCGATCCGGGAAATGTATCCACATCGGTTACGCTATTATTCCTGTTGACGGTCCTCTCATTAGCACCAAGTCTTTTAATTTTGATGACATCGTTCGCTCGTATTGTCATCGTACTGTCATTTACAAGGACGGCCCTTGCTACAAACCAAATGCCTCCGAACCAAGTCATTATCGGCTTGGCATTATTTTTAACATTTTTTATCATGGCGCCGACATTCCAGCAAGTAAATGAGCAGGCATTGCAGCCACTTTTTGATGAAGAAATCAATTTAGAAGAAGCGTATGACCGGGCAACGATACCATTTAAACAATTTATGGCACAGCATACAAGGCAAAAAGATCTAGAGTTATTTATAGAATATAACCAAGCGGAGTATCCGGATTCAATAGAAGAAATTCCGATGACGCTGTTAGTACCTGCATTTGCTTTAAGTGAAATTAAAACAGCTTTCCAAATGGGTTTTATGATTTTCATTCCATTTTTAGTTATTGATATGGTTGTCGCAAGTACACTTATGTCGATGGGGATGATGATGCTACCTCCAGTAATGATTTCACTACCATTTAAAATATTGTTGTTTGTACTCGTCGATGGTTGGTATTTAGTGATGAAATCTTTACTTCAAAGTTTTTAGGGGATGATACATAGTGACACAGGAAATGGTCATTGCAATTGCAGAAAATGCAGTTTTTACAATATTGATAGTTTCGGGTCCATTGCTTTTAATCGCGTTAGCCAGCGGTCTAGTCGTGAGTATTTTTCAGGCGACAACTTCTATTCAAGAGCAGACTTTGGCATTCGTACCTAAAATCGTAGCTGTATTGCTTGCGATTATATTTTTTGGCCCTTTTATGATTTCGAGAATGACAGATTATTTTCATGATATTTTAAATAATTTAGTCCGGTATATTGGGTGAGGAAATGACGGAAATAATACCGAATCTATCAATATTATTATTAATTTTAGTTCGTGTTTCTGCGTTTTTTGTCACTGTACCTTTATTTTCTTATCGTACAATCCCCCCACAAGTGCGCATTACATTGGCGGTTGTTTTAGCATGGATGATGTATTACACATTTAATATGGAACCATTTGAGATTAATGGTGTATATTTATTATTTGTTTTAAAAGAGGCGATTATCGGGCTGATGTTAGGTTTAGCTGCGATGATTATTATATCTGCTGTTCAGATAGCAGGGGGGTTCATCGATTTCCAGATGGGCTTTGCGATGGCAAATATAATTGACCCCCAAACAGGCGCACAATCTCCGTTAATGGGGCAATTTTTAAACTTTTTAACGTTGTTGGTATTGTTGGCGATTAATGGTCACCATCTAATTTTGGATGGTATATTTTATAGTTATCAGTTTTTGCCTATGGACCAATTCTTCCCGAACTTTGGAGAAGAAGGAACCGTATTGTTTATTATGAAAATGTTTGTTTCTGTTTTTGCCATTGCATTTCAAATGTCAGCTCCAATAGTTGCAACACTGTTTTTAGTAACATTAGCGTTGGGAATAACAGGGAAAACCGTACCACAAATGAATATTTTTGTCATCGGCTTCCCCATTAAAATAGCGGTAGGCTTTCTTGTATTGATGGTGACGATGGGTGTATTAGTTGGAGTTATGAAGGAACTGATTGAATTTATGATTGTTTCATTGCGTGATTTAATGGTTATTTTAGGTGGTGGCTAAGATGGAGTTAAAACTCTTAATAAAAGTAGATCTACAGTTTTTTGCAGGAGAAAAAACTGAAAAGGCAACACCCAAAAAGCGACAGGATGCACGTAAAAAGGGACAAGTATTAAAAAGTCAGGATGTAACTGCAGCTTTTTTATTATTACTGTCATTTTCCTTTTTACTCTTTTTTGCACCATTTATGTATAACGGGGTAAAAGGATTTTTATTGCAAGGGCTTGAGCGCAATATGTTAATCGAAACGCTAAATGCTGAAACAGTTATGTATATGTATGTCGAGTCCATAAAAGAGATGGCGATTATAGTTTTACCTATTATGGTTGTCGCCATGATTGCAGGTATTGGAGCTAACTTTTTTCAATTTGGCTTATTATTTACAACAGAAACATTAAAAATTGATTTAAAGAAAATGGACCCTATTAAAGGGATAAAAAAAATTATATCTGTCCGGGCAATCGTCAATTTAATTAAATCTTTATTGAAAGTGACGTTGATCGGAACTGTTACATCAGTGGTAATCATCATTTACTTGGAAGATGTATTATCACTTGCTTTACATAGTCCCGCAGAAATATTGGCGACTGTTGCCTATTTATCTGCCATTATGGGGATAGCGGCTTCCATAATGCTCATATTCATCGCATTGATTGATTATATTTATGAACGATTTGAATATGAAAAACAATTGAAAATGTCAAAACAGGATATTAAAGATGAACATAAAAATGCAGAAGGTGATCCTTTAATCAAGTCCAAAATTAAACAGCGTCAACGGGAAATGGCGATGCGAAGAATGATGCAGGAAATCCCTGCTGCAGACGTGGTTATTACAAACCCGACCCATTATGCCATTGCGTTAAAATATAATGAGGACGAAATGGAGGCTCCAAGAGTGGTAGCAAAAGGGACTGACTTTGTTGCCCAAAAAATAAAGCTTATTGCAAAAGAACATGATGTTATCATGGTCGAAAACAGGCCACTTGCCCGTGCTATGTATGATCAAGTGGAGATCGGCCAAGCAGTGCCTGAAGAATTTTTCAAAGCGGTCGCTGAAGTTCTTGCATATGTATATCGTATTAAACGCAAAATTTAACATAGATTTCAGGAGGGACATCAATGCAAATACGCGATTTAGGGGTTTTAGCTGCAGTCATTATGGTTGTAGCGATGCTCATTATCCCTCTTCCACATTGGTTATTAAGCTTTTTAATTATCGTCAATATTACATTGGCGATTCTTGTATTATTAACAGCCATGAATATGAAAGAAGCCCTTGATTTCTCGATTTTCCCGACAGTTATCCTTTTATTAACCCTATTCCGTCTAGCATTATCGGTTTCTACAACACGTGCAATTTTAGCAGAAGGTGATGCAGGACAGGTTGTAGAGACATTTGGTAATTTCGTTACGGGCGGGAATATTTTAGTCGGCTTAGTAATTTTCCTATTACTTGTTATTATTCAATTCATCGTTATTACAAAAGGTGCCGAGCGTGTTGCTGAAGTAGCTGCGCGTTTCACGTTAGATGCGATGCCGGGTAAGCAAATGAGTATTGATGCTGATTTAAATGCAGGGATGATTTCTGAAAAGGAAGCGCGTGAACGACGCGAAAAGGTAGCCGGAGAAGCGGACTTTTATGGTGCGATGGATGGTGCTACAAAATTCGTAAAAGGTGACGCAATTGCTTCTATTATCATGGTAGGTATTAACTTACTGTTTGGTATGATTATTGGTATGATGCAAATGGAGCTAAGCTTTGGCGAAGCTGCAGCAAAATATTCATTGCTGACAGTCGGTGACGGACTTGTATCACAAATTCCTGCATTATTAATTTCGACCGCTACAGGGATTGTAGTAACACGTGCTGCCTCTAAAGGAAATCTTGGTGCAGATATTACCGATCAATTATTTGCGCAATCGAAACTGCTCTATGTTGCTGCAGGTACGATTTTATTGCTCGGATTGTTTACGCCAATTCCTGATTGGATAACAATGCCGATCGCTGCAGCTTTGGCAATTGGAGCGTTTCTGATGGATCGTAAAAAGGATGAAACTCCAGAAGAAATGATGGAAATTGAAGAAGAAGTAGCTTCAGATACGATGAAAAGTCCCGAAAATGTTATTAACTTATTAAATGTAGACCCAATCGAATTCGAATTTGGATATGGGTTAATTCCATTGGTGGATGCTGCGCAAGGTGGAGATTTACTGGACAGAGTTGTCATGATTCGCCGTCAGCTTGCATTAGAACTTGGGATTGTTATTCCAATTGTTCGTATCCGTGATAATATACAACTACAACCGAATGAATACAGAATTAAGATTAAGGGAAATGAAATGGCAAGAGGTGAACTATTGCTGGATCATTATTTAGCAATGAGTCCCGGGGATGACGACTCAATTGATGGAATAGATACAATCGAGCCTTCATTCGGCCTTCCTGCAAAATGGATTACAGAAGCAGTAAAAGAAGATGCAGAAATGTTTGGGTATACAGTAGTTGATCCACCGAGTGTTGTATCAACACATTTAACGGAAATTATTCGTGCAAATGCCCATGATTTACTGGGACGTCAGGAAGCGAAGCAATTAATAGACCACTTACGTGAAACACATGCGATATTAGTAGACGAGTTAATCCCAGCGCCACTTTCAATTGGTGAAGTGCAAAAAGTTTTGGCGAAATTACTACGTGAAAATGTTTCCGTTCGCAATTTACCAATCATATTTGAAACACTTGCAGATTATGCAAAACTTACGAGTGATACGGATATATTAACCGAGTATGTAAGACAAGCATTGGCAAGACAAATAACGGCTCAGTTTGTTGGTGGTCAACAAGCCTTGAAAGTCATTACTGTTTCTGCAAAAGTGGAAAAGTTATTGGCAGATAGCATTCAGCAAACAGACCATGGAAACTATTTGGCAATGGATCCACAAGAATCACAATTTGTTCTGGAAGCAGTCGCAAAGGAAGTGGAGCGTGTATCTTATATGGAGCAATCACCTATCATGCTTTGCTCACCAGGTGTGCGTATGTATTTAAGACAGTTGACAGAGCGGTATTTCCCGCAAGTTCCAATTCTATCCTATAATGAGTTAGATGCAGCAGTAGAAATTCAAAGTGTTGGGGTGGTGAATGTTGAATGAAGATGAAAAAGTATAATGCACCTTCTATTGCCGAAGCGATGAAACAAATCCGGTCAGATTTAGGCGAGGATGCAGTTATTTTAAATTCAAAAGTAGTCGTAACGAAAAAGTTTTTTGGATTGGTAAAAAATAAAAGCTATGAAGTAGTAGCTGGCTATGACCAGGTGGAGAAAATACCAGCTTACTTCTCTTCACAAGACATTCCAACTGGTCCTTCTTTCAGGGATGATAAAACAATGCCTATGAACCAGTCATCTTCACCTATGGAAAAACCTAAAAAGGCATTACAGGAGGATAGTTCTGCAGTTTCAGGAAATTTAGTGAAGGAAATTGCGGAATTAAAGTCTATGATGCAGTCAATGCAACGTATGTCGACACAATCTCAATATCCGAATGAGCTCTTACCTTTTGTCGATTTTTTAAAACAGCAGGAACTTGGAGAGGAGCTTATCACAGCAATTAGTGATGAGCTTTTTGAACATTACAGTCAAAATAATCAACTTACCTGGAACGAAATGCAGGAAATAGCGAAAGACTATTTAAGAAAAGAATTATATGACCTTCCCATTAGTGGGATGTCATATGATAAAAAATATATTAATGTTTTAGGTCCAACTGGTGTCGGAAAAACAACAACGATTGCTAAAATAGCAGCACGCTCAGTTTTGGAAAAGAAAAAGAAGATTGGATTTATTACGACCGATACATACCGAATTGCGGCGATAGAGCAATTGAAAACCTATGCTGCACTATTACAGGCACCTGTAGAGGTCGTTTATAATGCTACAGATTATGCAGAGGCGATAAAAAAATTAGCTCATTTAGACTTGATCTTTATCGATACTGCCGGAAGAAACTATAAAGAAGCTAAATACGTAGATGATTTAAAATCTTTAATACAATTTGATGATCAACTGGAGTCTTACCTAGTATTATCTTTAACGGCAAAGCAAAAAGACCTTGAATCAATTATTGAACAATTTAAGGACATAAATATAGAAAAATATATCTTTACAAAGCTTGATGAAACAAATTCTATTGGCACTATGTTTAATTTAATGATTAAATATAATAAAGGACTCGCTTACTATACGAATGGTCAAGAAGTACCAGAAGATATAGAACAGCCAAGTAGTGATAAGCTACTAGAGCTTTTTTTCAAGGAGAATTTAGATGAAGGATCAAGCTGATAAACTACGTCAAAAAATGCTTGAAAGCGAAGAGACGATAGGAAGATCAATTGCAGTTGTAAGCGGTAAAGGCGGAGTAGGAAAGAGCAATTTTACAACCAACTTCGCAACACTATTGGCTAAAACAGGGAAAAAGGTAATCATCCTTGATATGGATATAGGGATGGGAAATGTCCATATTCTCGTGGGCAACTCTGTAAAATATAGTTTGAAAGATTACTTGGATGGCCAAATGACACTGGAAGATGTCATGTTTAAAACAGAAGAAGGTGTCAGTTATATATCTGGAGGATCTGGCATGTCCTCATTAATGGATTGGTCGCCGGCTATTTTTAATCGTCTAATAACAGCCTTTGAAGCACTACAGAAGGAATATGATTTTGTATTCTTTGATATGGGTGCAGGTGTCGTTGATTGGTCGCTCGATTTATTAACATCAATTGAAGAAATCATCGTCATTTCAACAGCTGAACCAACTTCAATTATGGATGCCTATTCAATGATGAAGTTTATTCACCTGAAAGATCCTCAGAAGAAATTTTATTTATTATGTAATCGTGCATTTACATTAGAGGAAGGCATAGAAACGACTCAGCGCTTAAAAACAGTGATGATGAAATTTTTGGAAAAGGATGTCCACATTCTTGGTTCGCTTCCGGAAGATCCAGTTGTCCGCCAAGCCGTTCGTCAACAATCCTTGTTCACGACGATCTATCCGGATGCTCCTGTGTCACAAACTATGGGCAAGCTCGTTCAGCAATTTTTAACAGTAGAAACCGAAATGAAAGAAGTGCACGCTTCAAGTCAGTCAAGTAAGTTTTTATCCAAATTAAAAAGCATCTTTTCGAGAGGTCGTGGTTAAATGAGCATCCTAAAGAAAAGTAAATTATTGGTTGTTGACGACTCCGCCTTTATGCGGAAGTTAATAAGTGATTTTTTTTTGGACCATCCGTACATTGAAGTAATAGGAGCTGCACGCAACGGCAAAGATGCAATTAAAAAAATTGAACAGCTAAAGCCGGATGTCGTAACGATGGATGTGGAAATGCCGGAAATGAATGGATTGGATGCTTTAAGAGAAATTATGCAAAATTATCCAGTGCCTGTTATCATGCTCTCAAGTACGACACAACGCGGCGCGGATAATACCTTAATGGCAATGGAATATGGTGCCGTTGACTTTGTAGCGAAACCTAGTGGGACAATTTCGTTAGATTTACATAAAATTCAAGATGAGTTAGTTCGGAAAGTAGAAGAAGCTTCGAAAATTTCCATTTTGAAGTTAAAAAAGCCGTTACGTACATCTTTACCAAATAATCAACCAATACGTGTGACATATGCAAATGAGGGATTTATTGACAACGTAAAGACAAAACCGTTGGAAACATTAAAACCTGCAATTCTCAAAAGAGCATGGGGAAAGACGTCCAGAAAAATTATTTTAATAGGTACTTCTACAGGTGGTCCAAGAGCTTTACAGGAAGTGATTACAAAAATCCCTGGAACTGTAGATGCTCCGATTTTGATTGTGCAGCATATGCCTGCAGGATTTACAAAGTCATTGGCTACAAGACTTGATCAATTAAGTGAAATTCATGTGAAAGAAGCAGAGCAGGGAGATATATTAAAAAAAGGAACTGCTTACCTTGCGCCAGGTGGATATCATCTTAAATTAAGAAAAGTCGGATCAAGTTTCGCAGTCGTACTGGATCAAGATGAGCCTCCACGATCAGGCCATCGTCCGTCTGTAGATGTCATGTTTGAAAATGTAAGTCAATATTCCGATTTTGATAAAATCGCTGTTATCATGACTGGAATGGGCTATGACGGTTCAAAAGGATTAGTTTCACTTAAAAATACAGGAAATGTAATTGCTATTGCAGAGTCAGCCGAAACGTGTATCGTTTATGGAATGCCAAAAGCTGCTGTGGAAACGCAGCTTGTAGATGAAGTGGCGGATGTTGATAATATTGCACAGACAATTATGAAATATTTGCCTTAAAAAAGGGGTGTCTTATAAATGGAATTAAATCAATATTTAGAAATGTTTATTGAAGAAAGCAAAGAACATTTGCAAGCATGCAGCGAACACTTATTGGAATTGGAAAAAAATCCGGACGATTTAACAATTGTCGGAGAAATTTTCCGGTCTGCCCATACATTAAAAGGAATGGCAGCAACAATGGGTTATGAGGATTTAGCAGATTTAACGCATAAAATGGAAAATATACTAGATGCCATCCGTAACGGGAAAATTAAAGTTACTGCTGAAATTTTAGATGTAGTATTTGAATCTGTTGATCATCTAGAAGAAATGGTGTTTCATATTGCTGATGGTGGAGACGGCAAACGCAACGTCCAGGCAACAGTTGAAAAATTAAAGCGTATTGAAGCCGGAGAATCTTCAGTAGCTGTAGCAGAAGAGAATATATCACAACAGGAGGCAGTAGCAAAAAGCACAGCCATCCTTAATGAGAAGGCTCCTATTACAGCGGCGGATTTAAAACTATCCTACGATGATTTTGAAAAGACCGTTATTCTACAATCGTCTGAACAAGATTTTAATGCATACGAAATTACGATAGCTTTACGGGAAGATTGCTTATTAAAAGCAGCCCGTGTCTTTATGGTGTTTGAAATTTTGGAGAAGAACGGTGATGTAATTAAATCATCGCCAACAGTAGATAAACTCGAGGAAGAACAGTTCGATAGTGAATTCCATGTTGCGTTTATTTCAAGGGAATCATCTGAAGATTTACATAAAATGTTGATGAAAGTTTCCGAAGTTGAAAGTGTTGTTGTCAATGAAATTCATCAGGAAGTATTTGTTACAAAAACAACTGCAATCGACATACCAATGCCTGTTTCGGAAGAAGTTGCGCCGTCAGCCAATGATGCTTCGGTTCCTGCCGAAAAACAAAAAACGGTATCAAATACAAACAGTAAATCTTCTGCCCATGCAACGAGCAAAACAATTCGTGTAAATATTGAACGTTTAGATATTTTAATGAATTTATTTGAAGAACTTGCAATTGATCGTGGTCGTTTATTATCAATTGCTTCTGAAGTCAATCATGGAGAATTAAATGAAACGGTAGAACGTATGAGCCGTACAATGGGGGATTTACAGAATATCGTCCTAACTATGCGGATGGTTCCGGTGGAAACAGTATTTAACCGTTTCCCTAAAATGGTGCGTCAGTTATCCCGTGATTTAAATAAGAAAATCGAACTTAATATAGTTGGGGCCGAAACAGAGCTTGACCGTACAGTAATCGATGAAATAGGAGATCCACTTGTACACTTAATACGAAACTCTGTAGACCACGGCATTGAAAGTCCGGAAGTACGACGTTCAAAAGGTAAGCCGGAAGAAGGAACAGTTGAACTGCGCGCCTACCATAGCGGCAATTATGTCTTTATTGAAATAGAAGATGATGGAGCTGGAATTAATCGTGATAAAGTGCTAGCAAAAGCGCTTTCCAAAGGAATCGTAACACATGAACAGTCATTGACGATGACAGACAAGCAAATTAATGAGCTGATTTTAGCGTCAGGATTCTCTACGGCCGATGTCATTTCTGATGTTTCCGGAAGAGGTGTAGGCCTGGATGTTGTTAAAACGACAATTGAATCTTTAGGTGGGAATATTTCCATCGAATCAACACGGAATGTAGGTTCGGTGTTCTCTATTCAATTACCGTTAACTCTATCGATTATTTCTGTTATGTTAGTGGAAATTGAGAAGGAAATCTATGCAATTCCGTTATCTTCAATTATTGAAACATCCATTATCCGTACTTCAGACATCTTAAATGCCCATAATCAAAAAGTAATTGATTTCCGCGGAAAAGTTGTACCACTTGTCTTCCTTGAAGAAATTTTCGGTGTGCCGCGTGACGAAAAAAATGATGATGGTTTCCATTCTGTGGTCATTGTCCGTAAAGGTGATAAGTTAGCGGGATTAGTTGTGGATTCATTCATCGGACAGCAGGAAATTGTCTTGAAGTCATTAGGGAATTATTTGACTAATATTTTTGCGATATCTGGTGCAACGATTTTAGGAAATGGTCAAGTAGCATTAATTGTGGATTGTAATGCGTTAATGAAGTAAAAAGGATAAGAGGTGTGAAAGATGACGAATGCAATAGAGCAAAAAAACTTAAAAGTAATTGTATTTCAATTAGCTGATAAAGAATATGCAATTCCTGTTTCTCACGTTAAGGGAATCGAAAAATTAATGCACATCACCCGTGTACCGAAAACAGAGCGGTTCGTTAAAGGTGTTATTAATCTTCGGGGCGTCGTAACACCAGTTATCGATTTACGAGAACGTTTTGATTTGCCTATATCGGGAAACGAAGAAACAACACGAATTATTATCATAACACTTGAGACGATGGAAGTTGGCTTTATAGTGGATTCTGCAAACGACGTATTGGACATTGATGCAGCTTCTATTGAACAGCAACCGGAAGTAGTTGGCTCCCTGGAAGAAGAATTCATCGCAGGAGTGGCTAAATTGGAAAACCGCTTATTGATTTTACTTCATTTGGATAAAGTATTAAATCCAAATGAGAAATGATTAATTTTCCGGGTAAGTTCATCTTACCTGGAATCTATTAAAGTAGGGATTATAAATGAACTTCAGTGAAAAAATTACTTCACTCCATTTAGATGTATTAAAGGAAATTGGAAATATCGGCGCTGCCCATGCTGCTACGGCATTATCGAATTTACTCCAAAAGAAAATCGATATGCGTGTACCGGATGTGAAAATGGTTTCATTTAATGAAATGATGGAACTGGCGGGTGGACCGGAAAATGTTGTTGTAGGTATTTACCTCCGTATTGAAGGTGATGCCGAGGGGAGTATGTTTTTTATCCTGCCGCTTGAACAGGCCAATCGATTTATTCGTAGCTTAATACGCGATGATTCGTTTGACTTCAATACGCCTCCATATTCTGAATTAGGTTTATCTGCTATGCAGGAGATGGGTAACATTTTATCGGGCTCTTATTTATCTGCTTTATCGGATTTTACTGGACTTAAAATTTACCCGACTGTACCAGGTTTAAGTATTGATATGTTCGGTGCCATTATTAGTATCGGACTTATTGAACTATCGCAAATAAGCGACACTGTTATTGTTATAAATACATCCATTTATGAGGAAGCAATTTCCGATGATGAGGCAGTGAAGGGGCATTTCCTTTTAATGCCGGAGCCAGATTCATTCGAAACAATTTTTAAAGCATTAGGAGTGCCTACTACATGATGGTTACCAATTTATACGAAGTGATTAAAGTAGGGATTGCACAAATGGATATTGTTAAAGCCCCTCATACAATCCGTACTTCAGGTCTTGGTTCGTGTGTTGGCGTTGTTATTTATGACGAATCAAAAAAAATAGGCGGCATGGTTCATGTAATGCTGCCTGATTCAAGCCTGAATCGTACTAACACTTTAAATGAAGCGAAATTCGCAGATACAGGTATTCTTGCTTTAGTAGACAGATTAAAGCGAGATGGGGCACAGAGCTATAAGTTGAAAGCTAAAATTGCCGGTGGTGCACAAATGTTCCAATTTACATCAGATAAAGATTCGATGCGTATCGGTCCAAGAAATGTTGAAGCGGTAAAAGCGCAATTAAAAAAGCTGAACATACCGATTATTTCAGAGGATACTGGTGGGAATAGCGGTCGCACAATCGAGTTTAGTCCGGAAACAAATATACTCAATGTCCGAACAGTAAATAAAGGAGTGAGTGAAATTTGATGTTTGGTTCAATATTTTATAACTGTTGGGCAGCATTACTATCGTTCGCTAGTTATTTTATTTTGGCAATTCAAAATCCGTATGCTTTGCCACTCCAAATAATAAGTACATCTTTTTTAGTCGCGTTCATAGCATTCGTTGGGATGTATTTCCTGCGTTATTTTCTAGGCTATGTTTTCTATACACCGGAAACGCCTGTCTTTGCAGAAACCGAAGATGAGATTATCGGTCAAACAATGATAGACGAGAGTGATCAGCAATTTTCATCTCGCAGTAATCAGTCCACAATGGAATTTGATGAAGAAAATACGGAGGATATTGCTCAAGTCGTTCGAACGATGTTGCATGGCGATGAGGCACTTTCCCGATAAAAGAGTCGTACTTTCGGCTCTTTTTTTGTTTTTTGGAAATGTGTAGATGTTGTGTCTCACGGTTCCTTACATGTTTATTCTTGGGCTTTTTGGTATAATGAATAGTAATTATACTCACTTTAACTACAAAAGGGGGAGGTACGTTTGACTGAACAAGGACATGGAGACGAACAAGCATTATGGGTTCGTTGGACAAAGAACCGAGATCCTGAAGCAGGAGACATGTTAATCAAAAAATATAAGCCACTTGTAACGTATCATGTGCAGCGCATAGCTGTTGGACTTCCTAAAAATGTTTCGAGAAACGATTTAATGAGTCTTGGAATGATGGGACTTTTTGATGCTTTAAATAAATTTGATATAAATCGAGATTTAAAGTTTGATACGTACGCATCCTTTCGTGTACGAGGCGCAATTATCGATGGACTTCGGAAGGAAGACTGGCTTCCGCGTTCAGCACGTGAAAAGGCCAAAAAGTTAGATGCCCAAATTGAGTCACTTGAGCAAAAGCTGATGCGCCATGCAACCCCTGAGGAAGTTGCTGCACAAATGAATTTACCTGTTGAAGAAGTTTATCAAACCTATCAGGAACATTTTTTTTCAAATGTACTTTCAATAAATGAGCAACTTGATCAAGAAGATAGTGAAGGCAAATCTTTTGTTATTCGTGATGACCATACAAAGACACCCGAACAGCATACAATACATTTAGAGCTTTTAGGTGATTTGGCAGCCAATATAAAAAAGCTGAATGAAAAAGAACAGCTTGTCATTAGCTTATTCTACTCAGAAGAAATGACATTGACTGAAATTGGGGAAGTCTTGGAGTTATCTACATCACGCATTTCTCAAATCCACTCTAAAGCATTGTTTAAATTACGTAAATTATTGTCTTCAGAAATGATTAATACGTAAGGAGGCGTCTGTATGAGTTTAAAAGGGCTGGAGCTCCAAATTGCGATTCCGAAAACCTTTGATGCAGGGAAAATGGCAGATCAGCATCAGCAAAACAATATTCTCCAGCAAATGCATGCAAATGAAGCGCTTAAAAGGGAAATAGAACGCAAGCAACTTTCGGTAAATGAATCGGATAAAATGGATGCCCTAAAAGATGATGATGAACACTCTGAAAACAATCAGTCACAAATGCAGCACGATCAGAAAAATAAAGACCAATTGGAACAAAAAGTACAACACCCTTTTAAAGGGAATCTTTTTGATTTTAGTGGTTAGGAGAAGTTATGACGACAGCACTAATAGTTACGCTCTTTCTCATCCAATTAGTTACGATTTTCGCCATTGTCATTTTGAACAGTAAGCTTTCTAAATTCAATGATTTAGAAAAGCGTCAAAATGAACTGGTAAATGAGATGGACAACGCCATCAGTGTGTATTTAATGGAAATGAGAGAAGAAAATGACCGACTAATTAATGAATTGAAAAAGCAGCCTGTTCCTCAAAAGGCTGTGCATGAAAACACAGATAAGCAGCTTACACAGCATTCCGGAAATAAAAACATAAAGATGAATGAAGAACAAGCAGCCACTGTAACAACTAAAAAAAGTCCGGTTACAGAACAAGAACCGCGAAAATTCATTCCCGTCAAGCAAGCAGCAAATGCATACAAGAAACAAAAGAACAAACAATTCGATACAGTGGAACAATTAGTAGAATCCGAGTTGTTCACAGCAGCCGAAGATGTACCGCCAAAACAGTTAACTACTGAACAGCAAGCAGTCGAGCTTTACCGAAACGGAAAGACAATAGAAGAAATCGCTAAAATCATGCAACGAGGCAAAACTGAAATCGAGCTTCTCTTAAAGTTTCACGCGTAAAGGAGTTGCACTTGAAAGGCGAGTGTGATATAGTTACAAGCGGTGTTAACAATACACACGTATTTTGATGTAGTAAGTGGTGCTCGTAAGTCTACGGGTAGCTTGTTGCAGATGAAAAATGCGGAGGAAAAAAACCAAACATATTAGGAGGAAACACTCATGTCAGTAATTTCAATGAAACAATTACTAGAAGCTGGTGTACATTTCGGTCACCAAACTCGCCGTTGGAACCCAAAAATGAAGAAATATATCTTCGTAGAACGTAACGGTATTTACATTATCGATTTACAAAAAACGGTTAAAAAATTAGAAGAAGCATACGATTTCATGCGTCAAGTTGGTCAAGACGGTGGTAAAGTTTTATTCGTAGGTACGAAAAAACAAGCACAAGAAGCGATCAAAGAAGAAGCTGAACGTTCAGGTAACTACTACATCAACCAACGTTGGTTAGGTGGTACTTTAACAAACTTCGGTACTATTCAAAAACGTGTTAAACGTATGAAAGATATCGAGAAAATGGAAGAAGACGGTACTTTTGCTGTACTTCCTAAAAAAGAAGTAATCCAACTTAAAAAAGAGCACGAACGCTTAGTTAAATTCTTAGGCGGTATCCGTGATATGAAAGCTATTCCAGACGTAATGTTCGTAGTAGACCCTCGTAAAGAGCGTATCGCAGTTGCAGAAGCAATCAAATTAAACATCCCTCTAGTTGGTATCGTAGACACTAACTGTGATCCAGATGAAATTGATTACGTTATCCCTGCAAACGACGATGCTATCCGCGCGGTTAAATTATTAACGGCTAAAATGGCTGACGCTTTATTAGAAGCTAAACAAGGTGAAGAAGAAGCTCCAGCAGTAGAAGAAGCTACAGCTGAGTAATTCACTTTTAGAAAAGGTGATAAGTGGATGAACCCCTTATCACCTTTTTTTGAGAAATGAATGTAAAAATGTGTGAATCGTTGAAACTTCGCGATTTATCGCTTAAAGTATGAAATAGTGTAAATAAATTTTTTATTATATTTAGGAGGAAACTCAACATGGCAAACGTTACTGCACAATTAGTAAAAGAATTACGCGAAAAAACAGGCGCAGGTATGATGGACTGTAAAAAAGCTTTAGTACAAACTGAAGGCGACATCGATGCTGCAATCGACTTCCTACGTGAAAAAGGTTTAGCTGCTGCTGGTAAGAAAGCTGACCGTATCGCTGCTGAAGGTACAACTTATATTTTAGAAAACGGTAATGAAGCGATTCTTTTAGAAGTAAACGCTGAAACAGATTTCGTTGCGAAAAACGATAAATTCCAATTCTTAGTTTCTTCATTAGCAGAGCAATTATTAGCTGCTAAACCAGAATCAGTAGAAGCTGCTATGGAGTTAGAAAAAGACGGCGTGAAAATCGTTGATCAAATTTCTACAGCTACAGCTACTATCGGTGAGAAAATTTCATTACGTCGTTTTGAAATCAAAACAAAAACTGATGCAGATGCTTTCGGTGCATACTTACACATGGGCGGCCGTATTGGTGTATTAGTAGTTCTTGAAGGTTCTACTGATGCTGCTGCTGCAAAAGATATCGCAATGCATATCGCTGCTATCAACCCAACTTACATTTCTCGTGATGAAGTTTCTGCTGACGAAGTTGAACGTGAGCGCAAAGTATTAACTGAGCAAGCGTTAAACGAAGGTAAACCAGAAAACATCGTAGCGAAAATGGTAGAAGGTCGTCTTGGTAAATATTTCGAAGACGTATGTTTATTAGACCAAGCTTTCGTTAAAAACTCAGATCAAAAAGTTCGTGACTTCGTAAAATCTTTAGATGCTACTGTAACAAGCTTCACTCGTTATGCTGTTGGTGAAGGTATCGAGAAACGTGAAGATAACTTTGCTGAAGAAGTAATGAGCCAAGTTAAAGGTAACTAATTAAATTACAACTTAAATTAACCTTAATTTAAGCAAACAGTAGGGAGCACCATTTGCGTGTTCCCTATTTTTAAAGAAATCTATTTTTGATTTTAGTGAAGTGCGATACATAGCAAATCGGGTCGTATTTCCTTTAAAATAAATGAGTAACGGAGGTCTACTATGAGTGTGTCACAATACAAACGAGTAGTAATTAAACTAAGCGGGGAAGCATTAGCTGGGGAATTGGGCTTCGGTTTCTCACCAGATGTAATTAAATCAATCGCTGCAGAAATTAAAGATGTTATCGACTTGGGTGTAGAGGTTGCATTAGTTGTCGGTGGCGGAAACATTTGGCGCGGGAAAATTGGCGCTGAAATGGGTATGGAGCGTGCCAATGCAGATTATATGGGTATGTTGGGAACAGTGATGAATGCACTTGCTCTACAAGACTCATTAGAAAATCTAGGCGTTCCAACACGTGTTCAATCATCAATCGTTATGACGCAAGTGGCAGAGCCATATATTCGACGTAAAGCAGTTCGTCATTTGGAGAAGTCACGTGTCGTAATTTTCGCTGCGGGAACAGGTAACCCTTATTTCTCAACAGACACGACAGCAGCTTTGCGTGCCGCAGAGATTAATGCAGATGCAATTTTAATGGCGAAAAACAATGTGGATGGTGTATATTCTGCAGATCCAAAATTAGATTCTGAAGCAGTTAAGTATGACACACTTACGTATTTAGACGTTATTCAGCAAGGTTTACAAGTAATGGATTCAACAGCTTCAACATTATGTATGGATAATGATATTAAGCTTGTCGTTTTCAACTTGTCAGAACGTGGTAATATTAAACGTGCCGCAATGGGCGAAAAAATTGGAACAGTTGTTAGGAGAGATGCGTAATGACTAAACAAGTATTAGATCAAGCACAGGAAAAAATGACAAAATCAATCGGTGCCTTCTCACGTGAATTGGCATCAATTCGTGCAGGTGTAGCAAATGCTTCATTATTAGATCGTATTATGGTGGACTACTATGGTTCCCCAACACCGATCAATCAAATGGCGGGTATTGCAGTACCGGAAGCACGCCTTTTAGTGATCCAACCTTATGATAAATCTATCTTAGGTGAAATTGAAAAAGCAATTATGCGTTCTGATATCGGTATTACACCGACAAACGATGGTAATGTTATTCGTTTGGCAGTTCCTGCTTTAACAGAAGAGCGTCGTAAAGAACTAGTTAAACAAGTCAAAAAAGAAGCTGAAGAAGCTAAAATTGCTGTACGTAACGTACGTCGTGATGCTAATGATGACCTGAAAAAATTAGAGAAAAATGGAGAAATTACAGAAGACGAATTACGCGGCTTCGGTGAAGATATCCAAAAATTAACTGACAACTCAATCGTAAAAATTGAGGAATTAGTGAAAGAAAAAGAAAAAGAAATTTTAACAGTTTAATTCTGAACCTTCACTAAAAGGAATTTACTTTCCGTGGTGAAGACACTACTTTATTTCGCGCTATTGGACAACTTTAGCGCGAAATCTCTTACTGAAGTTTTGTGAACTTTAAATGGATTAAGACGTCCTGTTAGTAAGGACGTTTTTTTAATAATGGAGATAAAATTTCATTTTGAAAAGTTATCATTGGAGGGAATTTTTGCTGCCGGTATAGAAATACCGGATCAACCCCCATTTTTTCCTGTTATTTGAAGGATGAGTTGAAAGAATGATACATAGGATAGAAAATAAAGGACATTTTTTCTGTATTTTAAAAAAGAGTTAGCGAATATAAGAAGGACAGACTATACCTTTTTTGATATGATGGAGAAGTAAGTAGTCCGATTTATGCAGTTGGGGGAATTAACTATGTTTAAAAAACTTTTTGGGAAAAATACAAATAAAGAGCAACCATTCAGTGATGGAAGTATGGACTTAGTTAAGGGAGAAGATATCCCTACCCATATTGCAATTATTATGGACGGAAATGGACGTTGGGCGAAAAAGCGTTCAATGCCAAGAGTTGCAGGACATCATGAAGGAATGAAAAATGTCCGGAAAATAACACGTTGCGCTTGTGATTTAGGAGTAAAAGTTTTAACGCTGTATGCATTTTCGACAGAAAATTGGAAGCGTCCTAAATCAGAAGTTGAATTTTTAATGCGTTTACCAGAGCAATTTTTAACTTCCTTTTTACCGGAGCTTATGGAGCGTAACATTAAAGTTGAAATGATTGGTGTGATGGATTCCTTGCCGGAATATACTCAATCAGCTCTAAGAAAAGCGATGGATGAAACGAAAGATAATACCGGTTTGGTATTAAACTTTGCGATGAATTACGGTGGACGCGCGGAAATTGTTATGGCGATGCAGCAACTGATGAATGATGTTGAAGCAGGAAGACTGACAATTGACGAATTAAATGAACAACATATTTCACAATATGTAATGACAGCTCATTTACCTGAACCGGATTTACTTATACGGACAAGTGGAGAAGTACGCATAAGTAACTTTATGCTATGGCAGCTTGCTTATACGGAGTTTTGGTTTACTGATACGCATTGGCCTGATTTTGACGAAGCATGTTTAAAAGAGGCGATTTCTGTATATCAAAACCGTAACCGCCGTTATGGAGGGCTGAAAGGAGAAGAAACAAATTGAAACAGCGCATCATTACTGGAGTAATTGCTGCAGCACTATTTATCCCATTTGTAATTTATGGAGGCGGACCGTTTGCGGTGCTAATGAGTATTATCGCAGTCGTCGGCTTTTATGAATTATTAAAAATGAAAGGAATTTCAATTGCATCCGTTCCAGGAGTATTAGGAACTCTTGCACTATTACTATTAGTGGTACCAAGTGACTGGTCCAAAAACGTAGTAGAATTTCTGCAATATGAATCAACATTAATGATTGTATACGGTTTAGTTATATTATTGTTAATTTATATAGTGCTTGTAAAAAATAAAATGACATTTGATGAAATTGGTTTTATATTAATTGGCGCATTTTATGTCGGACTTGGTTTCCATTATTTTATCGAAACCCGGTTTATCGGATTAGAATATGTCGTATTTGTATTGTTAATTGTTTGGACAACGGATTCTGGCGCATATTTTGTTGGGCGGAAGCTAGGGAAAAATAAATTATGGCCGGAAATATCCCCGAAAAAGACAGTAGAAGGTTTTGTCGGTGGCATTGTCATTGCTGTATGTTTTGCGATCGCGATGCAACTTATTTATCCGATCGCTTCAAGTTGGATGCAATTAATTATTGTAACGATTGTAGCATCGATTGTCGGACAAATGGGTGACCTTGTCGAATCGGCAATTAAGCGCCATTACGGTGTAAAGGATTCGGGTAATATTTTACCTGGGCATGGAGGCATTTTAGATCGTTTTGACAGTCTCTTATTTGTAGTGCCTTTACTTCATTTCTTGCACTTTTTTAATTAATTTCTTTCAGTGAATAGATAAACATAGTTTGTATTAGACATAATTGCGGTGTAACGCAATTGATTTGTTAGGAGGAAGTATCATTGTGAAAAAAATCAGTTTATTAGGTGCAACGGGCTCCATTGGATGGCAGACGTTTGATGTTTTACTTGCACATCCAAATGCTTTTCAGCTTGTTGCTTTTTCTGCCGGAAAAAATATTGAAAAATCTCGTGAAATCATCCAAAAGTTACAACCAGAGTTAGTCTCAATGCAAACAGAGGAAGCGGCTAAAACTTTACAGAAGGAATTTCCGCATGTTTCCTTTACATATGGTGAAAAAGGGTTAGTGGAAGTTGCAACTCATCCTGATTCAACGGTTCTAGTTAATGCAGTTTTAGGCAGTGTTGGGTTGGAATCGACACTTGCAGCAATACGTATGGGGAAAACGATTGCCATTGCGAATAAAGAAACACTTGTAACAGCAGGCCACCTTGTGATGTCAGAAGCGCACAAGTACAATGCACCAATATTGCCTGTGGATAGTGAGCATTCTGCTGTTTTCCAATCGATGAACGGTGAAAATAAAAAACGTATTGAACGAATCATTTTAACAGCTTCAGGTGGTTCATTCCGCGATAAAACACGTGATGAATTAGTCGGTGTAACGGTAAAAGACGCTTTGAATCATCCGAACTGGTCAATGGGGGCTAAAATTACAATCGACTCCGCAACGATGATGAATAAAGGACTTGAAGTTATTGAGGCCCATGTATTATTCAATATGCCGTATGACAATATCGATGTATTACTGCACCGTGAAAGTATTATTCACTCTATGGTGGAGTATGAAGATACTAGTGTTATTGCGCAGCTTGGAACACCGGACATGCGTGTGCCGATTCAGTATGCGCTTAGCTATCCGGATCGCTTGCCCCTTTCAAATGGTCAACGTTTAAACTTAGCTCAAATTGGACAACTTCACTTTAAGGAAGTTGATTTTGATCGATTCCGTGCCCTAAAACTTGCCTATGACGCCGGTCGAATGGGCGGTACTATTTTAACGGCAATGAATGCGGCAAATGAAGCGGCTGTCGAATTATTTTTACAAGAAAAAATAACTTTTTTAGAAATTGAAGAATGTATTGAGCGTATTATGAATAGTCATAACAATATCGCATTACCAGATTTAGAAACAATTTTACATGTAGATAGTGAAACAAGAAAAACAGTAGCAAGCATGGTAAAATAGTGAAGTGCGAGAAAAAAGAGTGTCAGTCAACTATATGTTGGACATTCATATGCATTTAAAAGCATATTTTTTTATTAGTTAACACTAGAAAAAAAGAGAACTAACTTTATGACTCAGTTCCAATGAAGGTGGGAGATTATGCAAACAGTTATAGCCTTTATTTTAATTTTCGGCTCACTCGTTTTTTTCCATGAGCTAGGTCACTTCTTACTTGCAAAGCGCGCGGGCATTATGGTACGTGAATTTGCGATAGGTATGGGACCGAAAATTTTCGGTATGACGAAAGGTGAAACCATTTATACGCTGCGTCTTTTGCCAATTGGCGGCTACGTGAGAATGGCTGGTGAGGATACTGATACCGTAGAATTACAACCGGGTTATCGGGTAGCTTTAATAACCAACGAAGATAATATTGTAGAAAAAATTATTCTAAATCAAAAAACACATTATCAAAATGTTATATTTTTGGAAGTAGAACGGGCAGATTTAGAACGTGAACTTTGGATAGAAGGCTATGATGAGGATGACCAATTCGTTCGCTACAATGTATCGCGTACAGCAATGGTTGTTGAGAATGGAATGGAGCAGATGATTGCGCCGCTCGATCGTCAATTTAATTCGAAACCTGTCGGTGCACGTGCAATGGCAATTTTCGCTGGCCCATTATTTAACTTTATTTTAGCGTTTTTCATTTTCTTAGTGATCGGGCTTATTCAAGGCATTCCATCCGATGATCCGGTTATCGCCGAAGTTATGGACAATTCTGTTGCAAGTAATGCAGGACTTGTCGATGGCGATAAAGTGGTCAAGGTGAATGGACAACCGATTTCAACTTGGGGAGAATTATCGAAACAGATTGTCGACAACCCGAACAAAGCCGTAACGTTCGAAGTGGAACGTGCAACAGGTAGTGAAATAATTGAACTTACACCAAAAGCTGTGGAACAAGAAGGTGGTCCAGCGTACGGACAAATCGGTGTCATGCGTTCCATCGAAAAAAATCCGCTTCAAGCCGTTGTTTATGGTGTAACTGAAACCTATAACATGGTTATTACAATCGGGAAACTTGTCGGCCAGCTTGTTACCGGCCAGCTTTCGATTGAAGCGTTATCAGGTCCGGTAGGGATTTACAAAACAACGGAAGATGTAGTAACATTCGGTTTCTATAATATTTTATACTTCGCCGCAATGCTAAGCGTAAACTTGGGAATCATGAACTTGCTTCCATTACCAGCACTTGACGGTGGCCGTTTATTATTCTTCGCAGTAGAAGCTGTAAGAGGTAAACCGATCGACCGTCAAAAAGAAGGTATGGTTCACTTCGTCGGCATTCTGCTCTTGATGATCTTAATGGTCGTAGTAACCTGGAACGATATCCAGAGATTCTTCTTCTAAAATTAACTTGAGATGATTTAACTTACTGGCAAGCAAGGTGATTGGAATGAAGGGGAGGCGACTCCAGTGGGAATAAGGTACAAAAGCTAAAAACGCCACGTCCTGTGGCAACGCTTTTGTGACCAACATCGTGTTGGCCTCCGTAATGGAAATCACCTCCATGTCAGCTGAGTAATCTTAATTCAACAAAATAGATTTAAAAATGACGGCTTTGAGCGTTTGTATGAATAATACTAGCGTTCAAAGCTAAATTTGATTAGTATTATAGAAGTAGCATTTAATATTAGTTAATGGATATATAGCAATCATTGGCTAAAGCAGATAATAATGAAATATAGATCATTCTTAAATTAAAAAAAGGTGGCACTACTTATGAAACAAACAAAAACGTTTATCCCTACTTTAAGGGAGAATCCAGCTGATGCCGATGTGAAATCACACCGCATGCTAATGCGTGCAGGCTTTATCCGCCAAAACGCATCAGGAGTATACTCATACTTACCATTAGCTCGCAAAGTATTAGCGAAAATCGAGCAAATCATTCGTGAAGAAATGGAAGCAGTCAATTCCATTGAGTTATTAATGCCAGCACTTCAACCAGCTGAATTATGGCAGGAATCAGGTCGTTGGGAGGCATATGGTCCAGAACTTATGCGCTTAAAAGACCGTCATGATCGTGATTTTGCATTAGGTGCAACACATGAAGAAGTAGTTACAACTTTAGTGCGCGATGAAATAAAATCTTATAAAAAGTTACCGTTAACACTTTATCAAATCCAAAGTAAATTCCGCGATGAAAAACGTCCACGCTTTGGTCTATTGCGCGGTCGTGAATTTATTATGAAAGATGCGTATTCTTTCCATGCTTCACGTGAGTCGTTAGATGCGACTTACGATGATATGTATCGTGCATATTCGAATATTTTCTCGCGCCTTGGCTTAAACTTCCGTGCGGTAATTGCCGACGCTGGAACAATTGGCGGTAAAGGTACTCATGAATTTATGGTTCTTTCTGAAATTGGTGAAGATACAATTGCTTACTCGGATTCTTCTGATTATGCTGCCAATATCGAAATGGCGGAAGTTGTTGTAGAATATACAGCACCTACAACGCCAATGAAAGAAGTTGAAAAGTTCGCAACACCTGATCAAAAGACAATTGAAGAAGTTTCGGCATTCTTAAATGTAGAAGCATCGAATGTTATTAAATCATTAGTATTTAATGTTGATGGGGAATTGGTTGTTGTTTTAGCACGTGGCGATCACGAAATTAACGATATTAAACTAAAAAATGCATTGGGAGCTACGTCTGTAGAGTTAGCCGATGATGCTTCTATAAAAGAATTGCTTGGCTGCGCGCCAGGTTCAATTGGTCCAGTTAAATTACCGGTCAATGTAAAAGTTATTGCCGATAATGCAATTAAATCAATTCGTAACGGTGTAGCGGGTGCGAATGAAGATGGCTTCCACTTATTAAACGTAAATCCAGAACGTGACTTTGCGATTGGTTCTTATGAAGATATTCGCTTTATCCAAGTAGGAGACCCTTCTCCAGATGGAGAGGGAGTTATTAAATTTGCTGAAGGAATTGAAGTTGGTCATATCTTCAAATTAGGTACAACTTATTCAGCAAAATTAAATGCTACGTTCCTTGATGAGCAGGGGAAAGCACAACCGTTCATTATGGGATGCTACGGTATTGGGGTTTCACGCTTATTAGCTGCTGTTGCAGAACATTTCCAAGATGAAAATGGATTTGTATGGCCGGCACAATTAGCGCCATATGATATACAATTAGTACCGATTAATACAAAAGACGAAGCACAAGTACAATTAGCAGACGAACTATACGGAGTTTTAAAATCATATCGTTATGACGTGCTATATGATGACCGTGCAGAGCGTGCAGGCGTTAAATTTGCCGATGCAGACTTAATTGGCTTGCCTGTCCGTATTACAGTAGGTAAAAAAGCTTCTGAAGGTTTAGTAGAAGTGAAGTTCCGTGCGACTGGCGAATCGGCAGAATGGGCTAAAGAAGAAGTAGTAGACCGTTTAAACGAATTTTTCCGTCAAAACTAATAATTTGTTAAGATAGAGAGAATGGGAAAGTACAAATTACATGTACTTTCTTTTCTTTTTCATGTGAAGGGTCTGTAGTTGATGAGGGAATGAAGTTATCACTGAATAAGGGTGAAATTTCCGCTTATTTGATAAATTAATTGAAATTCAGCCAAAATAGAGGTAAAAATTCCTCTTATTTATGCTGAAGAACTTGAAAGACAGTGATTTTTCAATGGATAACCGGAATAACTACCCTTATTTACCTCTAAATGATGCTTATTTTAAAAATAACGGTAATAACTCCGCTTATTTTAAACGAAGGGGATTGCTTTTTGTGCCCTCCCCGAATTCCTCCACCTCATATTAAAAAAGCATTAAAAAGAAAGGGTTGAAACAATTGTCAAAACAGGAAGGAAGACAAAAATTCCTACTATTAATCCAACAACTTGAGTTGACTGATGATGTCTATATGTCCTTTTTTGAAAATGGCACACTCGAACGAGTAACCGTCCATAAAAAGAAACGAATTTGGCATTTTAAAATTAAAATAGAAAATATTTTACCGTTCCAAGTGTATCAGTTACTTCGCATGCGTTTAGCAGAGAAGTTTTCACATATAGCCAATGTCCTGTTAACAGTAGAATCGCATAACCCAGTAGTGAATGAACAGCATATTCTCGATTACTGGCAAGTGGCGATTGAACAAATGGGTGAAATGTCGCCTTTATTGCGCGAAAACCTTATGAAACAAACACCACGATGGACAGGTCATAAGCTTGTTGTGACGTCGATGCTGGAAGTGGAGTACTTATCATTAAAATCAAAGTATACGGATAAAATTGCAGAATCCTATAAAACATTTGGTTTTCCACATATTCCGTTAGAATTCCAACTTATCGAGGAATCGGATGAGTTCATCGCACAGCAGGAAGCGTTTTACGAGCAGCGTAAAGAAGAGGAAGAGCGTCTGTCCAAACAGGCAATGGCTGATTTTGCGGCACGTGAAAAAGAGAAGGCAAATAATCCAGGTGCTGCGATGCAAGGAGATACGCCATTCCAAATTGGTGCACTTATAAAAAATCCAGATCCAGTTGAAATCCGTACCGTATTGGAAGAGGAACGCTCCATTGTATTGGAAGGCTTTATATTTGCCTGTGAAGTGAAGGAACTGCGAAGTGGCCGTTCATTATTGGAATTGAAGATTTCCGATTACACTGATTCACTACTCGTAAAAATGTTCTCAAACGGGGACGAAGATGTAGTGAAAATGAAGCAAATTAGTAAGGGAATGTGGGTTCGTGTACGCGGCTCTATTCAACTTGATACATTTGCCCGTGACTTAGTTATGATGGTGAAGGATATTAATGAAATCAAGCACGAACCTCGTAAAGATCATGCTCCAGAAGGTGAAAAACGAGTAGAGCTTCATTTGCATACACCAATGAGCCAGATGGATGCCATGACATCCGTTGATAAATTAGTAGCCCAAGCAGCAAAATGGGGGCATCCCGCTGTTGCGGTAACCGACCATGCAGTCGTGCAGGCATTCCCGGACGCATATGCTGCAGGCAAGAAAAATGGCATAAAAGTGATTTACGGTGTGGAAGCAAACTTAGTGGATGACGGGAAACCAATTGTATATGATCCGATTGATATTGATTTGGAAGAAGCAACGTACGTAGTATTTGACGTAGAGACTACTGGTTTTTCAAACGTATACGATACGATTATCGAGCTGGCTGCTGTAAAAATTAAAAATGGCCAAGTGATAGATACATTTGAACGGTTTTCAAATCCTCACCGCAAACTGACAGCAAAAATCATTGAACTTACCCATATTACCGATGATATGCTCGTGAATGCACCAGAGCTCAATGACGTTATACGCGAATTCCATGACTTTATTGGTGACGGGGTAGTTGTTGCCCACAATGCAGCGTTTGACTTAGGTTTCTTATATGTTGCCTATAAAAATGCGGGTATTGAAGTAAGACACCCAGGTATCGATACGGTGGAGCTTTCCCGACTTGTAAATCCGGGGCAAAAATCGCATAGCTTAAAAACATTAACGAAAAAATATAATATTGAATTAACACAGCATCACCGGGCAATTTATGATACTGAAGCAACCGGTGAACTATTCCTTCATTTACTCAAACAGTCTGCCGATTTAGGTATTAAAAACCTGATTGAAATGAATGACCATGTCGGTGGAGAAGATGGATATAAGCAGGCTCGCCCAAGTCACTGTACTATACTTGCAGTAGATGATGCTGGCTTGAAAAATCTATTTAAATTAATTTCGATATCGCACACGCAAACATTTTACCGAGTACCACGCATTCGCCGTTCGGATTTGCAGCGGTTACGCCAAGGTTTAATCGTCGGTTCTGGCTGTTCGAATGGTGAGCTGTTTGAAACAATGATGAATAAAACGCAGGAAGAAGCCGAACGCATTGCGAAATTTTATGATTACTTGGAAGTCATGCCTAAACCTGTATACTCTCCATTGGTTGATGGGGGTACTGTACATGATGAATGGGCGCTAGAAGATATTATTCGCCGTCTCGTAAAACTTGGCAAAAAGCTGAACCTGCCTGTCGTTGCAACAGGAAACGTCCATTACTTGCATGAAACAGATGCAAAGTTCCGCCAAATTCTAGTCGGTTCAATGGGAGGAGCAAATCCACTGAATCGTAATCCTTTGCCAAAAGTCCACTTCCGTACGACAGATGAAATGTTGAAGGAATTCGACTTTTTAGGACCGGATTTAGCAAAAGAGGTTGTTGTAACGAATACACAGCTTGTTGCTAATATGATTGGTGATGTAAAGCCGATTAAAGATGATTTGTATACACCGAAAATTGAAGGCTCAGATGATGAAGTAACGAATTTGACATACGAAATGGCCCATTTAATTTACGGTCAAAATTTACCGGAAATTGTACAAGCTCGAATTGATAAGGAGTTAAAATCCATTTTAGGACATGGATTCGGCGTTATTTATTTAATATCGGCAAAGCTTGTTAAAAAATCATTGGCAGATGGATACTTAGTAGGTTCACGTGGTTCGGTCGGGTCGTCGCTCGTCGCTACATTTATGGAAATTACCGAAGTAAATCCGTTGCCGCCGCATTATGTTTGCCCTAACTGTAAACATTCGGAGTTTATCGCAGATGGTTCAGTTGCATCCGGTTATGACTTACCGAATAAAGAATGTCCGGAATGTGGAGCGCAGTATAAAAAAGACGGTCAAGATATCCCGTTCGAAACGTTCTTAGGATTTAAGGGAGACAAAGTACCCGATATCGATTTGAACTTCTCCGGAGAATATCAACCGCAAGCCCATAACTACACGAAAGTGCTTTTCGGTGAAGATTATGTATTCCGTGCTGGAACAATAGGAACAGTTGCGGAAAAGACAGCTTATGGCTATGTAAAAGGCTATGGAAGCGATAATGGTATCACGTACCGCAACGCCGAGGTAGACCGATTAGTTCAAGGATGTACGGGTGTAAAACGGACAACAGGACAACATCCAGGCGGAATCATCGTAGTACCGGATTATATGGATATATATGATTTCTCTCCAGTACAGTTCCCTGCGGATGCGCAGGATTCTGAATGGAAAACGACGCACTTTGACTTCCATTCGATTCATGATAATATTTTAAAACTCGATATACTCGGTCACGATGATCCGACTGTTATTCGTATGCTGCAGGATTTATCAGGAATTGATCCAAAAACAATTCCAACCGACGATCCAATTGTTATGAAAATTTTCAGTTCAACAGAGACGCTTGGTGTGACAGATAAACAAATAGGTGCCAAAACAGGTACACTAGGCATTCCTGAGTTTGGTACAAAATTTGTTCGTCAAATGCTTGAAGAAACAAAGCCAACGACTTTTAGTGAACTTGTCCAAATTTCCGGACTTTCTCATGGGACGGACGTTTGGTTAGGGAATGCAGCGGAGCTTATAAAAGATGGGACTTGTGTATTAAAAGAAGTAATTGGTTGTCGTGACGATATTATGGTGTATTTAATCTATCAGGATTTAGAGCCATCATTTGCCTTTAAAATTATGGAATCTGTACGTAAAGGAAAAGGCTTAACAGAAGAAATGGAAGCTGAGATGCGCGCGAAAAAAGTACCGGAATGGTATATCGATTCATGTAAAAAGATAAAGTACATGTTCCCGAAAGCCCATGCCGCAGCCTATGTTTTAATGGCGGTACGTATCGCATGGTTTAAAGTTCACCATCCAATCCTTTACTATGCAGCCTACTTTACAGTGCGTGCATCTGATTTCGATCTAATTGCGATGACACAGGGTTCTGTTATGATTCGCAAAAAAATTGATGAAATAAATATGAAGGGGCTCGATGCAGCTCCGAAAGAAAAAAGTTTGTTAACAGTTATGGAAATTGCGCTTGAAATGTGTGAACGCGGGATGAGCTTCAAGAAAGTAGATTTATACCGTTCACAGGCGAGTGAGTTTATAATTGAAGGAAATTCACTAATTCCACCATTTGATGCTATACCAGGACTTGGTACAAACGTAGCAAAACAAATCGTAGAGGCACGTAAAAATGGTGAATTCCTATCAAAAGAGGATTTACAGCAACGTGGCCGTGTATCGAAAACTTTAATTGAGTACATGGATGAATTAGGCTGCCTTGAAGGTATGCCAGATGCCAATCAACTTTCACTATTTTAAGACGAAATTTTATTGAAGCGTACACCAATAGGCAATATTTGCATTCAATAAGCCTTTATGCTATGCTAAAATTAATAATTTGTTGATAGTTCGCCAGCAAAAGAGTGGGTTTTCCCGCTCTTTTCTGTTGTTTACACAACTATTTTATCTTCATTCAGCAAGTGTTTAAAACACTTGCTGAATGAAGATAAACCACTGGCGAATATCACAGGTTTCAATTGATAAAATTCAATGAATACTCGTCTTTTGTTTAACAAATAACATCATGATTTTTAAGAGACAAAGACGCTAGGGAGGATACGATGAGCAAAGTTACGTCGATCATTGAAGAGCTAGTGACACCGATCGTGGAAGAGCTTGAATTAGAATTAGTTGATATCGAGTTCCTAAAAGAAGGACGCGACTGGTTCCTTCGTATTTACGTTGATACACCTGAAGGCGGCATTGATATTTTACAATGCGCACAAGTGAGTGAACGTTTAAGCGAGAAACTGGATGAAAACGATCCAATCGAGCAAAACTATTATTTAGAAGTTTCTTCACCAGGAGCCGAACGTCCATTAAAAAAACAACAGGACTTTGAAAAAGCAATCGGCAAATACATTTATGTAAAAACTTATGAGCCAGTTAAGGATTTAAAAGAATTCTATGGTTATTTACGCGCATATACAGATGAATATTTAGAACTTGAATTCCGTATTAAAACACGTAAAGTTACAGTACAAATTGAAAAAGAAAAAATTGCGCAGGCACGTCTTGCCATCGATTTTTCAGATAAGCAAATTTAGGAGTGAAAACAAAATGAGTAGTGAATTACTAGATGCCCTAACTGCCCTTGAAGAGCAGAAAGGTATTTCAAGAGATGTATTGATTGAAGCGATTGAGGCAGCTTTAGTAACTGCGTATAAACGTAATTTCAACCAAGCACAAAACGTACGTGTCGACCTTAACCTTGCAACAGGTTCAATGGTCGTTTATTCGCGTAAAGACGTAGTGGAAGAAGTAGAAGACGATCGCTTAGAAATCGCATTAGAAGATGCGAAGTTTATTAATGCAGCTTATGAAATTGGTGACATCGTAGAAGAAGAAGTAACACCACGTAACTTCGGGCGCATCGCAGCACAGACTGCAAAACAAGTTGTAACACAACGTGTTCGTGAAGCGGAACGCGGTTTAATTTATGAAGAGTATGTAGACCGTGAAGATGATATCGTAACTGGCGTAATTGAGCGTCAAGATGCACGTAATATTTACGTATCCATCGGTAAAGTAGAAGCGGCATTACCAGTAAACGAACAAATTCAAGGTGAAGTGTATAAGCCAACTTCACGCATCCGTGTTTACATTACTAAAGTTGAGCGCACTACACGTGGTCCACAAGTAATTGTATCTCGTACTCATCCTGGATTACTACGTCGTCTATTTGAAATGGAAGTTCCTGAAATTTATGATGGCACAGTTGAAATTAAATCAATTGCACGTGAAGCGGGAGACCGTTCAAAAATCTCTGTATATGCACATAATGAAGAAGTAGATCCTGTAGGCTCATGTGTTGGAGCAAAAGGTGCACGTGTGCAAACAATTGTAAACGAACTAAACGGTGAGAAAATCGATATCGTTGAATGGTCTGAAGATCCAGTCGTATTCGTTGCAAATGCATTAAGTCCTTCAAAAGTTTTAGACGTTCAAGTAAATGAAGAAGAAAAGTCAACAACAGTTGTTGTACCAGACTATCAACTATCTTTAGCAATCGGTAAACGCGGTCAAAATGCACGTTTAGCTGCAAAATTAACTGGTTGGAAAATCGACATTAAGAGTGAAACTGATGCCCGTGAATTAGGAATCTATCCTTCTGAAACGAGCACATTTATACCACATGAAGATAAAGAAGATGTACAATTTGATTTATATGGTGACGATGAAGAGTAACCATCTGTTGGAATGATTTTGCAAGGAGGGTGAGCAAAATGGTCGTTAATAAAAAAATTCCTTTACGTAAATGTGTCGCAACAGGTGAGATGCTTCCAAAAAAGTCAATGATTCGTGTCGTTCGTTCCAAAGAAGGCGAAGTAACAGTTGACATTACAGGAAAAAAATCCGGTCGTGGAGCATATGTTTCTAAAACGGAGCAAGCGGTGGAAATCGCACGTAAAAAGAATATTTTAGATCGCCAGCTTGATGCAAAAGTGCCGGATGAAGTGTATGAGGAATTGCTAACACTAATCCGCAGGGAGTCGATTTTATGACAAACCCTGCATTGCTGCAGCTATTAGGCTTAGCGGCACGTGCTCGAAAAACAATCTCTGGAGAAGAGCTTGTCATAAGGGAAATTCGTAATGGCAAAGCTAAACTAGTATTTTTAGCATCAGATGCTTCAGCGAATACAAGTAAAAAAATTCAAGATAAATGTACGTTTTATAACGTTGAGTATTATGTTTTCGGAGATCGATATGATCTTGGACATGCTACCGGGAAGGAAGCCCGTGTAGCGATTGCTATTACAGATAGCGGATTTGCTAAAAAAATGTCTAGTCTACTCAACGAAAATTAATCGGGGGTGAGCAGATGAGCAAAGTAAGAGTTCATGAATATGCGAAAAAGGTAAATAAAACAAGTAAGGAAGTTATTGAGAAGCTTGCAAGTTTCAATCTGCCAGTGAAAAATCACATGGCGGTAATTGATGACCAGGCGGTATCAAAACTAAATTCTGTCTTTAAGCAAGCAGCAGAACCAACGAAAGATTCTCCTGCAAGACCTGTCAAAGCTGTAAATGCATCGCCAAAACCTGGCGAGCAAGGACAGAGAAAATCACAACAGAATCTAAAGCAGGATCGTCCACAATCTGCTTCAACTAACCAACAACCGAACAAGCAAAGAAACGCCCAAGGGCAAACAAGATCGCAACAACCGAACAAATCAGCAAATGCCCAAGGACAAACGAGATCGCAACAACCGAACAGATCTACAAATACCCAAGGGCAATCAAGACCGCAACAAACAAACAGACCTACAAATGCTCAAGGGCAAACAACATCGCAACAAGGCGAAAAACAAAGAAATGAAAAAGGTAACCAAAATCGAAATATGACTCAAAATACTAATAACAACCGCAAAGGCGGCACAAACCAAAATAATAGTAATAATAAAGGCGGTAACACGCAGAATAAGGGTGGCTACCAACAACGTAGAAAGCCAGGAATTAATGGTGGTAAACGTCGTACGCATCGCCCGGCACCGCAGCCAATGGTACAAAAAGAATTACCGGAAAAAATTACGTTCTACGAAAGCTTGTCAGTTGCAGAACTTGCAAAAAAATTACACCGTGAGCCATCGGAAATTATCAAAAAATTATTCATGCTTGGTGTAATGGCGACAATTAACCAAGAGTTAGACAAAGATGCGATTGAGCTTATTTGTACTGACTACGGTGTAGAAGTAGAAGAAGAAATCCGTATCGACAAAACAGATTTAGATACGTACTTCGATGATACAATCGTAGAAGTGGACGAAAATGCTCTAGAAGAGCGTCCACCAGTTGTAACAATCATGGGTCACGTTGACCACGGTAAAACAACGTTACTTGACTCAATTCGTAACACAAAAGTAACTGCTGGCGAAGCAGGCGGTATCACACAACATATCGGTGCTTACCAAGTTACTGAAAATGGCAAAAAAATCACGTTTTTAGATACACCAGGACACGCAGCATTCACAACTATGCGTGCGCGCGGAGCATCTATCACTGATATCGCTATAATTGTTGTAGCAGCTGATGACGGTGTAATGCCTCAAACAGTTGAAGCAATTAACCATGCGAAAGCAGCTGAAGTACCAATTATCGTAGCTGTAAACAAAATGGATAAACCATCGGCAAATCCTGATCGCGTTCAGCAAGAATTAACTGAGCACGGTTTAGTTCCTGAAGCATGGGGTGGAGACACAGTGTTCGTTCCACTTTCAGCACTTAAAGGTGAAGGAATCGATGAATTATTAGAAATGATTCTTTTAACTGCAGAGGTTGGCGAATTAAAAGCAAACCCAACTCGTGCTGCGATCGGTTCAGTAATCGAAGCACAATTAGATAAAGGGCGCGGTGCTGTTGCAACTTTATTAGTTCAAGATGGTACATTACGTGTTGGTGACCCAATCGTAGTTGGTCATGCATATGGTCGTGTACGTGCAATGGTAAACGATTTAGGCCGTCGCATTAAAACAGCTGGTCCATCTACACCAGTGGAAATTACAGGTCTAAATGAAGTACCACAAGCCGGTGACCGTTTCGTAGTATTCCAAGACGAAAAAACTGCTCGCCAAGTTGGGGAATCACGTTCAATGACAGCGATTCAAGCACAACGTTCTGAAAAGCAACGTGTAACACTTGATAACTTATTTGAACAAATGAGCCAAGGCGAAATGAAAGAGTTAAACTTAATCGTAAAAGCAGACGTACAAGGTACAGTGGAAGCAATGGCTTCTTCATTAATGAAAATTGATGTTGAAGGTGTTAACGTAAAAATCATCCACACAGGTGCGGGTGCTATTACAGAATCAGATATTTCACTTGCTGCTGCATCAAACGCTATCGTTATCGGATTCAACGTACGTCCAGATACGAATGCTAAGCGTGCTGCGGATGAAGAAGGTGTAGATATTCGTCAACACCGTATCATCTATAAAGTGATCGAAGAAATCGAACAAGCGATGAAAGGGATGCTTGATCCTGAATTCGAAGAAAAAATCGTTGGTCAAGCGGAAGTTCGTCAAACTATCAAAGTATCTAAAGTCGGTACAATTGCCGGTTCATACGTTATTGAAGGTAAAATGGTACGTGATGCGGGTGTACGTGTAATCCGTGAAAACGTTGTTGTTTTTGAAGGCGAATTAGATTCACTAAAACGCTTTAAAGATGATGCAAAAGAAGTAGCAAAAGGCTATGAATGTGGTATCACAATTAAAAACTACAACGACATTAAAGAAGGCGACATTATTGAAGCCTTCGTAATGGAAGAGATTGTTCGTAAATAATGATTGTGTATGCAGAGATTGAATTCATCATTCAGACTGCCCACTCATTAAAAGAAAAGCGTGCTGTTCTACAACGAATGGTAATGCGGACGAAACAAAAGTTCAATGTTTCCGTTGCTGAAATTGACCATCAGGATGTATGGCAGCGTACGAGGTTAGCACTTGTTTCAGTGGCTTCTTCAAAAGAAGCGGCTGAACGCGAGCTAATGCGTGCAGTACACTTTTTACAGTCAAATCCACAATGGGAACAGCTGGATTTTTATCGTGAATATTTATAAAATCCACATCTAGTGGAAACTAAAATATCAATTACGCAAGTTAAATGAGGTGACATTTATGTCTCTACGTTCTAATCGAGTTGGCGAGCAAATGAAAAAGGAAATTACTGAAATCATTGCACGCAAAATCAAAGACCCACGCGTAGGTTTCGTTACAGTTACAGATGTAGCCGTAACAGGTGACTTACAGCAAGCAACTGTTTATATTACATCGTTAGGTAATGACCGCGAACGTGCGGAAACATTGCAAGCTTTAGAAAAAGCATCTGGTTTTATCCGTTCGGAAGTTGGTTCTCGTATTCGTTTACGCCGTACGCCTGAACTAGCATTCGAATTCGATACAGCAATCGAATACGGAAATAAAATTGATGCATTACTACGTGGCTTACACGAAGATAAATAAAACAAAGAAGTCTGCACTGCATAACTATGCAGGCAGACTTTTTTTCGTTTGAATACTGTCTTTAACTAAATTTTTGTATACAGAAGTTTCGTTTAGGGAACAAATTTTATACTAAGGTAGAGTGACGCGAAGCGAAGGGGGCGAGTGTAGCTGACGGCTAACGCCTTTCGCTACAAGCAGGCTTCCTGCGGGAAAAGCACGAGGGAGAGACTACAGGCTCGAGCCGTGCCCGCGGGAGAGACTACAGGCTCGAGCCGTGCCCGCGGAAAGCGTCCCCCCGTAGCGGAGCAGAACGGACTATATGAAGAGTACTACATAATTTAGGATATGTAGATTGGATGAAATAGACGGAGAAATTCCGCTTATTTGTAAAATCGAGTGAAAAAAGGTCGAAATAGCGGTAGAAATTCCGGTTATTAATTAAAATAATAACTAAAAACATGATTTTTCAATGAATAAGCGGAAAACATACCTTTATTTTTCCTGAAATGAAGGGTAGTCAGTAAAATAAACGGAAACTCTCCGCTTATTTTAAAACTGATTAAATACGTCAAAACTTATTTATAATAATGAACCAATTAATATTACCCGCATGAAGCACGTACAAGGTGGATTGCCAACAAAGGAGCAAAACAATGAACGGTATTTTGCCATTATGGAAAGAGCGCGGTATGACAAGTCATGACTGCGTGTTCAAGCTAAGAAAAATATTGAAGACAAAAAAAGTAGGTCACACCGGGACACTGGATCCAGGTGTTGAAGGTGTTTTACCAATCTGCATAGGCCAGGCAACAAGAATTGCAGAATATTTAACTGATGCAGGCAAAACATATGAAGCGGTCGTTTCAATCGGACGTACGACTACAACAGAAGATGCAGAAGGGGAAACTGTCGAACAAAACAGCGATGTTAAATCCTTCTCACGTGCTGATATTTTACAGGCACTCACATCTTTAACAGGCGTAATCGAACAAACACCTCCAATGTTCTCAGCTGTAAAAGTGAATGGGAAAAAACTTTATGAATATGCTCGGGCAGGTCAAACGGTAGAGCGCCCAACACGTAAAATTACGATATATGAGTTGGAATTATTAGATGATGCACAAAAGTTCGAGGGAGAAGAAGTAACATTTTCAATCCGTATTAAGTGTTCAAAAGGCACGTATATCCGTACATTAGCGGTACAAATTGGGGAAGCGCTAGGCTATCCTGCACATATGCATGAGCTTGTTCGAACAGCTTCCGGCACATTTACGAAAGACAATTGCTTCACTTTAGCACAAATTGCAGAAATGATGGAAGCAGGGGAACAGGAGAAATTTTTACTGCCTGTAGAATATGCCTTGTCAGATTATCCTTATATTGAAGTTACGGCTGATATTGAGAAGCAAATTTTCAATGGACAAGTTCTTCCAATGCATGCATTATTAAAAGAACATGATAAAATTGTGTATGGTGTAGAGGGAAGAGCATTTGCGGTTTATATCGCCCACCCGACTAAACAAGGGCAAATGAAACCGGATAAAATGTTCCCCGAAATTAATTAGGAGGCATATGATGAACGTTATTCATTTAAAATACCCCCATCAATTAGCACAAAAAGTTAAAGATCAGCCATATTCATTGGCAATTGGTTTTTTTGACGGGGTACATAAAGGTCATAAAGCGGTGATTGAATCTGCAATACAAAAAGCAGAAGAATTAAAAATTAAAAGTGCTGTTATGACATTTGATCCGCATCCATCGATTGTGTTAGGTGGACGCAATGAAAAAGTGTTTTATATTACACCACTTTCACAAAAATTAGATACGCTGGAAAAACTGAATGTCGATACTGTATTTGTTGTGAATTTCACATCAGACTTTGCGAAGTTAACTCCTGAACAATTTATCGAGTATTTTATTATTGATTTGAACGTCCAGCATGTGACAGCAGGCTTTGATTTTTCATTTGGTGCGTTTGGCAAAGGGAATATGGAGCTGATGGCACAATTGTCTAACGGCCATTACGGTGTAACAGTGATTGATAAGCTTTCAGATATTGAAGAAAAAATCAGTTCTACTCGTATCCGAAAAGCTTTACAGGATGGTGAGATGGAGCAAGTTCGTAATCTATTAGGTCGTGCATTTGAAGTGCCAGGTATTGTAGTACATGGGGATAAACGTGGACGTACGATGGGATTCCCGACAGCAAATGTACAAGCAATGGAAGGATGTTACATACCAGCTACAGGTGTTTACGCAGTAAAAATTTTAGTGCAAAACGAGTGGTATAATGGTGTATGCAATGTTGGCTATAAACCGACTTTCCACAATCCAGACGAAAAGCGACTGTCCATCGAAGTGCATATTTTAGATTTTGATAAAAATATTTACGGTGAAGAGGTAATCGTCGGCTGGTATAAACGAATTCGCAGTGAGCGTAAATTCAACGGAATTGAAGCTTTAATTGAGCAAATCGAAATGGATAAACAACAAGCGATTGCCTATTTTGAAGAACTGCGCTAAATAGTTGCACACATATAAAGAACTATGGTACTATTCATAAGTACGAAACTCTCGTATGAACCTTAGCTCGGCTTTCACGCAACTCCAGCGATTGCTGTGCTATTGGGGATATTTTATTTATTAGGAGGTCATTTTAAAATGGCAATTACACAACAACGTAAAAACGAAATTATCGCTGAGTACCGCGTGCACGAAACAGATACTGGTTCTCCAGAAGTACAAGTAGCTGTATTAACTGCAGAAATCAACGCTTTAAACGCTCACTTAGCTACTCACAAGAAAGATTTCCACTCTCAACGTGGTCTTCTTAAAATGGTAGGTAAACGTCGTCATTTATTAAAATATTTACGTGAAAACGATGTAGCTCGTTACCGTGAATTAATTACTAAACTTGGATTACGTCGCTAATCTGACAATATAAAAAGCGGGATTTTTCCCGCTTTTTATTATGTTTTGAAATCAGTCAGCTTTCCAGAATAATGGTGCGATGTTTAACTTCTTTGAGCAGGTGTAAAAACGCCTGTTGAAAGAAGTTAAACCATTGCTGGAAGGTTTAAAATAATGATTAAATTTATATAAATTTAATCAAAAAATTTAGCATAGAAAACGCTTTTTTGATACACTTACTATGGTACATAAAATGATACGTAGAGTGTTTCAATAAGAAAGGGGTTCAATTAATGAACGAAAAAAAAGTCTTTTCGTATGAATGGGCAGGTCGTCCACTCGTAGTAGAAGTAGGTCAGTTAGCAAAACAAGCAAATGGGGCGGCAATGGTACGCTACGGCGAAACAGCAGTGTTAGCTACAGCAACAATGTCTAAACACCCAAAGCCATTAGATTTCTTCCCGTTAACAGTTAACTTTGAAGAACGTCTATACGCAGCAGGAAAAATTCCAGGTGGTTTCATTAAACGTGAAGGACGTCCATCAGAAGCGGCAGTATTAACTTCTCGCTTAATCGACCGTCCAATCCGTCCAATGTTCCCGGATGGTTTCCGTAATGAAGTACAATCAATTTTAATGGTTATGTCAAATGATTCAGATTGCCCGGCAGATGTAGCGGCAATGTTTGGTTCTTCATTATCATTAGCTATTTCAGATATTCCTTTCGATGGACCGATCGCTGGTGTTCATGTAGGCTATATCGACGGTGAATTCGTTGTGAATCCAACAGTAGAACAAGCAGCAAAATCGACTGTTCACTTAACAGTAGCAGGTAACAAAGATGCGATTAACATGGTAGAAGCAGGTGCTTTAGAAGTATCTGAAGACATCATGCTTGAAGCAATTATGTTCGGTCACGATGAAATCAAAAAATTAATCGCTTTCCAAGAGCAAATTATTGCTGAAGTTGGTAAAGAAAAATTAGAAGTTACATTATATGAATTAGATGCAGACTTAACAGCAGCGATCAAAGCTGAATGTGAAGCTGATATGAATACAGCAATCCAAACAGTAGACAAGCAATTACGTGAAGAAAATATTACAGCTGTAAAAACACGTATTATTGAATCATATGAAGCTCAAGAAGCTGATGATGAGACGATGAAGCAAGTGAAAGCTATTTTAGATAAAATGGTAAAAGATGAAGTGCGTCGTTTAATTACAGAAGACAAAGTTCGTCCGGATGGTCGTAAACAAGATGAGATCCGTCCACTATCTTCTGAAGTAGATTTATTGCCACGTGCACACGGTTCTGCATTATTCACTCGTGGACAAACTCAGGCATTATCAATTTGTACATTAGGTGCTTTAGGCGATGTGCAAATTATTGATGGTTTAGGTATTGAAGAGTCAAAACGCTGGATGCACCATTACAACTTCCCACAATTCTCAGTTGGGGAAACTGGTCGTTACGGTAGCCCAGGTCGTCGTGAAATCGGTCACGGTGCATTAGGTGAGCGTGCGATTTTAGCAGTAATGCCATCAGAAGAGGAATTCCCATATGCAATCCGTTGTGTATCGGAAGTATTAGAATCAAATGGTTCTACTTCTCAAGCATCAATTTGTGCTTCTACAATGGCACTTATGGCTGCAGGTGTTCCAATTAAAGCACCAGTTGCAGGTATTGCAATGGGTCTTGTTAAAAAAGGCGAGCACTATACAGTATTATCAGATATCCAAGGTATGGAAGACCACCTTGGCGATATGGACTTTAAAGTGGCAGGTACAGCTAAAGGTGTAACAGCACTTCAAATGGACATTAAAATCGATGGTCTGTCTCGTGATATTTTAGAAGAAGCATTAACTCAAGCGAAAATTGGTCGTTTACACATTTTAGATCATATGATGTCAACGATTTCCGATTCTCGTACTTCATTATCACAATACGCACCAAAAATTGTTTCAATCAAAATTAACCCTGACAAAATCCGCGATGTAATCGGACCGGGTGGTAAAGTAATCAATAAAATTATTGATGAAACAGGCGTTAAAATTGATACAGAACAAGACGGTACAATTTACATCGCTTCAGCAGATGAAGCAATGATTAACCGTGCAAAAGAAATGATCGAATCAATCGTACGTGAAGCTAAAGTAGGCGAGTACTACTTATCAACAGTAAAACGTATTGAAAAATTCGGTGCATTCTGTGAAATCTTCCCAGGTAAAGACGGCTTACTTCACATTTCGGAAATTCAAGAAGAACGTACGAAAGATGTAGAAGACGTATTAAAACTTGGCGATGAATTACTTGTGAAGTGTATCGAAATCGACAAGCAAGGTCGCGTAAACTTATCACGCAAAGTCGTTATCAAAGAAGAAAAAGAGCGCGCAGAAAAAGCGTAATTTTCAACAATATAAAAAGGGAGGTTGTACACTATGTACAGCCTCTTTTTTAAATAAGAAATAAGAGCCGAATTAAAGGAGAAATTTATGGTACAAGTAATTAAAGCAAAAAACGGTGTGCGCATTGTAACAGAGCAAATGCCGCATGTCCGTTCATTATCTGTTGGAATCTGGGTCAACGCAGGCTCACGCTATGAAACGAAAGTAGAAAACGGGATTACCCATTTCATTGAGCATATGCTATTTAAAGGAACAAAAAACCGAACAGCTCGTCAAATCGCAGAAGAATTTGACCGGATTGGCGGGGAGATTAATGCCTTCACGTCAAAGGAGCATACGTGCTATTATGCAAAAGTGCTGGACCATCATGGTGAGCTGGCGGTTGATATTTTAGCGGATATGTTTTTTAATTCGTTATTTACGCAGGAAGATATCGAGCGGGAACGACAAGTAGTGCTTGAAGAAATATATATGAGCGAAGATGATCCGGCTGATGATGTACATGAGAAATTATGGGGTGTCATGTTCCCAGAGGATGCTTTAGGGAGACCAATTTTAGGGACGCCTGAAACATTGGCGACTTTTAATGAAAAGATGATTCGCGACTATATGGCGAAACATTACGGTCCTCAAAATGTTGTCATTTCAATAGCTGGTAATATCGAAAAAGATTTATTGGAAAAGGTGGAAGCATTGTTTGGAAACTATGAAGCTAGCGCGGAATCGATTGTTTCCAAGCCTTCTTATCCAACATTTACACCAGGTGAAATTGAAAAGTTACGAGATACAGAACAAGCACATATCGCTATTTCGTTCCCGGCAATTTCTGTAAAAGACCCGAAAATGTACAGCTTTATTGCACTGAACAATATTATCGGTGGCAATATGAGTTCACGCCTGTTCCAGGAAGTACGGGAAGAACGCGGACTAGCATATTCCGTATTCAGCTATCAGTCGAGTTATGAGGATGTTGGAACATTTACAATTTACGCTTCAGCTTCCAAACAAAACTTGGATGCGCTCAAGCAGCAAATCGATCAAACTTTATTTGATCTCGTAACAGGCGGGATAACGGAAGTTGAACTGGATAATGCAAAGGAACAACTAAAAGGCGGTTTCGTATTAGGTCTTGAAGGAACAGAAGACTTTATGAACCGTAATGGGGTTAATGAGCTTATTCATCAAAACCATCGTACTGTTGATGAAGTGTTGGCAAAAATTGATGCGATTTCAATGGAAACAATTGATGAGCTCATTACACAAATTTTATTAACCGAGCCGGCGATTGCCATTATCGGACCGGAAAACGAATAACGCAAAAGGACAGCGCGTGCTAGCAGTTAGCATACGCTGTTCTTTTAAAATTCTGCTGCCTGAAACTTTATTGCAGCTGATTTATAATATTGATAATAGATTATAAAACCAATAATCGAAACAATCGGTGCCCCCATTAGTTCAATGTCCATAATACTAAATATAAGCATGATGAGGAAATGAACAAACGTAAACATAAAAAAGTAGCCCAGCATTGTTCCAATTGATATGCTTTTCGTACCTTTTGTCGGATTACTTAAATAGTTTTTCAGCATCGAGCCGACCGAAGCAATTCCTGCAGCAAAAGCGATTGAAAGTAGTGACAATTCAATGCCCCCGATTTGATTTTCCAAATATAAATATGTTTGATAAACCCCGATAGGAACTGTAATGATAAGCAAAAGCAGCAAACTGAAAACAAATAAACTTTTAACAAAGCCCCTTGGGTCAATCGGCATTATCCGGAATTGTTTCATAAAGTGGTTTTCGATCAAGTAGCTCATACCTAATGATGGCGAGAGCATCAGAAAATAGAAAACCATAAAACCAAAATTAATTTCTTTCAAAATGATCCACTGAATCCCAATCATCCCTACAATAAATAAAAAAACAGTGATAAATAGTTTTCGCGATAGATAAAAATGCATTTTAAGCAGTGTAATCATGTGACATCCCTCCTGTTTTCACGAAAGTAAGTGATGCTTGCAGCAATGATGAGAACAAATAATAAAACAAAGAATAATACTGTGCTCTTTAAAGTTGTCAGGTTTTCAAAGAATGACAAAAATTGTGTAAACGCCAATGGAATAAAGATAATGGAAAGGTTTATAAAATATCCGAATTTGACACGGCGAAACAGCAGGAACAAAGCGACAATAAAAAAGCTGATACCCAAGCTTACTAATAGCTGTTTGACGGAAGGCAAAACAAGTTGCTGTTCGAGTAATGTTTGGATCGCGCTCGTTGCTACAATTGTATAAAGGATATAGTACAGTGTGTAACGTCCTAAAAAAGAGAGGTCTACAATGAAAAATGTCTTTTTGGAAATCGGAAACAAACTTGTCATGACAAGCTGGCTCTCACGTTGATCCAAATAAACGGCACAAAGCGCTGTTATACTGATGGATAGTATAAAGTACGCAGCCGATTCGGCACCTTCAAATAATAATGGAAGAGCAAAAACTGATGCCACAAGTGGTGTAAACAAAATCCATGTTGCCAGTTCCTGTTGATAATAACGAAAAAGCATCTGTTTCATTATTTTCGCCCCTTTACGAAAAACAGCATCAGATCATCAATCGTCGGTTTTTGCAGTTCAATAACAGGGTTCACAAATTCACGCATGACTAAATACTCCACTCCAAATACATAATCCCGTTTACCAACAATCGAATGATTCGGTATTACTTTCGCTTCTTCAAGTGATCCTTTCCAAATCCCGTAGCCGTATAGCAAATCATCTTTGTTTTCACTAAACAGAATTTCGCCTTCATGAATAAACGTAATCGTATCCGCAATTTTCTCTAAATCGGTTGTAATATGCGAAGAGAACAATATCGCATGATCTTCCTGTTCCATAAAACTTTGCAGCATACCCAGCACTTCATCACGTACAATCGGATCAAGTCCGCTCGTAGGTTCATCCAACAGCAAAAGTTTTGGGCGATGTGCCAATGCCAACGCAAGGGCGAGCTTCATTTTCGTTCCTTTAGACATCGTTTTAGTTTTGTCGTACTTTGGTACATTAAGCTGCTCAAGTAAATCATAAAAATAAGAACGGTCCCAAGTAGGGTATACATGGCCGTAAAGCACATCGAGATCTTTTGTGGTAAAGTTTTCGGGCACATGCAGTTCATCAAACACAACACCGATTTGAGACTTTAACTCCACTTCATGCGCAACATGATCCTTTCCGAACAAGAGAATATCGCCTTCGATTTTTTTCAGTAAATTTAATATGATTTTTATTGTCGTTGATTTCCCCGCGCCATTTTGCCCAATAAAGCCTGCAATTGTCCCGCTTTCAACAGTAAATGAAATATTATTTAATCGGAAATTCTTGAATTGTTTCGATACATTTTTTACTTCAATTGCATTCATCGTCATTCCTCCAATAGTAAATCGAGTAAGTCATGCAGCTCCTGTTTTTGCACATTTGCCGTTCTTGCAATGGATACTGCTTTTGTAAAATGAACTTCAATGTGACGGATCAGCTCTTCACGCAGAAAGTCCTGATTGCGCTCTGATACATAGCTTCCTTTGCCGGCAATTGTTTCAATAAAGCCGTCCCGTTCCAAATCCGCATACGCCCGCTTTGTCGTCATGACACTAATTTTCAGTTCCTTCGCAAGAGCCCTTATTGAAGGTAGGGCATCTCCTGTAACAAGCGCACCTGTTAAAATAGCCTGCTTTAGCTGATCGGTAATTTGTTCATAAATCGGCTTTTCGTTATTATTGCTTAATTTGATTATCACTGTGATCACCCCCTAATGTACAACTGTATATGTACAGTATATACAGTTGTTTAATGGATGTCTACTTAAAGTTTAGAAAATTTTGGATGTGATGAAATAAGGGAAGATTTTTCGCTTATTTTCAAAATGACGGGTGTTTTAGGGGAAATAAGGGAACAAATTTCCGTTATCCTTCAAAAAATTAGATTTTTTCAAAGATATTCACTCAATAACGGAAATTTCTACCGCTATTTCAGCTGTTTTTAATGGGATTTATGGAATAAGGGAAATTCTTACCTTTATTTTTACTAAGCAAATACCTAGAAAATCTTTAGTTACTGCATTTCAACTTAATATGTTGAACCATTTCACTTCTAACTGACTTGATGCATATAGTAATGGTAGGCTCTTACAAGAGGAGGGATACAATGCTTTTATCAGAGCTCGCTGAGAAAGAATTAATCGAAATGGAAAACGGGGTTCGATACGGCTTTTTAGCAGAGACCGAATGTATTTTCGATGCAAAGACAGGGAAAATTACAGGCTTTGAAATGCCGCCACAAATGGTGAAAATGCCATTTCAAAAGAAAAAGCCAGGTATGGTGAAGTATATTCCTTGGGAAGAAATTATTTTGATTGGCGAAGATCGAGTATTATTTCAAAAAACAACATCATCTTTAAAGCATGCAAATGATGAATGAACGTTGGCTAATAATTGGAACAGATGAACGAATGCGGTTTTTAGCAAAGCAATTATCTACGAATGATCGTACCGTTTACTACAAAAATACGGCTGTATGGGATGAAGCATTAAACAAAGTAGCGTTAGAGTTACACCCGACAGAAGTTGTGCTGCCTATTCATCCTTTAACAATTCAGGTGGATGAACTATTAGGTATACGTCAAGCGCAGTTCTTTGCAGGAAAACTTAATGACGAGTGGAAGCAGCTTCTTCAGGAGAAGCGGATTCATTATTATTTAACAGATGAAACATTTATTTGGAAAAATGCAGCGCTTACTGCAGAAAGCTTTTTAGCTCATTTATATCAGGGGAAAGTGAATGTGCAGTATAAAACATTCATTATCACAGGATTTGGGCGTGTAGCAAAAATGCTTGCATTGTTTTTAACTCGTTTAAATGCGAAAGTTATTATCGCAGTAAGATCCGACCATCAAAAAGCTGAGGCGCTTGCATATGGCTACAAAGGTATAGAACTTAAGGAAGGAAACAGTGTGGATGCTGATTTCCTTATTAATACGATTCCAACAGATTGGCTAACAAAAAACTACGCATCATGGACTACACGTCCAATTTATGATCTTGCTTCAAGTCCAGGGTGTCTAAATGATGTGAAATTATCTCAATATGAATTATTACCAGGATTACCCGGCAAATATTTTCCGCAGGCTGCGGCAAGGTTGTTAACAGAAACAATACTAGAATTGCGAAAGGAGGATAAAAGTGCTTGAAGGAAAACGCATTGGTTTAGGGATAACAGCATCACATTGTACTTATGAAGATGTTGTACCGAAGATTTCCCAGTTTCGAGAAGCGGGTGCAACAGTAGTACCGATTATTACCCCTTCTGTATTACATGCTGCAACACGTTTCGGAACAGGTGAAGAGTGGATTGCAAAAATAGAAGAGCAGGCGGGAGAAAAGGTTGTCAGTTCGATAGCAGAGGCAGAGCCCTTTGGACCTAAAAACCCATTGGATTGTATGGTGATTGCACCAATGACAGGCAATTCAATTAGTAAATTTGCCAATGCTGCTACAGACAGTGCAGTATTAATGGCTGCAAAGGCGACATTGCGCAATGGCTCACCTGTTGTTCTCGGTATTTCAACGAATGATGCACTTGGTTTAAATGGTATGAATTTAATGAAACTTATGAATGCAAAAAACATCTTCTTCATTCCATTCGGTCAAGATGATCCAATTAATAAACCTACGTCGCTTATAGCAGATTTCACAAAAATGCTCGATACTGTAGCATATACGCTCGCTCATAAAAAACAGATTCAACCAATATTTATACAATATTTTAAATAATCAAAATTCCTAACACAATTCAAATAATATATGTTACAATATCCAACATTATATACATACCGATATTTTTAGGAGAGATGAGACATGTTGAAAAAGTTAAATGTTGCGGTAGTAGGAGCAACTGGAGCAGTTGGTACAAAAATGATGGAGAAATTAGTAGAGCGTAAATTTCCGATTGCATCTATTAAATTTTTAGCTTCTGCTCGTTCTGCAGGTAATCAAATAGAATTCAACGGTGAGACTTATACAATAGAAGAAGCAAAACCTGAAAGCTTTGAAGGTATTGATATTGCATTATTTTCAGCAGGTGGCGCTGTTTCGGAGGCTTTGGCACCCGAAGCAGCAAAACGTGGCGCAATTGTAATTGATAATACGAGCCACTTCCGTATGGATCCGGAAGTGCCGCTTGTAGTACCAGAAGTAAACCGTCATGCACTAAAAACGATTCCTAAAGGGATTATAGCAAACCCAAACTGTTCAACAATTCAAATGGTCGCAGCATTGCAGCCAATTCGTGAAAAGTTTGGCTTAACAAAAATCGTTGTATCGACATATCAGGCTGTATCAGGTTCAGGTATTGCAGCGATTGATGAATTGCGTGATCAAAGCGCACAATGGGATGCAGGCAAAAACGTGGAAGCAAAAGTTCTTCCTGTAAAATCGGATAAAAAACATTATCCAATCGCACGTAATGTCATTCCGCAAATTGATAAGTTTACGGACAATGGCTTTACATATGAAGAAATGAAAATGATTAACGAAACGAAAAAGATTATGGAAGCACCTGAATTAAAAGTTGCTGCTACTTGTGTCCGTGTACCGGTCGTATCAGGTCACTCGGAATCGGTATATATCGAGCTTGCCGAAGAAGCGACAGTACAGCAAATTTTCGACGTATTAAAAGATGCACCAGGAATCGTTTTACAGGATGATGTAACACAGCAAGTTTATCCGATGCCAATATTTGCAGAAAACGAGGAGCCGACATTCGTTGGACGTATTCGCCAAGATTTGGACAATAAAAAAGGATTCCACTTATGGATTGTGTCAGATAATTTACTAAAAGGTGCTGCACTCAACTCTATTCAAATCGCAGAGGCTATGCTAGAGGATAACTTACTATAAGGGGAGGATTTAGTAATGGATTTTGGACGAATTGGTACAGCGATGATTACGCCGTTTAAAAAGGACGGCACGATTAATTATCCTGAACTAGAACGAATTATTGACCATTTGATTGATAATGGAACAGATTCGATTATCGCTTGTGGAACAACTTCAGAAAACCCAACGATGTCAACGGAGGAAAAAATTGAGGTCGTTCGTTTTACTGTCGAAAAAGTAGCGGGACGTGTGCCGGTTATTGCAGGTACAGGGGATAACGAAACTGCCTATTCAATTATGATGACACATAAAGCTGAAGAAAATGGCGCAAATGGGATTATGCTTGTTACACCATATTATAATAAGCCAAACCAGCGCGGTATGTATGCCCACTTTGAAACGATTGCCAAAGAAACTTCACTGCCGGTAATGCTATATAATGTACCTGGTCGAACGGGTGCAAATATATTAGCGGAAACGACGATCGCTTTAAGCAAGGATGTACCGAACATTACTTGCATTAAAGAAGCGAGCGGCAATTTGGATCAAATGGGTGATATTATTGAAAATGTTAATTCAGACTTCCTCGTATACTCAGGAGATGACGGGTTGACGTTACCATTACTTGCAATCGGCGGTCGAGGTATCATTTCGGTTGCTTCACATGTAGTCGGAAAAGATATGCAGCAAATGGTCCGTGCTTTTGAAGAAGGACGCCATCAGGAAGCAGCCCAAATTCATCGTGCCTTACTACCATTAGTTCGTGCATTATTTGCACAGCCTAATCCATCACCAATTAAATATGCGATGACAAAATTAGGCTTTGATACATTAGATGTTCGTATGCCAATGATGGAAATGCTGCCTGAAGAAAAAGCAGCATTTGATGACATTTGGAATACGTATCAGGCAAAAGCAGAACAGTTCCGCGCTCTACAAACAAACTAATAAGTAAACAACCACTACTTTCAAATGAGGTAGTGGTTGCAGACTGTAGACAAACTCGAAGAAATTTGGGTTTGCCTACAGTCTTTTTTATTAAAATAAAATTAACTAAAAAAACCGTTGATTTCCATTCCGGGACCGATGCTTTCCCCGGGCACGGCTCCAGCTAACTAAATGGTGCCAAGAGCGGCAGGCACCATTTAGTGGATCTTCCGCACGTGCGGTTCCCGGTGGAGTCACGGTCCCTCCATTCCAATCAACTTATTCATCGCTTTAAATAAAGTGAGATACGATATCTACGATAACTAGTAATCAAATCAAATCAATGAACATGAACAACTTATTCCTGCTAAGCATCTAATAAAAATTTATAATAAAAACAGACTAAGATATAAGTAGAAATTTCTTCTTTGTATAAGGGAAATACTCTTATTAAGAAATTAATATTATATGAATTGATTGGAGTGAAGGGGCGACTCCTGGGGGAACAGCAAAATTTTTTTTGCGACGAGTAACCGCAGGAGCACCGACGCCTGAGACTACACGCTCAGGCCGTGCCCCCGGAAAGCGTCCCCGTAACGGAAATCAATTCTGGCAGAAGCAGAAAACTATCTATTTTTTCTTTGGAAAAATAGATAGTTTTCGTTTTTGTCCCAGGCTAGACAACCTGCAACCACTATTTTCAAAGAGGTAGTGGTTGTTTTTTTATAAGTCATATAAATCGATTTGATCGCGCGATATGTTATATTGGAAATAACAAACTCTTTAGGCGCTGTAATGGTTTAGCTTTTACATATTTTTCATAAAAAAGATAAAATCACTTTTTTATTTGTACTAACGACATTCTCACCGTATAATGAAGTTTAAGTGGTTGCTGTTCGGAACAATTTAGGAGGAAATAAAGTGACAAAAACAAAAAATGAACTAATCCGTGTCATTCCATTAGGTGGAGTTGGCGAAATCGGAAAATCAATGTATGTAATAGAAATCGATGAAGAGCTATTCGTAGTAGACAGCGGGCTCATGTTCCCAGAGGACGAAATGCTGGGTATTGATATAGTTATTCCAGATATTACTTATTTAGAGGAAAACAAAGATCGCGTAAAAGGAATTTTCCTTACGCACGGACATGAAGATGCAATTGGGTCGATTGCGTATGTACTAAAAAAAGTAAAGGCTCCTGTATACGGGTCTAAATTAACGATTGCACTAGCAAAAGAACATTTAAAAGAATTGCCGGCACCATATCAGGTGAAATTCTTTGAAGTAACAAGCAATAGCCGTATGAATTTTAATTCAACGTATGTGACATTCTTCCATACAACGCATAGTATTCCGGATTCTTTAGGTATTGTGTTCCATACTTCTGAAGGGGCAATCGTTCATACTGGTGAATTTAAATTTGACCAATCAGCAACAGGCAAGTTTAAGCCAGATTTAGCAAAAATGGCGATGCTTGGAGAAGAAGGCGTCTTTATGCTTTTATCGGAGTCTATTGAAGCAGAACGTCCAGGCTATACAACAAGTGAAGCGGTTGTTGCAGAAGAATTGCAAAAAACTTTCCACTCGGCACCAGGCAGAATTATCGTAGCACTTTATGCTTCGAACTTCATTCGTATCCAGCAGGTGTTTAGACAAGCTGCTTCATCGTACCGAAAAGTTGCAGTAGTCGGAAAATCTTTGGAGAAAATTGTCGATATCGGCGTTAACTTAGGTTATTTGGAAGTAGACGAAGACATCATTGTGCCAGTAAATGAAATCCATAAATATCAGGACGATGAAATTATTGTGATGGCAACAGGCAATAAAGGCGAGCCACTTGATGCACTAGATAAAATTGTCCGTAAACATCACCGTGATATTAAAATCAAAAATACAGATACAGTATTAATTACATTTACACCTTCACCAAGCATGGAAGTGCAAATGTACAACACGATGAATCAACTTGCAAAAGCAGGTGCAAATGTCATGACATCGAATAAGAAAGTACATGTTTCGGGTCACGGCAGTGCAGAAGATTTAAAATTAATGCTTAACTTTATGAAGCCTAAATACTTTGTGCCAATTCAAGGGGAGTACCGTATGCTAATTGCGCACTCTAAGCTGGCGCAACAAGTAGGTTTACAAAAGTCACAAATTTTCATCGCGGATAAAGGCGATATCATCGAATACAAAAACGGTAAAATGCGCATGACAGGCCGTGTACAAGCCGGAAATGTTCTAATCGACGGAATTGGAGTAGGCGATGTAGGTAATATCGTATTACGTGATCGTAAGTTACTTTCTCAAGATGGCATTTTTATCGTCGTTGTGACACTGAATCGTGCACAGAAGAAGATTGCATCAGGTCCGGAAATTTTATCACGTGGTTTTGTTTATGTGCGTGAGTCAGAGCAGTTAATGGAAGAAGCTGCTGACATGGCACGTGAAGTAATTGAAAAATACGTTGGTAAAGAAACGTTTGAATGGACGAATATTAAACAGGAAATACGAGATACATTAAATCAATACTTATTCCAAAAAACAAAGCGTCGTCCGATGATCATTCCAATTATTATGGAATATTAATTTTTAAAATAATTATAAATCCACTTCAACTATTAAAGTAGATGATTGGAATGAAGGGGAGGCGACTCCAGCGGGAAAAGCACGATGCCTGAGACTACAGGCTCAGGCCGTGCCCGCGGAAAGCGTCCGACCCGTAATGGAAATCATCCCTATATGATAAGGATGAACCATAGGAATAAACAAAAAAGGGTTTTCTTACTATTTGCGTGAGAAAGCCCTTTTTCTAACTTAATTTCAGTACGATCCTTGCAAAAGACGAAGGAAATGTTGAAATTACTATAGGGAAAATTGAAGCCAAATGTAAAAGTTCGGCGTTTATAATTAGGAACAACTTGAAGTAGGTGAACATCAATTGGAAAGAAAGAGAAATATTAAATCAAAACCAAAACCAAAAGCAAAGCCATCCTTAAAAGCAAAAAGTAAAGAGGAACTGCATCCACTTGCATATGAAATTATCGGAGTGCTGCTGATCGCCATAGCTATCATCGAGTTTTTGGAATTTGGTCTGGTCGGTAGATGGCTCCATTCATTGGCGATGTTTTTCTTTGGGAATTTGCATTTCATTATTCCGTTACTATGCTTTTTAGTCGCAGGAATGTTAATGGTAAAACGACGTGGCGTCGCTTTTAATAGCCGTGTTGTTTATGGAGTGCTTTTTGTCGGGGCAAGCTTAACGGTATTTAGTCATGGCTTGTTATTTGAACAATTACTTGCCACAAATACGTTGCTATCAAATTCGGTATTAAAAGAAACTTGGAGAATACTAATCAGCATGGAAGGTATTACGAATCGCAGTAACTCTCTTGGCGGTGGTATGATTGGCGGACTTTTGTTCAGCATGTTCCATGTACTGTTTGATTCATCAGGTACAAAAATTGCTGCATTCGTATTATTGTCCATTGGTGTTATTTTAATTACTGGTAAAGCACTCGTTCCGTTACTAATGGAAAAAGCACCAGATATTAAGAGCACATTGAAAAGAACGAAACGAAGCAAATTAAGTAAGGCAAATGCCGAAAGCAAAAAAAAAGTTCGACGTTCTAATGTAGAGCCACCCATGGAAGAAGAAGATGCCGCGGATTTGGAACAACTAATTATTACAGCCGCACCAGTCCGACAGGAGCCCATTATTTCAAATTTTGTTGAGCAAGTAAAACAAGAGAAACAAAAAGACATCGACGTGGAAGAAGTACCATTGAGTGAGCCGATTATGAGTATGGCGTCCAATACAGATCAAACGTATATGTTGCCATCCCTTCAATTATTAAATGCACCGCCTGAACACGATCAAAGTGGGGAATATTCGGTCATTCAAATGAACGCTAAAAAGCTGGAACAAACATTTTTAAGTTTCGGTGTAAAGGCAAAAGTGACGCAAGTTCATTTAGGACCTGCCGTAACGAAATATGAGGTTTTGCCGGATATAGGCGTGAAAGTGAGTAAAATAGTCGGTCTACAAGATGATTTAGCGCTCGCACTTGCTGCAAAAGATATTCGAATTGAAGCACCGATACCCGGAAAGTCTGCAATTGGGATAGAAGTTCCGAACAGTGAAGTCGCTATGGTAACTTTACGAGAAGTGATTGAAGCGAACGAACAAGTAAAAGTGGGCTCAAAGTTGTTCGTCAGCTTAGGTCGAGATGTTACAGGTCAATCCATTTCCGCCGAATTGAATAAAATGCCGCATTTACTTGTTGCTGGTTCGACGGGCAGTGGTAAAAGTGTATGTATTAATGGGATTATTATTTCAGTATTAATGCGGGCTAAGCCAAGTGAAGTGAAAATGATGATGATTGATCCAAAAATGGTAGAGCTCAGTGTGTACAATGGGATTCCACATTTATTGGCCCCTGTTGTAACGGATGCAAGAAAAGCTGCCCAAGCATTGCAAAAAGTAGTTTCGGAAATGGAACGCCGTTATGATTTATTTTCGCATTCAGGTACAAGAAATATCGAAGGCTATAATGATTTCATTGAGATGAACAATGAAGGGTTGTCTGAAAAACAGCCAAAACTTCCATATATAGTCGTTATCGTGGATGAGTTGGCAGACTTAATGATGGTCGCTTCTAGTGAAGTAGAAGACGCAATTACAAGGCTTGCACAAATGGCCCGAGCTGCAGGAATCCATCTGATCATTGCTACACAACGACCTTCTGTAGATGTTATTACCGGAATAATAAAAGCCAATATTCCATCACGAATTGCATTTGCCGTATCTTCTGCAGTTGATTCACGAACGATTTTGGATATGGGTGGTGCTGAACGTTTACTTGGACGCGGGGATATGCTGTATCTACCAGCAGGTGCATCGAAGCCCGTACGTGTTCAAGGTGCTTTTGTAAGTGATCAGGAAGTGGAAAAAGTAATTGGAAGCGTCATCCAGCAGCAAAAAGCACAATACGAGGAAGCGATGATTCCTACGGATGAACCGATAATAGATGCAATGGATGAAACCGATGAATTGTATGATGATGCAGTTCAACTTGTAATGGAAATGCAAACCGCTTCTGTCTCTTTATTGCAGCGCCGATTTAGAATCGGTTACTCACGGGCAGCAAGAATTGTTGATCAAATGGAACAGCGCGGCGTCGTAGGACCACCAGAAGGAAGCAAACCAAGACAAGTTTTAAAGTATTAGAAAGCCCATTATAACGGACTATTTCAATATTTCTGAATATATTATTTTCTATAAGTTTTTAAATAAATTCGCTAAATTTTCACAATAACATAACACATTTAAAGAAATATGTTTTCTTTTTACGTTGAAAGTGTTATATTATTCACGAATTAGTAGGAATGTTGTACATCAGATGTCTGATCTCTATGTTATGGTGGTGATACTAAATGACTATTAAAGCGGATCATCGTCATCTATACTTACAAGTTATTGATCGTTTAAAATCAGATATAGATAAAGGGATTTATTGTGAAAACGAAAAATTACCTTCTGAATTTGAACTTTCAAAAACACTCGGAGTAAGTCGTGCAACGCTTCGTGAAGCACTTCGACTGTTAGAAGAAGAAAATATCATAGTCCGTCGTCATGGGGTAGGAACATTTGTAAATCCAAAGCCGGTATTTTCATCAGGCATTGAGCAATTATCGAGTGTATCATCTATGATAGAAAACGCTGGGATGAAGCCTGGCACAATTTTTATTAGTGCAAAGGAAGAAACGGCTACGGAAGATGATGTGGAACGCTTCCAAACGGACATTGATGACAATGTTATCACGATTGAACGTGTAAGGACGGCAGACAATGAGCCAGTTGTCTACTGTGTAGACAAAGTACCGGCAAGTTTACTGCCAAAAGAATTTATAAGTGATCAAAATGTTTCAATTTTTTCGGCATTAGAGCAAACTGGTGCCATCCGTGTCGCATATGCGGTGACCTATATTGATCCTGTAGGCTTCCATGATGAAGTATCGCCGATATTAAAATGTGGCCCGGAAACATCTTTACTTGTATTGAAACAGCTACACTATGACGAAAGTGATCGTGTAGTGCTTTATTCAAAAAATTATTTCAGAGCTGACAAATTTAGTTTCCATGTAGTACGAAAACGGGTGTAGAACAATAATTTCTATTATTTAATTCCTGCTAATATCAATTACCTTTGAGGGGGACTCATTAATGAAAAAGCGTAAATTTGGTTTATTAATTTCATCTGTAGTAGCAACTGGAGCAATCTTGGCTGCATGTGGTACCGACGAAGAAAAAACGGATTCAAAAGACACTTCAAACAACAACACTGGTTCTGAAACAAACACAGGTTCTGACGAAGATTTTTCTATCGCAATGGTAACTGATGTTGGTGGCGTTGATGATAAATCATTCAACCAATCAGCTTGGGAAGGTGTTCAACAGTTCGGTGCTGACAACGGCTTAACTAAAGGTGACGGTGGTTTCGATTACTTACAATCACAATCAGATGCTGACTACAACACAAACTTAAACAACTTATTACGCCGTGACTTCGATTTAGTATTCGGTGTTGGTTATATGATGGCTGACGCAATTGGAGAAATCGCAAATGATAACCCAGATGCAATGTTAGCATTAATCGACTCTGCTGATGTTACTGCATCAAACATTGCAAATATCCTTTTCAAAGAGCAAGAAGGAGCATTCTTAGCGGGTGTTGTTGCTGCTTCAATGTCTGAGTCTGGTAAAATCGGTTTCGTTGGTGGCGTAGATATTCCAGTAATTAACCGCTTCCACGCTGGTTTCGTAGAAGGTGCAGAAGCAGTTAACCCGGATATCGAAATTCAAGTGAACTACACAGGTGCATTTGATGATGCTTCTAAAGGTAAAATCGCTGCAAACTCTATGTTCTCTTCAGGTGTAGATATTATTTTCCACGCTGCTGGTGGTACAGGTAACGGTGTATTCTCAGAAGCAAAAGAACGTAAAGCAAAAGACAAAGATGCTAACGTATGGGTAATCGGTGTAGACGCTGACCAATACGCAGAAGGACAAGTAGATGATTCAACAAATATCACTTTAACTTCTATGTTAAAAGGTGTTAACTCTGCTGTAATTGATATCGCAACTAAAGCGAAAAATGGTGAGTTCCCAGGTGGTACAACAACTGTTTACGGTTTAGCTGAAGATGGTGTTGGCTTAGCAGATTCTCGTGGCGCAATTCCACAAGAGGTAATGGATAAAGTAGAAGAATATAAAGAAAAAATTGCTTCAGGTGAAATTACAGTTTCTGAAGAAAAACCAAAACAATAATATAAACTTTTACGGAGTAATCATCATGGGGGTTTATTCCCCCATGATGATTTTCTACTGTATACAATAATTTTAAATATTCTGCAAAGTGTAATCTCTATTACCAGAAATTTCATAATTGCAGAAATTGTGAAAATGTAAGCGTTCTATTTCAATATAATATTGAAAAGGATATAATTGTTAACACGTCGAATGGTATAATTGGAACAAAAGATTGGAATAAAAGTTAATAGATGAAAGATTTTGTAAAAAATCTTTCATGTGTTAATTTTAATAAAATTTTTTAAATATAAATAAGCCTAAGGGAGTGAGTCTTGTGGAATACGTGATTGAAATGCTAGGAATCCGGAAAGAATTCGGGAGTTTCGTAGCGAACAATAATATCACCCTCCAATTAAAAAAAGGCGAAATTCATGCACTACTCGGTGAAAATGGTGCAGGTAAGTCGACTTTAATGAATGTGCTTTTCGGTCTTTATCAACCTGAAGCAGGTGAAATAAAAGTACGTGGGGAATCGGTAAAAATTACTGATCCAAACAAAGCAAACGATTTAGGAATCGGAATGGTTCATCAACACTTTATGCTTGTTGAGAACTTTACGGTAACCGAAAATATTATTCTAGGTAGTGAGCCTACAAAACTAGGAGCTATTAATATTAAAGAGGCGGCAAAAGATATTGCAGCTTTATCAAAAAAGTATAATTTAGATGTTGATCCATACGCAAAGATTGAGGACATTTCTGTAGGGATGCAGCAGCGTGTAGAAATTTTAAAAACTTTATACCGCGGTGCAGAAATCCTGATTTTTGATGAACCGACAGCTTCGTTAACACCACAGGAAATAACTGAATTGATTGCGATCTTAAAGCTTCTGATTAAAGAAGGTAAATCGATTATTATTATTACACATAAATTAAAAGAAATTATGGAAGTATCTGACCGTGTAACGATTATTCGTAAAGGTGAAGGGATTGGAACAGTTATTACTGCTGAAACAAACCCGGATCAGCTTGCGGAATTAATGGTTGGCCGTCAAGTCGAGTTCAAAACCGAAAAAGGGGAAGCTCATCCTACAGAAGAGGTTCTTAGTATAGAAAATCTAGTCGTAGCCGATTACCGTAATATTGATAAGGTAAAAGGGTTGAACTTATCAGTACGACGCGGTGAAATTGTCGGGATTGCCGGTATTGACGGAAATGGTCAATCTGAACTAATCGAAGCAATTACAGGATTGCGCAAAATTAAAAGCGGTAAAGTTACTTTAAACGGCAAAGATATTACAGGTTTGAAACCTCGTGAAATTACGGAAACAGGTCTTGGACATATTCCGCAAGACCGTCATAAGCACGGACTAGTATTAGATTTCCCAATTGGGCATAATATCGCGCTTCAAACTTACTATAAGTCGCCAATTTCGAAAGGCTTCATTATGGACTACCGTAAAATCAACGAAAAAGCCCGTCAAGTAATTGAAGAGTTTGATGTTCGTACAGGTCAAGGTGAAATGACGCCTGCACGTGCACTTTCAGGTGGTAACCAGCAAAAAGCAATTATTGGACGCGAAGTAGACCGTGATCCGGATCTGCTAATTGCGGCACTTCCTACACGTGGACTGGACGTAGGGGCAATTGAATTTATTCACTCACGTTTAATTGAACAGCGTGATAAAGGGAAAGCCGTATTATTAGTTTCCTTTGAATTGGACGAAGTAATGAACGTTTCAGATCGTATTGCGGTAATTTACGATGGAACGATTGTAGATACTGTTTATCCGAAAGAAACTTCTGAACAGGAACTTGGCTTATTAATGGCCGGTGAAAAGCGTAAGGCAAAAGCCATCAAGGAGGGGAACGAATAATGTCAAATCGCGTTGTGAATATACTCGTTCCATTAATCTCAGTAGTTTTAGGTATACTAGTTGGTGGTATTATCATGGTTGTCAGTGGATATAACGCCATTGATGGGTATATCGCTCTATGGAATGGTATTTTTGGAGATGCTTATTCAATTGGTAATACAATTCGCCAAATCACACCATATATTTTATCAGGTCTTGCAGTAGCGTTTGCATTCCGTACTGGTTTATTTAACATCGGGGTAGAAGGCCAGTTGCTAATGGGATGGCTTGCTGCTGCCTATGTAGGTTATGCAATCGAAGGGCTACCACGAATTATCCACTTGCCATTGGCGTTACTTGCAGCAGCGGCAGCAGGTGCTTTCTGGGCATTTATTGTAGGTTTCCTAAAAGCAAAACTTCATGTACACGAAGTAATTGCTTCCATTATGTTAAACTACACAGCATTATATTTAACAAATGCTGCCATTAAATCATTATCGGACGGTGGCTTTAAAACACCGACAGTTGTAGAATCTGCAACATTACGTAATCAGTGGCTACGTGAAATTACTGATAACTCAAGTTTGCACTTAGGAATTTTCGTTGCCATTTTAATGGTCGTAGTGATGTGGTTCATCTTGGAAAAAACAACTCGTGGTTATGAGTTGAAATCAGTTGGTTTCAATAAAAATGCTGCTGAATATGCAGGTATGAATGTAAACCGCAATATCATTTTAGCTATGACAATTTCAGGTGTATTTGCTGGTTTAGGTGGGGCAATGGAAGCGTTAGGTACATATCAAAACGCATCGATTAAAGCTGCCGCATCAGGAATTGGATTTGACGGGATTGCCGTTGCATTACTTGGTGCAAATAATCCAATCGGGGTATTCTTCGGTGCCTCTCTATTCGGTTCCCTAAAATACGGCGCTTTAAACATGCCAAACGAAGCTGGAATTCCGGAAGAAATTGTATCGATCATTATCGCGGTTATTATTTTATTCGTAGCATCAGGCTATATTCTACGTGTTGGTTTAGAGAAATTTGGAAAGAAAAAGGAGGGCAAGTAACATGAGCTTTTTAGAAGTGTTATACTTTATCGTCCCTTCCGCTCTTTTATACGCAACACCACTTATTTTAACAGGTATCGGGGCTCTATTCTCGGAGCGTGCTGGGGTAATTGGTCTTGGTGTTGAAGGGTTAATGATTGTCGGTGCATTTACAGGTATTTATGTAAACTTAGAATACTATGCTGACTTTGGGAAAAACGTTATTTGGCTCTCTTTATTAGCTGCATTATTGGCAGGAGCAATTTTCTCGTTAATTATTGCGGTTGCTGCTGTAACGTTCCGTGCAGACCAAACTGTAACAGGTGTAGCAGCGAACATGCTTGCTGCAGCGATAACAGTATTCTTAGTAAAATTAATTTATGGTAAAGGTCAAACGGATATGGTTTCTGCACCATTACAACGTTTTGAAATACCATTTTTATCAGATATACCGTTTTTGGGACCGTTACTGTTCCAAAATGTATACTCCACAACCATTATTGCATTGGTTGTTGCGGTAGGCGCATGGTTTGTTCTTTACAAAATGCCATTCGGTTTACGTATTCGTTCAGTAGGAGAACATCCAATGGCTGCGGATACAATGGGGATTAACGTAGCAAAAATGCGTTATATCGGCGTTATGATTTCCGGCGCATTAGCAGGTGTTGGTGGTGCATCATTAGCGATGACAGCATCTGGGGATTTCTCTGGTTCTACAGTTGCAGGACAAGGGTTCATTGCCATTGCCGCGATGATTTTCGGGAAATGGCATCCACTAGGTACATTAGGCGCTGCGCTGTTCTTCGGATTAGCGCAAACGTTAAGTATCGGTGGCGGTAACATTCCTATTATTCAGGATATTCCATCTGTTATTCTGCAAGTTTTACCGTATGTACTGACAATTTTAGCGTTGGCAGGATTCATCGGTAAAGCAGTCGCTCCAAAAGCATCAGGAGTTCCTTATATTAAAGGAAAACGATAAATTTTAATAACTGTCTGTACAAAGTAACATTTGTGCAGGCGGTTTTTTTGTGGATTAAGCGTGAGAAAGTGGAACGTATTGAAGAGAAAGTAGAAAGTTCTACGACTAATGTAGAAAGCGTGGATTTTATTAGCAAATTATATGAGTAAGTAAATATATCTAATTAACAAACCTTGACTCAAATTAACTAAGAAGCTCAAACCTTATATCAAACCTTAGTTGTGCGGAGTGGAGGGGCCGACTCCTTGGGGATTAAGCATGCGTGGAAAATCCAGGTTGCTCCTGCGGTTACTCGTCGCAAAGCTTTATTCAAAGCTTTGAAGCCATGCCCCCAGGTAAAAGGACCGAATGCTAAGAGCGTCACATCGTGTGACAACGCATTCGTGACCAACATCGTGTTGGCCTCCTGGAACGCAGCACAACGGATCGTATTATGAAAAGCAGAAAGAGTAAAAAAAATCAAATTTTAAAATTTAAAATAGCTAATACTTTTTGTTCATATTTGTCACGATTTAGGGAACACTTAGTACGTATAATAACTTTGCATAAATGAAGGCAACACATGTATAGTAGAGAAGAAGCAATTTTATCCATATTCAAGAGGTAGTCAGGAGGAGTTTTTTTGTTTTTAAAGACAGAAATTGCGAAAGGTGTTTCGCTTCATATACGACAAACCGCTCAATTTAAGACGGTGAACTTTTCAATCAAGTGGAGAGCGCCATTAAATGAAGAAACAGCGGCAGAGCGTACAGTATTATCAAATGTACTACAGCACAGTAACGAGAAATTTCCAACAGCGGCTAGTTACCGCAGCTATTTAGATGACCTTTTTGGGACGGTATTGTATTTTGATACGACAAAGCGCGGTCAAGAGCATACGGTACTATTAAATGTCGAAACGGTTAATGACCAGTACTTATCGCATGGCAATGTATTAAATGAGGTAATTAGCCTTATTCAGGAAGCCATCTTTAAGCCGAATTTTGAGAACGGTGTATTTAAAGAGTCGATTGTAAAACGTGAAAAAGAAATGGTCATCCAACGTATCCAATCGATTTTTGATGACAAATCGCGCTATGCACAAAAACGATTAACAGAAATTATGCGTCCAAATAGCGCAGCGTCTATTTCTGCGAACGGAACAATTGAAACGGTAAAAGCAATTACACCACAATCACTTACAAAAACATATGAAGAGATGATCGCAAATGATGTGATCGATATTTATGTTGTCGGTGATATTAATGTTCAAGAAATGACGGAGCAGTTAAAAGCAGCTTTCCCATTTGCTGACCGGAATGTACCACAACCGACTAAAGAAGATACGACTTCAACAAAAGTTGAACCTTATACAAAAGAAACACAGGAAATGAAGCAAGGGAAATTGCATATCGGCTACTCGACACCAGTGCGATTCGGAGATGAAGATTTCCCGAAAATGCAAATTTTCAACGGCATCTTCGGCGGCTATGCGCATTCGAAATTATTTATGAATGTACGTGAAAAAGAAAGTTTAGCTTATTATGCCTCAAGCTCTTATGCCTCACACTACGGATTATTATTTGTCGTTTCAGGTATTGAGCCGGCAAATGAAGAAAAGGCGCGCAAATTAATTGAAGAACAGTTAAAAGTGATGCAAAACGGTGAAATTTCTGATTTAGAATTGGCACAAACGAAGGCAATGCTTATTAACCAGTTAAAAGAAGCATTAGATTCACCTCGTGGGCAAATTGAAATTTTTGACCAGTACAAAACTTTAGACGAGCCGTTTACATTAGATACGTGGACATTGCGCTGGCAATCTGTCACAAAAGAAGATGTGCAGAAAATGGCGCAGCAAATCGAATTGCAAGCAACGTATTTCTTATGCGGTAAGGGGGAGTAATCCATGGAGACAATTGAATTCCAGCAACTAGATGAAACATTATACTATAAGCAACTAAATAATGGATTAGACGTATATATTTTGCCGAAAAAAGGCTTTTCTAAAACGTTCGTGACGTTTACAACGAAATATGGTTCGGTTGACCGTACTTTTGTACCGCTTGGAGAGACTGAGCCGATTACCGTTCCTGATGGTATTGCCCACTTTTTGGAGCATAAAATGTTCGAAAAGGAAGATGGAGACGTATTTCAAAAGTTCAGTGAAGTAGGAGCACAGGCAAATGCTTTTACATCGTTTACAAGAACGGCTTATTTATTCTCGGCAACAGATCATATATACAAAAGCACTGAGACATTACTGAATTTCGTTCAAGAACCTTATTTCACTGAGGAAACAGTTAATAAGGAAAAAGGAATTATCGGTCAAGAAATTACGATGTACGATGATCAGCCAGATTGGCGTTTATATTTTGGTGCAATTGAAAATATGTATCATAATCACCCTGTGAAAATTGATATTGCCGGTACGATTGAATCGATTGATGGAATTACGGCGGAGCATTTATACACATGCTACAACACGTTCTATCATCCATCGAATATGCTGCTGTTCGTTATCGGGGCAGTAGATCCTGTTGAAATGATGGCATTTATTGAAGACAATCAACGTAAAAAAACATTCCCAGAACCGACTGATATTAAACGACTATTTGATGAAGAGCCTACAGATGTTGCAACATCAGAACGCGTTCTTCACATGGATGTTCAAAAGCCAAAAGTTTATGTTGGATTAAAGGCTAAACAAGTCGATCTTAGCGGCGAAGAAATGCTCAAGCATGAACTTGCTGTACAAATCGCCGTAGAATGCTTATTCGGGCGCGCTTCTTCGTTTTATACTGATGTCTATGAAGATGGCTTGATCGATGAGTCGTATGGATATGATTTTACATTGGAAAGCGGCTTTGGCTTTGCTTTAATTGGATCGGATACAGAACAGCCGGAGCAGCTTGTTAACTTGATTAAAGAGAAACTGGCTCAGGCTGAAGGTGAAAACTTATTCACGACGGAAGATGTAGAGCGAATTAAACGCAAAAAAATTGGTTTCTTCCTACGCGCACTAAATTCAATCGAGTTTATTGCCAACCAGTTTACACGCTATAAATTTAATGATATGAACTTATTTGATGTTGTGCCGGTACTTGAAACGATTACAGTAGAAGATATTGCAAAAGCATTTGAAACGATTCAAGGTGAGAATCAACAAACAGTGTTTACGATTTTACCGATTAGTGAGCGCGATAAAAAATGAAGAAATTTGCATTAGTGTGCGGTGCATCCGGTGCGATTGGGCAAGCAATTTGTCGGCAATTGGCACAGGATGGCTGGTCACTCTATCTGCATTACCATACTGGGCATACTGTCATTGACGGTATGCTCCGTACTTTTAACGAAAAGTACCCGAATCAGGAGTTTATGCCAGTAAAAGCAGATTTCAGCAGTGACACCGGGGCCGAACAAATTGCGGCACAAATTTTTTCATTGCAAGCAATAGTATTTGCAAATGGTCATGCGTTTTATGACTTATTGGAAAATACACCTGCACAGGAAATGACGAAGCTATGGCATGTACACGTTCAAAATCCAATGCGTACAACAGCGTTACTGGCAAGTAAATTACGAGCAAACAAAGTAAGTTATGTGCTCGTCATCGGCTCTATATGGGGCGATGTCGGTGCTGCCGGGGAAGTTGCCTATTCTGCTGTGAAAGGTGCCCAGCATAGTTTCGTTAAAGCCTATGCTCAGGAAGTTGCGTATAATGGCATTCGCGTTAATGCGATTGCTCCAGGCATTATTGATACGAATATGAATGCAAAGTTCAGCACCGAAGAGCGAGCTGAAATTGAAAGTCAAATTCCTTTGCAAACATTTGGAGAAGTTCGTGATATTGCAAATATGGCGGCCTTTTACTTGAGCGGCCAGGCAGATTATGTAACCGGACAAATAATTCGGATTAATGGTGGATGGTACATATAATTTCCCGATACTTGCACATACTATTTGTGCGAGAGGAGGGGAAAAACATATGGGAATTTTACAAAACTGGGAGCAATGGACAAGCTTTTTAGGTAAACAAGTATCTGACGCAAAAGAAAGCGGCATGCCTACGAAAATGATTGAGAAGGCAGCAGTTCAGATTGGTGAGTATCTTGCGAAAAACGTTGACCCACAAAATGAGCAAGAGCGTGTATTATCAGATTTATGGTCAGTTGCTGAGAAAGATGAAAAGCAAGCAATTGCCAGCTGTATCATGAAACTTGTTCAAAATAAACCAACACATTAATTGAATTTTGAAAAAGATGTCACTCACAAAATCTGTGAGCGGCATTTTTTTCAGCCTTTAAATTTTTGCAAGAGGTTTTTCTAAAATAATTTCAAGAAATCTAAGAAAAACGTGGGTTTCTAACTTTTCAATAGGTACAAAATCCGCTATGATGGAACTTATAAGAAATAAAAACGTTTCTATTACGAGGGGACAGATAAAAAATGGGCGAATGGTATTTTGAATACGAAATTCAAGTGAATCGACCAGGTTTATTAGGCGATATCGCTTCGCTACTAGGGATGCTTCGTGTTAATATTGTCTCGATTAACGGTGTGGATGAAGGGCATCGCGGTATGTTGCTGTCTACAGAAAACGAAGATTCAATTCAACGGTTTATTTCAATCGTTTCCACAATGGAAAATATTAATGTGACCAGATTTCGTGAACCAAAGTTGCGGGACCGGCTGGCAGTTCGCCATGGGTATTATATTCCAAGGGATGCCGATGAAAGGAATACATTCCGATTTGTCCGGGATGAATTAGGGATTTTAGTTGATTTTATGGCGGAATTATTTAAGAAGGATGGTCATAAATTAATTGGGATTCGTGGAATGCCTCGTGTAGGAAAGACAGAGTCGATTGTTGCTGCAAGTGTCTGTGCCAATAAGAGATGGATTTTTATTTCTTCTACAATGATTAAACAAACTGTCCGTAATGCTTTAATGGGTGATGAGTTTAATGGGAATAATATATTTATTTTAGATGGTGCTGTGACGCGTCGTACAACTGACGAACGACACCAGCAATTAGTTCGAGAAATCATGGGAATGCCGACGATTAAAGTAATTGAACATCCAGATCTTTTCGTACAGCATTCATCATATAAAATAGAAGATTTCGATTACATTATTGAATTACGTCACGATCCGGACGAAGAAATTACTTATGAAATTATTGAAAAGAATAATATGTTATCAAGTACGGATCATTTTGGAGGGTTTGAATTTTAGAAAAATAGAATTCATTTTATGATGAATTAATTAGTTCAATATATTAAAAGTAGGTGTTTTTTTTGACAGAACTAGGAGCTCGCTTGAAAGAAGCGAGATTAGCTAGAGGCTATAGTTTAGAAGATTTACAAAATATCACGAAGATTCAAAAGCGGTATTTAATTGGAATAGAAGAAGGCAATTATGCGATTATGCCGGGTTCATTTTATGTACGAGCTTTTATTAAGCAGTATGCAGAGGCTGTTGGATTGGATGCGGATGAAGTTTTAACTGAGTATCGCAAGGATATTCCGGAGATGCAGAAAGAAGAGGTAGCACAATCTTTCTCACAAAGTCCAAGTCGCCGTTCAATGAAGGCTACATCTAGTAATAAAATGATGGAAACAATGCCTAAAATAATCGTAGCATTATTTGCGATTGTTATAATCATCGTAATTACTACACTCTCTATGAAAAAAATAGGTAGTGTGCCAGATATAGTAGAAGAAGATAATAAACCGATTGAATATGAACAAAATCCAAACTCAACACCGAGTAAACCTGTAGAAGATGCTGAAGAAAACAACGAAGAAGATGAAGAACCAGTAGAAGAACCGGTTGAAGAAGAACCTGAACCTGTCCAAACAATTAGCTCGGGTGTTGTTTCCGGAGAAGATACAACATTTGAAGTGACTGGAACAGATACATTGAATGTTCGTGTTGAAGTGTCAGGCGAAACTTGGGTAGGCATTCGTAACGAACAACGCCAGGAGCAGATTCCTGCACGTGTATACAAAGCAGGGGAAATTGCTGAAAACGATTCGACGGCAGATGGATATGCAAGAATTCGTTTAGGAAATTCAAAAGTGGCTAAAGTATATATAAATGATGTAGAATTAACATATGCACAAGATCGTATGACGCAAAATGTCATATTAAAATTAGTGAATGAACAACAAGGAGAGTAGTCATCTATTAAGATGGCTCTTTTCTTTCGATGAAAGGTGTTAACAAATGAACATTCCAAATAAGATAACAGTCTCCCGCATTTTATTAATCCCAGTATTTGTGATTGTAATGATGTTTGATTTTGGTTGGGGGAATATGACGCTGTTTGGCGCGGAAATGCAAGTGAACTATTTTGTAGGGGCACTGATTTTTATTTTCGCTTCGGCAACGGATTGGGTAGATGGCTATTATGCCCGTAAATATAATTTAGTGACGAATTTTGGGAAGTTTTTGGACCCGCTTGCAGATAAACTGCTCGTTTCAGCTGCTTTTATATTATTGGTGGAAATCGAATTAGCGCCTGCCTGGATTGTCATTATCATCATTTCGCGTGAGTTTGCAGTAACAGGCTTACGACTGATTTTGGCCGGTCAAGGTGAAGTGGTGGCCGCAAATCAGCTCGGTAAAATTAAAACTTGGGCCCAAATTGTCGCAATCTCCGCATTGATTTTACACAACACAATTTTTACTTTAGTTGGCATACCATTTGATATGATTATGCTCTATGTTGCCCTTATCTTTACAGTATGGTCAGGATGGGATTATTTCTACATTAACCGTCGTGTGCTGTTGGATTCAAAATAAAATAAATAAATTTCAAAAAACTAGGTTAGATTTTCTTTATGGATAGGAATAGTAGTATTATGAATCCATTAAGATAAAACAAATTCCCGTACGTTTGTACGAGAGGATGTTTTTCTAATCTAGTTTTTCTTTATATAAGGGGGTCTTTGAATGAATGCAGAAATTATTGCGGTTGGGTCGGAATTGTTATTGGGGCAAATTGCCAATACGAATGCAAAGTTTATTTCAAGTCAGCTATCTGAACTTGGGATTAATGTTTATTATCATACCGTTGTAGGGGACAATGAGGCGCGGCTTCTCGAGGCAATCCGTATTGCAGAACAGCGAGCAGACCTGATTATTTTCTCCGGCGGGTTAGGACCGACAAAGGATGATTTAACGAAAGAGACAATTGCAAAGCATTTAGATCGAAATTTAGTATTTGATGAGACCGCACTCTATGCGATTGAAGAGTTCTTTTCGAAACAAAAACGTCCTATGACAGAAAACAACCGGAAACAGGCGCTTGTATTGGAAGGTTGTGATGTGCTGCTAAATCAGCATGGCATGGCACCGGGGATGTTTTTATCCGAAAGTGACCGCATTTATATTTTGCTGCCAGGACCGCCTAAAGAACTTGAGCCAATGTTCCAATACGAAACGAAACCGAAGTTAGCGGCACTTTTACATGATGGTGGCGTTATTTTATCGCATGTACTGCGTTTTTATGGCATTGGGGAAGCAGAACTGGAAGATCGTATCGAGAATATATTGGATGAACAAACGAATCCAACTGTTGCACCGCTTGCTTCAGATGGGGAAGTAACATTGCGAATTACAGCGAAAGCGCAAAATGAACAGCAGGCATTCCGCTTAATTGAATTAAAGAAACGTGAAATTTTGGATATCGTTGGAGAGTATTTTTACGGGGTTAATGATGAATCACTAGGCTTTAATCTTGTCCAAATGCTATTGGAAAATGAATTAACGATTTCTGCTGCAGAAAGTTTAACTGCCGGTCTGTTCCAGTCAGAGCTGGCGGAGGTTCCTGGTGTCGCTTCTGCATTAATTGGCGGCGTTGTGACGTATACAAAGGAAACAAAAATAGAACAGCTCGGTATTTCCGCTGATCTTATCGAAGAATATGGTATTGTCAGCAGTGAATGTGCCGCTGCAATGGCTATGAAAGTTCGAGAAAAATTCCATACAGATATCGGTATTGGGTTAACGGGCGCAGCAGGTCCAGGTAGTCATGATGGTCTACCTGCAGGAGCCATTTGGGTAGGAATTAGTATCGGCGACCATGAGCCTTTCACATATCGTTTGCAGCTAACAGGGTCCCGAAACACGAACCGAATTCGAGCTGTTAAATTTACATTCAGCTATTTAATGAGGGAACTGGCTAAACTAGGTTACAAAAAGCTAATCTAGTTTAAGCTTTAGTGGAAAAATGTAGATTTGAAAGCGGAAAATAAGGCATTCAGAAGATTTCTAAGAAAAAGCGAAAATATGTTCGCTTTTTTCTTGAATGTTATCTCATTAGCAAGTATAATAGAGACATAAGTTAAATAAAGCTTTTTTCTTAAGGAGGAAATAGTTTGAGCGATCGTAAAGCAGCGTTAGACATGGCGTTAAAACAAATAGAAAAACAATTCGGTAAAGGTTCTGTCATGAAGTTAGGTGAAAATTCCAACCGACATATGGAAACAACTTCATCAGGCTCTATCGCAATTGATGCAGCATTAGGTATAGGTGGCTATCCACGCGGACGTATTGTAGAAGTATACGGACCAGAGTCATCTGGTAAAACAACAGTTACATTACATGCCATCGCAGAAATTCAGGCTAACGGCGGTACAGCAGCATTTATCGATGCTGAGCACGCACTTGACCCGGTATATGCACAAAAATTAGGTGTTAATATAGATGAGTTACTATTATCACAGCCGGATACAGGTGAACAAGCACTTGAAATCGCGGAAGCATTAGTACGTTCTGGTGCGATCGATATTATCGTAATTGACTCTGTAGCAGCTTTAGTACCAAAAGCAGAGATTGAAGGCGAAATGGGTGACTCGCATATGGGTCTTCAAGCGCGTTTAATGTCTCAGGCATTACGTAAATTATCAGGCGTTATCAACAAATCAAATACGCTTGCTATTTTCATCAACCAAGTTCGTGAAAAAATCGGAGTTATGTTCGGTAACCCGGAAACAACAACAGGTGGACGTGCCCTTAAATTCTACTCTTCTATCCGTTTAGAAGTACGTCGCGGTGAAGCGATTAAGCAAGGTACAGAAATTATCGGTAACAAAACGAAAATCAAAGTTGTAAAAAATAAAGTAGCACCACCATTCCGTACAGCGGAAGTAGACATTATGTACGGTGAAGGGATTTCAAAAGAAGGCGAAATTGTCGACATCGGTGCAGAACTGGATATTATCCAAAAAAGCGGTTCATGGTATTCATATAATAATGAACGAATTGGCCAAGGCCGTGAAAACGTAAAGCAATTCTTAAAAGAAAATCCTGCAATTAAAGAGGACGTTACTGAAAAAATCCGTCAACATTTCGGAATCGGCGAGCTTGGCTATACAATTGGTGCCAATGACACAGCAGAAGAAGAAATCGATGAACTGGAATTATTCGAAGACGAAAAATAATGTTTGCGAACCCAAGCGAGTGTTCTTGCTTGGGTTTTTGTTTTTGTTGGGGGCGTGGATGGGAGGAGCGTTTTTATGACTTCGTTTAGTCAAGTGAGGTATGCCTGTGAATTTATTAGAAGAACTTTGTGTGATATTAGAAGTTTAGATGCGGATATTAGAAACTTGGTCTGACTTCGCTCAGTAGAAAGCGGTGGGGAAATGCAGTTGGAAATTTTATTAGAACAATCGTTCGTTTTATTCGAAAATCTCCAACTGATATTAGAAAATCAGATGGGGATATTAGAAAATGGGGAACACTTATTAGCAAAAGTTTAGGATATATTAGCAAATCGAAAGTTTATTAGCACAAATAAAAATATATTAGAACTTTTAAAGATTTATTAGAAAATCTTACCAACAGCCAGTCGCCGTGTGCCACCGCAATAAACAAGTACTTTCCACCACCACGCGGCATGCTCTGAAACAACCCAATTCCAAAAATATAAAAACCCCTTTAACCATGGCTATTCTTGACATACCTAATTATGAACTATACAATTAAAATGTATAATTTCTAAATTTTGAAATGAAATAGGCAATATGTTTGAAAATTCGAAAACATATATAGCCGACTAGAAGAACATCAGACATATCAGCTTAGGAGGGATTAGTATTATGGAAATGATTCTCCCTGCTTTGCTAGGATTCGCTGTCGGTGTTGCTGTTATCTATTTTTACATGAAAAACGTGAATGAATCAAAAGTCACTGGTGCAAAGCATGTAGCTGAGCAAATCGTAGAAGATGCGAAACGTGAAGCAGATGCTCTGAAAAAGGAAGCACTACTTGAAGCAAAGGATGAAACTCACAAATTTCGTTCTGAAGCAGAAAACGACATTCGAGACCGTCGTGGCGAGCTTCAGAAACAAGAGAACCGTTTATTGCAAAGAGAAGAAAATCTTGACCGCAAAGATGATGCTCTGAATAAAAGAGAGACGAGCCTAGAGCGTAAAGAAGAAGCTCTGGCAAGCAGACAACAGCATATTGAACAGATGGAAAGCAAAGTAGAAGAACTTGTTGCAAGTCAAAAAACAGAGCTTGAGCGTATTGCAGCTCTGACACGTGAAGAAGCAAAAGAGGTCATTTTGCAGGAAGTTGAAAATGAACTTTCAACTGATATTGCAGTAATGACAAAAGAAGCGGAAACTCGTGCGAAAGAAGATTCAGACAAAAAAGCTCGCGAAATATTATCACTTGCACTACAACGCTTTGCAGCTGACCATGTTGCAGAAACAACAGTGTCCGTTGTAAATTTACCAAATGATGAGATGAAAGGTCGCATCATAGGTCGTGAAGGTCGTAACATTCGAACACTGGAAACGCTAACTGGTATTGATTTAATTATTGATGATACACCTGAAGCAGTTATTTTATCCGGCTTTGATCCGATCCGCCGTGAAACAGCACGCCTTGCACTGGAAAAACTAGTTCAAGACGGTCGTATTCACCCGGCACGTATTGAAGAAATGGTTGAAAAATCCCGTCGTGAAGTGGATGAGCAAATCCGTGAAACAGGGGAACAAACAACATTTGAAGTAGGTATTCACAACCTGCATCCTGATTTAATGAAAATCCTTGGTCGTATGAAATACCGTACAAGCTATGGTCAAAATGTATTAAAGCATTCTATCGAAGTTGCGCATTTAGCAGGATTACTTGCTGCAGAACTTGGAGAAGATGTGACATTGGCCCGCCGTGCAGGTTTACTGCATGATATCGGTAAAGCGATTGACCACGAAGTTGAAGGAAGCCACGTAGAAATCGGTGTAGAACTAGCAACGAAGTATAAAGAGCACCCAGTTGTTATTAACTCGATTGCTTCACACCATGGTGATACAGAAGCTACTTCAGTCATTGCGGTACTTGTAGCAGCAGCCGATGCATTATCAGCCGCTCGCCCAGGTGCACGTAGTGAAACACTTGAAAATTATATTCGCCGCCTTGAAAAGCTGGAAGAAATTTCGGAAAGCTATGATGGCGTTGAAAAATCGTTTGCAATTCAAGCAGGTCGCGAAGTGCGTATTATCGTACAACCTGAAAAGATTGACGATCTTGCGTCACATCGTTTAGCGCGTGATATTCGCAAACGTATTGAAGAAGAACTCGATTATCCGGGTCATATTAAAGTAACGGTTATTCGTGAAACACGTTCGGTGGAGTATGCGAAGTAATAAAAAAAAACTATTCGATTTTAATCGAATAGTTTTTTTGTGACAAAGTTCATAAATTATTTCCAACTATCTGGTGGCTGTGCTATAATCGGCATATCTTGATAAAAAATGGAGGTTTTGAAATGAAAAAACAAACATACAAAAAAATGTTCAACGTAGCATTAACTACTACGTTAGCAGCCGGTGCAGTAGTAGCGGTAGCTCCACAAGCAGATGCAGCATTAAGCTTCAAAGATGTTAAAGAAACAAATACTCATTATGCTAATATTATGGATTTAGCTGAGCGCGGGATTATTAAAGGGTACGAAGATGGTACTTTCCGTCCGGGAGATTCTATCAAACGCGGTAACGCAGCCCATATTATTGCATCAATCATCGGTTTAGATACTACAAACGTTACAAACCCTAACTTTAAAGACATTTCTACGAAAAACTCAAATTACGGTGCTATTGCAGCATTAGCAAACGCTGGTATTATTAATGGATTTGAAGATGGTACATACCGTGCCAATGACAATCTTACTCGCGGTCAAATGGCTAAAATCATTGCAAATGCATTTAAATTAACTTCAAACGGTGAAGCACTTCCATTTACAGATATTCAAAATTCGCAATATAAAGAAAATATCGCAGCGTTATTTTCAAATAACGTAACAACTGGTGTGACAGCTACAACATTCGATGCAAAATCAAATGTAACACGTGGACAGTTATCATCATTTGTAGTACGTGCTGAAAAAGCTTCTGCAGCACCAACTCCAGAAGAGCCAACAACTGAAGAAGGTGTATTCACAGTAGGTTCAGTTGTAGGAAATACAGTAACAATCGCAGGTGAACAATTTGAAGTGACGCCAGAATTGGCAGATGTATTCAATGCAGACAACGCTGCAGCATTACAAGATTCAGTCGTAACACTTGTTATTGAGTATGCTCCTGAAACAGTGGCATCTACTACACCAATGTTTGCAAAAGGAAAAGGCAAAATCACTGGCATTAAAGCGTTAAAATTAGTAAAAGAGAATACAAGCTTCAATCCAAAAGGTTTCAAGATTGCTAAAGTAGAAGCTGCTGCAAAAGGACTTACATTAACAGATGTAAAAGCGGATAGCTTAGAAATTCCTGCTGGTATTAATGTAACAATTTCTGGTGGCGAGATTACTAATTTAGTAGTGGCAAATGGTGCAGCCGTAACTTTAACTGATACAGCGGTAGAAAAATTACAAGTTAAGGGTGAAGGTAAAATCACACTTGGTGAAGGGACAACTCTTAAAACGGTAGTTCTTGAAAAAGGTAAAACTTTAGCAGATGTAATTGCTAACTATGATGCAGTGAAGGATCAATTAACTAACGTTAAGATTGAGGAATCTTCAACTGTAACACCACCAGCAGCTGGCGGTGGCGGTGGCGGCGGTGGCGGTTCTACACCACCAGCACCACCAACATTAACAGCGGAACAACAAGAATACGTTAAGACTCTAAAAACAAAATTAACAGCGTTAGAGGTTCCGGGCGTTAATGTTGATACATCCACTGGATCAGCTGTAACTATTACAGCTTCACCAAGTATTACGAAAGAGCAATTAGAAAATGCTTCTAGTTCAGTTATTAATAGCTTTTTTGGTAGTGGAACAACAGGGATTTTGGAATCTGTAAAAATAAACACTGCTACTTACACAAGTGAAGATGAGCCTTTGAATAACATAAAAGCAGTTGCAGCAAACTTAGCGCTTGCAATAGGTATTGATGTAGGAGAGGCCGTAGAAATTGCAGATCAAGCTGCTACAGCTTCTATTTGGGATAAATTATCTGGTACTTCTTACAAGGGTGATATTATTTTAACCTTTAAAGATGGTAACTCATCTTCAGTAACAATTAATTTAGAAAAAGGTCAATAAAATAAACAAACAAAATTCCCTGGAACACCTAGTTCTGGGGAATTTCATTAAGGAACGGAACTTGGTTAATAATTGAAAAAATAGTATATAAAAGTATCATTGCCTATGCTTCGGTGATGGACCATTAATACTGTAAAGGAGCTACAATCCATGAAGAAGCTAAAGTATGTATTAATTGCTCTAGCGGTGATTGTTATATGTGTTGCCGGATATATCATTTATGAATTGAATTTTAAATCCTATGATACGGCTGATCCAGAAGTAGATGCCTTAGTAGAAGAGACATTTGATTTAGAACTCCCGGATGGAACGGTTGTCAAAGTTGATAAAGAAGGACATGTTGTCGAAACAAAGGAAAGCCAAAACAAAAGTACTAACGAAAAAATTGTAGCAACAAACTCAAATTCAAACGCAGATTCAAATGATAATGATGAGGAAACCGCAACTGGTGATACAAACAGTGAAGGGGATTCCACTTCACCAAGTTCAAATCAAACTGGAAAACCAAATAACTCTAACACAGAAACGAATAAACCTGAACAAAAAGTAACGGTTTCTACTATTAAATCCAAATATGAAAACACGTTTAAGATGCTTGAAAATCAATCACGCGCTCGCCTGAATGCTTTAATTAGTCAAGCGGCAAATGAATATTCAACGAAAAAGAGTAATGGGGAATCGGTTAGTTACGGTTACTTTTACAAAAAATACATGGGCGCTGCTAGAGGGATCGAATCCTCTACAGATTCAACAGTAAATTATGTAGTCGGTCTAGTTGAAAAAGATTTACAGGCGAATGGCTTTGATAAGTCTTATGCTCAGAGCTTTGCGGAACAATACAAAGCGACTAAAGAAGCGTTGCGTGGAGAAATGATGGACAAAGCATTGAACTTTAGATAATCTTAAAGGTTTGCTATCCGGGACAAATGTGATGCAAACCTTTCCCTTATTTTGGGTAATAATAACTAGTGCATTACAAAAATATCTTTTTATTTAAAAATGTGGATAAATTGTGTATCCATTTCACTATTTGTTGTATAATGTTAAAAGCTAATGAAGGAGCGGGCACTTTTGGAAGAAACTATAAGCCTACAAGATATATTCAAAACATTAAAGAAGAGGGCCGCGTTAATAATTTCATTAACAGTAATTGCGGGAATACTAGCAGCAGTTGTTAGTTTTTACATTTTAACCCCGATTTATCAAGCAAGTACACAAGTTTTGGTCAACCAGAATAAAGAAGATGCGACACAGCAGGTAACATCAGCAGATATTCAATCAAACTTGCAATTGATAAATACATATAATGAGATTATTAAAAGTCCTGCAATTTTATCGATTGTAGTTGAAAATTTAGATTTACCGTTAACACCAGGTCAATTAGCATCAAAAATAACAGTTTCAAATGCGAACAACTCACAAGTTTTAAATATCAGTGTACAGGATGAGAACTATAACGTAGCTATCGATATGGCAAATCAAGTAGTAGAAGTGTTTAAAGAAGAAGTACCGAAATTGATGAATGTCGACAATGTAAATATTCTATCTCCTGCTGTTTATGCAGAAAATCCAACCCCAATTAAACCTAACAAGATGTTGAATGTTGCTATTGCTCTTGTAATCGGATTAATGATGGGTGTAGGCCTTGCATTTTTACTAGAGTACTTGGATACAACGGTAAAATCAGAATCAGATGTGGAAGAAATCATTGGATTACCGATCATTGGTGTAGTGAGCCCTATTAAAATGGAAGAGATTCGAAAAGAACAAGCCAGCAGAACATCCAGACACCGAGTTCAGAAAAAAAAATGATGTGAGAAAGTTGAGAGTGTGATTCCATATGTTCAAAATGTTTAAACGTAAAAAATCCAAACCGTCGACACTGGCAAGACAGTTAGTTACTGTTTCCAGTCCAAAGTCAATCATATCCGAGCAGTTTAAAACGATCCGAACAAATATTAACTTTTCAATGCCTGACAAAGATTTGAAAACAATCGTACTCACTTCTTCAACTCCTGGAGAAGGAAAATCGACAAATTCATCGAATATCGCAGTAGTATTTGCGCAATCGGGTAAAAAGGTTTTGCTGGTCGATAGTGATATGCGTAAACCTACTACCCATCATACATTCGGATTAAGAAATGTGAGTGGTTTATCAACTGTACTAATACGTCAACATACGATTGATGAGGTAATACATAATACGGAGATTGAGGGGCTTTCTGTTATTACGAGTGGACCAATTCCACCAAACCCAGCAGAATTGCTTGCTTCAAAGGCAATGGACCAGTTTATAGACAACGTAAAAAATATCTATGACATTATTGTTTTCGATGCCCCACCTGTATTATCAGTAACAGATGCTCAAATTCTATCAAATAAATGTGAAGGTACTCTTCTAATTATTAATTCAGGAGATGCTGAGAAAGATAATGTGATTAAAGCGAAGGATATGCTTCTTGCTTCTAAAGCAAATGTTATTGGAGCAATATTAAATAATTATAGAATTGATAAAGATCACTACTATTATCAATATTATGGTGCTGTAGAATAAGGGGGTTATCCCCCTGTTTTTACAACTTAAGTGAGGGAACAGACGATGATTGATATGCATAGCCATATTTTATTTGGAGTAGATGACGGACCGAAAGCATTGCAGGAGACGCTCGACATGATGCAAAAGGCCGTGGATGAAGGCATTACTGAAATTGTTGCAACTTCACATAGCTTTCACCCGCAGTACAACGTTTCGCATGAAAAAGTAATGGAACAAATTACGATAATCCAGCAACAAGTGAACAAACAAAATATCCCCTTAAAAATTCATGCGGGCCATGAAGTACGTTTAGTTGAAAACATTATAACCTTGTTGGAGAATAAGGAAATTTTGACTTTAGCAAATTCCAAATATATGCTTCTTGAATTACCGTCCAGTACAGTCCCAGTATTTACAAAAAGAATTATTATCGCCCTACAGGAAAAAGGAATCACTCCTATTATTGCCCATCCGGAGCGTAACAAAGCAATTGCCGAGCGTCCAAGCAAGTTAGAGGAACTTGTAAGGGAAGGGGCAATGGCGCAAATTACAGCAGGAAGTCTTGCAGGACATTTTGGGAAATCTATTCAAAAACTGTCGCTCGATTTAGTAAAAGCCAACTTAGTCCATACGTATGGTTCGGATGTCCATAACTTATCGACACGGCCATTCCTTTTCGAGGCAGGACTCGATTATTTGGAAAAGAAAAAACAGTTAGATGCAGTAGATGTTCTTTTAGAAAATAATGCGCGAATTATTGAAAACAGAAATTTTATTGTGTACGAACCACAGGAAATGACATCGAAAAAATGGTGGTCTTTCGTTTAAGAGCCTCGCACAGAAAGGTTGGATAGTGATGAACTATCGAAAAAGATATGCAGTATTTTTTATACTAGATTCCATCATCGTGTTGACCGCGATTTATGTAAGCTATTGGCTGCTGCATCCTACAATGAGTATTTACACAAATCAAACACTATTCATTAGTGCTATTACACTACTAATAGCCCACCATATTGTCGCAAACTTCTACCAGCTCTATAGCCGTGTCTGGTCTGTTGCTTCTATTAAAGAATTGGTTATTATCGGATTGGCTGTGACCATTTCTGTAGCGATGGCGATGCTTATGCAGCAGTTCATTAATGGAGATATTTATTTCCGTGTACTCACAATTACTTGGCTCCTCCATATTGTTATGATCGGAGGCTCACGCTTTTTATTAAGGATGATTCATGATCGTAAACAAATAAAATTTGACGGAGAAACGATTCGTGTCTTAATCGTAGGTGCCGGTCAGGCAGGTACAATACTAGCACGTAATATAAGTCGTAATTCGCACTCGGAATATAAAATTGTCGGTTATGTGGATGATGATATTAATAAGAAACATTTAAAGATAATGGATTATCGTGTTCTAGGAACAACTAAAGATATTGAAAAAATTGTAGAAGCAAAAGGTGTAGAGGAAATTATTTTAGCTGTACCTTCCCTTCAAAAAAGTGAAATGAAAGCATTATTTGAGCGTTGTTCTACAACGAATGCAACAGTAAAAATTATGCCAAAAATAGAAGATGTACTGACAGGTAAAGTAACCGTAAATGATATGCAGGATGTCAATATTGAAGATTTACTTGGCCGTGATGAAGTGAAGCTTGACATGCTTGCCATATCTGAAGGGATTACGGATAAAGTTATTTTAGTAACAGGTGCTGGTGGATCGATTGGTTCGGAAATTTGCCGACAGGTGATAAAATTCCAACCAAAAAAATTACTGTTACTCGGTCATGGAGAAAACTCGATATACACAATCCATATGGAATTAACTGAAATTTTCAGAAATACGAACATTGATATTATTCCGATTATCGCAGATGTCCAGGATCGAGAACGAATTTTTGAAGTGATCCGTACGTATAAGCCTGATGCGATTTATCATGCTGCTGCACACAAACATGTGCCTTTAATGGAAGCTAATCCATTAGAGGCAATTAAAAATAATGTTTTTGGTACAAAAAATGTGGCAGATTCGGCGCATATTATGGGAGTTAACCGCTTTGTTCTGGTCTCAACAGATAAAGCGGTAAATCCCCCCAATGTAATGGGCGCCACAAAACGCATTGCGGAAATGATCGTCCAAAACTTGGCTACACAAAGTAAGACGACATTTGCCGCGGTAAGGTTCGGTAATGTTTTAGGATCGCGCGGCTCAGTCGTACCACGCTTTAAGGCTCAAATTGCTGCAGGTGGTCCTGTCACAGTAACCGACCCGAATATGACACGCTATTTCATGACCATTCCGGAGGCGAGTCGACTAGTTTTACAGGCTGGTGCACTCGCACGTGGGG